>CAZGKW010000012.1:0-95685 GCA_964526295.1 uncultured Anaerolineales bacterium
CAGCGACCTCTTGACCCCCAGTCAAGCGCGCTATCCAGGCTGCGCCACGCCCCGAAGTATTTGGATGTCCTGTATGGCCAGTGGGCCCCGGCGGCCGTCGGCCGGGCCACGCCGCGCTCAGTGGGGCCGCCCGCGGGCAGCCCCCTCGGTCCCCATCCCAGGCCCCATCCCAGGCCCCATCCCGTACCACCCCTGGCCCTAGGGCAATCCGGGCTGCGGCCCCTGAAGCGCAAGGACCCCAACCCGGTCGACCGAATTATGGCCCAACCGCCCCGCCCTGTCAAGGCGGATTGGCCATGGCGGCCCCGACTTCCTGCCGTCACGCCGCATTTCGTTTGCTCTGCGCCGACGGACGCCTTAGAAGCAAGGCCACTCGATGAGCCGCCGCCGGATGGCCGAGCTCGTCGTCACGGCCCGCGACCTGGACGCGAAGGCGGCCGGGCACGTCGAGAAGGCCCTTGCGGCCGGCTGAGCGAGCCGCCGCCGGCACAGGCGTCCGCGCGCCGCAGCTCGAAACGGACGGAGAGTCGACCGTGGCCAGGAAGCGAGCCTGGGTCCGGTACGTCGAGGAGGAATACGAGACCACGCTCCGCTCGCGGCGGGGACGCGTACGGATCGAGGACCTCACGCCCACCCAGTCCGAGATCGAACTGGTGAAGTACGAGATGGTCCGCCACGAAGGCTACCGCGTGGGCGAGCCGATCCTCGTCTACAAGGGCCGCTACGGGAAGACGTTCATCGTCGACGGTCACACCCGGGCCCGCGTGCGGCTCGACATGGGTGAGTCGACGATCGAGGCGGAGGTTTTTTCGTCCCGCGAGGTCGGGATCGACGCCGAGCTGATGCGGATGGCCGAGACCGCCGGCGGGGGCACGCCGATGACCGTGGAGGCCATCCCGGTGGTCGACCGCCTGGGCGAGTCGTCGGAGGCCTGGCACCGGCGTCGGAAGGAGCTCTTCGACGCCTGGCACCGCCGCTCGGCGGAGGGCGACTCGCAGCCAACCTGACCGGTGACCCCTTTCGGCCGGGTTTGACAAAGTCGCGTTTCGCGGATATGGTAGCGGTAACAATCCGCGCCGAGCGGGTTAAAAAGATGAAAAGCGGCGCCCGCAGGGATGCGTAATGCCCGTAACCCTCCGACAGATCGCCGAGCAGGTCGGCCTCTCGGCCATCACCGTCAGCCGGATCCTCGGCGGCAAGGGCGACCGGCACAGCCCCGAGACCCGCCGCCGCGTCCTGACCGCCGCCCGGCGGCTCGGCTACCGTCCGAACACGGCGGCCCGGGCCATCTCGACCGGCCGGTTCGGCTGCATCGCCCTGCTCCTCAGCGCCGACCGCTTTTTCGGCCGCCTGACGGGGGGCCTGATGGCCGGCATCCAGGACGTCCTGGAAGACCGCAACATGCACCTGACGGTGGCCCGGCTGACGGGGGAGAAGCTCAAAGGGCCCGCCGACGCCCCCAAGGTCCTGCGGGAATGGACCTCCGACGGCCTCCTGTTGAACTACCACTTCAATATCCCGGCGTACCTGAGGGACCTGATCCGCGCGAGCCGCATCCCCGCCGTCTGGATCAATTCGAAGCACCCGGCCGATTGCGCGTACCCCGACGACTTCGAGGCCGGCCGCCTGGCCGCCGGGAAGCTCCTGGAGGCCGGCCACCGCCGCATCGCCTACGTCGATTACTCCGTGGGCGCCGACCAGCTCGGCGAGGCCCACTACAGCGCCGTCGACCGGGAGGCCGGGTGCCTGGCGGCCCTGCGTGAGGCCGGCCTGGGCCCCCGGTCCATCCGGCCGCAGAACAAGCACCAGCTGGTCCGTCTGGGCCGTGAAGGCTTCTCGCGGCGGTGGCTCCAGGCGTCCGACCGGCCGACGGGCATCGTCACCTACGGCGACTCGGTGGCCTGTGCGGTGATGGTGGCCGCTCGGGGGCTGGGCCTGCGGATCCCGGAGGACCTGTCGGTCGTCACCTGCGCCGACGAGCCGGTCGTATCGCCCGGCTACCGAGTCGATACCATGCTGGTGCCGCAGCGGCCCCTCGGGCGGGCGGCCGCCGAGATGCTCCTGGAGAAAGTCGACCGGCCCGATCATGACCTGGAGCCGCGAGCCGTGCCGTTCGGCTACAAGGCGGGAGTGACCATCGCCCCGCCGCCGGCTGACTGACGGACCCGAACCCGCGCCGGCCGCTGTGGGGGACCGGCGCCGCAAAGGAGACGCCTTGATGCCGATACGAACGCTGATCCTGATGACAACCGTCCTGCTGCTGCCGGTGGCGGCAGCGGCGGCGGCGGCCGAGGAGGTCCCCGAGCCGAGCCCGGCCGAGTCGCCCGGCACGCCGGAGACGGCCCCTCCGCCGACGGCCCCTGTCGAGGGCGCCGAGCCGGGCGAGACAGCCGAGGGGACCGAAGCGCCGCCCGACGACGACGCCGACGACCAGGGGCCCACCTCCGCCACCGAGGCCTGGTGGGAGAAACTGAAGCAGGGCGGCAAGACCATGTGGGCCCTCGGGTTCCTCTCGGTCACGGGCCTGACGTTCGCCCTGGAGCGGCTGTTCCGCCTGCGGCGGGGCCGCATCGTCCCCCAGGGCCTCGCCGACCAGGCGAACCGCCTGTGGCAGGCGGGCCAGATCGACCAGCTCGAAGCCCTCTGCTCCAAGCAGCCCAGCACGCTCGGCCGCATCATCCGCTTCATCGTCCGCCACCGAGGCAACCCCGTGTCGGACGTCTCGAGCACGGCCGGCGACCTGGCGGCCGTCGAGCTGCGGTCGCACCTCAGGCGGGCCTATCCCCTGGCCGTGGTCGGCACGCTGTCGCCGCTGCTGGGCCTGATGGGCACGGTCTTCGGCATGATCGAGTGCTTCGACGTCATCAACATCACGGGCGAGCTGTCGGACCCGTCGCAGCTCGCGGGGGGCATCTCGAAGGCCCTGATCACCACCGCCACGGGCCTCGTGATCGCCGTCCCGGCCCTCGGGTTCTATCATTACTTCAAGGACCGGACCAACCTGTACGGCGATATGCTGGAGCAGGAGGTGACGGACCTGATGACGTCGTGGCTGATGAAAAAGGAGGAGGCCTAGGATGCGAATCCCCCGGCGAGAGACCGAGGAGGAAGCCGCCGTCCACATGGCCCCGCTGATCGACTGCGTGTTCCTCCTCCTGATCTTCTTCCTGGTGGCGACGACGCTGAAGAAGCTGGAGCCGAAGATCGAGCTCGAGCTGCCCCACTCCGCCGCCGCCATCGAAAAGCCCGTCGAGTCGGACCTCCTGGTCCTGACGATCGACCGCTACGGCCAGAAGTACATCGGCAACGCCCCGGTCACCACCGACGTGATCCTTCGGCGAATCCGGGCGGCCGCCCAGGAAAACCCGAACCAGCGGGTCCGGATCGACGCGGACGTCGAGACCCGGTACAAACACCTGATCGAAGTGATCGAACTGTGCCAATTTGAGGGGCTGCGCGATGTCGGACTCCACACCCGAAAAGACCCCGAACGAACGGGCTACTGAGCCGGACGAGCGGCCCGTGGTGGGCCGGCCCGACCCGACGCTCGGCGCCTGGTGGATCGTCTCGCTGTGCCTCCACGTGGGGGCCCTGGCGGCCATCATCTACTTCTCGCCCCTTCGGACCATCCTCTACGAGCCGCGCGAGGCCCTCGACTACGAGGTAACGGCCGAGCCGGACGTCATCGAGGAGGCCATCGAGAAGATCCGCCAGCAGCAGGAAGAGAACGTCCGAGAGAAGGTCCAGGAGCTGCTCGACATCGAGCAGGACATGGAACACCTGCTCCAGGAGAAGCTGGCCCAGTTCGAGCAGTTCGCGGCCGAGTTCTCCGAGGACGCGCCGAGCGAGGCCCTCGAGGCCCAGACCCAGGCCCTGGAGTTCCAGCAGGAAGCCCTCGAGGCCCAGCAGCAAGCCGCAGAGGCCCAGGAGGGGGCCGATGCCGCCCAGTCCGAGGCCGCCGCGGCTCCCGCCGGCGAGGTCCCCGCGGCCCAGGACAAGGCCGTCGCCGCCCAGACGAACGCCCAGAAAGCCCAGACCGTCGCCCGGGACGCCCAGATCAAGGCCGGCAACGCCCAGCGTGAGGCCGCCGAGATGCTCGCCATGTCGGGGGCCCTCGTCGAGGACGCCACGAAGGCCCAGGCGAAGGCCATCGAGGCCCAGGAAGACGCCGATCAGGCCGAAATCGAGGCCCAGGCCGCCCAGGATGCCGCCAAGAAGGCCCAAGCCGACGCTCAGAAGGCCCGCGGCAAGGCCCTCAGCACCGCCGAGAAGGCCCGCCAGGCCCAGACCGAGGCGGACGAGCTCCGGGCCGAAGCCATCAAGACCCAGCGGGCCGCCGACGCCGCCCGGAGCGCCGCCGACACCGCCAGCGCCGCCGCTTCCGAGGCCGGCGAGAAGGCCAACCAGGCCAAGCGCGAGGCCCGCAAGGAGAAGACGCCCGAGGCCGAGGCCGCCGCCGAGCAGGCCGCCGAAGCCGCCGCCAAGGCCCGGGACCAGGCCAACCAGACCAACCGCACCGCCCGCGCACTCGGCAACCAAGCCCGCGGTCTCCGCAACCGCGCTGCCAAGGCCAAGGACAAAGCCGATTCGCTCCAGGCGTCGGCCATCTCGGCCGAGAAGGGGGCCCAGGACGCCCAGGGCCAAGCCGCTGCCGCCCAGCGGGCTGCCAAGGAGGTCCAGGACGCCGCGACGAAGGCCCAGAAGGCCGCCCGCGACGCGCAGGCCCGTGCACGCGAGGCCCTTCACAAGGCCATGCAGGGCCCCCCTGCTGAGGGGGACGTGGCGGCCGAGTCGCCCCTATCCCACCCCCAAACGACCCAGCCCCATTTGATCGGCCAAGACCTGGCCGGCCTCTACGAGACGGCCACCGAGACCGAGGGCCGCATCGCCGAGGCCTACCAGGGGATCCGCGCGTCGGACCTGGCGATGATCCGCAAGGTCCCCCTCGACCAGGCCCTGGCCTCGACCGAGGTGGCCCGGCCGAGCCGACCCAGCCTGAACCAGACGCTGCTGTCGGTGCCGGTCCGCTCGGCCGCCGCCGCCGCCCGCCACAACGAAGAGGTCCGCAAGGCCCTCCGCGAGATCGACTCGATGGTCTCGCTGGGCCGGCGGCTCAGCATGATGGCCCGCGGCGAGGGCGAGGGCGAGACCGAAGGCCTCACCCTCTCGATGGACTGGGTCCGCCAGATGAGCGAGCTGGACCAGCAGATGCAGGCCCTGGCCCTGGAGGACGCCCAGGCCCGGGCCAAGGACCTGACGGCCCTGATGAAGGGGGTGCCCGGGATGACCCAGGCCGAGGGCGAGGGCCAGGCCGAGGCCCAAGCCGCTACCCACATCGGCCCCCCCGGCTTCGGCCCGAAACGCCCCGGCGAAGGGGACAAGGAGGGCCGCGGCACGGGCTACTCGGCCTTCCCCTCTCCCGTGCCGAAGAAAGGGATTACGGCCCATCCCGGCCGCAAGGTCATCGCCGGCGGGGCGGACGAGCCCTGGATGTACGTCGACTCCTGGTACACGATAGGCCCCTTCCCGAACCCCGAGCGGCGGTACATCGACACGAAGTTCCCCCCGGAAACGGTCATCGACCTCGATAACGCCTACGCGGGCAAGGACGGCCGGACCGTCCGGTGGGAGTTCCTCCAGTCGCCGCGGGTGACGATCGTACCCTACCACAAGGAGTCGTATGCGATCTACTACGCCTACACGGAGCTGTACTTCGACGAGCCACGGGACCTGTGGGTGGCCCTGGGCAGCGATGACAAGTCGAAGTTCTGGGTCAACGACTTCCTCATCTGGGCCAGCGGGGCCCACCATAAGCCCTGGCGGCCCGATGAGGGCTTCCGCAAGGTCCACTTCCGCAAAGGCCTGAACCGCGTGCTGGTGCGGCTGGAGAACGGCCACGGGTCGACGACGTTCTCGATGCTGATCTGCACCCAGCCGAACCAGTGACCGCACCCGAAAGCATCCCACGAGGACCGGGAGGCAGACGATGAGACCGAAGCGTCCGGCGTCCGGGAAGGCGTGGCTGTGGGCCGTGGTGTGCGTGTTCGTGGCGGCCGGCTGCGCGGAGGACGCGCCTCTGTCGGCCCCGGCTCCGGAGGAGGCGCCGAGCGAGGCCCCCCCGCAGGAGCCGACCCCGCCCGAGACACCCGCCGAAGGACCGGCCGCCGAGGAGCCGCCGCCGGAAGCCACCGCGATGGAAACGCCGGCCGAGGCACCCCCTGAAACCCCCGCTGCCGAGGAGGCCCCCGCGGGGCCGTCACCTGAGGAGCAGGCGACCGAAGCACCGGCCGAAGCCCCCGCCGAGACGGGCCTCAAACCCCTTGAGCCCGACTACCCCTACGCCTCCATCGGCAACGAGCACGTACGGATGGCCGTCTACCTGCCGGACCCCGAGAAAGGCTACTACCGCGGCCACCGGTTCGACTGGTCGGGCCTGGTGGCCCGGGCCGAGTACGCCGGCCACACCTTCTTCGCCCCGTGGCAGTCCGGGCACAACCCCATGCGGCACGACCACGCCATCGGCACGGCCGAGGAGTTCGGCATCCGATCCCCGGCGGGCTACGACGAGGCCCGGCCGGGCGAATCGTTCCTCAAGATCGGCATCGGGGCGTTCGAGAAGCGGCTGAAGGACCCCGCCGAGCCCGAGACCGACAAGTACGAGTTCAACCGCCAGTACCCGGTGCTGAAGCTCGGCAGGTGGCAGGTGGCGCGCCGGCCCGACCGCGTCGAGTTTCAGCAGGCGTTCGAGCACGAAGGGTGGGGCTACCGCTACGCCAAGCACGTCAGCGTGACCGAGGACGGGTTCGTCATCCGCCGCTGGCTCCAGAACACCGGCACCCGTCCCATCAAGACCGCCCACTACGGGCACAACTTCGTCATCATCGACGACCACCCGGTGGGGCCGGACTACCGGGTCGTCTTCGGCTTCGAGCCCGAGCCGATCAAGCTGAAAGGGCCGATCCGCTTCGACGGCCGGGTCTGCGAGTTCACGGGCGAGCTGAAGGGAGGCCAGGCGGCCTACGCCAGCCTGACTGGTTTCGGAGAGGACCCGGCCGAGCACGCGGCGGTCGTCACGTGCCGCGAGGCCGGGGCCGCCCTTCGCCTGCGGGGCGACCGGCCGACCGTCGACTGGCAGTTCTACGCCCAGCGGACGGCGGCCTGCCCCGAGCCGTTCGTCGCCGTCGACGTCGCCCCGGGCAAGAGCATGGCCTGGGCCACCACGTACACGTTCCTGGTCCTCGATCGCTGAGGGCCGACCTAGACAGAAAGCCCGCCTGAATGAGCCAGCAGGAGGACCCGGTCCGCGGGCGCGGGCCGACTTCGTCGGCGCACGAGCCGGCGGCGACGACGCCGCTCGGAACCGCCCCGGCCGAGTGGACCAAGGCCCCCGACCGGCGGACCGGGCGCAAGGTCTGGCAGATCACCGACGGGCCCCGGCCAAGCCATTTCTGCTACCAGACCGTCCAGGGCTTCACTGCCGACGAGCGGTTCATGGTGTTCGCCTCCGACCGCGACGAGAAGGGGTGGCAGCTCTGGCGGGCCGACCTCGAGACGGGCGAGCTCGCGCGGCTGACCGACCAGGAAGAGCTGCGGCACGGGTCGTACGGGATGCACCCGAACGGCCGCCAGGTGTGCGTCTCGAGTGGCTGGCGGTACCTGGCCGTCGAGGTCGGCACGGGCCGGACGCGGGTGCTGGCGGACCTCGAAGGGGAGTTGCCCGGCCCGCCCGGCGGGGCGGAACTGCCCATCAGCGCCGACGGCACGCGCCTGCTCGTCCCGTACGGGGGCGACGACCGGCGGAAATCTTCGGCGGCGGTCGTCTGGCTCGACGAGGGCCGCGTCGAGCCGGTCCTCGACTGGGAGGGCGGGTGGCTCTGCCACTACCAGTTCTGTCCGGCCGAGCCCGACTGGGTGATCTTCGACCCCCTGCCCGACCCGCAGAACGACATGACGAAGTCGCTCCAGGAGCGGGCCCGGGCCTGGCTCCTCGACATCCACAGCCGCGAGGTCCGGCCCTTCCTGATGGCCCCTCGCGGCACCCGGGCCACCCACGAGTACTGGGGCCCCGACGGGGAGCGGCTCTACTTCCATCACAAGACCCAGCCGGGGTGGGTGCCGACGAGCCTCTCGTCGATCGACCGGTTCGGCCGCGACTGGCAGACCCATTACACCCACGAGACGCTCAAGCTGGGCCACTCCGACATCAGCCGGGACGAGCGATGGATCGTCACGGACGTCCAGGAGCCGGGCGAGAACCCGCTGCTGCTCGTCGACGTCGAGACCGGCCGGGCCGAGACGCTGTGCTGGCCGAACTCCAGCGTCGAGGAAGGCCACACCAAGCACTCCCACGTGCACCCTTCGTTCAGCCCGGGCGACCGATACGTCGGCTTCACGTCCGATCGGACGGGCGTCGCCCAAGTCTACGTCGTGCCCCTGGACCGCTAGTTAAGGATTGACGGATGGACGCTCACCCCTGTTTTCTCGCGGCGGCGCTCGACGGCGTCGGCGGCGCCCTGTGGATCGGAATCGCGGCGGCGATGGTGTTGGCGACGGCGGCCCCCGCGGCCACCCGGACGTGGGTCGTCAGCCAGGCCCACCCCAAGGCCTCCGACGAGGGACCCGCCACGGCCGACACCCCCTTCGAGACCATCTCGGCCGCCGCCGAGAAGGCCGGGCCGGGCGACACCGTCCGGGTCCACGCGGGCGTCTACCGCGAGCGCGTGGCCCCCGCCCGCGGCGGGACGCAAGGCAAGCCCATCACCTACGCGGCCGCCCCCGGCGAGACGGTCGTCATCCGCGGGTCGGAGGTCTGGACGCCCCGGTGGACGGCCATCCGGGGCCACGCCGACTGCTACTCGGCCCCCATCGCCCCCGACCTGGTGGGCGACTACAACCCCTGCGCCATCCAGATGGCCGCCGCCCCGGAGGGGTACACCCTGGGCCAGGTGTTCGTCGACGGGGGACCGCTCAAAGAGGTCACCGTGGCCGAGGACGTTTACGCCATGGCGGGCACGTGGATGGCCCAGCCGGGCGGCGACCGGCTCCGCGTCCACTTCCCGCCGTCGGAAGTGCCCCTGAAGGAGCGGACGGTCGAGCTGACGGTCCGGCCGCGGTGCTTCGCCCCCTACAAGCGGGGCCTGGCGTACATCACGGTCCGCGGCTTCGTGATGGAGCACTGCGCGAACCAGTTCCCGTCGGGGTTCTGGTCGAGCCCGTGGCCCCAGGCCGGGGCCCTCGGCTGCCGCGGGGGCAACCACTGGGTCATCGAGGGCAACACGGTCCGCCACGCCAAGAACGTCGCCATCGACTGCGGCAGCGAGGGACGCGTGGACGCCGACGGCCTGGACCAGCCCCAGCCCCGCGACTCCGGCTACCACCTCATCACAGGCAACACGCTCGTCGAGAACGGGGCCGCGGGCATCGTCGGCATCCGCAGCCCCGGCACGCGGATCCTGAACAACGTCATCGAGCGGAACGTCACCAACGGCCATCCCGGGGCCGAGAGCGGCGGCATCAAGCTCCACTTCTTCGTCGGCGGCCTCATCGAGGGCAACCTCATCCGCGACAACGACGCCTCCGGCATCTGGCTCGACAACGTCTGGTACGATTCCCGCGTCACGAGGAACGTCGTGGTCGGCAACACCGGGGCGGGCATCTTCATCGAGTTGGGGGCGGGGCCCCTGCTCGTCGACAACAACATCGTCGCCTTCACCACCGCCGGGGCCAATCTGGCGGGCGACGGCATCTACTCGCACGACTCCTCCGGCGTGACCCTGGCCCACAACCTCGTCTGGTTCAACGCCAACTTCGGCATCTGGTCGCACATCGGGACGGAGCGGCGGACCCGCGTGCCGGGCGAGTCGGGCCGCCGGCGCCAGGCCGTCGGGGCCTCCGGGTGGCAGGTGCTCAACAACATGGTGGTCGGCAACGGACGGGGGGCGCTGTGCCTGCCGCCCCCGACGCCGCGCTCCGAAGGCAACGTCTCCGACTACAACCTCCTGGCCTCCGGCTACGACCTGGTCACCAGCGAGACGTACGGGGCCGAGATGGACCCGCCCGTGTTCGTCTACAACACAAACAAGGGCCGGGTCGAGATGGACGAGATCGTCGAGGCGATGGAGACGTCGCTGGAGAAGGCGAACGTGCCGCCCGAGGAGCGGCCGGGCCTGGCGAGGTGGCTGGGCCTGCCGCTGCTGACGCTCGCCGAGTGGCAGCGCCTGACGGGTTACGACAAGCACAGCCGCTATCCGGTGCTGCTTCGGCCGTCGCTGCCGGCCCGGTCGCTGAACCTGGAGTTCATGGTCGGCGAGTCGCCCCGCCAGGTGGGGTGCAAGCGCGTCAAGGGCGTCACGCGGGACTTCTTCGGCCGACCCATCAAGGCCGGCAGCGTCATGCCCGGCCCGTTCCAGGACCTCAAGTGCGAGCCGGCCCTGATGACGGACGGCGAATCCTACGAGACCCCCTACAGGGGCCGCTACGAACGATTCAAGAGCAGGGAGAACATGAACCGGTTCAGCCTGTGGCCGCTGCACGACCCGCCGACGCCTTAGCGGCCGGGCCGTAGCCGCCTCTCCCCTTGCGGGAGAGGAACGGGGTGAGGGGGCATCGCCGCTGCAAAGAGGCTTGAGGGCGGGCGCGCCGTTCATCTTGGGAGGCGAACCATGATCTGCCGCACGAGGAAGACCGAAGCCCGGCCCGCATGTCTGGCCGCCTTGCTGCTGCTCGCCTGGGCCTTCTCAGCCGAAGCCCGGACCTGGGTGGTCGACCGGAACCACCCGAAGGCCGACGACGCGGCCCCGGGCAGTGAGGGTCGGCCTTTCCGGACGATCGGGCCGGCCGCCGAGAAGGCCCGGCCCGGCGACACCGTCCTCGTCCGTGCGGGCATCTACCGCGAGCGCGTGGCCCCGGCCCGCGGCGGGGAAGCGGGCAAGCCCATCACGTACGCCGCCGCGCCGAACGAGCGCGTCGTCCTCAAAGGGTCGGACGTCTACGCGGGCGAGTGGGAACCCGTCGCCGGCCACGCGGGCGTCTTCGTCGCGCGGCTCGATCGGCCCGGGGCCCCGGACTTCGGCGACCACAACCCGTTCGCGATCATGCTGAAGCGCAAGGGCGACGCCAAAGGGGCCCGCCGGCACATCCTGACGCTCGGCCAGGTCTTCGTCGGCGGCCGGCGATTGCGCGAGTGCTACTGCGACGAGCGGAACATCGTCCTGGCGACGCCCGGCACGTGGATGAGCGAAGGCGGCGGCAACCGGGTGCTGGTCCACTTCCCGGACGCCGACCGGGTGCCCGGCTCGGCGGCCGCGCCGGAGGTCGAGATTGCAGTCCGGGGTCGCATCTTTGCCCCCCACGACCGTGGCCTCGGGCACATCACGGTCCGCGGGTTCGAGATGGAGCACTGTGCGAACCAGTTCCCGTCCGGGTTCTGGGCAAGCGATTCGCCCCAGGCGGGGGCCCTCGGGTGCCGAGGCGGGCACCACTGGGTCATCGAGAACAACACGATCCGCTGGGCCAAGAGCCTGGGCCTCGACTGCGGCTCCGAAGGGGACCAGGACATCGAGGGCCGCGGCCAGGCCGAGCCGACCCGCGTCGGCCATCACCTGGTCCGCCGCAACGTCATCAGCGACAACGGCTGCGGCGGCATCGCCGGCTACCGGGCCCTCCGCACCCGGTTCATCGGCAACGTCCTGGAGCGGAACAACTACCTGGGCCACACGGCCCCCGAATGCGCCGGCATCAAGACCCACTTCCTCATCGGCGGCCACATCGAAGGCAACCTCTTCCGCGACAACGAGACCTTCGGCCTCTGGCTCGACAACGTCTACGCCCACACCCGCGTCACGCGGAACGTCTTCCTCGGGAACCGCGACGCCGGCCTCTTCATCGAGATGGGCGGCGGACCCGTCCTGGTGGACAACAACGTCATCGCCCTGACGCGGGGCAATGCCACGAGCTGGCACAACGGAAGCGGCGTCTACGCCCACGACGCCGGCGGCATCACTCTGGCCCACAACCTCATCGTCTTCAATGCCAACTGGGGCGTCCTGATGCGGCAAGCCACGAACCGCTCCTACAGCGTCTACCCGGACGACATCCAGACCTGGGAGACCGAGCCGACCGACCGCAAGCCCTGCCTCCCGGAGAACATCGCGCTCGTCAACAACCTGTTCCTCGACAACCACCGGGGGGCGGTCAGCCTGCCCCTGCCCGGCCCGAACGCGTCCGGCAACTCCTCCGACGGCAACGTGTTCTCATCGGGCGGGCTGGCGCTCGTGCCGTTCGTCCCGAACGCCGCCAGGGGAACGAAGCCCGAGGACGCCGTCGAGCGGCTCCGGGAGGCGTGGGAGAAAGCCGGGGTGCCGGAGGCCGAACGGGTCCGGCCCCCGATGTACCAGAACGGGCCGCTCCTGGGGCTGGAGGACTGGCAGCGGCTGGGCTTCGACCTCCACAGCACCGCGCCGGCCCTCCGCGAGCTGAACGTCATCCCCCACGAGTTCGAGGTCACGCTTCGGACGCGGGACTGGCCGTGGGAAGTCGAATGCCAACCTGTCGCCGACGTCGACCGGGATTTCTTCGGCCGGCCGGTGCCTGCGAAGGCCCCCCTGCCCGGCCCGTTCCAGAGCATCGAGGCGGGCGGGAACCGCTTCGTCCTTTGGCCCGTCCCCGTGCCGGAGAGGCCCTGATCCAGCCATCGTCCCCGCACGCGCGCTCTTTGCACCCGCACCTCGTCGATGCCGCAAGGTCCTTGCGACACCCCGCAGTCCATTCGGGGTTAAATTATGAGCGTTCCCATTTTGGGAGCGGTCACGGATCGGCCAGGGCCGCCCGGCTGGCGGTTCGGCCGCCGCCTGGGGAGCGACGAAATGCCCACGCTCGACGAAGTCGCCCGGGCTGCCGGTGTCTCGCGAAACACCGTCTCGCGGGCCCTCAGCGGCAAGACCAAGGAGCTCTGGCCGAGTACGGCCCGGCGGGTCGAGCGGATTCGTCGCATCGCGGCCGAGATGGGCTACCGCCCCAACAGCGCCGCCCGGGCGATGGGCCGGGGACGGTTCGGCTGCGCGGCCCTGCTGCTGAGCACCGTTCCCGGGCGAAGCACCCTCCCCGACAGGCTCCTCGACGGGATCCACGATGCCCTGGCCCAGCGCGATATGCACTTAGCGCTGGCCAAGCTCCCCGATGAGACGCTCCTCAGCGAGGACTTGGCGCCCAAGGTGCTGCGGGAGCTGATGGTCGACGGGTTCCTCATCAACTACAACCGCGAGATTCCGGCCGAGATGACGGACCTGATCGAGGAGCAGCAGGTCCCGGCCGTGTGGATCAATTGCAAGCGGTGGGCCGATTGCGTCCGGCCGGACGACTTGGGCGGCGGCCGGGCGGCCACGGAGCATCTGCTCGCGCTCGGCCATCGCCGCATCGCCTACGTCCATTACTCGCCGCCGGGCAGCCCGGAGCATTACAGCGAAGTCGACCGGCAGGCGGGCTACGAGGCCGCCATGGCCGAAGCCGGTCTGGAACCGAGACTCCTCCGGCCGGCCGAGTGCGGGGAACGAGACGGCCGTCTGGCCTGGACTCGGGAGTTGCTTTCCCGCTCGGACCGGCCGACAGGCATCGTCGCTTACGCCTATGGGGCGCTCGTGAACCACGCGGCGGCGATCGCGGGGCTGCGTGTGCCGGAGGACGTCTCGGTCATCTCGTTCGCCCACCGGCCGGAGGAGCAGCTCGGCCGGCGGGCGACGACGATGGTGGTCCCGGCGGGGGCGATGGGAGAGGCAGCCGTCGAGATGCTCACCGACAAACTGGCGGCGCCCCGCGTGCCGCTTCCGTCCCGCGCCCTGCCGGTCGCCCTGGTGCCGGGTGAGACGACCGGCCCGGCGCCGCGAGCCGAGTCGAGCCAGTCCAGAAAGGGTTAGGCGGCCGAAGCATGGGACGGACATGGATGACGTTCGCAGCGGGAATCCTCGCCGCCGCCTCGACGGAGGAATGGGCGCCGCCGCGGCGGCTGCCGGCCTGGGCCAGGCCCGGAAAGAGCGGAGACTGCTTCGAAGTCGCCGACTGGCTGGAAAACGGCCGCCCCAGGACAGAGAAATTCACCGAGAGCGTCTGGTTCGAGCCGTGCATCGACGACCCGGGCGAAGCGCGCTTCGAACTGCGGCGCGACAACTTCTACTGGGATTTCACGCTTCGGCTGGTTCGCAGTGTTGTGGACGCGGGCAGGGGGCGCTTCGTGACGGAGTTCCCGGACCTTATCGAGGGGCTCGACACGCTCGCGGCCATGCGTGGCACGGATGACCTGTTGATGGACCTGATCGACCGGCCGCAGTGGGTCGCCGCCGCCCTGCGACAGATCACCGCGCGGTACTTCGAGTGCTACGACGTCCTGTACGACCTGGTGAAGGACGATACGGGCGGCAGTCATTGGTGGATCTGGGCCCCCGGCCGGCCGGCGAAACTCCAATGTGATTTCTCCGCGATGATCTCCCCACAGATGTTCGGCGACTTCATGGTCCCGGTGCTGCGCGAGATGACCGCAAGGCTCGACCACAGTTTCTACCACTGGGACGGCGTCGGCGCCCTGCCCCATCACGATCACCTCCTGTCTTTGCCGGATTTGGACATGATCCAGTGGACGCCCGGCGCGGGGAAGGAGGACGGGCTGGACCCCCGCTGGTGGCCGCTCTACCACAAGACGGTCGAGGCGGGAAAGAGCATCCTCATTGGCGGCAACGCGACCCCCGATCGCCTGTCAGCCATGGGCAGGGAGTTCGGCACGAAGTTCAATCGATTTGTGTTGAGTTGCCGCGTGGACACGCCTCGCAAGGCCCATCAACTGATTGAGGCGGCACGGGTATGACCAGGTACACCCCGAACGAACAGACTGGAGGTGCACGCCATGGTTCGTATGACAGCCATCGGACACGCGCGGTTTCGGGCTTCAGCCGGCGTGCTTGCGGTGCTGCTTTGTGCATCCGCGGCCCACGCCGCCGGCCCCGAACCGATGGTCGTTCCCGCGGAACTCAGCCGCAGTGAGACGACGATGTGGTCGCCGACGCTGGAATGGACGGTGAAGAACCCGTCGCACGAGGGCAACCCCTTCGACCTCGTCGCGAAGGTGGCGTTCAAGCACGAAGGCGGCAAGGAGAAGCGCGTCACCGAGATGTTCTACGCCGGCGGCGAGACGTGGAAGTTCCGCTTCACCGGCACGCGGACCGGCAGATGGGCCTTCACCACCCAGGCCGACGGCGCCGACGGCACGACCAACGATCCCGAGCTGCACGGCCGCTCGGGCACGGTCACCGTCGAGCCCAACCCCGACCCGAAGGCCAACGGGTTTCTCAGTCATGAGGGGCAGACCTGGTGCTGGCAGGGCAGCGGCCGGGCGTTCGTGCCCCAACTGGTGATGATCGGCGACAACGGCACCTCCGATCCGAAGTGGTATCGCCATGCAGCCTTCATGGACCGGCTGATCGAGACGTTCCTCGAGGAGCACGGGTTTACCGGATTCCACAGCTACAGCATTGGCGGCTACTGGTTCGATATCGGCGCCGGCACGCGCCTGAACGCTGAGATGAAGAATCCCGATCCGCGCACGTTCGAAGCGATGGAAACGCTGATCACACAGACGCACGCAAGAGGCGGGATGGTGCACCTGTGGGCATGGGGCGATCGCGGCCGCGCTCAAACGCCCTGGGACCTCGACGGCGGCATCAACGGAAAGGTGGATCGCCGGTTGCAGCGTTACATCGCAGCGCGACTGGGCCCGCTGCCGGGCTGGTCGATGGGCTACGGCTTCGATCTGGACGAATGGACCAATGCGGAGGACCTTGATGCATGGAACCGGTTCATGCAAGCTCGCATGGGCTGGCACCACTACCTCGGCGGCCGGCCGAAGGGGCCCAACGGCGGCACGCGCCACGGGCAGTACAACGCCTGGAACGACGGGCTGGAATACGCCAGCTACGAGCACCACAAGCCGGACTACGAGGTCTGTGTCGGCGCTCTGGCCGAACTCAAAGACCGGCCGGCGTTCTCGGAGGACCGCAACCGCGTCCGGAACCAGCGGAAGGACTGGACGGAGGAGGAAACGCGCCGGGGCCTCTGGCAATCCACCATGGCCGGGGGCGTGGCCAACATCTGGGGCCAGCTCAAAACCAGGGACAAGGCGGCTCACACCGGGGTTTACGGCAATCGCGATCAGCTCAAGACCTACAGCGTGTTCTGGTTCGACAGCGGCCGTTTCCGCAAGGGCATGACCCGCGCCAACCACCTCAGCGACGATACGGATACGCCAAGGCCCAACAACGTCGACAACGACGCGAACACGCGCGTGCTGAAGTCTTCCGACGACCACTTGGTCTTCTACCGTCAGGACGCGCCGTCGATTCACATGGACCTGTCCGGCATGGACGGTCCGCAGCCGGCCGTGGCGGTGAATACGACCAAGGAATACCGCGAGATTGATATCGGCCCGCTCACCCCCGGCAAGCACGTCTGGAAGGCGCCGCACAAGAGCGACTGGGCGATTGCCGTCGGAACGTTCGCCGACGGCGACGAGGGCGACGACAAGGACTGATTGTGGGAGGCCGGGGCGGCCCGGCAGAGGCCCACGGCACTGGCAAAGAGGAGACAAAGCCATGATGCGCATCACGACAATCGGCACCGCGCGGCTCGCGGCCGCCGCCCTTCTGACGGCGGCGTTTCTGTGCGGACCGGCAGCAAGGGCAGCCGACAGCGAGCGGCTGATCGTCCCGGCCAGGTTCGGCGACAACACGGCCACGATGTGGTCGCCGACGCTGGAATGGACGGTGAAGAACCCGTTGCACGAGGGCAACCCCTTCGACCTTGTGGCGAAGGTGACGTTCACCCACGAGTCGGGCAAGGAGACGCGCACGACGGAGATGTTCTATGCCGGTGACGATACGTGGAAGTTCCGCTTCACCGGCACGCGGACGGGCAAGTGGACGTTCGCCACTCAGGCCGATGGGGAAGACGGCACGACGAAGGACCCGGAGTTGGACGGCCGCTCGGGCACGATCACCGTGAAGCCGAATCCGAATCAACAGCTCCGCGGTTTCATCACCCACCGGGGCAACAAGTTCGCTCGCCAGGTCAGCGGGCCGGGCGACCTGGAGGGGTTTCTCCCGAACACCTACATGAATGAGCGGAAGTTCGGCAATCCGGAAGGCTCCGGATGGACGGACATCACGCCCACGCTGACCGACCCGGAGGTGTACAAGGCTTACATGGACGAGGTCGAGGCCCACGGCTGCAACGGCGTGTTCGTTCATGTGATCCACCAGTGGCTCAAGGCGCACGCGAGGAGCTATGCGGACCACGACAGCGTGAACCCGGATTTCAAGACGTTCGCGGCCCTGGAGAACGCGATCGTTCGGGCACATCGCCGCGGCTTGTACGTGCACATCTGGGCGTGGGGCGACGAGGCCCGCAAGTGGACGCCGAAGGGTTTGCCCGGCGGCGTCAACGGGAAGGTCGACCGCCGCGTGCAGCGCTACGTCGCCGCGCGGCTCGGTCCGCTGCCCGGATGGGTGATGGGCTACGGCTTCGACCTTCAGGAGTGGACCGATGAGCGGGACGTCAGCTCCTGGGCTCGCTACCTGCACGAGCGATCCGGGTGGCGGCACATGCTCTGGGCGCGCGGCCGATCGGATGATGAACTGGACGCCAGAAGCTACTCCGGTTACGGCGTCGAGACCTACGAGGAGATTGCCGAGAAGCTCGACTCCGATCGTGACCGGCCCCACCTGTTCGAGGAGCGCGACACCTACCTCCGCGGCCGCGGCGGGCTGACGCAGGCCGGGTCGCGGCGGTTCATGTGGCGTCAGGCGATCGCCGGCGGCATGATGGGATTCTGGGGCCACTATCCAAAAAGCTATTACGACAAAGGACCGTATCCCAACCCCGAGCAGTTCACCTGCTGCCGCGCGTTCTGGCGCGGCCGGTTTCTGCTGTCGATGAAGCGGGCCAACGACCTGACTAACGGCTACGCTTTGGCCACGCCGGACAAGGAGCAGTTCGTCTTCTACGCCGAGGAGAGTGACAGTGTCAGCATGGACCTGTCCGGCATGGACGGTCCGCAGCCGGCCGTGGCGGTGAATACGACCAAGGAATACCGCGAGATTGATATCGGCCCGCTCACCCCCGGCAAGCACGTCTGGAAGGCGCCGCACAAGAGCGACTGGGCGATTGCCGTCGGAACGTTCGCCGACGGCGACGAGGGCGACGACAAGGACTGATTGTGGGAGGCCGGGGCGGCCCGGCAGAGGCCCACGGCACTGGCAAAGAGGAGACAAAGCCATGATGCGCATCACGACAATCGGCACCGCGCGGCTCGCGGCCGCCGCCCTTCTGACGGCGGCGTTTCTGTGCGGACCGGCAGCAAGGGCAGCCGACAGCGAGCGGCTGATCGTCCCGGCCAGGTTCGGCGACAACACGGCCACGATGTGGTCGCCGACGCTGGAATGGACGGTGAAGAACCCGTTGCACGAGGGCAACCCCTTCGACCTTGTGGCGAAGGTGACGTTCACCCACGAGTCGGGCAAGGAGACGCGCACGACGGAGATGTTCTATGCCGGTGACGATACGTGGAAGTTCCGCTTCACCGGCACGCGGACGGGCAAGTGGACGTTCGCCACTCAGGCCGATGGGGAAGACGGCACGACGAAGGACCCGGAGTTGGACGGCCGCTCGGGCACGATCACCGTGAAGCCGAACGCGGATGTCCGCGCGACGGGCTTCCTGACCGGCCACGGCAGCAAGTTCGCCGTGCAGGTCGGCGACGACGCCCGTCTCGAGGCCTTCCGCTTCAACGCGTTCATGCACGGCCGGCTGGCCGAGGCATGCGGCATCGAGAAGGCCGACCTGTTCGAGGCGCTGAGAACGGACGCCGATCGTGCCCGCCTGACAACGTACCTCGATGCGTACATGCGAGTCGTCGCCGAGCACGGCTGCAACGCGGCGTTCCAGGCCGTCCATTGCCGCTGGTTCGAGATGGACCCCGAGAAGAAAAGCTACGACCGGCTCAATGACCGGTCCGGCGCCGCCAGCCCGGATCCGGCCACCTTCGAGCGGCTGGAGCTGTTGCTGGCGACGGCGCGCCAACACGGGCTTCGCGTGCACCTGTGGGCCTGGGGCGACGAGGCGCGCCGCTGGACGCCCATCGGCGTCGGGGGCATCAACGGCTTACCGGACCGCCGCCTCCAACGCTACATCGCCGCCCGCCTCGGGCCACTGGCGGGGTGGACCATGGGCTACGGGTTCGACCTCCAGGAGTGGACCACCGAGGACGACCTGCGCAAGTGGGCGTCCTACCTGCACGAGCGCTTCGGCTGGCGGCACATGCTGTGGGGCCGCGGACGGTCGAATGACGAACTCGACGTCAAGAGTTACTCGGGCTACGGCGTCAAGTCCTACGAGCGGATCGTCAAGGACCTGGCCTCCGACCCGGACCGCCCCCACCTCTACGAGGAGCGGGACAGCTACCTCCGACCGCGAGGCGGCCTCAGCCAGGAAGGCACGCGTCGGTTCATGTGGCGGCAGACCGTGGCCGGAGGTATGGGGGGCTTCTGGGGTCACTACAGCGGACGGCTCTACAAGGGTGAATACCCGGACCCCGAGCAGTTCCGCTGCTGCCGCGAGTTCTGGGCCGGCCGTTTCCTCCTGGACATGCAGCGTGCCAATCAACTGACGGATGGCCACGCCCTCGCGACGCCGGACCACAAGCGCTACGCGTTCTACAGGGAAGACACCGACCGTATCACGATGGAGCTGGGGCGTGCGCCCGGGCCGCTGCCGGCCGTGGCCGTGGACACGACGAAACCGTATCGCGAGTTCGCGATCGGCCTCCTGAAGCCCGGCAAGCACGTCTGGAAGGCGCCGCACAAGAGCGACTGGGCGCTCGCCGTGGGGCGTTTCCCCCGGCTTACGGGCGACCAGACAGGAGGTCCTGAATGACGCTGCACATTCACAACGTCGACCTTCACTATCACGCCGGCGCCGAACGCCGTGGGGCATCCCTGGTGGACTACCTCGAACACGCGCGGATGACCGGCCGGGTGGTGCTCGGTGTCACCGATCACACGGAACGGTACGACCCCAAGCGGCCTCGCAATCCCTATGGGCCGGGCGCCGAGGGCCTGGGACGGTTGCGTGATGAGCTGCGCCAGGTGGCGCCGGGCTTCCCCGGCATGCGGCTGCTGCTTGCGCCGGAGGTGTCCCTGGAAAGGGCCGAGGAGTTGCTCACGCCGGAGGTCGCCGACCTGGCGGACTGCCTGATTCTCGAGCCGCCGCGGATCTACGACTGCACGGACGCCGACCGGAACACCCATGGCTGGGTCGCCGGCGTAGAGCGCATCGCGGACGTGCGGCGGCGCTTCGGCAAGCCGGTCCACATGGCCCACCCGTTCCGTGAAGCAAGCAACAATCGGCTGATCGAGAACCCGATCGAGCGATGGATCACCGAGATGGTGCCGCGGCCGGGCTGCGACTTCCCGGACGACGAGGTCAACCGCTTCTTCATGATGGACGTTCGGGCGCTCGGGCGGGCGCTGGCGGAGCATGACGTGCCGGCCGAAATCAGCGGCGACACGAATGCCCGCACCGCGCGGATCTCCCTGCCGGCGTGCCGACGGGTTCTCTGGGCCGGTTACCGCATTCTGAGGGACGAAGGCGTGGACCTGGTGCCGGGGAGCGACCATCACGTCATCGCCGACCCTATCGGGCGGGTCGGCACGCCCGTCCCGAGCCAGGTCTTCGAGTGGCTCGGCATCGGCGTGGACGACATCCGATTCCTGAGCGACCTGGGCCTTGGCTTCGACCTGACGATGGCGCATTCGGACGCTGCCAAAACGGAGGAAAGGAAACGATCGTGAGTGAACTCGCAAAATCTGGCGACATCGGCCGGGCGCCTTGGGTCTGGGGACTGGTTGCGATCCTGTCCGTTCCGACTCTCGTGTGGGGCTACGGCGGCCAGAAACAGGACGAACGGGTCGTTCGGGAGGCGATCCGGGACGGAATCGTCGAGTCGCATCCCTTCCCGCTGGAGGGCCGCGTGTGGAAGGACTGGGTGAACGACTGCGGGAACCTCCTGTCCTACCGGTCGAACTGCATCAAGCGCTGGGAAGAGGTGGCTGAGGCGACCGGCATGACGGATGAGCAGCGCGCGAAGGCCAAGGCCCTGCGCGAGAAATACGGCAAGGTGCACGAGGAGTTCGACGAGACCACCACGCCGATTCGTCACACGCTGGGAGATCGCATGGAGGAGGCCAAGAAGGCCGGCAACGAGGAGCTGGCGAAGAGGCTGGAACGCCTGCGCCACGTCCAGACGCACCAGAAGCTGGCCATCGAGGGGGCCGCCTCGGAGGACCTGCTGCGGCTGCTGACCCCGAAGCAGCTCCGGGCGTGGCACGAGCACCGGGTGGCGAAGCACGCCACGAAGAAGATGCACGAGCGCTTCTTCCACCGGAAGGTGGGGGACAAGAGACTGGAAGACCTGGTCGAGCTAACCGCAGAGCAGAAGGGCCGGATCGAGCGGATGGCCTGGAGGCTCGCCCAAGAGGACTTCCTGCCAACCGTGGAACACCCGGAGGACATCTCGGCTTTCGCAATCTACGGAGACGACCAGCGGCGAGCACGGGCGCTGGCCGACGAGAAGCTCTATCCCGAGGTCGTCCGGACCGTGCTGACGGAGCCGCAGCGCGAGAAGTTGGGCATCGGGCAAGGCCTGAAGCTCACGCCCTGAACCGTCGAGCGGTTGACACGACGGAGGTCGAGAACGAACGGGCCGCCCCGTTCGAAAGGTCGGCGAATCGGGTCGGCTATCCGCCGCGGCCGGCGGCGATGTGGCCCCATCGTGACGGGGCGTTGGCGGTGCCCGGCCGGGCGAAAACGGCTGGGCCGCCGAAAATCCTGTCCAATTTCCCCTCCGGCGGACAATATCTTTTTGGGGCCCCACGGCGGAGGCGTCATGGAATCTGACCGCAAGCGGCCGTTCACGCAGCGCTTCGTCCGGAACCAGCACCGCGTGTTCGCCTTTATCGTGACGCTGCTGCCCGACCGGGACGAGGCCGAGGACGCCTTCCAGGAGACCAGCCTGCTCCTCTGGGAACGGTGGGACGAGTTCGACCCCGACCGCGAGTTCGTTCCTTGGGCGTGCGGTTTCGCATTCAACGTCGTGCGCAACCGCCGGAAGAAGAAGCGGCGGTCCGCGACGGCGCTCAGCGAGGAAGCCCTCGTCGCCGTCGCCCAGACGCGCCACAGGACGGAGGGACTGCTCCAGCTCCGTCGGCAGGCGCTCTCGACGTGCGTGGCCGACCTCCCGCCCGAACAGCGCGACCTGATCAAGCGGTGTTACTGGGGCGGCGACACGTTCAACACGGTAGCCGAGGCCCTGAAGATGGCACCCCAGACGCTCTACAAGCGGCTCCAGCGAATCCGCCGAACGCTTTTCGAGTGCATCAACCGGAAGATGGCCGGGGAGGCAGTGCCATGAACGATGCCCTCGACATCCGTCCGCCCGAGGAGGCCCTGTGGTCGCTGGCCGCCGCGGTCTGCGACGGCACGATCACACCCGAGGAGACGGCGCGGCTGGAATCGATGCTGTGCGAGAGCGAGGCAGCCCGGCTCTTCTACGCTGCTTACATGGACCTGCACGCCGACCTGCTGTGGCAAGGGCGGGATCGGACGGCGCGGCTGCCCGAGCCGTCCGGAAGGGCGCGCACCGTCCGCGTCCGGTGGTATGGGTTGGCGGCGATGGCGGCGGCGGTATTCATAGGCTTGGCCGCGGCGGCCTTCGCCGTGCTGTCGGGTCCGGGGCCCGAGCCGATCGGCCATCTGGCGAGCGCGTTAGACTGCCGGTGGCAGGCCCACCCGGAACTCGCACCGGGCCAGCCGCTGTATCCGGGCCAGGACCTGCACCTGGAGAGCGGCGTGGCGGAGATCGCCCTGACCAGCGGCGCCACGATCGCGATCCAGCAGCGAGCTCGGGTCCGGCTGGAGTCGGCCGGCGCCATCGACCTGCGCGAGGGGACCCTCTGGGCCGGCGTGCCGGAGGAGGCCAAAGGCTTCACCGTCCGTACGCCGGACGCGGAGGTCGTGGACCACGGCACGGAGTTCGGCGTGCTGGCCGACCCCGCCGGCGCGACCGAAGTGCACGTATTCCGGGGTCGCGTCGACGTCACACCGCAGCGTGGGACACAGCGGCGGCTGGAAGGGGCCCAGGCCGTGCGCGTGGAAGCCAACGCGGTCTCCTCCATCGCCCCGGACGGCACCCGGTTTGCAGGAACGACAGCGGCGCCGGTCCGCGTCGCGCCGGCCGACGATTTCGCCCTCGGCTCGCTCGACCCCAGGCTCTGGAAAACCCGCCTTCCGTACCCCGAATCAAAGGTGGAACCCTTCCCGGGGGCCGTGCGGCTCTTGAACACCGCTTACCTGGTGACGGCAGAGGAGTTCGATCCGCTGCTTTCCGGCCGGCTGCGCATCTCGGGAACGATCCGCTTCCCCACGTTCGGGCCGCACGTGACCTGGCACGAGATGAACGTCGTCACGCGAAGCGACGGACGCCTGCGCCGCGAGGGAAACACGCCCGGCTGGGCCTATCACAGTGCGGCGAGCGGCATCGTCTACAGGCTGAGCACCAAGCATCCCTACGCTGAGATCATGGAGGCCGGAAGTGGCTTCCGCATCAGCCGGCGGGTCGTGACCGGGGACTTCGACGTGCAGCACGATGCGGCCTACCGCTTCGAGGTCATCGACGACGGCCTCCGTTTGTCGGCGACGATGAGCGAGGTGGGCAACCCCGCCAACCGTGTGACGGTCACGGCGACCGTCATCAAGGATACTTCCAACACGAACCACATTGCCTTCTACGGTCGCGAGCGGCACAGGGACCGCGACATCGCCGTGGACCTTGCCGATCTGCGCATCACGGTCGGCCGGTCGCGAGAGGAGTAACGGCAAGGCATGCACCTGCGACTGCGCGTTTCGGCGGTCTGTCTCTGTCTGGCGATAGGGGTCCGTGTCTGGGCGGCTGAGGAGCCGCCGGCACTGGAACTCGCGCCCTGCACGATCGAACTGGTCGACGGCACGGCCGTCAACGGCCGGCTCGCCGTTCAGTTCGACATGCCCGAGCACCTCGTCGTCTATTCGCCGCGCCTGGCGACGGTGCGAAGCTTTCGGAAGAAGCATGTCCACGCGCTGGCCGTGAACGGTAAGCGCGAGGAACTGAACCCGAAGCGCGAGTTGACGGAGGAGGACCGCAAGCTCCTCGGCCAGGTCCGGTGGCCGGACGAGCCGCCGGCCGAGGGTCGCAAGCCCGCCTACACCACCGAGACTTGGCAGAAGCCCAGGCAGTTGCTGGTCTGGGCGAAGCCCGGCAGGAGTGGACGGTTCGGCGAACCCGGGAACTGGCTGGCCAATGGAAGGCCCATGAAGCGGGTGACGAGAACCGAGATATGGTCCGGGCCCGCCTGGCACCGAGGCCGCGGCGTGTCGGCACTGAACAAGGACACCGACCTTCTCATTCCCGTCGCCGCGTCGGCATACCAGGTGCGCGGTCGCGGCGACTACCTCGCCCGTCACATCACGGTCGAGTCGGGCGCCGCCTTTCACCACGGCCTGAAGGGCGCCTACGGGAACCTGTGGGTTGACGAGCACGGCCGCATCGACGGCGGGGGCTCGGCCTTCATCCGCGGCGCGAAGCACTCGTTCTATGTCAATGGTAAGCCTCACTCGGGCGAGCTCCCGAAGACGCCGGAGGAGTTCCGCAAGCTGATGAAGTCGGCGCAGTACTTCGCGAGGAAATGGATCATTCGCAAGGACGATCCGGAGGCCTCGGTCACGATGATCGGCACGTTCGCGTCCGGCGATGAGACCCACTGGGTGCGCGGCGTGACCATTCTCGAGGAGAACGGCGTATTCTCCATCGGCGGGCGGACCACCCAAACCATTGAAAACGAGGCCAAGGTCATCCTCAAGTCCGGCGCGGTCTTCGGCAAGAACGGCAACCAGCTCTACAAGGACGACATGCGCCTCAAGGGCGCCCTGCTCGTCGGCACGCCCGAGGAACCGATTACACGCAACGTCTATCTCGGCCTGAGCATCAAGGACCCGAAGGGCACATACCCGAACTCAGATCGCGCCCCGAACTGGTCCGACTTTCGTCTGAAGGGCACGTCGGCGTCGTCGCATGGGTATGGTCTTGTCGTTGCCCCAGGCGCCCAGATAACCGTGCATACCGCCAAGCCGGACCAAGCCAAGCTGGTGATCACGTGGCACGGGATCACGGACGCGGGCTCGGACGACGGCACCTCGGGAGGCTACTTCGACGAGCTGCCGGAGTCCGAGCGGACCACCAACACGCTTTTCCTGGACGACGTGCAGCTCAATGACGTGGTCCTCGACTGGTTCGGCGAGGGCGACATCCGCATGTTCAACCCGGAGGTCCGCAATTTGTGGAAGCGCGTGAGCTTCGGCAAGGACTGCATTGCCGGAGAAGGTGCGATCTTCCGCAAGCTCACCTTGGATGCTGATGTGTCCAAGAAGTTGGCGGAGTATCGCGATCAGCTTGGCACAACCGCCGGGTTCTTCGCGGGGACGACGGTTTTCTCGATGAATCCGGGCACGCCGGCGGTCGACACGCCGGACGGCTACTACCCCACGGGCGAGACGGTCACCGTGCGGCTGTCGAACGAGACCAGCGGCCTTGAGGTCCGCTACACGCTGGACGGCGCGGAGCCGTCGGCAAGTTCGACGCTCTACGAGAAGCCGTTTGCCGTCACCGAAGACGTCGTCGTCAAGGCCGGCGGGTTCAGGGACGGCAAGCAATTCGGTGACACGGCCGAGGCGTGGTTCAAATTCATCGTTCCCGGCGACGTGACGATGCTTCGGGCCGCCGATCCGGGCCAGACGTCTGCCGGGCTGGCCTACAAGTACTACGAAGGCGACTGGGACCAGGCGCCGGATTTCAGCACGTTGACGCCGAAGGCGACGGGCGTGGCGCCGGAGCTCGACCCCGACGCCGTCAAGCACCGCGGCGACGGCTTCGCGCTGCTGTTCGACGGATTCATCGACGTCTCGGAAACGGGCGTCTACATGCTCTACGTCTCCACGGGCAGGAAGGACGTCTGCCACATCGACCTCGGCGGGCAGCGCGTGATCGCCAACGGCGAGGATCAACTGGAGAGCTCCGGGCTCGTCGGTCTCAAGGCCGGCAAGCATCGGATCAAGGTCGTGTATCGCGACATCGGCTGGGGAGAACGGATCCGTCTGAGCCTCCGCAAGCTCGGAAGCTCCGGGAAACAGGAAGTGACCGCCGACATGCTGAGCCATTGACCGGGACAGGGACGAGAGGAGGACACTCATGCGCCTGCTGGCTATGCCGCTACTGTTCTGTTTCGGGGCGATGCTGACTTCGCACGCCGTCGCGGCAGCACCGGTGCGGCCCGAGGACTTCCCCAAGAGCCAGAGGTACTGCGAGTGGCGAAGCGTCAGGAACCAGGGCGCGGGGGGAGACGGCGTGACGGACGATACGGAAGCGTTCCGTAAGGCCCTGGCGGCCCGGAAGGCGGACCCCTTCGAGTACATGGTCATATACGTGCCCAAAGGAGCGTACGTCGTCAGCGACACCATCGGCTGGGGACGCCGCACGTGGTTCGTCGGAGACGGCGCGGGCCAGACCGTCCTCAAGCTCAAGGACAACTCCGCCGGGTTCGACGACCCCGGCCGGCCGAAACCCGTTCTGTGGGCGGCTCACACCAAGGCGAAGTATGGCCGGGACAGCCGGGCCAACGCCGCGTTCGGCAACTACATCCTCGACATGACCGTGGACACCGGCAAGGGGAACCCCGGCGCCATCGGCATTCTGTACACCACGCACAACTATGGATACGTCGGAGACGTGGTCGTCCGCTCGGGTGACGGCAGCGGCCCGGTCGGCGTCGACCTGTCCTCCACGGAATTCGGGCCCGGCATGCTCCGCCGCGTCACGATCGAGGGCTTCGATATCGGCATCAAGACTACCGGCAACGTCTCGCACGGGACATTGGTGGATATCACGCTCAGGAACCAGAACAAGCTGGGCATCCTGAACCGCTTCCCGGTGACCATCCACAACCTGATCAGCGTCAACCGGGTGCCCGCGGTCCGCAACGACGGCGGTATCGCGAACCTGGCGCTGATCGGGGCCAGGCTCACCGGCGGTGCGCCGGAGCGATGCGCCATCGAGCAGGTCAAGGGCGCGGGTCTGTTGAGCCACGTGAGGACCGAGGGCTATCGCGCCGCCCTGAAGAGGGGCGGCAAAGTGGTCCCGGGCACGTCGATCGCCGAGAAGGTGCTCGGACCGGGGCGCAGCGCCTACCCGGATACGCCCATGCGGGCCCTCGGCCTGGCCGAGAGCCCGCCGCCGGTGTTCGAGGAGCCGCGGTCGAGGTGGAAGGTCGTGGAGGACTCGGCCGAGGACGACACCCAGGCGATTCAGGCCGCGATCGATTCGGGGGCGCGGACGCTTTTCTTCGTACCCGGGGGTGATTATCGCGTCAGCGACACGATCCGCGTTCGCGGCAAGGTGCGCCGGATGATCGGGTTCGGCTTCGGCACAACCATCCGCGCGCCCGGCGGCGAGTTCGTCGAATCGGACAAGCCGGTCCTGCGCTTCGAGGGTGACGGCGAGCACCCGATCTCGGTCGAGTGGATCAACGCCAGGGGCGGCGCGGTGGGAGCCGAAATCGCCACGCCGCGGACGATCTACTTCCAGTCGACCCGCTACATGGGCTACCGCAACACGCCCGAGGCACGGAAGATCTTCATCGACGAGGGGATGGGGGACTCAACGTTCGTCGCGCCGGCCAAGGTGGTAGTCCGTCAGTGCAACATGGAGAACAATCCCTTCGGCGACGGCAAGCTGCCCAGGACCTACATCCGCAACCGCGGTGCCGACGTCTGCCTACTTGGGTTCAAGACCGAAGCACCGGCCGTCCACGCGGTAACCACCGACGGCGGGAAGACCGAAATCCTGGGCGGGTTCTTCCGCGATCACTTCGGGCCTGACGAGTATACATGGGACGGCCCTCCGCCGCTTCCCGGCGTGGATATGTCCAGGGGCGTGCCCTACTGGATCACCGAGGACGCTTCGCTCACCGCCACCTACTTCCAGTATGCCTGGGCCCCGGGCAAGGCCCGTTCGCTCCAGGCCATCGAGATCCGTGGCAATCGGACCCGGGAGTTCCGCGTCCCGCCCAACAACCTCAACCTCGGCCTGTACAGCGCCATCAACGAAGCGGCGACCCGCGACGACCGGATGCGCCGCCGCTGGCCCCAGGTCCTTCCGAAAGGCGCCACGTGGCCTCACGGCGAGGAAGTGACCGTCGCCCTGGAGCTGCCCGAAGGCCTGACCGAGGACGTCGTCGTCGTCCGCTACACGCTGGACGGAAGCACCCCGACGGTCGACTCGAGGCCCTACACCGGCCCGTTTAAGCTGGACGAGACCGCCACGGTCAAGGCGCGGTGTTTCTGGGGCGACCAGGGCGGCGGCGTCGGCCAGGGGAAGCTGGGCATTCAGTGGGAGGGGCCGGGCCTTGCCAGGGAGCCGATCCCGGCCGCGGCGATGAGTCACTGACTGCGCACAAGGAGCAGGTTATGAAACGAGCGGTGCTACGAGTGGTTGGAATGGTCTTTTGTATGATGGCAACAGGTGTTCCGGCGGCCCCTGCGGCCGAGAAAACACCGGGCCTGGAGCTCGGGCCCTGCACGATCGAACTGGTCGACGGGACGGAGGTCGAGGGCCAACTGGCCGTGCAGTTCGAGTTGCCCGACCACCTGATCGTCTACTCGCCGCGCCTGGCGACGGTGCGGAGCTTCCTGAAGAAGCATGTCCACGCGCTGGCCGTGAACGGCAAGCGCGAGGAGCTGAACCCGAAGCGCGAGTTGACGGAGGAGGACCGCAAGCTCCTCGGCCAGGTCCGGTGGCCGGACGAGCCGCCGGCGACAGGGCCGAAGCCCGCCTACACCAGCCAAAAGTGGGAAGCCCCGAGGCGGCTGCTGGTCTGGGCGGGGCCCGGCACGAGCGGTCGCCTCCGCGACACCGGGGGATGGATCGAAAACGGCCGACCCATGAAGGCCGCCGCCCAGACCGTCATCTGGGGCGGCCCGACCTGGAACCGGAGCAAGCAGCTCGCGGAGTTCGACGAGCACACCGACATCCTACTCCCCGCGGCCGAGAGGTCATACCAGGTAAAGGGCGGGGCCCACTGGCACCAGAGCAAGGGCTTCCTGGCCCGGCATCTGACGGTCGAGTCGGGCGCCTCGTTCGGGGCCAACGTGAAGGGCCTCTTCGGCAACCTCTGGGTCTGGCCCGGCTCCGACTTCAACGGCGGCGGATGCGCCTACTTTCGCGGCCCCCGGCACACCTTCCTCCGGAACGGCGACCCGCGGCCCCTCGATGGGCCGATTCGGTGGGCCGATCTGGAGGCCAAGTCCCTGGCCCGCAAGTGGGTCCTCCGCAAAGACGACCCGGATGCCTCCATGGAAATCATCGGCGGCGCCGGCTCCGGCGACGAGACGCACGTCCAGCAAGGACGCCTCGTCGTCAGCGAAGGAAGCACGGTCCTGATCGGCCCCCGCTGCTGCCAGACGGTCGGCCCGGCCGCCGTCCTTCAGCTTCAGTCGGGGGCCGTCTTCGCCAAGAACCACAACCAGCCCCACAAACAGGACATGCTCGTCCGCGGCCGCCTTCAGGCCGGCTCTCCCCAGCGGCCCATCACCGAGGACTGCTACGTGGGTCTCTCGTTCAAGGATCACGGGCGGCTGTTCGCCAGCGAGATGTGGCGGAAGCGGGGGGAGTACCGAGGCTTGGAGATCTGGCCCGGCGCCCAGGTCCGCGTCCACAGCGCCGACTCGACCGAAGCCCGACTGGTCTTTCAGTACCACGGCAAGGACGGCTTCGGCGACACGGGAGCCCCACCGAAGGAGGGCGAGCCCGGCTACGGGGCCTACCTGGAGGTCCCCCGGCAGATCGACATCACCATCTGGGCCGGGGCGGACGTCCGGCTCGACGGCGTGGTGTTCGACGACGTGCGGGAGGGAGGCATCCGCCTCCAGGATCCCGCCATGCGGGACTCCTGGCGCCACGTCTTCTACGGCGAAGGAAACGCGGGCGGACCCGAGGCGCTCTTCGCCCACTTCACCCCCTCCGAGGAGCGCCGCCAGGAGGTCGCCAAGCAATCCGGTGCGGACGGCTCGGTCGACAGGTTCTTCGGCGTGCCCCTCTATGTCCGCGACGACCAGCCCACGTGGGAGGCCCGCGTTCAGCCCGTCGGTGGCCAGTTCCCCGCCGGCGAGGCCGTCACCGTCGCCCTGAAGGTCGCCACGAACCGGGGCCTGGAAGGCGTCGAGGTCCGGTACACGCTCGACGGCAGCGATCCGACGGCCACGTCGACCCGCTACACCGGGCCGTTCACGCTGACCGAGACGGCGACCGTCAAAGCCCGGTGTTTCCGCGACGGCGAGGCCCTGCGGGGCGACGCGGCCGAGGCGACGTTCGAGTTCGTCACGCCGCGGCCGCAGGACGAGACGCGTGCCACGAAGCCGGGTCTCGGCTACCGGTACTACCGCGGCTCGTGGCGGCACCAGCCGGATTTCGAAGCCGACACGCCGCTCGGCGGGGGCGTCGCCCGGCAGATCGGCCCGGAAGCGCGCCCCGAGGACGCCGACACCGCCGTGCTCTTCGCAGGCTACCTGCGCGCTCCCCGACAAGGGATCTACCGCTTCTATCCGAGCCCGCCCAACAGCGGCAAGGTATGGATCGGCGACCGCGTCGTGTGGGACCCGAACCCCCTGAACCCCAAACGGCACCGCCACGAGTTGGTGGTCCTGGCACCCGGCAGACACCGCTTCCGGGCGGCGTTCTTCTTCGGCGAGGGCGTCGGCCAGGGGAAGCTGGGCATTCAGTGGGAGGGGCCGGGCCTTGCCAGGGAGCCGATCCCGGCCGCGGCGATGAGTCACTGACTGCGCACAAGGAGCAGGTTATGAAACGAGCGGTGCTACGAGTGGTTGGAATGGTCTTTTGTATGATGGCAACAGGTGTTCCGGCGGCCCCTGCGGCCGAGAAAACACCGGGCCTGGACCTCGAGCCCTGCACGGTCGAGCTGGTGGACGGGACGAAGATCGACGGCAAGCTCGCCGTCCAGTTCCAGATGCCCGAGCACCTCGTCGTCTACTCGCCGCGCCTGGCGACGGTGCGAAGCTTTCGGAAGGACCACGTCCACGCCCTGACCATCGCGGGTGAGCGGAAGGAGCTGAACCCGAAGCGCGCGTTGACGGAGGAGGACCGCAAGCTCCTCGGCCGGGTCCGGTGGCCGGACGAGCCGCCGGCGGAGGGCCGCCAGCCCCCCTACACGACCGAGACGTGGAACAAGCCCAAGCAACTGCTCGTCTGGGCCCGCCCCGGCAAGAGCGGTCGCTTCGACGACACCAGCAACTGGCTGGTCAACGGCGCCCCGGTCCGGACGCTGGCCACGACGGAGGTCTGGTCCGGGCCCGCCTGGCACCGAGGCCGCGGCGTGTCGGCACTGAACAAGGACACCGACCTTCTCATTCCCGTCGCCGCGTCGGCATACCAGGTGCGCGGTCGCGGCGACTACCTCGCCCGTCACATCACGGTCGAGTCGGGCGCCGCCTTTCACCACGGCCTGAAGGGCGCCTACGGGAACCTGTGGGTTGACGAGCACGGCCGCATCGACGGCGGGGGGCACGCGTCTCTGCTTGGAGGCAAGCATACCTTCTTCGTCAACGGCGAGCGTCGCGACCCAGCCAAGCCGGTCGACTGGAGCACCATCGAGGCCAAGCATTTCGCGCGGAAGTGGGTGGTTCGAAAAGACGCCCGCGACGCGTCTGTGGAGCTGATCGGCAGTATCGGTTCCGGGGACGAGACCCACGTCATTCGCGGCCGTGCCGTGGTCTCTGAGAACACGACCGTCCTGATCGGGCCGAGGTGCTGCCAGAGCGTACGCCGCGAAGCCACGCTGCAGTTGACCTCCGGGGCGGTCGTGGCCAAGAACAGCAATCAGCTCCACAAGCAGGACATGATGGTTGTCGGCACGTTGCTGGCCGGGACGCCTGACCGGCCGCTCGAGAGCGACTGCTACATCGGCATCAGCTTCAAGGACCACGCGGCCGCGTTCGCCGGCCGGATGTGGTCGGAGGTCGGCCGGCGCGTCGGCTTCCGCGGATTCGAGGTCGTCCCCACCGGCACGATTCGCGTCCACAGCGCCGACCCGACGGAAGCCCGGCTCGTCTTCTGCTGCCATCGGCAGGACGGCTGTGGCGACACCGGCAGTCTGCCTAGCAAGGAGCAGGACCCCAAGAAATGGGCCGCCTACGAGAAGTTGCCCCGACGCATCAACCTGGTGTTCTGGGAGGGCGCGGACGTGCAGCTTGACGGCGTCGAGTTCCGCGACATCGAGAAGGGCGGCATCCGCCTCCAGGACCTGAACATGAAGGACCCCTGGAAGCACGTGTATTACGGCGAGAACAACGCCGGGCCGCCTGAGCAGCTCCTCGTGCAATACGAGCCCACCATGGAAGGCAGAGGGGCGTACTCGTTCCCGATTGAGAAGGCTGCGAAAGGCGACCTGTTCACCGCCCACGGCCTGTACACGATCAATCCGGGCACGCCGATCATTGAGACGCCCGACGGGTGCTACCCCAAGGGCAAGACGGTCAAGGTGAGGCTCTCGAGCGAGATCAACGAACTCGAGGTCCGCTACACGCTGGACGGCGCGGAGCCGTCGGCAAGTTCGACGCTCTACCTGGCGCCGTTCACCGTCAGCGAGGACGTTGTCGTCAAGGCGGCGGGGTTTAAGGACGGCAAGCGACTCGGCGATACGGCCGAGGCCCGGTTCCGGTTTGTGGCGGCCGATGAGGTCAAGCTGACCGAAGGGGCCGACCCGGGCAAGACCTCCGCCGGTCTGGCCTACAAGGTCTTCGACGGCGAGTGGGAGACGATGCCCGATTTCCGCGGTTTGAAGCCGGTGAACACGGGAGTGGTGCCCGTACCTGACCTCGACGCCCTGGAGCGAGGCCGCGACAAGTCCGCGGTCGTCTTTGAAGGGTACCTGGCCATCGAAGCGCCGGGGCCCTACAACGTGTATCTGGGCACGGCGAAGGCCGATGCCTGCCGGGTCTACGTCAACGGTCGGCGCATCATCGACAACGACATGGACACGTATGAGAGCGTCGGCCTGGCCGGGCTGGCCAAGGGCAAGCACGCCCTGCGGATCGAGTTCATGGACGGCGGCTGGGGGGAGCTGGTCCGCATGGCCTTGCGCAAGCTCGATGACCCGGAGAAACGTGCCGTCACCCCGAACATGCTCAGTCATTGACAATCCCCGACTGTTGCCACAGGAACAGCGCGTGCATTATAATACATCCCTACTCTCTTTCGCCCTGGCCGCCTGCCTCCTGGCAACGGTCGCATCGCAGGCCCAAGCCGAGGCCACCCCTGGACCTCAGCTCAAGCCCTGCACCCTCGAGCTGGTCGACGGACGCAAGGTCGAGGGGCACCTTGCGGTGCAGTTCAAGATGGACGATCACCTCGTCGTCTACTCGCCGCGCCTGGCGACGGTGCGGTCGTTACTGAAGGAGCACGTGCATGCGCTGACCGTGAACGGTAAGCGCGAGGAGCTGAACCCGAAGCGCGAGTTGACGGAGGAGGACAAGAAGCTTCTGGGGCAGATCGAATGGCCGGACGAACCGCCGGCCGAGGGTCGCAAGCCCGCCTACACCAGCCAAAAGTGGGAAGCCCCGAGGCGGCTGCTGGTCTGGGCGGGGCCCGGCACGAGCGGCCTTCTGCACCACTCGGCGAACTGGCTCGACAGCGGGCGCCCCGCCGAGGGGCTTTGGCCCGAAAAGGGCATCAATCCGCGGGACCTCAAGGTCGCTTGGCTGGACAGCGAGACGGACGTCCTCCTCCCCGCCGCCGGGAAGGGCTACGCGGTGGCCTACAGCGTCCGGCCGGCGGGCAACCTGGAGCTGCGGCACCTGACCGTCGAGCCCGGCGCGACCTTCAAGGTCGCTGCCTGCCGCGCCCTGACCGGCAACGTCTGGGCGATGCGGGGGGCCGTCTTCCGCACCCGCTACACGGCGACCCTGAGCGGCCCCCGGCACACGCTGTTCTTCAACGACCTGCCGTGGGTGGGCCCCGAGACGGAAAGGGCCCGGCCCGTACGGCGGGGGTTCGTCGTCCCCTCGCCGGAGGGGTTGAAGGTCGCCCAGTACCTCGACGTCCGAAAGGCCGACGAGGCATCCGTCACGTTCTGCGGGAGCGTCGCGACGAGCGACGACTTCCAGATCGCGTCGGGCACGGCGATCGTCGCCCCTCACAGCCAGCTCTGGCCGGGGACCCGCTCGTCGCAGCGGCTGCCAAGCGGGGCCGTTCTGCGGCTCCACTCCGGGTCTGAGTTCGGCAAGGCCCACAACGCCACCTCGACGGGCTACGGACTGGGCGAGTTCGCCGACGGCGGGTCCGTCGATCTGGTCGTCGCCGGGCGGATCGAGGCCGGCACGCCCGACCAGCCCATCACCGAGGACGTCGGCCTGGGGGTCAGCTTCAAGAACCCCGTCGGCTGGTCCAACGGCAAGGGAACGGTGAAGAAGCGGCCGATGAGCCTTATCGTCGCCGAGGGCGCCGAGATCGTCGTCCACACCGCCGACCCCAAGAAGGCCCGACTGGTCATCGGCTGGCACCGGCGGCACAACGATTGGTTCGAGACCCGCCTTGAAGGCTACAAGCAGATGCCGGAGGAGATCGAGATCGCCTTCCTCGGCAAGCCGGCTCTGGAGCACGTGGGTTTCGAGGACGTCGCCCGCGGCGGCATCCACGTGGCGGACCCGGCTTCGGTGAAGTGGTGGCAAAACGTGTCCTTCGGCGCCCGCAACCGAGGCCGGCCCGAGGAGCTGATCGCCCCGCTCTCCGACGCCGAACGGGAGGCCATCAATTCGACGCGGTGGTACCGGCGGCTTGTTCAGCCCCCGAGGTAGGGTCGCTTGCCTCCAATGCGACTGGAACGTGGAGGACCGGACATGCAGCGGACGTTTCGATTCGGACTGAGCATCGCCGCCCTCGGACTCGCCGCCCTGGGCTTGGCCGCCGGCGACGCCCGGGCCCTCATTAACCCCCAGCTCCAGCCCTTCATCCACCTCCCGCGGCGGTACCGGGTGGTCCTCGGGACGCGCGTCGCGTCGCGCAACCTCGACGACGGCGCGATGACGCTCGAGGTGACCGACGTGATCTCCGGCCAATTCCAGCCGCGGCGCATCCACGTCACCACCGTCGAGGCGACGCGCGACGCCCCCATCTTCATCGACGACGGCCATCCCATCGTCGCCTACGTCGGCCGCAACCCCACCCGCCACGAACCCGGCGGCGAGAACAGCATCGTCTTCTACGGCGACAACGGCGTGTGGCACGAGGCCGAGGCCGACCCTGAGGACCCCGCCCGGTGGACGTGGACCCGGGTCCGCGAGGAGCAGACTACCGAGAGCCTGTTCGGCTGCTACAACGGGGCCGCCGACCGGTTCCTGGAGATGATGCGGGACTGGAAGGCGGGCCGGGCGTTCTTCCCCCCCCGGGCCTTCATCCAGCTCAGGCAGCAGGCCGTCGGGCGGTTCGCGAAGCCCGTGCGCGGCGTGGCCCTTTACGACCTCGACGGTGACGGCCGGTGCGACATCTACGCCTGCTCCGAGGCGGGCAACCGGGCTTACGTCCAGACCGGGCCCCTGGAGTTCACCGACCGGACCGACGCGCTGGGTCTGGCGGGCCTGGCGACGCCGAGCTCCTCGCTGGCCGATGCGAACGCCGACGGCTGGGTCGACCTGCTGGCGGGCGGCCGGCTGTTCCTCGGCGGCCCCGAGGGGTTCCGGCCCTCGGACCGGCTCCCTCCCGCGGCGAACGAAGGCGTCAAGACCGCCGCCTTCGTCCAGGTCAACGGCGACGGGTGGCCGGACGTCATCGTCTCACGCATCGGCGGCGGACTGGCCGTCTACCTCAACCCAGGCGCCGCGGCGTGGGCCGAGAAGGCGGCGTTCACCGACGCGACGAAGGCCCTGGGCCTCGACGGGGAGGCCCTCGGGGCCGACGGAACGGGCTTTGTCGCGCCCGGCGACCTGAACGGCGACGGGCGGACGGACCTCTTCTACGGCGCCGCCTCCGGCGTGCTGCTCGTCCAGGGCGAGGACGGCATGTTCACCGGCGGCGGATTGGGTCTGGATTTCTCGACCGCCGGCGCCGGTCCGGGCCTGACCGGCGCGGCCTGCTTCGGCCCCCTCTGGCGCGACGACCGCTCCGCCCTGGTCGTGCCGACGGACTACAGTTACGCCCTGCTGACGCTCGAAGACGGCGGCCTGCGCGAGCTGGTGACCGCCACGAACGAGCTCCACAACGAGCCGACGCAGGACCAGCTCGCCGTCCTCGCCGCCGACCTGAACGTCGACGGACGCGTCGACCTCTACACCGCCAGCCGCTCGGCCGGCGTGTCCAACGCCTTCCACGCCAACCGCGGCTACGGCTCCTACATGAACTCCGTCAAGGCCAAGCCGGCGGGGTTCCCCGACGCCCACCGGACGGGCGCCTGGGGCCTGGCGGCCGGCGACGTCGACGGCGACGGGGCAAACGAGCTGCTCCTCGGCGGCGTCGACGGGAACCTGACGCTTCTCGTCAACGAGACACTCCGCGAACGTAAACCCAAGCTGAATCCGACCTATCACGAAGCCAAGCTCCTCGGGACGCGGGTCCTCTCGGTCCACGTGACGGGCAAGGTCGGAGTCCTTGGCGCGGTCGTGACCCTGGCCGAGGCCCCATCCGCGAAGAAGGGCAGCTCGATCGGCGGCGCGGGCGGTCGCGTCATCGCCCGGCGCAGCGTCGGCACGCAGTTCCTGACGGGCTGCCGGGGGCCGGATACGATCAACCTGGCCGTCCGCGAGCCCGGCCGGTACGTCCTCGCGGTCCGCTACGCCGACGGGCACGAGCGGACGTGGCCCGTCAACCTGTCGGCCTCGACTTCGACGCACGTGAAGCTTCGCGCCGAGCGTCAGACGACCGACGGGCCGCTACGACCCGTCGGGATTGAAGCTGCACTTGACACCCCGCACGCACGGGCTGCTCTGCCTCTGGGGGTTCGCGAGCGCGAAGGCCCCGGCCGCCGGGAGCCACCATCCGCTTCGTATGGGGCGCGTGGTTTCTCCCCACCGCGACAGGCCCACCGGACCTGACTACCGGCACCTGGACGCCGATGAGGAGCCGACCGACCCAAATGCCACGGAATCGCAAGAAAGCCCGAACGAAACCGGCCCGCAGGGCGGCCCGGCCTTCGGCGTCGGCTCGGGCGGGAGCCCAGGGGACGCTACTTGCCGCCGTGCCTCCCCCCGGCCGCACGACTCGCCTCTGCCTGTGGGTCGCTTTGTGGCTGGTCTTCGTGCTGGGCCTGGTCCTCGGGTACCGGGAGATCGGCAGCCCCGACCTCGGGTTCCACCTCAGCTCGGCCCGATGGATCGTCGAGAACGGCACGGTCCCCCGGACGGACATCTTCACCTACACCGTCACCGACCACGCCTACGTCGACCTTCAGTGGCTGTTTCAGCTCTTCGTGTACGGGCTGCTTCAGGTGGGCGGCACGGCCGGGATCGTGGCCGCGACGACCGGCCTGACGCTCGCGTTCGCGGGGCTCTTGCTCTTGCGGACGTGGCGGCGCGACGGGCGGATTCCGCTGGCCGCGGTGCTGCTGATGATGCTGTTCCTGCTGGCGACACACTGGGAGCCCCGGCCGCACCTGCTGTCGTGGATGTGGGGGTCGCTGGTTCTGCTGGTCTTGGAAGAGCACGCCCGGGGCTCGCGGCGGTGGCTGCCGGCCCTGCCCGTCATCATGGTCCTCTGGGTGAACACACATTCGCTGTTCGTGCTGGGCCTGGTGATCATCGTCGTCTACGCCGTCCGCATGACGGCCGCGGCGCTCCGGGCCCGGGCGAACGGCCGGCCGGGGCCGCTCGACAGGAGGCTCCTCCTCTGGTCGGTGGCGGCGGTCGCGGCGTGCCTCGCGAATCCCTACCACGTCGACGGCCTGCTGCTTCCCCTGACGCAGTACGGCGACATCCAGCCGGGTTCGGCCTTCACGTCGCCCGAGACAGGCATCTCGGAGTTCACCTCGCCCTTCAGCTTCAACGAGTACGTCGTGGACGGCCGGCTGGTGCTGTTCCAGCCGCGGCTCTACTACCAGCTCTTCACGGTCCTGGCGGTCGCCGGGCTGATTGGCAACTGGCGGCGGTGGCGGCCCGCGGAGATGGTCCTGTTCGCCGGCTTCCTCTACGTCTTCGCCCGGGCGAACAAGAACTTCGGCTACTTCGTGATGGCCGTCTTCCCGATGGCCGCGACCGGCTTGGACCGCCTGGGCGGACAGCTGAGGGCTGCGCTCGTCCGGAAGTCGCCGAAAGGGCTCGAGCCGCACGGCGCTCGTCCGTGGCGACTCCTCTGGCTGGGGGCGTGCGGGACCGTCTGCCTCGTGCTCATTCCCGCCGTCTGGACGGGTTGGCTGTACGACCTGGCGTGGGTGTCCCATCGCCGCGGGACGGGGTTCAACGAGTCGCTGCTCCCGGTCGAGGCGTCCGAGTTTATCAATCGCCATAAGATCGAGGGCCGGCCCCTCAACACCTGGAACGACGGCGGCTACCTGTCGTGGGCGACCCGACAGAAGGTCTTTATCTGTAGCCACGGCGAGGTGATGGGCCAGGGCTTTTACGGCCGGTACGTCGAGGCCAAGCAGCCGGGGGGCCTGGCCGACGCGCTCAACCGGCACGTGCCGACCGTGGCCGTGGTGCCCTACAGGAGCGTCCCGTACTGGCTGTACGCCTTCGACCGGGCCAAGGCGTGGCGGCTGGTCCATGCGGACGACCGCACGGCGGTGTTCGTCCATCCGCCGGCAGCGCCGCTGGTGCCCCCCATGCCCGAGCCCAGGGCCGGCGCCGACTACCCGGCGTTCGACGATGCGGACGTGGAGCGCGTCGTCCGCCAGGCGGCGTCGGCTCGGCCGCCGAACCTGGGGGAATGGTTCCGGGGCCGGCGGGCCTGGCCCCTGCGAGAGATGGCCCGCTCGGGCTTCTACCTCCAGACGCGGGAGGTGGACGCCTGCATCGGCACGGCCTTGGCGGGGCTGGAACGGACGCCGTTCCTCGTGCCCGACCTGCTGCTGACCCTGGGTCACGCCCTGAACGCACGGGGCCGCTACGGCCTGGCCGACCGGTGCTACGAAGCGTTCCTGCGGGCGGAGGACGATCCGCGCATCGCCCGCGAGATCGAGCAGTTGCGGCGGCAGCGCCGCTGACGCGTCCCTTGGGTGGCAGCCGGGGGGCGGCCCGTCAGTCTCCCGACGAGGGCGGCTCGCTTCCCTTTCGCCGCATCCCCAGCATGCTGAGGAAGAAGCCCGAGAGCATCGTCTGGAACGCCAGGGCGAAGAGCGTCGCCCCGGGGACCACCAGCCGCATCGTGCGGGTGTAGTCGAGGTCGCCGAAGTCGGCCAACCGCCACTGGTTGATCGCCGCGATCAGGAGGCCCGCCCCCACCGCGAACACGGCCACGGCCAGCACCATCGCCCGCTCCAGCGTCGCCCAGTCGAAGAACCGCTCGAGCCGCGGGTCCGGCGGCAGGAACCCCTCGGCGATCGCGAACACCTTCGCCAGCAACGCGAACAGCACCGCCTGGTACCCGCACAGGGCGAACAGGCTGGCGAACAGCAGCGTGTGGGCGTCGAAGCGCACCTCGCCCACCTCGAGGCCCGGCAGGGCCACCGCGTACCCCACGACCCCCAAGCCGATCAGCGCCAGCCCCGGCACCAGGAACAGGTATCGCGGCGTGCACAGCAGGAAGAACCGCAACGTCCTCCAGCCGTCGCGGAGCGTCCTGAGGTGGGGGGCCCGGACCGTCCGGCCGTCCGGGTGGAGCGTGATCGGCACCTCGGCGACCCGCTCGCCCCGGAGGCTGGACTTGATGATCATCTCGGTGGCGAACTCCATCCCCGTGCACCGCTGCTCCAGGCGGTCGTAGAGGTCGGGGGTGAATCCGCGGAGGCCGCAGTAGATGTCGTGGATCGTCGCGCCGAACCACCGCCGGGCCAGCCAGGTGAACAGGGGATTGCCGATCCAGCGGTGGGACCAGGGCATGGCCCCGGGCTCGACGCGGCCACCCCCCGCCGGCAGCCGGCAGCCCTGCACCAGGCCGAACCCCTCCCGGAGCTTCTCGACGAACCGGGGCACCTCGCGGAAGTCGTAGCTGTCATCGGCGTCGCCCATGACGATGAAGCGGCCGCGGGCCGCCTCGACCCCGCCCATCAGGGCGCTGCCGTACCCCGGCTCGGTCACGTGCACGACGCGGGCGCCGAGCTGCCGGGCGATCTCCATCGAGCCGTCCGTGCTGCCGTTGTCGGCGACGATCACCTCGCCCGCCACGCCGGCCTCGTCGAGGCCCTCCTGGGCCTTGCCGATGCACGTGCCGAGGGTCTCGGCCTCGTTCAGACAGGGGATGACCACCGAGACCTCGATCTCGTGCGGCTCGGGGGTGGTTGGCTCGTCGCTCACGCGGCTCGCCTCGCTGTCGGGGGTTCGTGAGGCCCAGGATTATACCGGCGCCCCGGCGGTTCGCAACCGCGGGGCGACGCCGGGGATGCTGGGAGAGGAACCCGCCCGGACGGGGCGTGTTAAGACCCGTGGTAGCGGTAACAGCTCGCCGGACACCCCGCGACTCGCCCTGAGGGGAAAGGTGAAGGCCCATGCATGTTGGCAGGACGATGGCGTTACTGGCCCTGGCCGGCGCTCTGACAGCCATCGTGGCCCACGCCGCGCCGGGCGGCGCCGGCAGCGACCGCGGCAACGGAAACCTCGTGTTCCCCGATGATGCCGGCGTCATCGACCTGAAGGCCGAGTTCGGGGCCAAGGGCGACGGCCGGACCGACGACACCCGAGCCATCCAGGCCGCCCTCGACAAGTACGCCAACGGCAACCGCATCCTCTACCTGCCGCCCGGCACGTATCTGATCTCCGACACGCTGAAATGGGGCGCGGGCACCCACGGCGGCGCGGCCCAGAAACGGACCACCCTCCAGGGGGCCGGCATGGACCGCACCACCGTCAAGCTCAAAGACCGCTGCCCCGGCTTCCAGGAGCCGACCGCCACGAAGGACCGCCGCGGCCGCCGGCGGGAAGAGTTCAAGGCCATGATCTGGACCGGCCGCAAGCCCGCCCAGCGGTTCCGCAACGGCATCCGCCACCTGACCATCGACACGGGCCGCGGCAACCCGGCCGCCACCGGCGTCCAGTACATCGCCAACAACCAGGGCTCCATGCGGTACGTCCGCATCCGCTCGGGCGACCCCGACGGGGCCGGCTCGATCGGCCTCGACCTCGGCTACACCGACGAGCAGGGGCCGTGCCTGATCAAGCACGTCCACGTCATCGGCTTCGACGTCGGCATCCGCACGCGGACCGCCGTCGACAGCGTGACTCTCGAGCACATCACCGTCGAGGGCCAGCGGCGGGTCGGCTTCTCCAACGACGGCCAGTGCGTCTCGATGCGAGATTTCGTCAGCCGCAACGCCGTCCCGGCGATCGAGAACCTCGGCTCCTACAGCCTGATGACGGTCATTGAAGGCGAACTGGTCGGCGCCGGCAGGGCGGCGAAGCTCGCCGCCGTGGAGAACTCCGGCGCGTTGCTCGTCCGCAACGTCGACGTGCAGGGCTACGAGAAGGGCGTCCACAACGCGGCCGAAGGCGGTACGGGCGAGGGCGCCGCCGCCGGACGGATCGAGGAGTTTTGCTCCCACCGGCCGACCGTCCTGTTCGAGGATTCGCCCCGCCACACGCTCGGCCTGCCCGTCAAGGAGACGCCCGTGGTGCCGAGCGTCCCGCTTTCGGAGTGGGTCAGCCCAGCCGAGTTCGGCGGCAACCCCGAGGACGACGAGGACGACACCGAGGCCGTCCAGAAGGCAGTCGACTCCGGCCGGCGGGTGCTCTACTTCCCCCGCGGCCGGAAGTGGCTCGTCGATGGCACGGTCGAGATCCGCGGCAGTATCGAGCGGGTCACGTCGCTCGAAGGGTCCATCTTCGGCACCGGCACGCTCAAGGTCACCGCCGGGACGCCCCGGACGGTGATCTTCGACCGCATGGGCCAGACGTACAAGAAGGTGGCCATCGAGAACGCGTCCGACCGAACGATGGTCCTCAGCGGCGTCCTGACGTGGGGGGACGTCCGGTTGACCGGGCCGGGCGACTGCTTCCTGGAGGACTACTGCGGGCGGCTCGAGATGAAGGGCCAGAACGTCTGGGCTCGCCAGTGGAACAACGAGGCCAAATCGCAGCCGAAGTTCCTGAACGACGGCGGGACGGTCTGGATCCTCGGCCTCAAGACCGAGCAGGCCGGGACGCTCATCGAGACCGTCCGAGGCGGCCGGACCGAGGTCCTCGGAGGGTTCTGCTACGCCCAGGGCGCCCCGAAGACGACGCCCATGTTTATCCTCACGAACGCCGCCGGGTCGTTCACCATCGGTGAAATCACGTTCAACAACCGGCCGTTCAAGACGATCGTCCGCGAGACCCGCGGCGGCGAGACCCGCGAACTCATCCGACGCGAACCGGGCACCTACGTCCGCGGACCCGGCACGATGCTGCCCCTGTTCGTCGGGTACGGGAAGTAGCCGACGGGGGCGAGGCGGCGTCCTGAATCTCCAGGGCCGCGGGCCCGTCGAAATACCGTGAGATGGAGGGCCTGTCGTGAAAACGTCTGTTCGGCGAATCGCTTTTGCGATGCTGGTCGTTTGGGCCACCGCATGCGGAACGGCCCCGGCGGCGGAGTCCGGCGAACCCGGACCGGCCCCGCAATTCAGCTACCGCGGCGCGGCCGCCCACGACCCGCGATTCGACGACCGGGCCCTCTGGCCGAAGCTCACGGGCAAGGAGTACTTCCTCAAGGAGACGTGGCCGAAGGGGCGGCCCTACGTCTGGGCCCACCCGGGCACCAGCGGCGGCCCGCGGTTCCGCGGCAGCCGCGACGTCACCGACCCGAAAAACTGGCTCCTCGACGGCAAGCCCTGCGAGGCGCTCGTCCTCGACGAGACGGCCGACCTCCTCCTGCCGGCGTCCGAGACGCGCTACAACGTGGGCTTTCGCGGCACGAACGTCCGCGAGGTCCTCCGCCACGTGACCATCGAGTCGGGGGCCGCCTTCATCGGCGGAGGTGACGGGGTCGGACGCAGCATCCACGGCAACGTCTGGGTCAAGGTCGGCGGCGGGATGGATTCCCAGGGGGCCACCCGGTTCCTCGGCTCGCGGCACACGTTCTTCCGCAACGACAACACGCCCGAGACCGCCCGCTCGATGGGCCGCGGCGGGGGAATCATGTCGTCACAATACTTCACGTTCAACAAGACCGACGGCGCATCGGTCGAGTTCCTGGGCCACGTCACGGTGCTCGACGAGTTCCGCATCCACGGATGCACGGTCATCGTGGGGCCGGACAGTCTCCTCCAGCCGGGCCGCAACGCCTCGCCGACCATCTCGGAGGGCGGCACGTTGGCGCTGCTGGACGGGGCCCGCTTCGAGAGCTGGAACAACGACTTCGGGACGCCCGAGATCGTCGTTCGCGACGGGGCGATCCAGGGCGGCCTGCCCGACCGGCACCTGGCGCGGAGCTGCCGCTTCGGCCTCGCCTTCAAGAACCACACGGCGGCCGACAGCGAGAAGGCCGACGCGAAAACCCGCCAGCGCCGCCTTCGGCGCGTCCCGTCGATGGTCGTCCTGAAGGGGGCCCTCCGGTCCTACACCCGCGACCCGAAGACGGCCCGCCTCGTCTTCACCGTCATGGAGAACGAGGACATCTGTCCCCGCCCCGGCACCGAGGACTACCGAGAGGACCTCGCCCGGTGGCCGGAGAAGAAGGCGCTCTACGACTGGATGCTCAAGCTGCCGCGCGGCACGGACTGCTACCTCGGCCCGGAGGTGGCGGTCAGCCGGGTGGAGTTCGATCATCTCCGTGAAGGCGGGCTGATGGTCGCAAGCTCGGAGACCGTCGGTCGGTTCGAGGACGTCACCTTCGGCCCGCACTGCCGCGCCACCAGCCGGGACCTCGTCTCCCCCGCCCCCGACCTCGGACGGGGCCTGGACTACTGACGGGGCGGCCCGTCCGGGCACGGGGCCCTTCGCTCCTGGAGCGTGGATTCATTGGCCAGCGCTTCCCGCCGCGGATATGCTACCAGCCTGCCGGTGTCCGACGCGTAAGGACCCGGCGCAGCGTTCCAGGGGGAAGGGCCGCCGACGATGGCAGGACACGTTCCAGGGGCCGACATGATTCCGTCGGCGGGGGGCGCGCCGGCGCTCGGCAAGCCCCCGCGCCAGGCCTACGTGGGACGGCGGTTTCGGCTGCCGCCGCCGGCAGTTTTCGGCTTTCTGCTGCCGAACTTCGTGGGTTTTCTCGTTTTCACGCTCTTTCCGATCGCCCTGTCGGTCTACATGGCCTTCACGAACTGGAGCCTGAAACCGGCGATCGAGCGGCGGTTCCTCGGCCTGGGGAACTTCCGCGACCTCTTGGGCGTACGGGCCCTGCCGGGCGAGGACCCGACGGTCCTCTGGGCCGGCTACGCCGCCGCCGCGCTGGTGGCGCTGGCGGGCGGCGTGGGGTTCGTTCTGGCCGTCGCGTCGACCTGGCGGGGCACGAAGTGGGGCGGATGCCTCCTGGCCGGGACGGGCCTCGCGACGGTCGTGGCCGGCCTGGTCGTCGGCGCCCCCCAGGGCGTCGTGGTGGCGGGGGTCATCGCCCTGCTCTGCGGCCTGGCCGCCGCCTGGCGAGAGGGCGGCGACTGGGGCTTCGGCCTCGGGACGGTAGCGGGCCTGATGGTCCTCGCCGGGTCGGCGGCCCTGTGGCTGTTGCACCGCCCCCTGTGGACCGCCTGCGAGCCGCGCGACCCGCGGTTCTGGAAGTACTTCTACAACACGCTGTACCTGATGATGCGGATCCCGTTCACCATCGCTGGGTCGCTGGCGCTGGCGCTGCTCGTCAACAACCGGGTCCTGGCCGCGGGGGGGGACCGGCGAACCGTCGGCCGGATCTCGGGAACGGGCGTCTGCTGCCTGCTGGGCGTGATGACGGCGGGAATCCTCTGGGCCCTGGGGCGGCCCAACCTCGCGCTGCTGGGCCTCGTGTTCTGGACGGCGGCGGCCCTCGGGTTCGCCTTCGACGTCGTCAGCTTCCGGACGCTCTATTACCTGCCGACCTTCTGCGCGGGCGTCGCCCTGATCATCCTGTGGAAGAACCTCTACAACCCCGAGACGGGGCCGATCAACACGGTCCTGGCGGCGGCGCTCGAAGCCGTCGGCATCGGGGCCGAGAGGATCGACGAGCTCCTGCCCGGCTGGCACACCGAGGTCGGCTGGGCCAAGCCGTCGCTCATCGTCATGGCCACGTGGACGCTCATCGGCGGGACGAACATGCTGCTGTACCTGGCGGGCCTGTCGAACGTGCCGCAGGACCTCCTGGATGCCGCGGCGGTCGACGGGGCCGGCCCGTGGGCCCGGTTTCGACACGTCACGTGGCCGCAGCTCGCCCCGACGACGTTCTTCATCTCGATCATTTCGGTCATCCAGGGCCTCCAGGGCGGGTTCGAGGCGGCCCGCGTCATGACCCAGGGCGGCCCGGCCGGCGCCACGACTACCCTCAGCTACTACATCTATCAGAAGCTCTACGAGGACTTGGAGCTCGGGTATGCGGCGGCAATCAGCCTGGTCCTGTTCGCCCTCATCTTCCTCGGCACGGCGGTCAACTGGCGGTTCGGCAAGGGCCTGGAGGTGTCGCCGTGAGCCGTGCCCGCGTCCTCACCGTGCTTCGTCTGCTGGCCCTGGCGGCCATCGGCTTCGCCATCGCCATCCCGTTCGTCTGGATGGTCTCGACCTCGCTGAAGCCGCGGGCAGAGGCCGACAGCCTGAACCTGGTGCCCGCAGAGCCCACCCTCCGCAACTACCCCATCGTCCTGGACATCGTCCCCGACCCGGTGACGAAGCGCTACTTCGGGATGCACTACGCCCGGTGGTACCTGAACTCGATCCTGGTGGCGTCGGCGGTGACGCTGCTCCAGGTGCTGACGAGCGCGATGGCCGCCTACGCGTTCTCGCGGATCCAATGGCGGGGGCGGGACACCGTGTTCCTGCTGTACCTGGCAACGATGATGGTCCCGTGGATCCTGACGGTGATCCCGAACTTCCAGATCATGGTGTGGCTGGGGTTCGTCGATTCGTACCGGGGGCTGGTCCTGCCGCTGGCGTTCAGCGCGTTCGGGACGTTCCTCCTGAGGCAGTTCATGCTGTCGATCCCGCCGTCGCTGGACGAGGCGGCCCGGATCGACGGGGCCGGCCACTGGCAGATCTTCTGGGAGGTGATCATGCCGCTGGCCAGGCCGGGCCTGATTGCCCTGGCGATCATCACGTTCCTGGGGGTCTACCGGACGCTGTTCTGGCCGCTCATCATGCTCGACACGGAAGAACTGTACACGCTGTCGGTGGGGATGCTGGCGCTGGACTCGAGCCAGGGCCGCCAGACCGAGCTGATCATGGCTGCCACCGTGATGAACGTCGTGCCGCTGATCATCGTTTTCATCGTGTTCCAGCGGTTCCTCGTCAAAGGCATCCAGCTCGGCGCCGTGAAGGGCTAGGAAAAAGACACTAAGTGTCTTTTTCGGGCACGTAAGTCGTTGCGAAGAAGGGGTTTACCCACACAAAAAAGACACTAAGTGTCTTTTTTTGGGGGGCGGGGGAAGCGGTGAAGAAGGTCTTCCTGGTGCTGACGGCGGTGGTGGCGGCGCTCTATGCGGTGGCGCTCGTGACGGTGCCGGAGGTCCCGCCGGGGCGGCTGCTGTGGGCCACCGACAAGAACCCGGCCCGGACGGTCCAGACGGGCCTCTTTCGCATGCTGCGTCGGCCGCTCGCGTTGTCGGAGGCGAACGTTGCCGACTGGGACCGCCTGGCGACGGCGCTCGCCGGATCGGAGGTGTCGCCGGCAGCCGAGGCGATCCGCGAGCGCCTGCCCGAGAACGCCCTCGCCGCCCTCAAGCGCGCCGCGGCCGGGGCCGAGCTGGACGACGCCGCGAAGGCGACCGTCCTGGCCGCCCTCAACGCCTTGCTCGACCGGCCGGACCTCCACCCGGACGAGGCGTTCGGCGGCGTGGCCCCCCCTGCCGAGGTCGTGCCGCTCCTCGGGCGCGACCCCGGGTCGCTCATGCCCCTGGAGGTGCGGCACCTCAACCGGGTGCTCATCGAGGCGGCCTTGCCCGGGGCCTTCCAGCCCGCCGAGCCGCTCTACCCCGGCCTCCAGGTCCAGGTCGACCCCGGGGACCGGGCCAAACTGATCGTTCGCTGCGCCACGGGCACCGGACCCGACATCATCGACCTCTACACCCTCCAGGAGATGCACTCGTTCGTCGAGGCGGGCATCCTGATGGACCTGACGCCCTACGCCGACGAGATGGGTTTCGGCCTCGGCGACACCTATCCCGCCCTGGCGACAGCCCTGACGGTTGCCGGCCGGCAGTACCGCTTCCCCTGCAACGTCTGGGCCAACTGCGTGGTGTACAACCGGGCCCTGTTCGAGCGGCTGGGCGTCCCCGAGCCGCAGCCGGGATGGACGTGGGACGATTTCATCCGGGCCGGCACGGCCATCCGCGACGCGGCAGGGCGGCGAGGCGAGCGGATCATGCCCGTCGCGAACTGGAACAACGTCTGGATCTTCCAGGACGCCCTCGTTGGCCGTGGCGGCCGGTACTTCACGGAGGACGGCCTGGCGTCGCGGCTGGCCGAGCCCGAGGCGGTCGAGGCGATGCAGCTCTACCACGACCTGATGCACGTCCACGAGGTCCTCCCCACCCCCGCCGAGACCGCCGCCATGAGCAGCCAGGGCGGATGGGGCCAGAGCGGCCTGAACTGGTTCTTCGAGGAGCGGGCCGCCATGATCTTCATCGGCCGGTGGATCCTCGTCCAGGTCCGATCCTGGCCCGGGATCTCCGACCACCTGGGCGCCGCCCGCCTGCCGCGCTTTCCCGGCCGGCCCAGCCAAGGCATGGCCGACTGCCGCGGGGCCGGCATCAACGACGCCAGTCCCCGCAAGATGGAGGCCCTGAAGTTCCTCCAGTACCTGGCGAGCCCGGAGTACGGCGAGGTCATCGTCTTCGACGGCGACGCCCTGCCGCCCAACCCGGACCTCGCCCGCACGGGGAGGGACCTGGTGAATCCGGCGGTGACCGACCCGGCGTTCCACCAACCGTTCGTCGATGCCATCGAGGCGGCCCGGCCGCTGGACACCAGCCCCTTCATCGACGCCGGCCAGGTCAAACGCTGGACCAAGGAGCGGGTCGAGCGGGTGGAGAACCGGCTGGAGACGCCCGAGGAGGCGATGCGAGGCTTCGCCGACGAGATCGACCGACAGATCCGGACGAACCTCCAGCGGCGGCCCGATCTTCGGCAGCGGTACCGCGAGGTCACCGGCCGCGAATGGACCCCCGACTGGTGGAAACCGCCCCCGCCGCGCTGACGACGAAGGCGGCTCGTGGGCCTTCGCAAGGCGGTCACGTCGGGTGCGCGGCACGAGCAGGGCGCCGATGCCGTCTGACCCGCCGAGCGCCGAGGCGGCAACTCCTCAGCCGCATCGCCCCCGGCACGGCCCCGACGCGCCGCCCGGACACGGGCCACGAGCCGTTCCTGCGGCCCGAATTCGGTTTCAGCCCCACCTGGTACCACCGGGCGGCAGGGGGCGAGTCGGACCTGGTGCGGGCACGGCAACTCTTTCCCCGGTCCCGCCGGGCGGTCAGGTATCCGCCGGCGAACTTCGCCCGGAAGGGAATGGACACGATCCGGTCCGATCTGGAACGCTTCGCCCACGAGTACGGACCGGCGGACCTCGTCTTCGCCGACCATGGGCCCGGCGTGCCGGACGGGCGGCTCCGCGAGGTGCGGGACACGTGCCGGCGGCTGAGCGACGACTTCGGGTGAGCCGCCGGGGCGTCCGTCATCCCGTTCAGGGCGCCAGCGCCCGGGCGAAGGCGGCCGGGGCGTCTTCGACGTCCTGGGCCGAGACACCGAGGTGCGTGACGGCGCGGATCGAGTCGGGCCCGCGCGGCAGGACCGCCACGCCCTCCTCGGCCAGCCGCGCCACCACCTCTGCCGCGGGCCGGGCCGTGACGCCGAAGACGACGATGTTCGTCTGGACCGTCTCGGGGTCGAGGTCGATGCCGGGCAGCTCGGCGAGGCCCTCGGCGAGGCGGCGGGCGTTTCGGTGGTCCTCCTCGAGCCGGTCGCGGTGGTTCTCGAGGGCGTACAGGGCCCCGGCGGCGATGATGCCCGCCTGGCGCATCCCGCCGCCGAACATCTTGCGGAACCGACGGGCCCGCTCGATGAACGCCTCGCTCCCGGCCAGGGCCGACCCGACGGGGGCCCCGAGGCCCTTCGAGTAGCAGACGCTGACCGAGTCGAAGTGGCGGGCGTACTCGGCCTCGGCCGTACCGCTCGCGGCCGCCGCGTTCCACAGTCGGGCCCCGTCGAGGTGCATCCGGAGGCCCGCCTCGCGGGCCGCGGCGGCGACCTCGGCGACCGCTTCGAGGGGCCAGACGCTCCCGCCGCCCGAGTTGTGGGTGTTCTCGACGCAGACGAGCCGGGCCGGGGCGAAGTGATCGTTGGGCGGGCGGAGCGCGGCCCGGACCTGGTCCCCCGCGAAGACCCCCCGCCGACCCTCCAGGAGCCGCATCATGACGCCCGACAGGGCCGCCGGGGCGCCCGATTCGTAGAAATAGTTGTGGGCGTGGGCCTCGGCGATCACCTCGTCGCCGGGCTCCGTGTGCGTCCGGATGGCCACCTGGTTGGTCATCGTGCCGGAGGGCATGTAGACGGAGGCCGCGAGGCCCAGGACCTCGGCGGTCCGCTCCTCCAGGCGGCGGACGGTGGGGTCGTCGCCGAGGACGTCGTCGCCGACCTCGGCATCGGCCATGGCCCGGCGCATGGCGGGCGTCGGGCGGGTGACGGTGTCGCTCCGTAAGTCGATCATCGTCTTTCCTCGGTCTGACGGCGGGTGCGATTATACCGCGCCGAGCCCCTCCGCCCCAGGGCTGCCCTGTCCGGCACGATGCCGAGTCGCGCCGGCGGGCTCGGGCCATCCGGCCCCGTGGCGATCACCGACCGAGGGGCGACGGTTTTTCGATTCTTCCCCGAATCGTAACACGGCCTTAATGCGCGCTCCGTATGTTGGCTCCCGCACGGACCCAAGAGGCCATACAGAGCGGTCGGCGGCATGATCGGCATCCTGACTCGCAACGCCGCCAAGGACAGCCCAACCGGCAGACCGCTGTCAGTCGCGACCTTCGAGCTCAGCGGCCGGCCCAACACCGGCGACTCCGCCCCACGCTGACTCACGCCCGACTGCCGGCCACCCGGAACACGCAGCCCATCCGCGCGGGCTGTCCGCGCCGATGCTTCCCGGCACCCCTCTGATGGCCCACTGGGCGCCCCCCTTCCGGCCCCCCTGTGGGGCCCCAAGGACCCCCCGGTGCCTCCCGAACCGCGAACCCCTACGGGCCGCCATGCGAGCCGGTCGCCATTGACCCCGCCGCGCCGGCGCGGTACGAGGGGGGCATGAAGCTGGCCCTCAAGGTCCTCGTCGTGGCGGTCGTCCTGGCCGGCCTGTTCATGCTCGGGTTCGAGCTGTGGGGCGAGCGGCTGGAGACCCTCTTCAGCCAGGAGGCCTGCGTCCGGTGGTTCGAGGGGATGCGGCCGTGGGCGTGGGCGGTCGCCATCGGCCTGCTGATCGCGGACCTGCTGCTGCCGATCCCGGCCACGGGCGTCATGGCCGCCCTCGGGAGCGTCTACGGCGTCGCGGTGGGGACGCTGGTGGCGGCGGCGGGGTCGAGCGCGGCGGGGCTGGCGGGATACGGCCTGGCGCGGCTGACCGGGGAGCGGGCCGCCCGGTGGCTGGCCGACCAGGGGGAGCGGGCCCGGTTCAAGGCGTTCTTCGACCGGTGGGGCGGGTGGGCCGTCATCGTCAGCCGGGCCCTGCCCATCCTGCCGGAGGTGGTGGCCGTCCTGGCGGGGCTGGCGGGGATGCGGCTGCGGCGGTTCCTGGCGTCGCTGCTCCTGGGCACGGGGGCGACGAGCCTGCTCTTTGTCTGGCTGGGACACGCCTCCCGGGAGCAGCCCTGGTGGGGGATGCTGGTGGCGGTCGTCGTGCCGCTGCTGGTGTGGCCGATCTTCTTGCGGTTCGCCCTGCCGGATCGTCGACATCGCGGCGGCTCGAGATGAACTACGGCTGCTGCTGGTCGGGGGCCGCCCTGGGCCCCTCCGGCGCGTAGCCCAGGCGGGCCAGTTGCTTTCGGGCCCAGCTCCGCCACCTCGCCCGTTCGTCCTCGTGAAGCACCTGCTCCAGGAGCAGGCAGACCTCGTCGGTCCGGTCGCCGCGGCGGACGAGCGTCCGGGCGAGGTTCGCCCGGTACTCGATCACGTCGGGGGCGAGTCCGACGGCTTCGCGATAGTAGGCGACCGCCTCGTCGAGCTCGCCGGCCTCCTCGTGGACGAGTCCCAGATTGTTCCGGGGCCCGGCGTGCTTGGGCAGGAGCTGACGCGCGTCCTCGAACTCCCAGGCCGCCTTGTGGAAGTCGCCCTGCCGATAGTAGACCTTGCCCAGGTTGTTGTGGGCCGGTCCGAACTCGACGTCGGCGGTCAGGGCCCGGCGGAACGCCTCGGCGGCCCCCTCCAGGTCGTCCTGGGCGAGGTGCCGGAGGCCGGCGGCATTGGACTCGCGGGCGGCCTCGGTGTCCCGCCCCGGCTCCGGCCGGATCGTGGCGTAGACACGGGTCGGCGACTGGGCCTTCCACCCCGTCGCACAGCCGCCGCCCGCGAGCACCGCGCCCGCCAGGAAGAGACACAACGCGATCTTGCCAGTCATGGTCGGTCCTTCAGATATCGCGTGCCGCCGTCGCGGTCGGCACGTACATCAGGTAGGTCAGCGTGGCCTCGGCGTCCCAGACGTCGCGGGGGACGTCGCCGTGCGGGATACGAAGCCTGAGGTCGCGGACGCTCAGGCCCGATTCGGCCGTCAGGTGATGCAGGAACAGCGCCGCCTGGCGAAGCGTCACGCCCCGAATCGCGAGGACCGTGGGCTTCTGGACGTACGGCGTGTTCCCCAGGCGCCGGGGCGCCTGCGGCAGCACCCCCTCCAGGGCGTCCTTTCCGAGGCCGACCTGACGCGAGGCGGCCTCGATCCGCCGGCCCAGTTCCTGGACGCCCATGGCCTCGGCCGCGGCGACCGCCGGGGCGTCGCGGAGGGCCCTGATCTCGCCGGCCAGGACCTTGCAGTCGGCCAGGTCGCGGGCCGCCCCGAGGGCCGTCTCCCGCTGATCGAGCATCCACAGCACGTTCCATGCCGCGGCGATGACGAGCATCGCCAGCATCACGGCGATCAGGATCGCCTGTCTCGCGTGGGCGGTCATGGGGTACCCCCTTCGCCGGCTGAGGCGGGCCGCGGCCTGGCGGTGAAGAGGAAGCTGACACCCCCCTGCCGCAGGGCCTGGGTCTTCGGGGGCTGGACCTCGTACCGGCCGGACTGGCGTACGGCGATCGCGACGCCCTCCGCTTCCGCATGGCTGCGGGCCTGGCCGTCCAGACGGATGAAGTCCGGCTGGATGTTCAGATCCAGGATGCGGTACCGCACGTCGGTGGGGAGGCTGCCCAGCACCTGCCGCAGGTGCTCCAGCGCCGAGGTCGACGCCGCCGCTTCGCTGACGGACGCGTCCGATTCGTGTCCGCCGATGCCCGCCAGCTTCCGTTTCTCGCTCAGGAGCCGCCCTCGGGCGCCGGCCCGGGGCACCGGCTGGCCCGGCAGGGCCTCCTTGCAGACGTCCGTCTGCTCCGCCAGGTACGCCTCGCGCAGCGCCTGGTACCGCCGCCCGCGCCACTGAGCGGCACCCGAGATCGAGACCAGCAGCAGCACCACGGCCGCCACGAGGGCCCCCAGGGGCCGGCGATACGTCCTCAGCGGGTCGGGGGCGGCCAGTGCGTCGCACCGCAGGTCGATCCACGGCGAGTCGTCGCCGGCGAGGACCTTCGCCGCATGAAGCGCCGCGGCCCGGTCGCCGCCCAACTCCCGCATCTCGACCCGCTGAAGGCCCTCCGGCACCAGTTCGGCGGGCCGCGTCGACCCGCCGTCGCCGAGAACGACGACGGGTCCCGGCCGGTCCTCGGACGTGGCCCAGACGGCCAGCCGCTCGCGGACGACCGCGCCGTCGTGGGCAAACCACCACCAGTCGGCCGGCCTGCCGCTTCGAAGCTCGACCAGGTCGTAGGCGGGGGGGGCGCCGTCCTGCCGGCGCCCCTCGCGTATCAGGACCGCGCCGGCGTCCCTGGCATGGCGATCGACCACGTGGGCCGCCGCCAGGAAGGCCCGCGGGCAGACGTGCCTCACGCGGACGCCCGCCGCCTCGAAAGCGTCGACGACGGGCTCGAGGCGTTCGAGCTGGGCGCAGACGCCGAGGGCCCGGGCGCCGGCGGCGGGGAGGTAATCGGCGACGACCTCCTCAGCCGAGCACGGCAGGTGCTCCTCCAAGCGGAACGCCATCCCCCGGCGGCGCGCGCCCCGCTCCAGGCCGTCCGTCGAGATCGCCGCGCACAGACACCACGACGAGGGGACCACCAGGGCGATCGGCTGGTCGGCGTGCCCGAGACCCGTCAGCTCCTTCCGGGCCGCCTCGACGCGGCCCTCGGCGGTCGCGTCCGCCCCAAACGGGACCTCGGCCAGGTGCACGTCGCCGTCGCGCACGGCCGCCGCGCGCCACGCCTCGTCGCCCAGAAAGACCAGGTAACGGTCGCTCATGGCCGCGTCCCTCCCCCCGCAGCCGGTGCGAGGACCAGCTCGATCGTTTCGTCGGCGTACTCGACCGTGACCGTCTGCTGGTCGATCCGCTTGACGGTCACGGCCCCGCCCGCGTCGTCGACGCTTTGCCCCTCGGCACAGAGCGCGATCGTGCCGTCCTTCTTCTGAAACATCGCCATCGAGTGGCCGGGTTCGTCGACCGTGCCGATCAGGCGGACGGTCATGGGGACCTTCGAGGCCCCGCCGGCGACGGGGGCGTCCTGGAGCGGCCGCCGAACGTCCAGTCCGGAGACCCGTTGAAGCTCGGCCAGCTTGGCCCGGGCCCGCTCGGCCTTCGCCTGCTCCGCGGCCGGGTCCCTGGCGGCGCCGCCGGCCCCCTCGGAGGACGGGACGTCCGGTTCGTCCGGGCCGGTCTCGAGCGGCACGGCCACCCCTGCCGCCAGCACCGCGACGGCCGCGAGCCCGACGGCCGCGGCGGCCAGTCCGATCGCCCGTTTCCGTTGACGCACGTTCATACCATCACCAGGCGAACTCGTATCGGCGGTCGATATCGAGCAGGCGGCCGGATCGGCCCGCCTGGCCGCCCTTCTCGACGCCGCCCTCTCCCACGACCAGCGTGTGCCAGGACCGCTGCCGGCCCCGGACGATCACCCAGAGGCCGTGGCAGGACGACGCATCGGTCACGCACTCCTGGATCCGCAGTTTCTCGTCGCGATCGGCCTTGTCGAGCTCCGCGACCATGGCCGGGAGACTGCGATAGGGGTCGCGGCTTCGCACCTCGAGCAGGGCGGCGACGAGGTCGCGGCCCAGCTCGCCGCGGCAGGCCAGCTCGACGACGGCGTCCGGGGCCCGCCGCAGGTTCACCTTGCCGTCGCCCCAGCAGGTGATCGCACGGACCAGCCCCGGTCGGCGTCCGTCGCCGGCCAGCCGCTCCGGCAGGACGCCTTCGAAGACCTGGCCGTAGCCGGCCACCTTCGACAGGTTGCCGGTCTGTCGGGAGAGGCCCTCCCCGAGCGCGAGGGTCCGAAGCGCCAGGCCGCCCTGCCGGACGAAGCCGCCGCCGGCCTCGGCGATGAGGTGGGCGACCTCGGAACGGGCCTCGCCGCGGCCCATCTCGTCGACCAGCACGTTCACGTTCAGCTTCGCCTGCTCGTCCGTCACGAGCAGCTCGTAGTCGAGGTCCGCGAGGCGGCAGGCGACACGGCGCTCGACCATCGGCGGGTTCAGATATCCCTGAGGGCCTGCGACGCCCTCGCCCCGCTCCGCCTCGTCGAGCAGCATCGCGGCCCGCGGCAGGAGCGCCTCGCGGCAGCTCGCCACGGCCCACCGCCGCTTCAGCTCCTCGACGGCGCCCCGTGCCTCCAGCGCCTCGACCATGCTCCGGCGGGCCATCCCCGCCAGCGAGATGGCCGCCAGGAGGACGAGCACCAGCACCAGCAGCAGGGCGAAGCCCGATTGTGCCGACCGGCGTCTCATGTCCGTCCGCCCGATTCGATCATGACGATTCGCTCGCGGGTCGGCTGGGTCGCGTCGTCCGTCCAGAGGCGAAGCCGCCACACGGTGCCGACCGCCCGCCGACGGGGCGCCTGTTGCCCCTCGGCCGCCCCCCCGATGCCCCCCTGCCAACCCCCCTCGTCCCGTCCGGCGGGACGGGCCTCAGACGAGCCGGCCCTTCCCCGCCTGGAACCGGCCGGGCCGGCCTCCTCCGAAGTTTCCTCATCCCCGGAGCGGCCTTCGAGGACCCAGGGGACCAGCTCGATGAAGATCCAGTTGCCGCGGATGCGGACCTGCCCCTCCGGTCCGTCGGCCGGGAACTCGACGCCCTCTATGCCGGATTCCCTGGGGGGCGCCGAGGTCTTCGCTTCGGCCGGGCCGCGGTTGCCGGGGCCCGCTGCCGCTTCCGGCCCTGCTTCGCTTGCCGCCTCGGCCTCCTCTGCCTCGACTCCGCCCCCGGCGTCCGTCCCGCCGGTCGTCCCGATCGCGCCGGCGTTGAGCGTCCGTATCTCGCCGGTCCCGGCCATGCCGCCGAGGCCGATCAGCTCGAACCGCGTGACCCCACAGCAGACGAGGTCGCGCTGCACGTTCTGGTTCGTCAGGACGTCGAGGACGGCCTGGCGGCGGATGAGCCACGGCCGGCCGTCGATCCTCTCGATCTTGTAGAGCACGAGCACGGGCCGATGCGTCCGCTCGCGGGCCCGTCCATCCAGGGCCCCGTAGCCCATCAGCACCACCTCGTTGGCCTTGGAGGCGTCGATGCTGTGTGCGTGCGCGAGGTCCTCCCGGAGCAGGCCGACCCAGGCGTCGAGTGCCTCATCCCCGCCCGCAGCGCCGGCCTCCTCAGCGATGCCTGCCGCGACCTCGGGCGCCCCGAGGTCGGCCACCACCGCCAGGACGCCGATCATCAGGACGGTCGAGAGGGCCGTGGCCACGAGCAGCTCCAGCAGCGTGAATGCCCGCGCAGTGCTCACGGCGTCGCCTCCGGCACGGGGCCCGCTTCCGGGACGGGCCGCACCAGGTCGACGACCACGAGCGGCCCATCCGGGTCGGCCGACTGCGACGCCCCCATCGTCGACTCGTAGACCTCGACCCGCACGACGCGTGCCCCCAGCCGCTCGACCGCCTCGTTCTCGACGAGGCGCGTCCGCCAGGTCAGCGATTCGCCGGTGCCGAGGGTGCCCGATTCGTCGACGGGCACGCCCTCTGGTTCGGCCCACCACCCGGCAATCAGGTCGTCGGCCTCGCGGACGGCCATGTGCGTCCGCCGCGCCAGCGCAAGCTGGTGCGTGTGCCGCGCCTTCGCCAGGACGATCCCGACGAGGATCGCGCCGAGGATGGCGATGGCGGCGACGACCTCAATGAGCGTCAGGCCGCCCCGTCTCGAGCACCGCGAACAGGTTGTCGACTTCGTCGTCTTCACAATCGAGCACCATCTGGCCTGTCAGCCCCGCGAAGACCAGCCACCGGCCGTCGCCGCGGCCGGCCGGAGCGCCCCGGGGAGCCGTTCCGGAGCCGGACACCAGGCGGAGGGCGTAGCTGGCGCTGCGTCCGGCCGTCGAGCAGGCGACGTCCACCACGCCGGATTCCTTCCCGCGGGCCGCCGGTCCCCCCGGCACCAGCGCCGAGGAAGCGGCCCGGGCGAAGACGACCCGGTCGATCCTGTGGCCGACCGGCAGGTCCAGGACGTGGCCCGGCATCTCGGTCCCGTCGTCATCGAACACGACCCGGCAGACGACCTGCCGGTCCAGGTCGAAGCGGAGGACGCAGGGCCGGCCCAGGCGTCGGGCGGCGATGCGGGCCCGCCGGTCGGCGTGGGCGATCCGGCCCACGGCGTCCTCGCGGGACCACCGCTTCGCCTCGTCGGTCATCGACCAGACCACCGCACCGGCCAGGAGCCCCAGCAGCGCGACGACGGCCATGACCTCGATCAGCGTGAAGCCGCCGCGTCGCACGGGCTACTCCTCCACCTCTCGGGCATGTCCAAGTACGTCGGCGACCTGCCAGGAATAGACGTCGGCGTTCATCCCGTCGCCACCCTCGCGGCCGTCCGCCCCGAAGCTGATGACCTCGAAGGGGCCCTTCCGCCCGGGGCTGTTGTACTGGTAGGGGTTGCCCCAGGGGTCGAGGCGGGTCTTGATGGGGAGGTCGTCGAGGCCTTCCTCGTTGGTCGGATAGCGGCTGTGGGTCAGGTAGAACGTTTCGATGGCCCGCTCGATGGTGGCGATATCCGACTTCGTCCGGTTCACCTTGGCGGTGTCCATGTAGCCGGTGACCTTGAGGGCCACGGCGCCGGCCAGCAGGCCGATGATCACCACGACAACCATCACCTCGATGAGCGAGAACGCGGCACGTCTCCGACCGCCTCCCATGGGGCGTCCAGGGCGTGACCGGCGGGCCATGTCCTGCTTTTTAGAGCACATCGGCAGCCTCCAGAATGGGAAGAATCGCGGCGAACGCGATGAACCCCACCGCGATCGCCAGGAGCACCGTCATGACCGGCTCCAGCAGGGCCGCGAGCCGGCCCGACGTGATATCCACCTGCGTATCGTAGTCGACGGCGAGGCCCTCGAGCATCGTCTCGAGCCGCCCCGACGCCTGGCCCACCGAGAAGACCTGGATCACCAGCGGGGGGAACGCGCGGGTCTTCTCGAGGGCCACCGAGATGTCGCGCCCCGCACAGACGGCCTTTTCGCAGGCCACCAGGGCGTCGCGGAGCACCCGGTTGTGCACGGTTCGCTGGGCGATGCGGACCGCCCGGACGAACGTGACGTCGCTCTTCAGGAGCGTGGCCATGACCATCGCCATCCGGGCGATGGCCTGCTTGCGGATCAGCTCGCCGAAGAGCGGCACCTTCAACTCCAGCCGATGCCACGCCCGGCGCCCGCCCTCTGCCCGAAGGACGGCCCCGACCGTGACGACCAGGGCCGCGGCCCCGAGCAGCAGGGCCCACCACCCGCCGAGGAGGAAATCGCTGACCGCCTTGACGACCATCGTCGGCATGGGCAGCGTCTTGCCGCTGTCGAGCAGGACGCCCAGCAGGTTCGGCACGACGTAGGTCATCAGGAAGATGCTGACGGCCAGGCCGACGGCCATCACGATGCCGGGGTACAGGAGGGCCGAGGCGACGCGGTTCTTCAGGCGGGCCGTCCGCATGCGGAACTGGACCAGCCGCCCGAGGGCCACGTCGAGCGTGCCGGCGTTCTCGCCCACCTCGACGATGTTCAGGCACAGCTCGTCGAACAGGGCCGGCTCGAGGCCCATGGCCTCGGCCAGGCCCCCGCCCGCGGCGACGTGGTCGCGAAGCAGCAGGACCGATCGCTGAAAGCGTCCCTGGTGCTGGCGGAAAATCGTGTCGAGGGCCTCGAGCATGGGGATGTCGGCCGCCAGGAGCGTCGACAGCTCCTGGAGGAACCCCGTGACCTTGGCCGTCTGCCGGCCCGTCAGGTAGCGGGCCCACCAGCCTTCGCGCCGGCCGGGCTGCTGCTCGGCGATGTCGCGGACCGAGAGGCCCTGGGCCCGCAACTGGTCGCGGGCCTGGCGGGGCGAGTCGGCGGCGATCGTGCCGCGCACCAGGCCCCCCCGGCCGTCTCCGTTCCCGCTCGCCGTGTAGACGTAAACCGCCATCAGAGAGTCGCCCTGATTGCGACGCGTATCACCTCGTCGAGGGTCGTGCGGCCCGCCGCCACCTTCGTCAGCCCGTCCTCGCGGAGGCTGTGCATGCCGGCCCGCTGGGCGGCTTCGTTGATGGCCGCCGCGGTCGATTGGGCGTGGATGAGCCGGCGGACCTCGTCGTCGACCATCAGCAGCTCGAAGCACCCGAGCCGGCCGTGATAGCCCGTGCCCCGGCACGCCTCGCAGCCCGCCCCCTTGCGGAACCGCTGCCGCTGCTCGCGAGAAGGCTCGAAGCGGAGGGTCTCGAGCTCGGCGGCGTCCGGCACATCGGGCCGGGCGCACTCCGCGCAGACCCGCCGGACGAGCCGCTGGGCGAGCACCCCCACCAGCGAACTGCTCACCAGGTAGGGCTCGATCCCGAGGTCCAGGAGCCGCGTCACGGCGGAGGCGGCGTCGTTGGTGTGCAGCGTGCTGAAGACGAGGTGGCCGGTCAGGGCCGACTGGATGGCCAGGACGGCGGTCTCGTGGTCGCGGACCTCGCCGACCATGATGATGTCGGGGTCCTGCCGCAGGACGCTTCGAAGGCCGCTGGCGAACGTCATGCCCTTTTTCTCGGCGATCTGGATCTGGCTGATGCCCTCGAGCTGGTACTCGATGGGGTCTTCGAGCGTGATGACGTTCCTCTCGGCGGAGTTGATCTCGCCGAGGGCGGCGTAGAGGGTGGTGGTCTTGCCGGAGCCGGTGGGTCCGGTCACGAGGACCAGGCCGTGCTCGACGCCGATCAGGCGGGCGAACCGCGCCAGCGTCCGCTCGTCCATGCCCAGCTCGCCCAGGGTGTAGAGGCGGACGCTCTTGTCGAGCAGCCGGATGACGGCGCGCTCGCCGTGGCTCGCCGGGACCGTCGAGACCCGCAGGTCGATGACCCGGTCGCCGACCTGGACGGTGGCCCGCCCGTCCTGGGGCAGCCGCTTCTCGGCGATGTTCATGCGGCACATGACCTTGACGCGGCTGACGACCTCCTCCTGGACGCCGACAGGCAGGTCGAACAGGTCGAACAGGACGCCGTCGATCCGCATCCGGACGACGAGTCGGTCCTCGTAGGGCTGGATGTGGATGTCGGAGGCCTCCTGCTGGACGGCCTCGAACAGGATGAGGTTCACCAGCTTGATGACCGGGGCCCGGTCGGCCACGTTCAGGAGGTCCTCGCGTCCGCCCAGCTCGCTGACCTGCTCGATGACGGCGGCCCGGTCGAGGGCCTCGACGAACTCCCGGGCGGCCCCTTTCTGCTGGCCGTAGGCCTGGTTGATGGCGGGCCCGAGCCACCCGGGGTCGGCGGCGACAACGTCGATGGCGGCCCCGAGCCATCGGCGGAGCACGTCCTGGGTCCGGGCGTCGTCCGGGTCGGCCATGGCGATCCGCATCGGGCCGTCCTCGGTCGCCAGGCCCAGCACCTGCTTGGACCGGGCGAAGCCGATCGGCACGCGCTTGACGAACAGGGCCGAGGGATGGGCCCCGGCGATGTCGACCGAGGGCCGGGGGGGCCGCGTCACGCCGTCCGGACGGCCATCCGCCTGCGGCCGGCCGGCGTCTTCGGGCGCCGGGAACGCGTCGGCGGCGCCGTCGGCCTCGGCGTCCGCCGTCGGGGGCGAGCGGACCGCGTGGGCGTCAACCTGCGGGTTGCGTTGGAAAGGCATAATCATAACCAGACCTCGAACTGATCTACCCCTTTTCTGGCCGTCCGCGTCGGCCGCGGCTGCCGCGGCGACGAGGCCGGTCCCGCGCCGCCGGGCGGCCGGCCTCGTCGGCGGGCCGACGGGGCGCGGGTCCCCGGGGCCCCTACGGGACCTCGACGGGCTCGCTGTCGGGCCAATCGCTCGGCAGCTTCGCGCGTCCGGCGGCCGTGTCCGAGACCACCTTCAGGTCCTCGAACTTGTCGGCCCGGAGGACCACCGCCCGGATGAACACGAACAGCGTGGTCTCTCGTGTCTGCTTGGAGCGGCTGGAGAACAGGTATTCGAGGATGGGGATATTGCCCAGGATGGGGAGCCGGTCGACCGACTCCAGAATGTCCTCCCTCGTCAGGCCGCCCACGACAATCGTGTGGCCGTCGGGAACCGTCGCCTCGCTGGTCAGCTTGTTCGTCTGGCGCGACGGCGGCAAGGTCTCCGAGACGTCCTCGCCGAAGCTGCTCAGCTCGATCTCGTATTCAAGCTTCAGGTGATCGCCTTCGCTGATCTGCGGCCGGACGCGAATGGTGGTGCCGGCCGAGACGAAGCCGCCCAGGCTGGTCGTGGCCACGGTGGTGGAGGCGTTGACGCTGGCGAAGGGCTCCTCGCCCTCGCTGGTCAGCTCGCCTTGGGCGTTGTCGTTGATCAGGACGCTGGGGCGGGCCACGACCTTGGCCCGGCTGTCGCTTTCGAGGGCCCGGATCACGACGTTGGCGATGTCGGCGCTCAGGAGGGCCCCGTTGAAGCCCAGGCCCGGCCGGAGGGTCAGCATGCCCGTCTCGGTGTCGACCTCGCTCAGGCCGAACGAGCTGAACGTCAGGACCGTCCCGTCGTCGTCGCCGACGTTCTCGGTGTTCGAGATCTCCACGCCGACCGAGTACCCGTCGGTCGTATCGAGCAGCACGACGGTGGCCTCGACGAGGACCTGCGGCCGCCGCACGTCCAGCCGGCTGATCAGCCGCTCGTAGACGCGGTGGAGCGAAGGCTTCGCGACGACGATGATCGTGTTGGTGGCCTCGTCGGCCATGACGCGTGTGTTCTGGAGGCCGAGGGCGCCTTCGACGACGCCCGGCGAGGCGGCGCGGCCCTCGCCGGGGCCGGCGAGCGGGTTCGGCCGGGTCTCCATCGCCGGCCGGACCGGCAGGGGATAGGCCACGTCCTGCGGCTCGGCCGTTACCCCGTCGACGCTCACGCCCGTCAGGCCCGTCTCCCCTTCGATGCTTCGGAGGGTCTCCAGCACGTCGATGGCCTTGGCGTTCTGGAGCTTGTAGAACCGGATGGGGCTCTGGGAATCCTCCGGCGGCTGGTCGAGCGCCCCCCTGAGGGCCTCGACCTGCTCGTGGACCTCCGGGCCGGCGGTGACGATCAGCAGGTTCGCATCGGCGTCGATGGCCGACTTGTACATCCGTTGGGCGGCCACCTCGCCGATCAGCTCACGGACCAGCCGGTCGACCTGTCCGGGCGAGGCCACGCTGAATCGATAGATCTCCGTCTTGAAGCCGAGGGGCACGTCGAGCGACTCGATCATGGCGACCGCTTCGGCCACGGCGTCGGGCAGGCCGATGACCACGACCCGGTTCGTCCGCTCGTCCGCCAGGACGGTCAGGGCCGGCAGGGCCTTGTCGACGGCGCGTCCGGTGGCCTTGGCCCGGGCCTCGATCATCTCGGTCACTTTCTCGGCCATGGCCTCGGCTTCGAGCTGGCCGACCGGGACGAAGCGGGTGGCCGCCTCGCGGGCCGGGCGGTCCACGACCGCCACGAGGTCCTCGATCCGACCCATGTTCGCCGCGTAGTCGGTCACGATAATGAGGCCGTGCTCCTCGACCTTCGTCAGGTCGGCCGAGGGGGCCGACAGGAACGGCCGGACCACCTGGTCGGCCCGCTGGGGGCTGGTGTGGCGGAGCTCGAAGACGCTTGTCACCGCCAGGCCGGGGGGGGCCCCGGCGGGGGGCCCCGGGCCGGCCGCAATCGAGGTGAGCTTCTGGGCCCCCTCGATCCGCATCATGCCCGGCACATCGGTCGGGGACATCACGAGGCCCTTCATCCGGAGGATGCTTCCGAGCAGCGTCAGCAGCGAGTCGGCCGGCACCTTCAGGGGGGCCTTCAGGGTGACGCGTTTGCCGGCGACCTGCTCGTCGTAGAGGAAGTTGATGCCCTGGCGATGGCCGACGTACTCGATGAGGACCTTGAGCTCCAGGTCCTCGGGGAAGTTGATGCTGACCCAGCCGGCCGGGGCGTTTGTCGGCCCGGCCGCACGGGTCCCGGACGCTGCCAGGCCGACGACGGCGACCCAGGCCGCCATCCACACTCGATTCCGCGGATTCATGACCACCCCTCGACGTTCGTGAAAAGGGGCCGCTCGGCCCCGGTCCCTAGCGAGTCCTCTGGGCGACGCGCTCGACCTTCTCCATGTATTCCTGAACGGCCTCGCGTGGCCGGACCTGCTGGGCCCGGCGAAGCAGGGGCAGGGCCTGGGCGTACTTGCCCTCCCGGACGAGCAACTGGGCGTGGCGAAGCAGGGCATCCGCCTCAAACTCCTCGATGGCGGCGGCCTGCTGGAAGTAGAAGATCGCCTGGTCGGGGTCGCCGGTGTCGGCGTGGTACTGGCCGAGGCTGATGAGGGCCTCGCCGTCCAGGGGGTCGAGCTCGATGATCTCCTTCAGGGTCCGGGCGTGCTCCTCGCTCTTGTCCTCGACCAGGGCCACCCGGGCCTCCAGCTTGAGGAGTTCCTTGCGGGCCTCCTCGCTCAGGCGGTCGCCGTGGGTCCGCTGGATGCTCTCGACGAGCTGTCGCGTCTGTTCGGTGGCGCCGCGGGAGGCCAGCACCTTGGCGCCGCGGACGGCCCGGTCGGGCTTGTCCGCGGGCTTCTTCTCCATGGCGCGGATGTAGGACCGGACGGCGAGGTCGAAGAGGTCCTCATTGATGTAGATATCCCCCATCATATTGAGGGCGGCGGCATCGGCCTTGCCGAGACTGTCGGCGAACTCGTAGTTCTGGACGGCCTTGAGGGGCTCGTCGAGGCCGATGTAGGCGTTGGCCTGGAGCAGCCAGAGGTCGGCGTTGTCGGGGTAGTGCTCGATGAGCTGGCCGCACAGGGCGGCGGCCTCGGCGAAACGGCGCTGCTGGAAGAAGCTCTGGGCCAGGCCCATCTTCCAGTCGAGCGTGGCCGGGTCGAGCAGGACCGCCATGCGGTAGGCGGACTCGGCCGACAGGGGGTTGCCCACCGAGGCGTAGGCGTAGCCGAGCAGGCCGTACATGATGGCATCGCCGCCGCCCAGCTCGATGACCTTGGTCAGGGCGGGCAGGGCCTTCTCGAACTCGTTCAGGCGGACGTAGGCGACGCCGAGGTTCCGGTAGGCGCGGCGGAACTTGACGCCCGCCTTCGCGGCCTTCTCGATGGCCTCCTGGTAGATCGAGGCGGCCCGGTCGAGCCGGTCCCGCTCGAAGTAGATGTTGGCCAGCGTGAAGTCGATCACGGCGCTGGCCGCCTCGTTGCGGTTCCTCTGGAGCAGGCGGGTGGCCTCATCGCGGTTGTCGGCCCCCATCAGGTCGAGCACCTCCCGCATCAACGCCTGCTCTTCGGTCGTCAGCTTCGGCTCGACGTCGGTGTCGGCGGCATAGCTCTGGACGAAGTCCACCCGGAACGCCGGGTCGTTCCAGATCTGGAGCTCGACCTGCTCTCTGCCGGGCATCGGCACCGACGCGCCGGCGAACCGCATCTCGCGTTGCCGGTCGGCCTTCGAAGGGCCGGTCGGCCGCTGGCCGAGCTCTCGCTGCCCGAGCCCGGTGCAGCCGGCCAGCGTCCCGGCGGCCAGCGCCAGGGCCGCCGCCACCCGCCACGCAAGGACGAACCCGGACGGGGCGAGGGCCTCGCCGCCTCGACGGCCGCGGGCCGCCGGCGCGGGCCTCTCCGTCAGCGGGCCCTGGCGACCGGGCATTCTCGATATCCGCTCTGGCATGGTCATGACCGTTTCGGGAAGGTGATGGGGACCCGCATGCGTGTCTTGACGGGTTTGCCGCCCCGCTTGCCGGGCTCGAATTTCCATTGCTGCACGGCGCCCAGGGCCGGCTTCTCGAAGGCCGGGTGGCTCGACGTCTGGACGATCGGGTCCTCCACGCGGCCTCGTTCGTTGACGATGAAGATGACGACCACCTTGCCGGAAGTCTCGTTCAGCATCTTCCTCACCTGGCTGTTGAGGGTGGGCTGAGGCTGGTAGAGGACGCGGGGCTTCTGGTCGAGGTCGGCCAGGGAGAACAGCTCGTTGAGGTCGCCGGCCCCGGGGCCCACAGCGAACAGCTTGACGGCGAGCTCGGCGGCACCCAGGTTGCCCTCGCCGAACGCCGTGGGGTTCAGGACCAGCTCGAGCTGCTCGAGCGTCAGCGGCTGCGTCTTCTCCTCGAACTCCGGCGGCTGCTCCTGCGGCTCGGGCTCCTCCTCGGGCTCCTCTTCGGGAGGCGGCGGGGGCGAGGGCACCTCGCCGGTGTAAACGTCCCGGACGACCAGGTCGGATTCGGGCGGCCGGCTGATGGTCTGCATGAGCGGCAGCACGAGAAAGAACGCGAGCGTCAGTCCCGCAGCGCCCAGAAAGACCCACAGGCGGTGCAGGAGCCACCGCAAGACCGACGTTCGTTGTCTCGGTCTGGCCATGGGCCGACGCTCAACTTTCCGTTCGCCGCGTGGCGACGCTGACCTTCGTCGCCCCGCCCAGCTTGGCCTGGTCGATGACGCGGACCAGGAGGCCGGACTGGACGGCCGGATCGGCCTGTACGATGACCGGCATGTCGCGGTTGGCGAGCGTGTTCTCGACGAGCAACCGGACGCCGCCGATGGGGACTCGTCTGCCCTCGCAAAGCACCTCGCCCTGCTGAGTCATTTCGATCAGGATGCTGGTTTTCTCGTCGCTTCGGGACGCACCCCCGGGCTGCGGCTTGTCGACCTGCACGCCGGACTCGTCCACGAACGCCGTCGTCACGATGAAGAAGATCAGGAGGATGAAGACGCAGTCCATGAGGGGAGAGATATCGACCGCGCCCTCGGTGCCCTCTTCGTCGGCGGTTTCTCGAAAACGTCTCACGTCGTCTCCTCGCGTCAGGCTTCAGCCCTGACCTGGCCGCGTCGCGATGCTGACTTTCGTGGCCTCGGCCAGCTTGGCCTCCTCGAGCACCCGGACCAGCACGCCGGAATGGGCGGCGGCGTCGGCCTGGATGATCACGGGGACCTGCTCCTTCCGGATGAGCCGCTTCACGAGCGGCTGGACCCCGCTGACGCCGATCTCGCGTCCCGCGTAGACCACCTCGCCCTTGGCGGTGACCGCGATGAGAATGCTGTTCTTCTCGAGGCGGACGCCGGACGCGGCCTGGGGCCGGTCGACCTCCACCCCGGTCTCCTCCACGAACGTCGTCGTCACGATGAAGAAGATCAGGAGGATGAAGACGCAGTCGAGCAAGGGAGAGATGTCGATCCCGCCCTCGCTGCTCTCATCCATCGCCGCTTCGCGGAAGCGTCCCATGGGACTCCCCGTCGGTCACCTCGTTCTCAGGGGGCCGGCCGCTTTCCCGGCCCCTCGGCGCCTCGTCTCGCCCCTCCGGAGCGGATGGGCGGCCCCCAGCCATCACCGCCCGTGAGGGTATTGAACAGGGCATCGAGGTCGTCAAAGTCCAGGGGCCCGGTCTCGACCGGCCCAGGCGGGCGCCGCCGGCCCGGGTCGATGGTGCGCACCTCGAAGTCCGGCCCGGGCGGCTTCACGAGGGCCTTGGTCAGCAGCGGCGCGAGGAGGAACAAGGCCGTCAGGCCCATCGCCCCCGCCACGACCGAGACGTTGTGCAGAAGCCGCCTTCTCGATGGACCCGCCTGGTGCGGTCCCATGGTTCGACCTCCAGGTCTTGCCGCCTCGGGCGGCCGCACGCGCCTCCGATTCACGCCACCGCTCTGTGCCCGCGCGAATGCCCATGAAGCTTCTGTGCACAGACGGTCTCGAGGTGGGTCAGGAACGCCTTGTACCGTTCGTGCTTTCGGGTCAACTGGTACTGGAAGAAAAGGCCCGGCAAGGCGATGACCAGGCCCGTCTCGGTGGTGACCAGGGCCTCGGAGATGCCCTCGGCCACCAGGCCCATGGTCTTGTCGCCGCCGGAACCGGTGGCCAGGGCGGAGAAGGTGGCCAGCATCCCGGTGACGGTGCCCAGCAGGCCGAGAAGCGGGGCCCCGCCGACGCAGATCCGCATGACGCGGAGGTCCCGCTCGAACGGGGCAATCTCGGTGGTGCGAAGCTCCTCGAACACGGCGGCGCTTTCGCGGAGCGACCTGCCGCCCACCGCAAAGTCGAGCAGCTCGCCGATCGGGCCCTGCCGCTCCTCGGGATGGTCGATCCAGCGGCGCCAGGTCTTCTCCGGCACGGACTGGAACCCCTTCTCCTGGAGCTTCAGATGGACGTGCATCCCCATGGCGAACATGACGAGGGCCATCGCGGCGATGCCGATCATGGCCCACCCCCCGGAGAGCCAGATGGCGTAGGCCTGGTGCCAGAGGGCCCTGAGATGTTCGAGGATCACGTCCATGTCGGTTATGCCTTTCCGGCCCCGCCCTTCGGGGCCGCGCCTCATCCGGTCAGCGGCGGCCGCGACACCGCCGGTCTCCGGTCGCCTATTCCGCGGTTCCGGGCCGGCTGTCGGACCAGCCCATCATCTCCGGCTCGAGGGCCACGTCGTCGGCCAGCTCGTCGCCGGTCTCGTACTCGTGGCGGGGCCCCAGCGGGGTCTTGCTGACCTGGTTCGCGAGCGCGACGGCGGCCTTCTCCATCTGGCTGACCAGACCGCGGGCCTTGCGCGAGAGGAACGCGTAGAGCAGCAGCGACGGGATGGCCACGATCAGGCCGAACTCGGTGGTGATCAGGGCCTCCGAGATGCCGCCCGAGAGGGTCTTCACGTCGCCTGAGCCGAACACCGTGATCAGCTTGAAGGTGTTGATGATGCCCGTGACGGTCCCGAGCAGCCCCAGCAGCGGGGCGGCCGAGGCGCTGATGGCGATGAACGGCAGGAGCCGGTTGAGCTTCAACCGCGTCGTCAACACCTTCTCGTACATGACCTCTTCGATCAGCTCGCGGGGCTCGCGGAGCTGTTCGACGCCGGCGGCGAGCATCTGGCCGATCGGGCCCTTGATCGCCCGGACCTTCTCCCTGGCCTCCTGCTCGTCGCGGCGGGCGATGGCGTCGAGCAGCGCCCGGATGCGTTTCTGGGACGGCTTGCGGACCAGGCCCAGCCGCACCCACTTGTACAGGGCCACCAGGAAGGCCATTGCCGCCATGGCCAGAATGGGATACATGACCGGGCCGCCCTTGCTGATGTGCTCGACGAGCGACTCCTCGGTCTCCTCGATCTTGTGGGCATTGCCCAGCGTGGGGTCGAGGGGGAAGCGGCCCTCGCCCTGCTTGACGACCTGGGCGGCCGCCTCCGCGTCTTCGGGGTCGCCGAAGGCGATGATGGCCGGCTCGAGCGACCCGAGGCGTTGCTCGGCGGTCCCGACGTCCTGGCCGTCACTGGACCGGAACAGGGCGGCCGGGCCGACGAGAACGAAGGTCCCCTGCTTGACCACGCCGCCGGGGTCAACGGCCGTGCCGTCGAATCGGGCGCCGCTCAAGGCCTGGTGCAGCCGCTCGAGGGAGGCCTGGACCAGGGCGACCTGGGCCTCGTAGATCTCCTGCTGCGAGAGGTTGCTGTTGCCCGGGGCGTCGGAGGCGACCTGGAGGGTCTCGTCGTAGCGCTGGATTTCGGCGATGTGGAGGCGGGACTCGAAGTTCCGGACGTATTCCCCGAGCAGGTTCGACAGGTACGTCGCTTCCGCCTGGCGCGACTTGATCTCGCTCTGAAGGTTCGCCAAGTCGAACGTCCGCCTGTCGAGCGTCCCGGCCGTCTGCTGAAAGTCCAGCCGGACTTTGACCAGCTCGGCTTCGAGCTCGCGGAGCTTCTTGTTGAGAGGGACCTGCTCCTTCTCGATCCGGTCGCGGAGGGCATCGAGCTCCGCGAGACTGTCCTTGAGGCGGTGCTGGATGCTGTCGGCGGCGGCGTTGAAGGCGTTCCCCTGGGGTGCCTCGGGAGGCGCGTCGGGCCCCGCCTCGGGCTGGGCGTTCGGTTCCTGGGCACCCGCCCCGGCCGGGCCGGCCAGGAGGAGGACCAGGACGAGCAGGGTCGTCGCCGTCTTCATGCCGGCCTCCCGCGCCGGTTACTGGACCTTGATCGGCAGCCTGACAAAGGATGCCACCTGTTCGTTCTTGAGGATGGCGACGGCCTGGGCGATCTGGGGAGCGGCCTCGTTGGCGGGGTCCCAAATCCACCCCTGGTCGGTGGCCCGACCGACGCCGGCCACGGTTCCGTTGGCCCCGACGTAGTAGGCCTGCCCGATGCCGACGTAAAGCGTCGTCACTTCCACGCGGGTCCCATCGGGGAGGGTCCGGAGCTCGCTGGTGAGGCTGATGCCGCGGTTGAACTTGTTGACCTCGTTCAGGATGCCCACGACGTTCTGGAAGCGTTCGCCGAGGGACAGCTTGGTGTCCTGGGGGTCGTCGGGGAAACGCTGGCTCAGGGGCCTGACGCGTTCACGGACGGGGTCGGGCAGCCGCTTGAGCAGCTCCCTGGTCCGGGCCTCCATGGCGGCGATGCGTTGGGCGAGCGCGGCGGAGGCGGCCTTGAGCTTCTCGCTCTGCTCGACGAGCCCGGTCCGTTTCTCCTCGGCCTCGGCGATGCTCTCCTCGGCGGCGGCGATCTTCTCGCGGAGCGACCCGATCTCGCGCTGCACGAGGTCGATCCGCGCGTTGAGCATCTCGCGGGCCAGGGCCCAGTCGCTCCGCATCTTGGAGATGGTGCGGCGGGTATCGACCCATCGCTCGAGCGCTTCGCGGGTGGTGACCACCCCGTCCCGGGCGTCGATCGGCCCGGCCGGTCCGGCCGCCCCCGCGACGAGACAGGTGACCGAGGCCGCCAGCAGCGCGCCGGCGATTGCGGCATACCCACCGATGCGGCGTCGCGCCGGCCGTTTCGCCGCCGGGTGCCGACCGGTCCTCTCTTTTCGCGTCATTCTCACCCGGCCCCTTTCGCCCCTCTCGGTTCGTCTTCTTCCGGCAGCCGTCGGTCACCAGGAGAAGTGGGCGCTGAGGCCCACCGAGTAATCGATGCCCTTGTGAAAGGAGGTCTTGGTCACGTCTTCTCCGATGAAGTCGGACCGGTAGACGGTCTCGATCTCCGGGTCGGTGAGGTTCTTGGCCTTGAACGACAGCGTGAGGTAGTCGCCGAGCTTCTGGGACACGCTGACGTTGAGCGTGCCGAACTCGGTCGCGTAGACGCTGGGCACGAAGCGCCCGCTGGCCTGCCCGGCCCCGGCGACCAGGGTGTCGCCGCGGACCGTGTAGAAGACCGCGAATCGCGTCCCGGTGGGCCCCAAGTCGTAGGTCATAAAGAGATTATAGATATACTCGGGAGCATTTGTCATGTCGCGGGTCAGCACGGGGACGCCCAGGAGCTCCTCGAGCTCGGCCGCCTCGTCCGGGGGCAGGATGACCTCCGAGTCGATGAACGTGGCGTTGGCCCCGACCGTCAGGCCGTTGAGCTCGCGTACGAAGTGGCCCAGGTGCTGCCGGGCCTCGACCTCGACCCCCCTCAACCTGCCGCGGGTGAAGTTGCGGGGGGTCGTGTAGGTGAACAGGCTGGCCACCCGCTGGACGTTCTCGATGGGATCGACGACTCGCTTGTCGAAGTAAGAGACCGAGAACAGCCCCCCCGCGTAGGGCTCGTAGTCGAACCGCAGGTCGTAGTTCTCCAGGGCGCTCATCCGCAGGCCCGGGAACCCGATGAAGATGTCGCCCCCGAGAAACTCCTGCTGGAGGATCGGCGAGAGCTCCCGGAACGTCTGGCGGGCCACCGTCTCGGTGTACGAGCCCCGGAGCGTGATCTCCTTGAGCGGCGCGAAGACGAAGCCGATCGCGGGCAGCACGTCGCCCTGCTGAAACGCCACATCCGGCCCGTCCGGGAACAGGCCCGGGGTCAGCTTGATCCCGACGCTCGCCCCCGGCGGGAACCACGTCGCGTCCTCTTCGGCGGTGTTGACGATGGTCAGCTCGGTTTCCTCGTACCGGGCCCCGCCGATCACCTTCAGCATCGAGAACAGGGGGAAGTCCACCATCCAGTACCAGGCCGAGATGTGCTGGTCCCCCCGGTAGTCGACGTCCACGAAGGGGGGGCCGTCCTTGATGGTGGGGACGCCGCCCTGCTCCTCGAGCAGGTCCGGATAGGCGGCGCTGTAGGACGCCTCGAACGGGGCGTCCCGGAGGCGCGGGGCCTGCGGGTCGCCCGTGTCTCGCAGGTTGCTGAAGCTGTTCTGGTCGAACGTCCGGGCCACCTCGTCCTCGAACACGCCGAACCTGACGTATCCCTCGTCACCGGTCCACTGTCGGAAGGGGAACTTGACGTTGATGGCGTGCTGCTCGCTCTCTTCCTCGATTTCCTTCCAGATCCGCTGGATGTTGCCCAACCGGAAGTTGGCCCCCGGCTTGACCGGGAAGTGCTCCGACCTGGTGACGAACGGGGGAACGAACGGCGGGAACCCCGGATTGAACGACGGGGCGACCCACCCGCCGCCGAACTGCCGCTTGTCCGGCTGAAACATGTCGGCCGTGCTTCGGGCGACGAACCAGTCCACCTCCGGGGACAGGGCCCTGAACACGTCCACCTTCCCCACCTCGGGGACGGGCAGCCTGTGGTGCCCGTGGAGCTGAAGCGTCTCGGTGGTCCGCTCGGTGTAGGCCAGCGTCTCGTTCCGGCGATAGGCCGCCAGGGCCTTGCTCTGGGTGGAGTTGCCCGGGTGGCTCGGATCGTCCGGGTCGTACACCGGGACGTCGCCGAACGCCGGAAAGAAGAACTCCTTGCCCCGGGTGTCTTCGGCAAGCGTCGCGACGTCCTCGGCGATACGGGTATAGAGATAGACGAGGTTGAGCGAGTGGTTCTCGGTCTCGACGCCGACGGCCCCGAGGGCCCCCCACTGGACCTCCTCCTTGGCCTGTGTGACGTCGTAGAGCTTCGTGAAGAGATCGCCCCGGGCGGGCGGGTTGTACGGGTCGTCCGGGTCCCAATCGCCCTGGACGGTTCCCTGGGTGGTCTGCGGCATCAGCCGCTGCTCGCCGGCCTGTTCCTGAAGCTGATACCGGTCGTCGATCCCGTCCTCGTAGTACGAGGCATCCCGCTTATAGAAGAGGCTGGTATAGCCGCCGACCGTCAGGCCGGTCTTGAAGGCCCGCCTCCCGCCGGCGGCAAACGACCAGTCATATTCCCGCGGCGCCTCGTCGAGGGAGGTGCCCAGGGCCCCGCCGAACTCGCCGGGCGCCGGTATCGGCACATCCTGCCGGGCCCACGTCGGCACCCCGCCGCCCCGGTACGTGAGGAACTCGTCCCCGGCATCCCTGACCTGGGTGTTGAAGCTGTAGCCCCCGCCGAACTTCAGGATGGTCTCGTCCGGAATGCCCTTCAGAACGATGTTGACGGCGCCGCCGGAGGCGTCGCCCTGCTGGTCCGGCGTGAAGGTCTTGCTGACCAGGAGGGCCTCGATCACCGCGGCCGGAAACTGGTCGAGCTGAACGGCCCGCTTCTCGGCGTCGGCGGTCGGCAGCCGACACCCGTTCATCTGCGAGTTCACGTACCGGTCCGGCAGGCCCCGGATCACCGCGAACTTGCCCTCCTGGACGCTGGCCCCCGCCACCAGCTGGACGGCGTCGGCCGCATCGCTGGCCCCGGCGTCTTTCATCAGCTCGCTGCTGATCCCGGTGACGAACGCCGCTTCCCCGCGGCGAAGCTCGAGGACCTGGAGCTCCGTCCCGGCCTCGAACGAGATGTCCTGGACGACGAACTCGTCCATCTCGGTGAAGTCGCCCCCCATCCAGGCGTTGGCCTCGACGATCTGCCCCGGCGGCACCACCACGTCGCCCCGGACCTGCCGGGTGAAGCCCGGCTTCGAGAAGATCAGCGTGTACGTGCCCGGCTCGACCTGAGGAAAGACGTAGTTGCCCTCCGGAGCGGTGGTGGCTTTCTGGCTGGTCTCGACGATGGCAACCCGGACCTCCCCCAGTGGCGTGTTAAACGCCTTGTCGTACACCACGCCGCGCAGGGAGCCCGCCTGCTGGGCCGAAGCGGTCGCCGCCAGACAGAGCAACGCCCCCAGAGCAGCCCATCCCGCCGATAGCCGTGTCACCACGGTGGCCCCAATCCCTCGAGAATCTCGCGCAAACGGGTCTCGAACTCGGCGTCCGGCTCCACGCCGTCCAGCGCCATCGAACGGCAGGCGGCGGAGAGGTCCTCGGCCCGAGGCCGGGCATTGGGGTTCTCGGCCCCGACTTCCACGGCCTTCCGGTAGACCTCCAGCGCCCGTTCCGTGGCCCCCATCGCCCGGTACGCCTCCGCCACCGACAGGAGCACGCTTGCCCGGTCGGTCGTCAGGACCTTCTTCCGCTCCGGCTCGAACCTCGCGAGCGCGGCCCCCACGTCGGCGCGGGCCCGGTCTTCGTCGCCGGCCCGGAACCGAAGCCCCGCCACGCGGGCACGCACCGGGATGCCGTACTGAGGCGGCCAGGAGACGCTTTCCACCCGCTCCTCGGTCTCCTCCACCAGCGCCAGGGCATGGGGCCGGTCCTCGTGTGCCAGGGCCGCGCCCACCAACGCCTCGAAGACGTCCACCTGGACCTGGCCCGGCATGCGGACGAGGCCGGCCCGGACCTTCTCCTCCACCAGCGATCGGCGCTGCGGGTCGTCGTAGAAGCGGTCGTAGAGCTCGACGTATGCCGCCAGCGCATTCCGGATGACATCGAAGTGGCCGGATGCGATGGCCGCGTCCAGCCGTTCCACCTGCTGCTGGAAGGCCTCGTCGTCGGCCAGCATCGCCCGGATGCGATCGACCTTGCCCTGTTCGGCCGGGGGCGCGCCGGCCTCGAGCCGCCGGGCCTCCTCGTCCCGGCCGAGCCAGGCCTGCGTCTGGGCCATCTTGACCCGTATGCGGCCCTGGCGCCAGTCCTGCTCGTCCTCGGCGAGCTTGGCGGCCACCTCCAGGAAACGGCCCGCCTCGTCGGTGTGCCCGTTGCGAGCGCAATAGAGCGCGAGGTCGGCATAGGCCAAGCCCCGGCGCCAGTTGACGATCTGCTTCGTGTAGTCGAGGGCCCGCTCGGGCTGCCCGAGTTCCAGACAGGCCCTCACGACCTCCTCCTGCTGCCGGGAACGGTCCTTGACGTGCGGCTGGACCGGGAGCGCCGTCGCCGCCTCAAACGCCAGGTCGAGCAGTTCCGTGCGGTACGGCTCGACCGGCTTGTCGGCCATCGGCTCGGAGGCCGGGGCGGTCTCGGACGGCACCGGCCCTTCCTGGCCGGGCCCGTCGGCGGACTGAGGGGCGCAGCCGCCCACCCAGAGCACACCGCCCACCAGCAGGAGAAACGTTCGCAGCGCAGTCTGCATCGTGTCTGGTTCTCCCCCGGTAGAAAGTCTGATGGCAGGACGACACGTCCTGCCATCAGACTTTCGTTGCCACTCTCCCGAACGACTGCCTACAGAGGAAGGACCCGGTAGAGCTTCGTCCCGTCGAAGCCCGCGAGGTCCTGGATGCAGATCTCGCCGCCGGTGCCCTCGACCACCTTGAAGGGGGCCCAGTCCGTGCCGTCGTCCGAGACCTCAATCTGGTACCACGTGCCGTCCTCGGTGTCGAAGCAGACCACGGTGAACTTCAGCTCCAGCTCCTGGGGCGGGGCGGCCACAACGTCGCCGTCCGGAGCGCCGAAGAACCCGAAGGCGTCGGCCGCCGTCCAACCCCGGGCCCAGTTGTGGTCCGGGCTGAACGCCCCGCGGAAAGGCGTGTTCGTGAAGAACCCGCAGACCGGCTCGTCGTCGATGTTGAACGTTGCCGCGCTGACGGCGTCGTTGGCGGCCCGCGGGTCGATGGTGACGACCGGGAACATGATTTTCCCGCCGCGGGTCACGCCGGGGTCCCCGTCGCCGTCGGCGTCGCTGAAGTCGCGGGTCAGGGCCGCGATGGGCATGTTGTCGTCCGGGCTGCCCACGTTGAACGAGGCGACCACGTTGTTCTTGGCCGGGTTGCTGCCGCCGCCCACCGTCACGCCGCGGGCGTCCGACTCGGTGTAGGCCCCGGCGGCCAGGTTGCGGAAGAACACGCTGTCGACGATCTCGGCGAGCTTGCCGGAGGTCTGGGCCGCGTAGATCGCCATCAGTTCGGGCTGGGTGAAGCCGGGACCGATGGGGGGGACCATGTTCGCGTGACCGCCCGTCAGGACGTTGGCCGGGTTGTAGACCTCGCTCCAGTCGGTCGTCCAGGTGGCGGCCCACGACAGGGTGCCGTTATGGCCGTACCCGTTGGCCCCGTCGCCGTCGATGTTGTCGAACTGGACCAGCCCGGCGCCCAGGTCCATCCAGATACACTTACGGTACTGGATGCGGCAGTTGTCGCGCCAAGCGGTCCCGCCGTCGCCGTCGCCGGGCTGGCCGACGACGGTGGCGTTATAGATGACGGCGGTCGTGCACGGCTGGAAATCGGAGTCCTCGGCCCCGTCATGCTCGAAGCAGTTGTCGCCGACACCGGAGCCCTGGCTGTCGTCGACGCTGTAGCCCTGGACGATGAAGATGAACTGGGCCTTGCCTCGCCAGCCCTGGTCCAGGTCGAAGGTGTCGTCGCCGATGTTCCAGATGGTGCAGTACTTCAGCTCGACCGTGCCGCCCCAGATCTCGATGCCGTCGTCGACGTTGTTCATGACGTCGACGTGGTTGATCTCGGTCTCGCGGCCGACGCCGCCGAGCGAGAAGCCGTTCAGCTCGTCGTTGAGGCCGATGACCCGTCCGCCGTAGCGGAGCGACAGATACTGGATGGTGCCGCTGTTGTCATCGTCCATGTTACCGCCGTACCGCGTGTCGGGGTCGCCGACGAACCCGGGGACCAGGCCTTCCATGTCGGCCTCGTTGCCGGCGGCGGGATAGGGCACGTTGCCGGGGACGGCGTCCTCGGCGATGTAGCCCTTGCCCATGATGGCGATGCTGCCCCACTCGTTGGCGGCCTCACGCCAGGTGCCGGTCTTGGGGTCGCCGACGGTGTCGATGACGCCGGCGTTGACGACGCTGCCGGTCCACGTCGCGACGTCCTGGTTGGTGGTGAAGATGACCGGCTCCTGGGCGGTGCCGAGGACGTAAAGGCGGCTGCCGCGGGTGATGGCGAGGCTGCCCGCCCCGCCGCCCGTCGCCGTGCTGGCCACGAGCGTGCCGGCCTCGATGGTCAGCGTGGCCCCGTTCTTCACGACGGTCGAGGCGGTCAGGTCGTAGACGTTGCGGACGCCTGCGGTCTCCTTGGTCCAGACCTCGGAGACGGTGATGTCACCCGACTTCGGGATGATGTTGACGGCCGCGCCGGCCGTCCCGGCCATGGCGAAACCGATCGCCAGAACCAGCAGAGCTGCTTTTCTGAAGGCTTTCATAGTCCCTCGTCCTTTCGTTGTTGTGCTGGGTCAAGTAACCCGTTCTGTGAGGGTCGCCTCAGGCGCCTGGTTGCCTGCGACGACGGGCGGCCAGCAGACCGCCACCAGCCAGCAGCAGCACGAGCGTAGCCGGCTCCGGGGCCGTCATGTGGATGGCGGAGAAGTTCCCCGCGGGAAACGGCTCGACCCCGACGATGTCGAGCAGGCCTCTGGCCTGGTTGTCGCCGGGGGGAAGCCCCGGGTCCCAGGTGAGGCAGCCGAACGGCTGGTTCGGGCCCGGCTCGGTCGCGGCCAGGTCAAGGCCCGGGAACCAGTACAAGCTCACCGGCGTGTTGACCGGGATGCCGTCGAGCGGGAACTCGTACTGCCGGGAAATGAGCCAGGAATCGTTCCCGCCTTCCTCGGTAGTTCCCGTGACCTCGTCCCACTCGATGACCGGCCCGGCGCCGAGGATCTGCCCGGCGATGATCATGTCGTCCAGATCGAGATTGAACGTGTCCGTGGGGCCCTTGTTGACCAGCCACTGGGCGCACCCGTCGCCGTCGAGGTCGAGCGTGGCGATCGTCAGGGTCGGCTGGGACAGCAGCACCCCGTTTTCGTCCTTGAGGCCGTTGGTGCTGGTGACCTGGATCGCGACGTTCGCGTGGGCCGTCGCACCGGCCAGCAGGACGACACCGACACAAGCTAATGCGATTTTCTTCATCACTTTATCCTCCCAAGTTCGTCAGTAAGGTTTGACGGCCGAAACCACACCTCCGGCGTCGCCGTTCTGCCGGAAGATGAAACCGCCCGCCCCGTCGATGTCCGGCGGCGCCGGCGCCCACACGGTCCCAACCCAAGAGGCAATCTGCCCGACCTTGAACTGCCCGACGCCGCTGTTGTCGAACACCACCACCTGGCGTCCGGGGACGGTGCCCAGACCGGTCAGCAGCACCGGCAGGTCAACCGGATACCCGGGGCCGATCAGGATGTCCTTGACCGCGCCGGCGGGAAGGACGCGCTTGACCTTGTAGTCCGGCGTCGTGCCGGCCAGGAACAGCGTCAACGTCTTCGTGGTGCTGCCGTTACGAAGAATGAACGCCGAATCCGGCTCCAACGTCATGGTGTCGGCAATCCCGGCGCCGATGAACTGGTCGGCGGCCTGGATGTACGTGAAAATCTGGCCCAGCTTGAACTGCTGATTGGCCGCGTTGTTGAACAACAGGACCTGCGTGCCGTTCAGGTACGACGTGCCGAGCATGCTGGGCGGAAACACGTCGCGGACTTTGCGGTGCTTGTAGATCCGGAACGAGTCGCCGTTGCCCACCAGGGCGGCCAGGGCGGCGTTCCCAATGGTCAGATCGTTGTCCGTGTGGCCGATGATGGTGCTCCAGGCCCCTTCCGGACCGGCCGAGCCGCCGCTGATGAAGCGGACGTAGAACGTCTGCTCGCCGCCGCGACCGTAATCCTTGCCGGCCAGGGCCCCGCCGGTCAGCGGCAGGGACGTGCCGGCCGGCGCCCCGTTGACCGTCAACGTCTCCTCGATCACCGGATTGAACGGGTAGGAAACCATGACGTCCGTCTGGGGCGGCGCCGTGATGACTTTCAACCCCGGCGGTACGGCCGCCAGGCCCGCCGACTGGATGGCCAGCACCAGCAGCACGACGGCCGCCGTTGCACTTGCCTTGCTCCTCATATCGTTGTCCTCCTCGGTCTTGCCACGTTGCGACTCTCTCTCAATCGGGCCCGCCTTCCCTCCGGGCGGACGAACCAACCGAAACCCTCTCGAGAAGCGAGAGCCTATTGTCCAACTGTGTGGATTTGGTTACTCGCTCGTTTTTGTTCTGTTAGCCCATTCGGCCTCCTTACTCCTCCGCCCGGACAAACCCCTTGTCCCGTCCTCACGTTGTCTGCGGCCCCCCCGCCGGGCGGGGCGGTGCAAGCCCTATCCAATCGCCGGCCAAGGGCCCGCAAGTGGATGGACGTGCGCCCCCGCACGCCCCCTCTGGAAGAACTTGGCTGGAAGCCCCCGGTTCTGCTTGCCGACCAGAACGTCCATGCACCGAGACCGGCCGGAAAGCGGAACCCCCCTCGCATCAGCAGTGTAGCCGACGACTGTGTGCGTCGCGTTAAGGGGGCGCTCCATTTCCGCTAGTCGCCGATTCCCCCCGAGACACGCTTGGCGCCACGGGCATCCGGCCGGCCACGGAAAGCTGCAAGGCGAGCGGGTGCGGCCGGCGACCGATCGGGTGACGCCTGGTATCGGAATCGGGGCCGCACGAGGGCCCCCTCTCGCTCCGGCCCGGCCCGCGCCCACACCGCTTGACCCCCACAAGACAACCCGCTACGCTTCCTCAAAGGCGGCCCTCGGACCTCGCCGTGGCCGGGCCGCCCTCCACAGAAAGGCCACCGATGAACCCCGTCAAACTCGTGCGAAAGCTCCTCAAGGCCCTCCGCGGCGGCGCCAAGGCCCCCCAGATCGTCCTGGCCGTCCTCCTCGGCTTCGCCGTCGGCATGGTCCCCGGCGTCAACCTGACGCTCCTGGGGTGCCTCGTCCTGCTGCTCATCCTCAACACCAACGGCGGCCTGGCGGGCCTCTCGGCCATGCTCGGCAAGGGCCTGTGCCTCGTGCTCGCCCCCGTGACGTTCCGAATCGGCTACTTCCTGATGCACACGGCGGGCCTGGTGGGCATCGTCCGGAAGCTGGCCGACACGCCCGTCCTCGCCCTGCTGGACCTCCACGTCTACTGCGTCCTGGGGGCGGTCCCGATCATCCTGGTGGTCGGCGGAGGCCTGGGCATCGCCGTCGCCGCCGCCATCCGGCAGGCCCAGACCCGCATGAGGGCCTCCCACGGAAAAAGCGAGAGGGTCCGGAAGGTCGCAGCCAATCCCGTGGTCAAGTTCCTCGTCCGCGTCGCCGTCGGCAAACGCAAGCCCGGCCAGACCGACGAGCCCCAGCCGCTCTTCAAGACCAGCCGCCTCATCGCCGGCGGCATCGTCCTGATGCTGATCGTCATCCTCCAGCTCGTGTTCCTCGATCACCTGGCCCGCCGGGGCCTCGAGGCGGGCCTGGCCCAGGCCGCCGGGGCCGAGGTCAACGTCGAGAAGGCCCACCTCTCCCTGGCCCAAGGGCGGCTCGTCGTCGAGGGACTCCAGGTCACCGACCCGGCCCGCCCGACGCACAACCAGGTCCGGTCGGACCGCATCGTCGCGGACTTCAGCATCGCCGACCTGCTGGCCAAGCGGTTCGTCTTCGACTCGGTCCGGAGCGCGAGCACCCGCCTCGACGTGCCGCGGGAGGGGCCCGGCGAGGTCTATCGCCCGCCGGAAGACGACGAGCCGCTCCTGCCGCCGCTGCCGGAAGGCGGCCTCGGGTCGGTCCGCGAATACCTGGAACGTATCAAGCGGCTGAAGGAGAAGATCGACAAGGTCCGGGACTTTCTCCGGAAGGTCGACCCGGCCAAGGACGAGCCCTCGCCGGAGGAACTGGCCGAGGCGGCACGCCTGAAGGGCTACCTCCGTCTCTCGGCCAAGGACTACCTGGCCAGGCACCCCACCTGGGTCATCCGCGACCTCGAAGCCTCCGGCGTCGTCCTCTACGAGGACCTCCCGACCGTGACCATCCGCGGCAAGGACCTCGCCAGCCACCCCTCGCTCTATGAGAAGGAGGCGTCGATCGACGTGCGGCCCGAGGGCGACGTCGCCGAACAGCTCAAGAAAGGCGTCTGGGACAAGGTCCGAGAGGGGGCCGGCAAGCTCCTCGGCGGCGGGGCCGACGAGGAAGACCCCACGAAGGACGCTCAGCCGGAAGAGAAGGACGGAGAGAAATCCGACCTGGAGAAGGTCGGCGAAGGGTTCAGGAAGCTCCTCGGCGGCGACTGAGCGGGCGTCCCGACGTGCTCCTTATGTCCCCTCTCCCTCGACGGGCTCGCACGGCATAGCCTTGGCGACGCTGGGAGAGGGAAAGCATGCGTGTGTCGGGCGAGGGCGAGCCGGGCCGCCGATGTAAGTCGGCGGGGACGCGCGGCCGGGCTCCCCGCGGAGCGGCCCCAGGCCCGAGACGCGCCGGTGGTCCGTCAGGCATCGGCATCGAGCACCGTGCCTGGAGTCGGCGGCGTTGGACGTTGAGCGCTCGGCGTTGGACGTTCGGCGTTGGACGTTCTGTCTCTGAGTCGAACGAGAAAAAGACACTAAGTGTCTTTTTGGTAGAAGCTAAGCCCTTTATCCACACCGGGTTAGGCGCAGAAAAAAGACACTAAGTGTCTTTTTTTTCCGTGGTCGCCGCTCCCGCCGGGCGCGGCACTCCTTACATACCCTCTCCCTTGACGGGAGAGGGAACGGGTGAGGGTGTCGGCGGCCTTCGGCCGCCGCCTGCCGTCACCCCGAGCGGAGCGAAGCGCACTCAAGGGGTCTCGCCGTGCGTTGCCGTTCCAGGGAGTGCGGTGGCAGGGCCCGCGCCAGCCGGCGTCGACACCGCTTTCGTTTCGCGCACGACAGGGAAAGCGGCCCCTCCGGTCTCCGGTCCTGCGCCTCGTGCCCGCAGCATTGCCCCGGAACATCGTCCTGACAGGACGTTCCGGATGCCGCCGCCCCCGAGCCGCCAGGACGTCTCGCGAAACCGTCAAGAAAAAGACACTAAGTGTCTTTTTGGTAGAAGCTAAGCCCTTTATCCACACCTGGTTAGGCGCAGAAAAAAGACACTAAGTGTCTTTTTTTTCCCGCGGAAGTAGACGTGCATGGCGTTGGGTTCTTCCACGGGGAGCCCCAGGTCGGCGACGCATTTCACCTTGCGGTGCTGCGGGCCGTCCGGATCATTCTTGCCCGGGAACAGGCGAAACCCGCCGCCGGCGGGTCAATCGCCCTTCTCCGGCGAATCCTTCTTCGCAGGTGCATCCCCTTCCTCACTCTTGTCCTCGGTCCGCGGCTTGACGACCGTGACGCCCTTGCCGCGGGAAGGGGGCGCCTCGGCGCCTTGCTGTGGCTGGCGAATCTTGTCGAGGTCGAACTCGCGGACGGTCCGAAGGACCGTCGCGTTCGGGAACTTCGGCAAGGCCTCGGCCCGGACCGCCGCCGCCTTCTCGGGCTCTTTCTGCTGCACGTGACACCGGAACAGCGTGTAATAGACGTCCGGGAGCAACAGCGACTGGGGATACTCCCTGATGAACTGCCGGCCCAAGGCCTTGCTGCGCTCGAGCGCCGCCTCGCGCTCAAGATGGTCCGCGCCGAGCCCGTCGATGATGTCGGCGTACATGACGGTCTCTCGGAAGGCGCTCCCGCGGTGCTGTTCGATGATGGTCGCCGCAACGTCATCAAAGGCCTTTCGGCCGAGGCTGCCGTCTGGCCCCGTACTTCCCATGATCCGCTGTGCGTAGTGGGCTTCCACAAGAGCTCGCCCGAGACGGAGAGCGAACACTCTGTCACCCAGCTTTGCGATGCTGTCGGGCACCTCGGCCAGAGGCAAGACCTCGACCGAGACCGGCGAGGAGACGAACCGGAACTCCTTTTCCTCGACGATGCTGGCCCGAACCCGGTAGCGACCCGGTTTCGGCAGGACCAGCAGGTCGGTGCGTTCATACCGCTGGCCCGCTTCAATCGTCCCGGGGACCCAGTGGCGCTCGGTGTAAAAGTCGTATTCGATGGGCCGAGGCGAAGGCTTGATGTTCCGGACCACCTCGAGGTCCCAGAGCCGCCTGAACTCACTTTCCTCGCCCAGCGCGATATCGAGACTGTATCCGTCCCGGGAGTCCCACCGAATCGTGGGCCGCCGAGATGTGAAATGCGCTTGCGACGGGTTGGCCATCGTTGTTCGCAGCACAATTGGCTCGCCGCAGATGTAGCGCGCCTTATTGGCTCTCAGGTGGAGCTCAAGCCGCCCGGATGGCTCTTGGCTTAAGGCACTCATCGCGAGTAGAATAACCGTGCAGAGCACAACAGGTAGCACACGCCCAACGACCAGATGCGGTGCCATAACAGAGCCCCTTCCGTAAGGTTAGTCGCCCGCCGATTCCCTGAGGTCTCTAATGTGCTCATGCGAGAACCGGTCCGGAGGGCCTTGCTTCAGGTCAAACCACTGTTTCCAGCAGGGGATCGTGTCGGGTCTTTCCCATCCAATGATCCCGTCCTTGTTCGGATCCGGTTGCCAGACGGTGAGGCTCCCGGTGTATACCGGCGTCTCGAGTCCGAGCACATGCCCCACCTCGTGCGCCACGACCACAGGAAGCGATTTCCCCTTGGTCAAGAAAAAGACACTAAGTGTCTTTTTGGTAGAAGCTAAGCCCTTTATCCACACCTGGTTAGGCGCAGAAAAAAGACACTAAGTGTCTTTTTTTTCTGCGGGCCGTCCGGATCATTCTTGTCGGGGAACAGGGGAAATCCGGGGACACAATACGGTTTTTCCCGGCCGCGTCCGGCGTCGGCCCCGGACGGCCAACGGCGCAAAGCGCAGCCTCAACCGGGGGCTCACGGTGGCGTTCCGGGGCGGGGCAAGGGGCAGGCGGCCGTGGCCCCGCCCCAAGTGAGCAGCGATGCAGCGGCTGTTGCTATGCCGCCGGAAGCCCCGGCGCGTGGCCACAACAGCTAGTCCGGATTAGCGCGTCTTGCGGGCAACCTGCTGCCAAGCCGCCCTAGCCTCCGGCGAGGCCATGTCGAAGGCCTCGGTCTGCTCCCACACCTCGTGCAGCACAGTACGGCCCAGGTCGGTAAACTCGAAGCACACGTCCTCGCCGAGAGGGCCAACTAGGCCCAAAACAAGCGTATTGCCTGGGGCGTAATGCCCGCAGGATCGCGAAATATGGCGGCGCGGCAAGGCTCCGTTGGGCCGGGCGGGCCCGCCGCCGCGTCGTAGCGTTGTATTTCAATCATGGACGACTCTCTTTCCATCCCATCGCGTGTGCGCGGCGGATCGGGGCGTCCGTACCCCGACGTCGGGGCGCCGCCGTCAGCACCGCAGCGGCAGGCGCCGCCCCGGTCATCTGAAGGCTGCGGTCCTTCGCCGAGAGGACCAGGGCCGTGGCGGCCGTGGCCGCCAGACGGGGGGCCGCCGCGAAGTCCTGCGGATTGTTGTCCCGGTTCGGCTGGTAGTAGAACGTCCCGTCCGGGCAGTGGGCCAGGGCGAACGACCACCGATTGTGGTCCATGAGCTTGCGGAAGCTGGGCGGGTCGACCGCCGCCCCCAGGGCCGTCCACACCATCCCGATCAGGGGCGACCCGTGCGTGTCGGGGAACGTGTCGGGATGGTCGCCGATGCACCGGGCCCCGCGGAGGGCGTACTCGCGGTACTCCCGGCCGCCCGTCGGCGAAAGGTAATGCGCGAGGACGGCCGCGCCGGTCCGGCCCATGTCGGCGTATTTGGGGTTGTTCGCCCCGCCGTCCTTGTACCAGACGTAGCCCCTGGCGTTCGTGCCGCGGACGACGAAGTCGTGGGCGGCCCGGTAGCGGCGGAGGTCGACCTCGATGCCGCACCTCTGGAGGAGCGACCAGGCCATCTTGGCCTGCATGGTAATGATGTTGATTGGTCCGTACCCGTTGATCTTGCCCTCGTCGTCCCAGGGTCGGTGTCCCCACCCGCCGCGGGGGGCCTGGGCGGCGGCCAGCCAGGTGCTGATCTCCTCCAGTTCAGGCCGGACCCACGCCTCGCCCGTCAGGAGGTAGTACTCCGCCAGGACCGTCCCGTAGAGGCCGTAGTGCCAGCACTTGTAGCCGCGGAAGTCGAGCTCCGGGCCGGTCATCCCGGCCATGGCCCGGACGGCCTTTTCGACGGCGGGCCGGTACTCGGCGCGCCCGCTCGCCATCAGGGCCAGCGCGGCAAACGTGTTGATGTGCGGCCGCCCGTGCCACAGGCCGTCCGGCCGCTGCTTCCGGGCGAGATACGCGCAGGCTTCCTCCAGGATGCGGTCGGTCTTGGGGCAATCGTAGGGATACGTCTTTGCGAAGCGGCCGTAGGTCGTCGGCAGCTCGAGCTCGACCTTGCGGGGCCCCCCGTCGCGGACGACGGCCAGGACGAGCCGCCCTCTGAGCTTCGGGCCCTGGCTCGCCTCCAGGGCGTCGCCGAAGTCCATCATCGGCCCCTCGTAGCCGAACTTCCCGACGCCGTAGCCGAACTTGTGCGGCGTGGTGAAGGGTTTTCCGTTCGCCCCGACGATGCGGTCGCCGACCTGGAGGCGTCCGGCGGCGGGCGTGTTGTCGAAGACGAACGCGACCTCCAGGACGGTGGGCGCGTCCTCGGGCAGCCTGGCCCGTGCCCCGGTGATGCCGAGGTTGATGAACCAGCCGCCCGCCTCGGCGTCGGGGCCGACCTTCGTCGTCTTGGCCCAGGTGGCCTTCTCGCCGCTTCGAAGGGCCCACGCCGGGGGGCACCTGGAGCAGACCGCGAGGAACGCGAGCAGGGCCATCGCGCCGCGACTCAAACGGCGACGGCCCTTCATTGCGCCTTCCCCTCGCGGTCGCCGCCCTCTCCGCCCTTCAGCTCCTTGATCCAGATGTTGCGGAACTGGATGAAGGAGGTGGCGCTGCCCGATTCGCCCGTCTTCGGGTTGACGCCGCCGTGGTTCTGGAGGCCGATCCGCCCCTTGGGCGGCAGGCCCGGCAGGTCCGCCCCCTCGATGACCGTCTTGCCGTTCAGGACGACCGTCAGGACGCTGCCGCGGGCGGTGATGTCGAAGGCGTTCCACTGGCCCGGCGGATGGTCGGCCTTCACGTCCGGGGCGGCGGCGGCCCGGACCTCGGGCGGCATGTTCTTATTGTTTCGATAGCTCCAAAGCTCGCCCGACCCGCACGGCCAGCACCAGATGTTGATCTGCGGCCCGCCCCGGACGAAGATCCCGGAGTCGGCGTTCGGGAAGCTGACCCGTATCGTCTTCCCGTCGGCGTCCTGCTTGAGGCCCCCGTCCGGGAGGATGATGGGGGCCGTGTAGGGCCGGCTGCTCATCCGCGTGAACCGCCACTCGACGTGGAGAGTGAAGTCGGCGAACTCCCGCTCGGTCCAGAGGGTATGCCCGGCGGTGCCGTCGTTCTCGATCGTCCCGTCGGTGACCTTCCACTTGATGCCTTCCTGGCCCTCGCCGCCCTTGTTGCGGGTCCAGCCGGCGAAGTCCTTGCCGCTGAAGAGCGAGACCCATCCGTCGCCCTCGGGCTTCTTCGGCGGCGGGCCGGACGGCTTCGGCGTCGGGTCGCCGGGCTTGAGGTCGGCCGCGGCGGCACCGGCCGCATGCGCGACGACGAGGACCAGGCCGAGTAAGAGCGACGGAAGTCCCGAGCGTGTCATGGCTTACGCCTCCAGTCAGATGGACGTGAGGGGCCGGCCCCGCCGGCGCGTCGGGCGGTGATGATACGCCGCCGCAATGCCCCGCGTCAATCGACGGTCCCCCTGCTGCGTGGACGTGTCACGCGGCGGCCCTCCGCACCCGCCGCGCAGCGCCCCCCCCCTCACGGCGTCTCTTGGATGATTCGGGAGGACCTTGCTCGGTTCTCCGCGGTCTCGGCGACCGCCGCTGTCGATCCGAGTCCGAGGACCGCTGCTATGCCCCCAGGCGGGCCAGGACCTCGGCCACGGCCCGGTGTCCCTCGGGGGTCTGCGAGATGATCAGCCGGCCCTGGAGGTACTGGATCGACGCCGGGCCGCCCTCGTCCTCCCACCGGGCGATCCGCCGGTCGTTCTCGTGGCGGACGTGCTTCAGGATGATGTCGATCACGCGTTCGGGCGTGGCCCGGCCTTCGTCGTCGAGGTGCTCGGCCGGGACGTCGCCGAAGAGCTTCTCGAATGCGAGTCCGCCGCTCCCGCCGCCTCCGCCCGAGGTCAGCTCCCCGACGTCCATCCTGGGGCCCTCGAAGTCCGGCACCTCCGCCAGGACGATCCGGATCGAGTACGACGCCACCCGAAGCGGCAGCCACGACTTCTCCAGCGTCGTGATCAGGACGTAGCCCGGGCCGATCCTATAGCCCAGCTCGGCCGGCAGGACCAGCAGCAGGACCCGCTCGTAGGAGAGGCCCGACAGGTTCAGCGTGACCCGGTGGACGTTCAGGTCGATGCCGCGCTCTTCCAGCTCCGGGTCGAAGACGACGCCGAAGTTGCCCATCTCGCCGAGAAGCTGGAGGGCGTTCTTGAGGTTGACGTCCTCGAGCTGCGTCCCGCGCCGCGGCCGGGCCCGAAGGGTCCGCTGGACCCGGTAGTACTCGCGGACCTGCCGCTCCCGCTCCAGGCGGGCCTTGCGTTCGGCGGCGGCCTTCTCGGCGGCCGTCTGCGGTTCCACGTCGGCCCCGGCGGCCGAGGCCGACTGGGGCGCCTTGGCGGGCGCCGCTTCGGCGTCGCCGGCCGGCTTGGCCCACACCGCGGCGGTCGCGGCCGCCAGTCCCGCCGCAGCGGCGAGCATCGTGAGACGTTTCATGGCCGGCCCCCTTCTCGCGGACGTTCCTGTACTACTATACGAGAGCGGTCTGCCCGGCAGCGCCCGATTCTGGAGCAAGCGGCCCTATGGGGGCCCCCCGGCAGGTCTGTGACGGGCGGCCCCGCAGGAGGGCGCGACGAGCGGGCACCCCAAGCCGTTCGGGCCTGGCGCCGGCCGATCAGTCCACCACCCGCCCGTTCTTGTACGCCGTGCCCCGCCAGTGTACCCGCGCCAGGCCCGCCACCTGCGCGACGGCCGCCCCCAGCATCGCCAGCACCACCCCCATCACCGCCGGGTACAGGAGGACGTACCACCCGTTGACGCGGCCGATGACGTACGCGCAGCGGACCGTGACGAGGAGGGCCCCCGTCGCGACGAGCGCCAGGACGAAGCACGCCCACAGCCACGTCCCCCCTGCCCCGGCGGCCAGGGCGACACCCGTCCCCGCCAGTCCCGCCACCGGCAGCACCGAGAACAGGAGGATCATCACGATCGCCGCCGCCAGGAACGGCACCGACCGGAACGTCCCGGCGTAGATCCGCGTCCATCCGTGCCACAGGGCCTTCAGGCTCTCGTACATCCGCGTCCGATACAGGTCGCCCCCCACGCCGTTGAGCAGCCGATGGCCCGACCCCTTCACCGCACGGGCCAAGGCCACGTCCTCGGCCAGCTCGTCCTTGACCCCCTCCCACCCGCCGACCGCCCCGTACACCCCGCGACGGATGAGCAGGTACTGGCCGCACGCGAACGCCGTGGGCCATTTGGGGCTGTTCACGCGGCTGGGTCGGAACCAGACGGCGATGATCGCCGCCGCCACCGGTTCGATGGCGTTCTCCCAGAACCCCCGCATCTCCAGCACCGGCCACAGGCTCAGGCAGTCCGCCTCCCGGGCGATCAGAAAGCCCAGCCCCGCCCGGACGGCGTGCGGCTCCAGGCGGCAGTCGGCGTCCACGAACAGGAGATAGTCCCCCCGGGCCGCCTCCGCCCCGACCGACAGGGCGTGCGGCTTGCCGAACCACCCCTCCGGCAGCGACTCGACCTCGATCATCCGGACCCGCTCGTCGCGGGCGGCCGTCTCGCGGACGATCTCGGCCGTCCGGTCCGTCGACCGGTCGCTGACGACGATCACTTCCAGGTGCCGGTAGGCCTGGGCCAGGATCGTCTCCAGGGCCGCCCCGATGTTGGCCTCCTCGTCCTTGGCCGGCACGATGATCGACACCAGGCCGGCATCGCGGAGGTCGGCGTAGGAATCGCGCCCGAGGACCGGCCCCATGGCCTCGACGGCGTAGACGCCGATGGCCCGGACGATCCACATCAGGGCGTTCAGGGCCAGCAGGACGAGCAGGATCCATTGGGGGATGGTCACGGGCGACTCACTCGCTCTGGGCGGACGCAGGCTGGGACGAAGCGGCGGCGGGCGGCTTCCCGGTAAGCACCTCCTCCGCCGGACGGGCCGCCAGGGCCGCCTCGAAAACCTTCAGGAACGGAACGCCGGCCTCCCGGGCCAGCCGCCGGCAATCCTCGTACTCGGGACGGGCCGCGACGGTCCGCCCGCCCCGGCGGCCGACCTTGACCCGCACCTGGCCGTAGGGCGTCGCGACCGTGACGGGCCCCCGCCGAAGCTTCGTCCGCTCCACGAGCGTCCGGCGGACGCCGAAGGTCGCCGTATGACTAAACATATCTCTCTCTACTTCCGCCCACCTGGACGGCGGCGCGAGGCACGAAAGGACGACGCCCGGCCGGCCCTTCTTCATCGTCGCCGGGGTCATCCAGACGTCCAGGGCCCCCGCCTCGAACAGCGCCTCGGCCGCCGCCCCGAGCGTCTCGCCCGTCGCGTCGTCCAGGTTCGCCTCCAGGAGCCAGACGGCGTCGGCGTCGGCCCCCTCGGCCGCGGCGGACGGCCCGAGGAGGACCCGGACGACGTTCGGCAGCCGCTCGCCCTGGCGCGATCCCGCCCCGTAGCCGACCGCCTCGATCGTCATCGGCGGCGACGGACCGAACGCGTCCGCCAGCGTCGAGACGAGGGCGGCACCGGTCGGCGTGGTCAGCTCGCCCTGCTCCTCGCCCGGCCGCGTCGGGACGCCCTTCAAAAGCTCCACCGTGGCCGGCGCCGGCACCGGCAGACGCCCGTGGGCCGTCTCGATCGTCCCGGACCCGAGCGGCACGGGGCCGCAGACGATTCGCTCCACGCCCAGCAGCGCCAGGCCCGTGCACGTCCCGACAATGTCGACAATCGAGTCGACCCCGCCGACCTCGTGGAAGTGGACCCGGTCGGGCGTCGTGCCGTGGACCTTCGCCTCGGCCTCGGCCAGGCGGCGGAAGACGGCGAGGGCCCGCCCGTCCGCGCCCGGCGGCAGGTCCGCCCGGCGGACGATCTCTTCGACGTCGGCCAGGTGCCGATGCGGCCCGTCCGCTGCCGGACCGGGCGTGACGACCAACCGCGTCGCAGCCAGGGCGCGGCGCTTCTCCCGGCGGACGTCGATCTCGTAACCCGTTATGGGCAAAGCCCTTAGCACGCTGCGCAGCGGCCCCTCCTCCAGGCCCGCATCCAGCAGGGCCGCCAGGAGCATGTCGCCCGCCACGCCGCAAAACGGATCAATATATAATGTATGCATGGAGCGTCGCTCCGCGGCGGCCGGGGGATTATAGGCGCCGCCGGACCGGCCGTGCCAAGGAAAACGCGGACCCGGTTGACCGGCGGGCCCGCCCTCAGGGCGACGCCGCGTCGGCCGACCCCCTGCCCTTCCCGGGCCGATCGGACCCCGGCGCCCCCTCGCCGTCCGCCTCGGCGGCGGCCTTGGCGTGCATCTCCTTGACGGCCTTCGCGTAGGCCGGCTTGCCGAAGACGACGCGGCGGATGTAGAGGAGGTCCTCCAGCGTCCCGCCGATCGGCCCCTTCTGCCGCTTGTGCAGGACCCACCGCTCGGTCTCGCCTTCCCGGGTGACATAGAGCGGCTGGCCGAGGATGTGGCCCGTGATGACGTGGTCGTTGCGGAGCGTCAGCCGCCAGGCGAGCATCCGGGCCGGGTACGTCCGGCCCGAGTAGACCTTCTCCGGGCTGCCGGCCTCCTTGAACCGCCACTGCCTCTCGATGCGTTCCCACTCGACGACGGCCTCGATCGACTTGATCGCCGGCACCGGGACGTGCTCGTCCAATCTCCGCTCGAGGTTGTGGACATCCAGCCGCTTGGCCCGCGTCGTGTAAATCTTGCCGGGCACCTTCCGGCCGTCCGACAGCTCGATGTAACCCGGCACCGCATCGCGTCGCAGGACGCTCGCCTCAAGGCCGAACGGGCTGGCCGGCGAGCGGCCGGACGCATCGTCGTCGTCGTCCTCCTCCTCGGGCCAATCGATAAACGTGATGTCGGGCCCGGCGGCAGGCCGGGCACCGTCCGGCTTCTCCGGCGCCTCGGCGGCCGGCGCGTCCTCCTGGGCCTCGGCCGCCGACCCTTCGCCGACCATGCCCGAGGCGGCGAGCGCCAAGGCCAGGGCTGTGGCAACCGGCAGCAGACGTCTCGGCATCGCGTAGGCTCCTCCGCACGGAATCATACCCCGCTTCGACCGGCGACGCAAGCTGCCCGTTGTGAGCAAGGCCGCTCGCAGACCGGCGGCGCGCGCCGCACGGGCGCCATTCCTCGTCAAGCCGGCGACCGCGGACCGGGCCGCCGCTTGACACCTTCCCGTCCCCCGCCGATACTCTCGCCCCATGACCCGGCAGCGGATCGGCATCCTGGGCGGCACGTTCGACCCCGTCCACTACGGGCACGTCATCCCCGCCCAGTACGCCTTCAACGAGTGGCGGCTGGACCGGCTGCTTCTGGTGCCTGCCGACTCGCCGGTCCATCGCCCGCGTCACGAGCCGGCGCCGGCCGAGGACCGGCTCCGGATGTGCGAGCTGGCCGCCGCCCCCCTGCCCCGGTTCGAGGTCTCCGACGTCGAGGTCGCCCGGCCGGAGCCGAGCTACACCGTCCTGACGCTCCAGGACTTCCGTGAGCGGTTCGGGCCGGAGGCGGAGCTGGTCGTGCTGGTGGGCGAGGACAACCTGCCGCAGCTCCACACGTGGAGGCGGATCGGCGAGGTCCTCGACCTGGCCACGGTCGTGCCGCTGCCTCGGCCCGTGGATGAGCAGATCGATCTGGGTCCCCTGCGGGACCATCTGGGCGAGGAGGTCGTGGACGAGCTTCTGGCCCGGCGGGTGCACGCCCCGCTCGTTCCGATCAGCGGCACCCGGATACGGCGGCTGCGAGCGGCGGGCGAGCAGATCACCGGCCTGGTGCCCGAGGCGGTAGAACGGTACATAACGACCCGAGGCCTGTATGCGGAGGGGCCTGGAAGGCAGCCGGAGGGCTGATTGGATCTGTTTGCGCTACCCTGACGTGGTCTCTTGCGGTCGGCTGACTATGCACGGCAACGCGATGGAAGGGGCCGTTCAGACGAGTCTGCGACAGGGGCGGAGGCAGGGCGAGTGGAGTCCTGCGGGTGAGGCGTGTCGAATAGCCGCCGGCCGACGACGCGCGGGGCCGTGGCTCAGTCTCGGGCAGTCGGTGGCTTGGGTCGGCGGCATGGGGGCGGAGGGTCGTTGGCGTCTTGGTGGCCAGGGCGTCGCCTGCCCGGGGGCCCTGCACATTTTTTGTGCAATGTTCCACGTGGAACATCGCACAAAAAACGTGCAGGGCAGGGCGAGCCCCGGCCGGAGCCGAACCGACGTGACGACGCTCAGCTTGGACGGCCGCGAAGCACCCGCAGGATGCGGTCCAGATCATCCGCGGAGTAGAATTCGATCGTGATCCGGCCCGAACCCGGCTTCCTCCCTTCCTTCACGTCCACCTTGGTCCCCAGCACCTCCCGCAGACGCGTCTCGACGGCCCGCACGTGGGGAGACTTCGGAGGCCGGGCGCGGGCCTGGATCCGCCGCTTTCCAGCGAACCCCGCCGCCACGAGCTGCTCGATCTGCCGCACGCTCAGGCCCTCCCGGGCGGCCCGCTGGGCCAGCGATACCTGACGCGCGGGGTCCCGGAGGGTCAGCAGGGCCCGGGCATGGCCCATCGCCACACGCCCGCTCCGAATGAGCGACCGAACGTCCTCGGGCAACTCCAGCAGCCGAACGAAGTTCGAGATGCTCGCGCGGTCGATGCCCAGCCGCTTCGACGCCTGGTCCTGGGTCTGCGACGTCGTGTCCAGATACGCCTGGAAACTCTCGGCCTTCTCGATGGGGTCGAGGTCCTCTCGCTGGAGGTTCTCGATGAGGGCGATCTCGAGCATCTCCTGGTCGCGGACGTCGCGGACGACGACGGGCACCTCGGCCAGGCCGGCTGCCTGGGCCGCCCGCAGCCGCCGCTCGCCGGCCACCACCTGATATCGCTCGCCGTGGGGCCGTACGACGAGGGGCTGAAGGACCCCGTGCTGGCGGATCGAGTCGGCCAGACGGCCCAGCTCCTCGGCGTCGAAGCCCCGCCGCGGCTGGTGCGGGTTCGGGTCGATCAGCTCAACCGGCAGGGCCGTCGAGGGGAGGGGCCGCTCGGGGGCCTCGCCGGGCGACGCCTCGGCGGCGCCGATCGATTCCATCAGGCCGTCCAGGCCGCGTCCGAGCTTGCGTTCAGCCATCGTCGGGACTCCTTGGTGCGAGCGGGCCGCCGGCACAGGCCAGCTCCAGACCCAGTTCGGCATAGGCCCGGGCCCCGGGCGAGCGCGGGGCGTAGTCGATGACCGACAGGCAGTGGCTCGGCGCCTCGGCCACCGCCGGGTCGCGGGGGATGACGGTGCGAAGGACCGGCTCGTCGAGCTTTCCCCGGACCTCGGTCTCGACCTCGCGGGTCAGCTCGGCTGCCGGGTCGTACATCGTGAACAAGACGCCCGCGACGGCGGGGCGGTGCGTCCGGGCCCGGGCCCGGCGGACGGCCCCCAGGAGCTGGACGAGCCCCTCGAGCGGATAGTACTCGCACTGGATGGGGATGAGGACGAAGTCGCCGGCGGCCAGGGCGCTTCGCGTCAGCGGCCCCAGGGAAGGGGGGCAGTCGACGAGGACGACGTCGAAGCGGGCCGAGGCGGTGCGGGCCAGGTTCTCGCGGAACGTCGCCGGCGTGGCCCGGTCTGCTAGGCCCTCAAGGTCGCGCCCGGCCGGCAGACAGTGGACCCCGTGCCACTCGGTTTCGACCGGGGCGGCGGCCTCGCTCGGCGGGGCGAAGGCCGGGCTCCGACCGGCGACGCTCGCACCCACGCCGCTGGTGGCGTTGCCTTGGGGGTCGACGTCGACCAGGAGGACGCGGCGGCCCATCAGGCCCAGGACGTGGGCCAGGGTGGTGGCGGTGGTGGTCTTCCCGACGCCGCCCTTCTGGTTGGCTACCGCGACGGTGATCGGCACGTGGCCCTCCGACGGGGGATTGTATCGCGCGGGGCAGGGGACGCAACGGCAAATCGGGTCGGCCCCCCCCCCGCGGACGGGGCCGAGCGGAAGCGCACACCCCCGGCTCAAGGTTATGGGACGTTGCGAAGCCGAGCGCGCGGGGACACGCCCGGCGAAGGACCGAAGGGCCCGAAAGCTATTGAGGACGGTAGAGGTAAGGTCACAAGTGCGGTGGGAGCCCGACTTGCTAAAGTGGCAGTTTCGGACCCAATTTGGGCACTTTTTCGGCCCCGCAGTGTCTCGCCATGTGCGACATTGGCAACACCGTCCTTAATAAGAGCGCCTGTCGGAATGAAACCGGGGGGCGCCGCCGGTTGCGACGTACGCCGGGACCCGCCACTGGACGGGCAGGCAAGCTGCCCGTGGGGCTCGTGCCGCGAGTTCTAAGGAGGTGGGCTGCCGGGCCGTCAGGGGAGCGACGCGCAGTTGGAGGCCAGGAGAGGTGGCCGGGCCTGTGCGGGGAGGAAACGGGTCTTCGTTGCCCCTTGCGGCTGGGGCCGGCGTGGGGTAACCTTGGCTTGCGAAAGAAGGCCGGCCGTACGGGCCGACACGGAATGAAGGGCGCAGCGTGGCCGGCAGGAGGCATGTACATTACTCTGGGATGGTCCAGGGCGTCGGGTTTCGCTACGCCGCCGTCCGGGCCGCCGCCGACCTCGACGTGACCGGCTTCGTCCGGAACCTCTCCGACGGGCGGGTCGAGCTGGTCGCCGAGGGCGACCCCGGACAGATCGAGGAGCTCCTTTCGCGGATCGACCGCCGGATGGGGGGCCATATCCGCGAAAAACAGGTGGCCGACGAACCGCCCACGGCCGAGTTCGCCGGCTTCGACGTCAAGTACACGCGGTAGGGCGGCCCAGGAACCGGGGCAGGAAGGAGCGGGGCCGGTCGTGACGGAGGGCAGGGCGGCCCGAGTCGTGCGCCGCCTGCGTTTGTCGGGGCCTCAGCTCCGGGGACACGCCGCCCGAGCCAGGGCAGGCGGGTCGCCCCCCGGCCGGGGGCGGCCGCGGCACAGCGCCAGGGCACTATGCGACTGTTCGGCGTCATCCTGAACACGTTCCGCGAGACGGTGCGGCAGGCGGTTTATCTGCTGCTGCTGCTGGCGGGCCTCGGGGTGGTGCTGGGGACGCTCCCGATGCCGCTTTTCACCTTCGCACAAGATACGGACATGTACAAGGAGCTTGGCCTCGCGTTCGTCCTGTTCTTCGTCCTGCTGGCGGGGCTGCTGGCGGCGGCGACGGGCATCGCCCGCGAGGTCGAGGACAAGACCGCCCACACGGTCCTGTCGAAGGCCCTCGGACGGGGGACCTTCATCCTGGGCAAGTACCTGGGGGTGCTGGCGGCGGTGGCCCTGGCGACCCTGGTCCTGGGGGTCGTGTTTGTCGCGTCGGTCTACTATCGGGTGAAGCTCGACGCGGGTGTTCTGGAGCGCCCGTACGCCCACGCCGGGATCGGCCGCGAGATCGAGGCCTTCCGTGCCCGACAGATATACCAGGCCCTGACGGTCGTGCCGGGCCTGGCGCTGGTGTTCCTCCAGGTGTCGGTGCTGGCGGCGGTGGCGACGGCGCTGTCGACGCGGCTCTCGACGGCCGCCAGCGTCGGCTTGGGGCTGGGGGCGTTCCTGGTGGGCCACCTGATGGTGTTCGTGGAGTCGGCGACGCGGCTGGCGGGCCCGATCTGGCAGGCGGCGGCCCAGGCCCTGCTGAGCGTCCTCCCGTTCCTGGAGATCTTCAACATCACCGAGATGCTGGCCCACCGGGTCCTCGCTCCGGGGGGCCCCGATCCGGCGGGGGCACAGGCCTGGGCCGACGCCTGGGCCTACGTGGGGTGGTCCGGGCTGTATGCGGCGGCGTACTCGGCCTTTGCGGTTGGGCTGGCGATGCTGCTTTTCCGCCGGCGATCGCTGAGCTAGCCTCTAGGCGGACTCGCTTTTTCAGCGCGGCTCGAAGGACCCCTTTTCAAACGTTGGAAGACCGCGGAGATCGCGAGAGCGCCATACAGATAGGGCTGCCAATCGGCGCTGGACACAACATCCTGTAGGTTGCCCACTGTTTTCGCTCCAGCCGAACAAACGCTTTCGGCTCGTCGCGTACCATGAAAAGGGGCCTGCTGATGGGCAGGCCCCGACGTCTTGTATGTCCCGCCGAGACCTGTTCAAGAAAGGTGGTTGAGGGCTACTTTGTCAACTTCGCCATCATCCACAAGGGCCGTAGCGCGGTGCCCAGTCGTGGGCACCGCGCTGGGCAAGGCTGGCCACAGCGCTACGGCAAGGGGCGGCGGGCACCTCGCGGCGGGCAAGGCTGGCCACAGCGCTGCAGCAAGGGGCGCTGGACACCGCGCGATGGGCAAGGCTGGCCACAGCGCTACGGCAAGGGGCGCTAGAGTCGCAAGGGCCGTGGCGCGGTGCCCAGTCGTGGGCACCGCGGCGGGCAAGACTGCCCGCCGCGCTACGGCAAGGGGCGCTGGAGCAAGGGGGGCCGGAGTCACAAGAGCCGTAGCGCGGTGCCCAGTCGTGGGCACCGCGCAGCGGGCAAGACTGCCCACCGCGCTACGGCAAGGGGCGCCGGGCACCGCGGCGGGCAAGACTGCCCGCCGCGCTACGGCAAGGGGCGGCGGGCACCTCGCGGCGGGCAAGACTGGCCACAGCGCTACGGCAAGGGGCGGCGGG
>CAZGKW010000013.1:0-95467 GCA_964526295.1 uncultured Anaerolineales bacterium
AGGCTTCGGCGGCCTTTGTTATGCGCAAACGGTCAGCCTTCGTGAATAATGTGGGATAGGGTTATCTGCCGCTCGGCCCGCCTTTTTGTCGCTGTTCCCGGATGACCCCCAAACACATATGCGCGGTTGGGGGTCACATTTTTGACCCCATATCGGCGCAGGAAACCGCGCATCTGTGGCCCCAAACACATCTTCGGACCTAGAGACGTTGGCCCCCAATCGGGCGGAGACTTCATGCGTGACGTCGGGGAGGTCCCGGCGACGCCGCACGCTCACGCATGAAAGGACCGAAGATGGACGACCGCATGCCGAGGTACGAGGGGATCATGGAGCCGTGGAAGGTGGAACTGATCACCAGCCGGGCCAAGCGAATGGGGTTCCACGAGGACGAGGTGCCCGACCTCCTGCAGGACCTGGCCCTCGTCCTCGGCCGGTTCCGGTACGACCCGGTCAAGGCCAACGGCGCCAAGGAAAGCACCGTTCTGCAGACCCTGATCGACAACCACCTGCTGTTCGTCCGCCGCACGGCGAAGCGTTACCGGGCCCACGTTGAGTTCGCCAGCCACCGCGGGGAGCCCACGCACCACGCCGACGAGGACCACCTCGCCATCGATGTCCGGCACGCCGTGGCGATGTTGCCCGAGCGCGAGCAGTTCATCTGCCGCAGCCTGGCCGAGGGACGTTCCCGGCACGAGATCGCCCGGCGGCTGGGATGCGGGTGGTACACGCTGAAGCGGGCCATCAAGCGCATCGCCGAGCACTTCGAGGAACTGGGACTGGAAGGGTGGTTGGACCGATGAACACGACCACCCGACGCCGTATCAGGGCGCCTCGTCGCCGCAGGAAAAAGCCGGAATCCCCTGGATTCCGGGCCCCGGATGAGCAACTTGTCCCTGGCGGGATGGCCGGCGGGCGGACGCCCTCGACGGCCTGGATTACCGACGAATGGATCGAAAGGTCCATCGGTGTCTGGTCCAAGGTCTACGGCCGGCCCATCAGCGAGGACGAGGCGGTGGAGATACTGGTGAACCTCAAGAGGCTGATAGACGTGATGCTGAAGGCCAGAAAGGAGATGGAGGCCCAATGAACGTGGTACTGTGGGCACGAGTGTCGTCGCGCGAGCAGCGGGAGGGCTATTCTATCGATGCCCAGCTCCGGGCGATGCGCGACAAGGCGGTGAAGTCCGGATGGACCATCGTCCGGGAGTTCGTGGTGGCCGAGTCGGCCAAGCGCGGGGCCGAGCGCACGGCCTTCAACCAGATGGTGAAGTGGGTCAGGGCCAACGCCCGCCGCGAGGGCCTGGACGCCATCCTGAGCCACAAGCTGGACCGCGTCTGCCGCAACATGCGGGACGCCGTCCGGCTCCAGGAACTCGAGGACACCTGCGGCGTCAAGCTCGCCTTCGTCGACAACCAGTTCGGTCCGGGCGCGGCCGGGGCCCTGTCGTTCAACGTCATGGCCGCCGTCGCCCAGTACTACAGCGACAACCTGCGGTCCGAAGTCCTCAAGGGCATGGACGAGAAGGTCCGCCAGGGCTGGCCGACGGGTCTCGCCCCCTACGGCTACATGAACGTCGACGACCGCGACGAACCGGTCGTACCGCACCCCGAGCAGTCGAAGACCGTGGCGCGCCTCTTCGAGCTCTATTCCACCGGCCAGTACACCTTCAAGCAACTCGCCGACACGCTGCAGAAAGAGGGGCACGTCTACCGCCCGAGCCAGCCGCGGTTCACGCCGACCACCCTCAGCTACATCCTCAACAACCGGTTCTACATCGGGCAGCTCCACCGCAACGGCCAGGTCTACCGCGGCAAGTACCGGCTGCTGATCGAGCCGGCCTGCTTCGAGGCCTGCCAGGACCTCCTGCAGGGCAGGAACCGGCGGACCGGCAACCCCGAGATCATGCTTTCGGGGGGCATCCTGCGATGTGCGTGCTGCGGCTTCGCCATGACGGGCGAGCGGATTCGCCGCAAACTCCGCGACGGCAGCCGCAACGACCACGTCTACTACCGGTGTGCCAACAACAATGCCCCGGACGACCACCCCCGCGTCCGCTGGCGCGAGGCCGACGTCGAGGCCGCCATCCTGGCGGAGTTTGACGCCATCCGCATCCCGGAGCCTGAGGTGGCCGCCCTCGTCCGCGACATGGTCGCGGTATCGTGCGAGGATGCGACAGAGGTCGCCGCCCAGCGTCGCCGGCGCCTCTCGAAGCGCAGAACCGAACTGGCCAACATGCAGGACCGGCTCCTGAACGGCTACCTCGCGGGGGCCATCGAGGAGGCGGCCTTTGCCGCCAAGTCGGCGGAACTGAAGGTCCTTCAGGAGGAGGTGGAGAAGGGGCTCGACGAAGCGAACGTGGACGACCCGCTGCTGCAAGAACGGGCCCTCGGCCTCTTCGACTTCAGCCAGAACCTGGTCGACATCTGGCACGGTTCGAACTGGAGGCGTCGTCGCGAGGTTCTGGAGTGCATCAGTTTGAACCGTACCTTGAGCGACGTAAGTCTAGCCCTGGCAAAGAGAAAGCCGTTCGACGTTCTCGCCGAACGGCCCTCTTTGCGTTTTGGTCGGGGCGACTGGATTTGAACCAGCGACCTCTGCGTCCCGAACGCAGCGCTCTTCCAAACTGAGCTACGCCCCGATCCGAAGACGAGGTATTCTACTGCGATTCGGCCGGCAATCAAGCCCGAACTCGGCTACCGCTCCAGCAGCGGCCGGACGAGTGCCACGAGGCGCGGCACGAACAGGACCGCCCCCACCGCCACGGCCCCGATGGCCGCCATCAGCACCGCCCCGGCGGCCACGTCCTTGGCGATCTTGACCGTCGGGTGGCGCCGGTCCGACACCGCATCACTCAAGACCTCCAGGCCGGTGTTGAAGGCCTCGGCGACCCAGACGACGAGGATCGCCAGCACGAGGTCGGCCCACTCGCCCGCACCGAGGGGCTTGGCCGCGACGTGGAGCACCCCCGCCAGCAGAAGCGCCAGGACCGTCGCCACGGCGTGGAGCCACGCGTTGTGCTGGCTCCGCATGACGAACAGGAGGCCCGCGAAGGCGTGACGGAAGCTCCGCACCCGCCCCCGGACGGTGAACGGCGAGGCGTACTGCGGCTCGGTCTCGATGCGGCCGGCGTCGCGCCGACTGTCTTCGGACCCATCGCTCACGTCACCCGAGCTCCTTCAGGCGCGCTTCCATGATCGCCCGCTTCTCCTGGGGCAGGTCGTCCTCGGCCAGCACCCGCCGCACGCCGTCGGCGAACATCGGACGGGCGAACTCCGTCGTCCAGTACCGGTCCGGCCGCTTCTGGACCAGCGACAGGAACCCCTCGAACTCGCTGAAGTAGGACCCGTAGATGTGGAAGCTGTCGGCGACGTGGAGGTACTCGCCCGTCTCGACGCCGACCTGCCGGGCCACCTCCCGCTGGAGTTCCGTGAAGGCGAACATGTTCATGAACGCCGCCTTGAAAGCGTCGTTCGAGCGGATGTGGATGGCCAGGTTCAGCCGGTCCGCCCCGGAGTCGGGGTCGGTCTCGACGCGGAACCACATCCGCTGGAGGCACGCCGGGTCGTCGATCCCCACGTCGTTCCACGCCTGCCAGGTGACGGCCTGGGCCCGGCGGGTGTGAGGGGCCTGGCGGAGCTTCTCCACGGCCGCCGCCACCTGGTCGATGGGGTCCGCCAGGCCCGGCACGCGGTAGGCGAAGAGCCGCTCGTGATAGGTGTACTCCCACTTGCCCTCCTCGGGGGCGATCCAGTGGTCGTGGACGCCGTAGAGGACCTCGGCCCGGTAGACCTCCAGGTCGTCGAGGCCCCCGGGAAAGGCCTTGTGGATCCGCGGCTCGGCGAACGGCTCGCGGACGTGGACCAGGCAGGCGACGTCGCGGCTCTCCGGGTCGCCGGGCTTGTCGTACTCGGTCCGGAACCGCGCCCCGGCCTGCCAGCACTCGCGGACGGCCGTCTCCCACCCCTCGGGAAGCGTGCGGGCCCTGACGTGGATCGACTCCATGGACGGTTCCTCTCGCGGGCCAAGGCGGCGGCCGTGCCCGACGAGCCGCGATTGTAGGCCGCCCCGCGCGTCGGAGCAAGGCGAATCGGCGGCACCCTCCTTGCCGCCTGCGACGGCGCCGGCCGGGTCCCCGGCGGGCGTCTCGAGTGTGCGGAACCGTGTCTGCAAGGGGGAAGAAAGTGAAAAATCGCCGATTTTGTGTTGACACGCCGCCCTCATCTACCACATAAAGGGTATAGGCCCACGGGGAACCAGGGGGGCGCATCTCCTCGGCACGCCTCGAGGGCCGCCCCGGCAGCGACGGGCGACGCCGCGCCCTGCCGGCGGACGACCCGGCGGCCTGGGGCCGGGTCCACGTTTCATCTGCGCACCGATACTCGACCAGTCGCGCGCTGTACTCGCGCCGAACACAGTGGATCGTCTGGGACGTGATGGGCCGTCTTCTCGCCGCCACGCACGGGCACGGGGCCGATGCGGCGGCAGCGAGTGACGCCCTCGGGACCGGGGCCTGAATCGGCCCGGAGGCCCGGGGGAGGCCCGATCGTGGGGGCCGGCCATTCCGGCTGTGCCCTCGGGAAGAAAGGAGAGACGTGCGATGCAACCACTTTCGAAGGGGTTCTATCTGGGGTCCATCATCGGGGCGATGGTCCTTTACGTCCTTCTGATGGGCATTGGGGCAATAGCTGCTCAGGAGCAGGAAGAGGCCGGTATGCCGTTCGTGTGCATCGGCTTCCTGTTCCTGATCTACGGCGTGGTCATCATCTGCGTGCTGCTCTACAAGATGTGGGACGCCATCCAGGACGGGCCGGCCCGGACGACGCCAGGCAAGGCCGTCGGCTTCATGTTCATCCCCCTGTTCAACCTCTACTGGATGTTCCAGGCCTGGTGGGGCTGGACGAAGGACTACAACGCCTATGCCGAGATGAAGGGGCTCCCCCTGCCGCGCATGCCCGAGGGCATCGCCTTGGCGATGTGCATCCTGACGCTGTGCGGCTTCGTCCCGCTCGTGAACATCTTCGCCGGGCTCGCCAACATCGTCCTCATGATCGTCTTCTACAACGCCGGGATCAACGGCGTGAACGCGATCGCCGAAGTCGAGCTCGGCGGCGACATGGGCATGGGCGCCGAGCCTGGCGAGCCGGGCGACGTGCCGCCGCCCCCGGCGCCGCCCCTGCCGTAAGCGGACGGGACGGAGAGACAGGCCGGCCGCCTTGCTCGCCTCTGAGGCGGGCGGGATAGTGTGTCGGGCGAGCGAGGCGGCGGGGCACGACCGACCGCCGGGGGGCACAAGCTATGGGACAGCCCACCACCTGCCCGAACCCCACAGGGGCCCCTGCCCTCGCCCTTGCCGCCCTGCTGGCCGCCTCAGCGGCCGGCTGCGGCGGACTGGGGGGCGGCTACACGGCCGAGGGCATCCTCTCGATCGGGCCCGAAGCCGAGGATCTCGATGGCAACGCCCAAACTGCTGCGCGGCGTGCGGCAAACGTGGCCTTGGAAGTGAAGTCCGAGCCCGTCCTGGCGCGGGCCCTGGAGACACCCTCCGACGTCGGCCTCGAAGCGGCGGGCTATGCCGGGCCGCAGGGGCCTTCGCGTCTGGCCGAGGACCTCGTCGTCGAGCCCGTGCCCGGCACGGCGCTGGTCCGCGTCGGCCTGACCGCTTCTGGTCCCGTCGTGGCCCGAGACGTCGTCACGCGCGTCCTGGATGCTTACGTGGAGCACGCCGCCGAGCAGGAAGCCCAGGCCCGGATGAAGCGGATGGCGGAGCTCCAGAAGGCCCGCGACGCCCTGGAGGTGCAAGCCCGGATGCTGGCCGACCGGCTGCGGGCCTTCCTTCAGGAGTCGGGCCTCGTGGTCCAGGACGGCCGCGACGTCGAGAGCACCGCCCGCCTGGAGGCCCTGAGGAAGGAGCACGCCGCCCTGGAGGCCGAGCTGACCCGGACCCGGGCCGAGTGGGAGCAGTTCAAGGCACTGGCTGCCAAGGCCGCCGAGGAGGGGGAGGCGGGGAACCTCGTGGCCGCCTACCCCGAGGTCGAGAAGCAGCTCTACGACGATGCGCAGGTGGCCTCCGCCTCGGGACGGCTCGGGGCCTTGGAGGCCGAGCTGGAGGAGCTCCGGGCCCGCCTCGGCCCGGACCACACGGAGGTCAAGCGGCTCGAGAACACCCGAGGCGAGGCCCGCAGGGCCCTCGACGGCGTCCTGGTCGAGGTGCTGGACACCGTGCTCAGTCAGTTCTCCACTGCCCTGGAGCGCCGCTACGAACAGGCCCGAGAAGCCGAGGCGGAGATCCAGGACCGCCTGGCCGAGGCCCGGGCCCGGGCTGCCGATGCCGCGCGCGACCTCGACACGTACCGAGAGATGGAGGCGGAGTTCGAGCCGCTGCAGAACCAGATCGACGCGGTCGTGGCGGGCATCGAACGGCTCCGCATCGAAGCGGCTATGGCCCGGCCGCCCGCCCGGGTCCTCCAGTACCCGCCGCCGCCTGCGGACTGATGCGGCCAACGGCGTCCCATTCCCTCACGCCTCGTCGATCAGGGCGATCCGGCGGGCGTGTCGGCCCCCGGCGAAAGGTGTCTCCAGCCAGACCCGCACGACCCGAAACGCCTCCTCCTTCGCCACCAGCCGCTGGCCGATCGCCAGGACGTTCGCATCGTTGTGCTCACGGGCAAGGCGGGCCGAGTCCTCGTTCCAGGCGAGGGCACACCGCACGCCCGGGACGCGGTTCGCCACGATGGCCTCGCCGTTGCCCGACCCGCCGAGGACGATGCCACGGTCGCAGTCGCCGTGGGCCACCGCCTCGGCCGCCGGCCGGATGAACACGGGATAGTCGTCCCCCGGGTCGGGGTCGGCGGTGCCGAAGTCGACGACCTCGTGCCCCAGCTCGGCCAGCCAGGGCTTCAGGGCCTCCTTGTAACCGAACCCCGCGTGGTCGGCCGCGATGGCGATCTTCATCGTCCGTTTCTCCCCGCCCGGGTGCGGTCTCACTCGCCCTCGACGACCTCGACGCGGACCTGCCCCAGGGGCCCGCAGTCACCGACGTACGTGCCGGCGACCTTGCCGCCCTCGCCGCCGAACGCCTTGTCGAGGGCGCCCGTGAGGACAACGTCGCCTGGCTCCAGGGCGTAGCCCCGCTGGTGGAGCGAGTTGGCCAGCCACAGGAGCACCTTCCACGGCCCGCCCATGACGGCCGTCGCCGGACCCGAGTAGACCGGCTTCCCGTTCCACGTCAACGTGCCCGTGAGGGCGTCGAGGTCCACTTCGGCGGGGTCCTTCACGGGGCCGACGGCCCATCGGTGGGCCCCCACGCCGCAGGCGACGATGTCGGCCGCCTTCGGCTCCGCCTCGTCCTGGCGGAACCGCCCGTCGGGAATGTCGAGGCCCGCGGCGACGCCCTTGACGTACGGCCGGAGGGCCTCGACGGTCTCGACGGGTCCGCCCACCCGCTTGCCCATGACGAACGCGATCTCGGCCTCGATGTGGAACGCGTTGAACGCACCCGCGGAGAGCGTCCCCCCGTCGGGCACCTGCTGGAAGTCGAACAGTCGGCCGTAGGCCGGCTCCGTCATGCCCCACGCCTCCTGCGAGGCCCGGCTGGCGTAGCCGACCTTGTAGCCGGCGACCTTGCGGCCCCGCTGGACGAGTCGGGCCGTCAGGGCGTCCTGGATGCGGTAGGCGTGTTCGACCGAGAAGTCGCCGTGGGTGTACGTCAGGGGCGGGAGCTGCGACTCGGCCTGCCGGGCGGCCATCATGGCGTCGACCAGGGTTTCGATGGGCGGGCCGACGGTCTCGCGTCCGCCGCACCCGGCCTCCAGGCCGCACGCCGCCGCCAACGCCGCCAGCACTGCTACCGCCGCACGCCTCGTCATCGCTCGCCTCCTGCCGCAAGTCCTCGCGGGGGGGGGATTGTAACGCCGCGGGGCCGCGCGGCCAAGCGTTTCAGCGAGTTGCGGCACGCGAAGGGGAGCGCCCGTCCACACGCCCCGGCGACCTCCCGGCCGCCGCCCGGATTGCTCTCGCGGTTCGGTAACTTGACCTTCGCTCCCCCGCCGGGTAAGCTGGATGATTCGGTATCGTGGGGTCCTTCTGCGCATGCACCGTACCATCCAGGTCAAAGGCGCCCGGACGCACAACCTGAAGGGCATCGACTGCACCGTCCCCCACCGCCGCCTGACGGTCGTGACGGGCGTCTCGGGGTCCGGCAAGTCGAGCCTGGCGTTCGACACGCTCTACGCCGAGGGGCAGATGCGGTACGTCGAGTCCCTCTCGGCCTACAGCCGCCAGTTCCTGGAGCAGATGGAGCGGCCGCCGGTCGACTCGATCACGGGCATCCTGCCGGCCATCGCCCTGGAGCAGAAGAACACCGTCAAGAACGCCCGCTCGACCGTCGGGACGGCCACCGAGATCGCCGACTACCTCCGGATGCTCTTCGCCACCGTCGGCGAGACGGTGTGCCCGGACTGCGGCCGCACGGTCCAGAAGCACACCGTCCAGGGGGCGGTCGAGGAGGTGCTCGAGTTCGGCGCCGGGGCGAGGCTCCTGGTGATCGCGCCGGTGGCGCGCGGCACGCGACCGTGGGACTCGCTCCGGCGGGAGATCCAGCGGCAGGGGTTCCGGCGGCTGTGGCTCGACGGGCGGATGGCCGACCTGGCGGACGTCGAGGAGGACGGCCTGCCGGAAGAGATCGACGTCGTCATCGACCGGCTCGTCATGGCCGACCCGCCGCGGGAAGGCCGGTCGCGGATCGCCGAAGCCCTGGAGACGGCGTTCAAGGCGGGCCAGGGACGGGCCCTGGTGGTCCTGCTGCACGAAACGCCGGAGCCGGCCGGCCACCCGCCGCGCGTGCCGCCCCCGCCCCGCGCAGCGCCTCATGAAGCGTCTAGCGGCCCAAAGCCGGCCGACCGCGCTCGGCCGGCTGCCGTTGCGCCGGCCGATGACGCCGGGGCAAGCGTTCCTCGCCCGCCGCGAAAGTGGATCGAGCGTGCCCGCCTGCCCTTCGACATCCGGTTCAACTGCGCCCGGTGCGGCCGCGAGTTCCCCGAGCCCACGCCCCAGCTCTTCTCGTTCAACAGCGCCGTCGGCGCGTGCCCCACCTGCGAGGGCTTCGGCCGCGTGAGCGACCGGGACCCGGACAAGATCGTCCCCGACCCCCGCAAGAGCATCGACCAGGGGGCGATCACCTGCTGGCAGACCCCCGCCTACAAGCACCTGCACCACGAGTGCCGCCAGGCCTGCCGACGCCACGGCATCCGCACCGACGTCCCCTACATGGACCTGTCGGAGGCAAGCAGGCAGTTCATCTGGGAGGGCGACGGCTCGGCCCGCGACGACCAGCCCGCCGAGGAATGGCCCGGCATCCGCGGCTTCTTCGACTGGCTCGAGACCAAGCGGTACAAGGTCCACGTCCGGGTCATGATCGCCCGCTACCGGGGCTACTACCGGTGCCCGACGTGCATGGGCCGGCGGCTCCGGCCGGACGCCCTGAACGTCTTCGTCGGTGGTCGCACGATCGCGGAGCTGAGCCTGGAACCGGTCAAGGACCTCCGCCAGTGGTTCGGAGACCTCTCGCTCGCGCCCGAGGCCGAGGAGAAGGCCGCCGTCCTCCTGCGGGAGGTCCGCAGCCGCCTCGCCTACCTCGACGACGTGGGCCTCTCGTACCTGACGCTCGACCGGCAGACGCGGACCCTGGCGGGAGGCGAGTCGCAGCGGATCAACCTGGCGGCGGCCCTCGGGTCGAGCCTCACGAACACCCTCTACGTCCTCGACGAGCCGACCGTCGGCCTTCACGCCCGAGACACGCACCGGCTCATAAACATCCTCGAAAACCTCATCGCCAAGGGCAACACGGTCGCCGTCGTCGAGCACGACCCGGACGTCATCCGGGCGGCCGACCACATCATCGACCTCGGCCCGGGGGCGGGCGAGGCCGGCGGCGAGGTCGTCTTCGAGGGGCCCGCCGGGGACCTCGACGCCTGCGAGGCGTCCGAGACCGCCCACCAGCTCCGCGTCCATGGGGACCGGGCCGTCTCGCCCTACGGCCGCCGCCCCAAGGGCTGGATCACCGTCCAGGGGGCCCGCCAGCACAACCTGAAGGACCTCTCGGTCCGCGTGCCCCTCGGGTGCCTCTGCTGCGTGACGGGCGTCTCCGGCAGCGGCAAGACGACGCTCGTCCACTCGGTGCTGCACGGCAACTTCCTCCACGAGCGGGGCCGGCCGGCCGACGAGGTCGGCGCTTGCGACGCCGTCGAGGGACTCGACGCCATCGACGACGCCATCCTCGTGGACCAGTCGCCCATCGGCCAGAGCACGCGGTCGAACCCGGTGACCTACGTCAAGGCGTACGGGGCGATCCGGGACCTCCTGGCCGAGACGCCCAAGGCCCGCTTGGCCGGCATCAAGCCCGCCGACTTCTCCTTCAACGTCGCCGGCGGCCGGTGCGAGGTCTGCAAGGGCGTCGGCACGGTCACCTATGACATGTATTTCATGGCCGACGTGACCGTCGTGTGCCAGGAGTGCGGCGGAAAGCGGTTCAAGAAACGCGTCCTCGACGTCCGCTGGAACGGCCGGAACATCGACGACATCCTCGACATGACCGTCAGCGAGGCGATGGGCCACTTCAAGGAGCACGCGACCGTCACGGGCAGGCTCCAGCCGCTCGTCGACGTCGGCCTGGGGTACGTCCGTCTGGGGCAGAACACGGCGACCCTCTCCGGCGGCGAGGCCCAAAGGCTGAAGCTGGCGTCGTACCTCGCGGCCCCCAGGAAGGGCCAGAAGTATCTCTTTCTTTTCGACGAGCCGACGACCGGCCTCCACATGGCCGACGTCCAGGTCCTGTTGAGGACGTTCCACCGGCTCGTCAACGCCGGGCACAGCGTCCTCGTGATCGAGCACAACCTCGACTTCGTCAGCCAGGCCGACTGGCTGATCGACCTCGGGCCCGACGGCGGCGAGGACGGCGGGTACGTGGTCGCCCAGGGCCCGCCGGAGAAGGTGGCCGGGTGCGAGGCGAGCTACACGGGCGGCTTCCTCCGCCGGCGCCTCGCCGCCGCCGAAAGCGCACAGGGCAAACCGTCGCGACGGGGAGACTGACGGTTGACGACCGCACATAGAGGCGAACCGGGCGGGCGGCGGCCGAGGTGGTTCGCCATCCCCTACAATCTGCCCGAGGGGCTGGAGTGGCTTCGCAACTACTTCTTCGGGCCGGCGGGGAACTTCGCCGGGCGAACGTCCTTCCTGCCCAACGACGTGACCCTCAACCGCATCGAGCGGCGGATGACGCTCGCGTTCATCGGCGACGTCCTGCCGACCGGCCACGCCCGACTGACGTTCGGCGACGGGCTGCTCGCCTTCTTCCGCGACGCCGACTGCCTCGTGGCGAACTTCGAGGGCACCATCAGCGACGCCCCGCGGGTCTTCATGGGCCAGGCCCACACGCCGGCCGTCATCGACGCCCTCGCCCGGCTCTTCCCGCCGGAGCGCACGATCCTCGCCCTCGCGAACAACCATGCGGGCGATTTTGCGCCGGACGAGTTCGAGGCGTCCTGCGCCCGCCTCGCCGACGCCGGGTTCACGCTCATCGGCCGGCGCGACGCGCCGGCGACGCTCATCGGCGGCCGGGTCAACCTGGCGAGCGTGACCCGCTGGTCGAACCAGCCGTGCGACTGGATCGCCCGCCTTGGCGACGCCGACGCCGCCTGCCACGAGGGCGCCAGCATGAACGTCCTCTACCCCCACTGGGGCTACGAGCACCAGCTCTACCCGACGCCCGAGGGCATCCGCCAGGCCCGGCGGCTCCTGGCCCGATGGGGCCTCGTCGTGGGGCACCACTCGCACTGCCCGCAGCCCGTGACGGCGTACGCGACGGACGGCGGACGGAAGGCGGTCGCCTACTCCCTGGGCGACTTCTCCGTCCTCAACCGCAAGACCCGCTTCCGCTGGGGCATCGTCCTGAAGGCGGCCGTCGGGCCGGACGCGGCCGGGGTGTGGCGGACGGGGCGCCTCCGGTGGCGGTTCACGAAGGTCCACATGCCCCGCGAGTCCGAGCGCCGCATCACACTGATGGACGCTTGCTCCTACTTCGACCGCTGAGCCCGCCCGGCCAAAGCGCCTTCGGGCGAATCGCGTTGCGGACCGGCCGGGCATCGCCTAGCATGCCCGCTTCGGGGGCGGATGAAAGGCGCGACGTGAGCGAGATTGCCGGACGGCGACGGTGGTACCTGGAGCGGGTCCTCGCCGAGACCGACGAGGATGCCCTGGACCCGTACAAGCGGCCGCGTTGGGCCCTGAACCACGCCCGAGTCGTCCTGGGCCGCGACCTCGACCGGGCCAACGCCTACTTCGAGACGATCCGGATGGACCCCCGGCCGGTCCTGTGGAAGAACGGCCGGGTCGACACGGCCGACTGGGACTTCCTGGGGACGCTGCTCCTGAAGACGCTGCTGGATTTCCGCGGGACGGACCGCCTGGGCCCGGAGGCGGCGGCGCACCTGGAATCGCTGATCGTCGGCTGGGAGCAGCCCCGGCCGGGGACGAACCGGGACAACGATCGCGTCGCCCGGTGGCCCGCCATCCACACGGAGAACCATGACGCGATGTGCCTCGTGATCGGCCTCTTTCGCGAGGTCCTGGCGGGCCGCGACGCGTCGGCCATCGAGCGGGAGCTGGCCAGATACCTGGCGTGGCGGTTCCAGCGGGGGTGGGTCGAGTGGCACTCGCCCTGCTACCAGGCCCACTGGCTGAACCCGGCGCTGGTCCTGGCGCGGCACGCGCCGTCGGAGCGGCTGCGGGAGGGGGCGGCGCGGCTCATCAGTCTCCAGTTGGCCGAGCGGGCCCTGCTCAGCGTCGGCGGGTACCTCGGCGGGCCGTACTACCGGGGTTACGACCGGCACATCGGCGACGCTCGCGGCGACGAGTACTTGCCCGTCACGTGGATGAGCTTCGGCTTGGGCGACGTGCCGCGCGACCTGGACGCGGGGACGGCGTTCGCGGCGGACACCTTCGAGCCGCACCCGGTGGTGGCGGCGCTCGCGCACGAGGCCGCCCGTCGACCGCTCCTCGACTATCGGGGGACGCGGTGCGCCGGCTTCGCCGAGGGCCTCCGCCCCATCGTCTACTACAACACGCCGCATGTATCGATGGGTTCGATGCAGGCGTGCGGCTACAGCTTCCAGACGCGGTTCTTCAACGTCCTCTTCCCGGCCGACCCGTCGAAGACCCTCCGGACGTACCTCCACGACGACGTGGAGCACTCGCCCTGGGACAAGCGGAACGAGCGGGGCGAGGTCGCCCAGCACGCGGGCTGGCTGGTCTCCCGCGGGTCGCTCGTCGCGGAGGGCGGCCTCGACGCCGAGTCCGCCGGCGGGTGGGACCTGTACCGCGTGGGCCGCGGCCTGTGCGCCCACCGCGAGCTGCCGGGCGACTGGCACGTCTTCCAGGTAGGCGACCTCGACCAGTGGTCCGACGCACACGCGTTCCTGGCCGCCCTCTCCGAGCCGCGCATCGAGGACGGTGAGGTCTGCGGCCGGACGACCGGCGGCGAGGACGTCGCCGTCAGCACCGCCGACCTCTCGGTCTCGATCGACGGCCGGCCCCGCGAGGACTGGACCGACCGGATGCACCATTGCCCGGCGATGCGGTCGGCGTACGGCAGCGGGCGGATCGAAATCACGAGCAGCGCGGGCGAGCTGGTCCTGGAGGCGGGCGACCTGGCGGAGGCCTGAGCCGCGAACGTCACGCGGCGGGTGCTCCAGGCCCGCCGCCCAGATGTTGGTCGGCTTCCCCGGCCGGCGCTGGCTCCCCGTCAGTCCTCGACGACGAGCACGTCGTGGATCGCCAGTTGCGGCAGCGTCACGCGGGCCTGGCCCTTCGACCAGCGGAACTCCAGCTCCTCCCCCGCCGGTTCGCGCGTGATCCGCGTGGGCTTCCGGCCCGGGCGAATCGCCACCTCCAGCGGCCCGACCGGCAACAGCTCGTCGAACGTTGCGACGTTCGCATCGGCGTGCGGCCCCGCCATGTTCACCAGGTTCACGGCCAGGTGCCCGCCGCTTCGCTTCAGGACGACCTGGACGTTGGGCGACCCCGTGACCTCAACCGTCGGCCGGGGGAAGAGCTCCCGCACGAGGCCCGCCAGGAACTCCCGCGCGACGGTCGTCTCGGCCTCCCGCCAGCCCGTCCCGAGATCGTGATAGACGGCGGCGATGCGGCCCTTCCCGAGGCGGGCGATCGAGGCGGCCGGCTCGTGGGGCGACTTCGGGTCGTTCTGCTCGTGCAGGCGGCCGAACGCCTTGGCCCCGCGCTCCAGCCGAACGGGCCGCGAGTCGCACAGCAGCGATGCGAACCACCCGTCGGCCTCCAGGAACCGCATCCGCCGTTCAGCCTTGCCCCGGAACCGGACGTGAAGCGGCTCCCGGAAGAGCGCCGCCGCGCCCGGCCCGGCGAGCAGCAGGTCCCCCCCGCCCTCCACGTACTCGCGAAGCCGCCGCCGGGCCGCCGCCGAGAGGTGCACGCAGTCCGGCACGACGATGAGCGGGAACTCGGCCGCCCGCTCCGCCAGATAATGTTCCATCAGGACGTCCACGTGCTGCTGCGACGCCAGCAAGCACTGGAGCAGGCCCTTGGCCGACTCGTGCTCGCCCGACCACGGCCGGAACGGCTCCTTCATCCGCCGATAGAGGTCCGACGCCGCGTACAGGAGGCCGATCTGCGGGACGCTCTCGGCGCGGTGACAAACGGCCTGCCGCTGGCGGCAGAAGCGGGCCAGCTCGGCCATGATCGGCACCTGCCACGGGCGGATCGAGAGGTGCTCGTCCTGCTTGAAGTAGCACTGGTATCCGCCGCCGAGGGCAAGGACGACCGCCGCCTCCTGCTTCAGGTTGACGGCCGGGCGGGTGCACCGCCAGCCGCGCCGGTCGCGGCTCCACTTGAAGCTCCAGGCCATCAGGTCCCACGTCCGCCCCTGGGACGCCAGGCACCGCCCCTCGAAACCGGCATCGTGGACCGGGTTGCCGGGGGTCGAGTCGCCCGAGAGGAAGTCGACGCCCGTCTCGACGGGGTCCGGCATAAACGAGCTGTACGACCAGTTGCTCGCCACCTGGAAGCCCGGGGCGTGGGCGTGGATCGCATCGACATAGCGAGCGAGGTACCGGCGGAACGCCTCGCGGTTGAAACCGAGGAACGCCTGGTAATGCGGGTCGGCCGGCGACCGGGGGACCGACCGGATGCCCGTCTCGCGGCGAAAGGCCTCCAGGGCCTTCCGGCCGTAGTCGAGCTCGACGCCCCAGCACTCGCCGTCCACCCACGCCCCGTCGACGCCGTACTCGTCCCACAGCTCCTTGAGCTGCGGGATGAGCAGCTTCTCGACGTACGGGCCGAAGACCGACGTGACCCGCTGGTCTCGCTTGCCGCCCGAATCGACGCGGGCCCAGCTCGGGTGCCGCTTGCACGCCTCGGCGTCGAGGACGCCGGAGTAATGCACGTAGAGGGCGACGCCGCGCTCCGCGGTCGCGTCGCGCCAGATGCGAAGCGGGTCGCGGACGAAGCCGGGGCCGGGGTGGCCGACCTTCGTCGGGTAACTCGACAGGCCCGGGTGGCCCTTGCAGTCGACCTGGACGAAGTCGGGGCGGACCTCGTCGAGCAGCCGCCGGACGACGCCGCGGTCGAGGCCCTTGCCCATCTCGGTGCACCGCGGGGAGACATGGAGGTCGAAGTGGAGGCCGAAGAAGCTCTCGTCGCGCCGGGGCCGCTTCGGTGGTTCGCGTCGCCGCTTCGCCATAGGTCGCCTTTGGCTCGTCGGTCCCCCGGGCGGTAACCTACGCGGCGCCGGCGCGGGCGTCAACGAATTCCGGCGGTGGGCCCCGGCGGCCCGGCCCGCCGCCGACGCTACCCCTGGCCCTTCGCCGGCGGGGCCAGGTCCGACGGACCGAGGGCCTCACGGACCTCGCTGATGGGCGGCCCCTCGGGCGGGTCGGGCAGCCGCTCCAGCCCCCGCGCCGTCGCTTCGAGGCTGAAGACGCGGGCTTCCTCGTCGCCCCACGTCGCCTCGGGGACGAACCGCACCGCGGCCGTCCGGGCCCGCACGGGCAGACGGACGAGCCGCCGCCGGTTCTCCCTCTCCCGATGGACGGTCCGCCAGGCGCCGCCCTCGTCCTCCACCTCCACGCGGAACGCCCGCAGCAGCCGCCCGGGCAGCCCGGGGCGGTCGGCCTCGACCGGGTAGGCGTGCGGCATCCGCTTCGGATCATTGAGGTCGCTGTCGAACACGAGCCGCAGGCCGCCCACCTCGACGGGCCTGTCCCATCGCAGCTCGACGGGCTCGCCGAGTGGGCCGGTCCAGCCGTGCGGCTCGCCGGGCCGGTCGCGGTCGTGGCCGTCGAGCAGGTTCGCCAGGCCCTGCCCCTGGCCGCCGAGCGCGGCGGCGGCCGAGAGCGGGTCGACCTGCCGGACGAACCCCGGCAGGAAGCAGTCGTCGTCCATGAGCGTCCGCTGAAGCTCCGCCAGGTGCCGCTCGTGGAGGCCCCGCGGCGTGCAGCCGTGCCGGGCACAGAGCGCCGCCGCCGTGCCGGCCGCCTGGCCGATGACCGAGCAGGTGGCCATGACGCGCGTCGCGGAGAGGGCGGCGTGGGTGACCGAGATGTTCCGCCCGGCGAAGAGCAGGTCCTCGACGTTCTGCGAGTAGAGGCACCTGAGCGGGATGCCGAACGGCGACGGGGCCGGATGGAAGATCGTCGGCTTGCCCGGATAGAGGATGCCCGCCGGATGGTGGTCGTCCATCGTCCAGCCGCCGAAGGCGACGACGTCGTCAAAGCGGCCGCCGGCCTCGACGTCGCGTTGCGTCAGGATGTGGTCGCCCTCGTAGCGCCGGCCCTCTCGCTTGCCGGGCACCGACCCGACCCAGTGGATGGCCCAGTTGGCCGCCTTCTTGCGTTCGGGTGCATAGTTCTTTATGTAATCCCACACACCGTAGGCGATCTTCAGCAGCTCGTCGCGGAGCCGCTCGGCGTCGCCGATGGTGTCGTCGAGGCCGCCGATCTCCAGCCACCAGAAATTGCGCGGCTCGACGCCGTCCAGGCGGTGCGGCAGGTCCTCCGGGCGGGTGAACTTGTACGCCCACCGCGGCGGCACGAACGGCTGGGCTCGATCGGTCCGCCGGACCTGGATGAGGATCGAGTTGCCCATCGTCTTGCCGTCGGCCGCTTGGGGCTCGATGTCCTCGCCGAACTCGTCGGCCGATTCCCGTCCTTCGCGCCAGGCGGCGGGGGTGCAGGCGGCCAGGATGCTGTCGCCCGAGCAATCGATGAACAGGTCGGCCCGGACCTCGTGCCAGACCTGCGTCGTGCCCTGCCAGGCCCGCACGCTCGCGATGCGGTCGCCCTCGCAGGCGGCGTCCGTGACGGACGCGTTCAGAAGCAGCTCGAGGCCGGGCTGGAACCGGGCCGCCGCCCACAGGACGTGGTCCCAGACGGGCCACACGAGACCCGTGTTGCGGTCGAGGTTGGCGAGCTGGAGCTCCTCCAGGATGCCGGTCTCCTTGTTGTGCTCGCCGTGGGCCCCACAGATGTGCATGCGAACTTCACTGGAGGCGTTGCCGCCGAGGACGGGCCGGTCCTGGACCAGGGCGGTGCGGGCGCCGGTCCGGGCCGAGGCGATCGCCGCGCACAGGCCGGCCATGCCGCCGCCGATCACACAGACGTCGACCTCGTGGCCCTCGCGACCCAGCCGGTCGGACATGTCGTCGGCCTTTCGGTCAGCGGTGCGCGGCCGGGGCCGCCTCGGGGCCTCCTGCGGCAGACGGGCGGAGCGCCAAGCGGGCGAGGCCGGCGCCTGGTCGACGGGGAACGTGGCGGAGAGGGTGGGATTCGAACCCACGGTGACACGAGGCCACGCCGGTTTTCAAGACCGGTCCCTTCGTCCGCTCGGGCACCTCTCCGCGGCCCTCAACTCTATCGGCCGCGGGCCGGGCGGTCAATCGCCGAAGGCCCCGAGCGGGGGTCCCAAGCGGCGGGCCCCGAACGGTGCCCGGCGGAAGGTGCGCCGTCGCCGCACACCGCCCGGCGGGCGCCCGCACGTCAAACGAATCGGCGTTACTTGATCTCCATGAACCGGTCCCTGGCGGTGCCGCAGATGGGGCACTCGACCGGGGGGACGCCCAGGACCGTGTTGCCGCACACCGGGCAGACGTAGATCGGCGCCGCGTCGATGTCCTTGCCGCCCTGGAGCGTTTCGAGGGCCTTCGTATAGAGGCCGTGGTGGATTCGCTCGACGGCGAGGGCGTTCGAGAAGCTGGCAGCGGCGGCCTGGTTGCCCTCTTTCTCGGCCTCGGCCAGGAAGTCGGGGTACATCTCCTGGAACTCCATGCCCTCGCCGTGGATGGCGGTCTGGAGGTTCTCGGCGGTGGTACCGACGCCGTCGAGGACATCAAGATGAGCGTGGGCGTGGACGGTCTCGGCCTCGGCGGCGGCCCGGAACAGCCTGGCGATCTCGGGGAAGCCTTCGAGGTCGGCCTGCTTGGCGAAAGCCAGGTACTTGCGGTTGGCCTGGCTCTCTCCGGCAAACGCTTCCTTCAGGTTCTCTTTCGTCGCCATATAGAGTCTCCTCGTTTGAAGGACCGTGGGGTGCGGCGACAGCGCGGGCCCCTCGTGGACGATGGATAGTAAGCGCTTGCACGATCCGGGGCAAGACGGTTGCCGGAAACGAGGGCACCTGCGTGCCGCAGCCCGTTTGCGCTCTGAAACGGGCGAAGGTCCCCGACCGCTCCCGCGGTCGGCTCACATTCGACTTCGGCTTCCGTTACGTGCCGACCTGGGCCTGGGCGGCGCGGACGGTGTTGCGAAGCAGCATGGCGACGGTGACCGGCCCGACGCCGCCGGGGACGGGCGTGATGGCCCCGGCGACCTCCTTGGCCGACTCGAAGTCGACGTCGCCGACCGTCTTCATCTTCTTCTTGCCCTTTTCATTGAGGACCGGCTCGCCGCTTTCGTCGAGGACCGGCACGCGGTTGATGCCGACGTCGATGACCGTCGCGCCGGGCATAATGTGGTCGCCCGAGATGAGGCCGGCCTTGCCGGCGGCGACGACGAGGACCTCGGCCTTCGTCGTGTGGGCCTTGAGGTCCCTCGTGCCGATGTGACAGCAGGTGCACGTGCCGAGGTCGTTCGTGATGAGGCAGACGACGGGCTTGCCGACGATGGGCGAGTGGCCGACGACGACGCACTCGGCCCCCTTGACCGGGCATCCGGCGAACTTGATCAGCTCGTAGGCCGCCGCGGCCGTGCACGGGACGAGGTCGGCCCCTTCGTAGAAGAGGAGGCGGCCGAGGTTGGCGGCGGTGATGCCCTCGACGTCCTTGGTGCGGGGGATTCGCTCGGCCATGTCGCGTGCGTTGACGCCCTCGGGGAGCGGCATCTGGAGGAGGATGCCGTGGACGCCGGGGTCGGCCCCGAGCTCGTCGATCTTCGCGGCGAGGGCGTCGGCGGTCGTGTCGGCGGGCAGCTCCACGAGGTCGTACGCGATGCCGGCCTCCTCGCAGTTACGGGCCTGGCTGCGCGAGTAGATCCGGGCCCCGGGGTTGTCGCCGACGAGGATGCTCGCCAGGTGGGGCGGCGCGCCGGCCTTGGTCTTGATGGCCTCGATCTCGGGGGCGAGGTCCTCGCGGATCTTCGCGGCCAGGGCTTCACCGTCGATCAGCTTGGCAGGCATCGCGTCCTCCTCGTTTGGTGATGGGTTCGTATCGGGGGTAGCGGGGCACCCGGCCGCGCGTCCCCCCGAGCTTCTGCTCGGGGCGCACATCGCAGCTTCCCCGGCCGGCCCCAAGAGCGCCCCCGGCTGTCGGGCGCCCGGCCCTCTCGCGTCGGCGAAAAGCGTCCGGCCCTTCCCGGGCCGGCTACGGCACCCCGGGCGGGGGCGGAGGCGCCCCGGTGTCCCCGTATCGGTACGATTCCAGCTGCCGGTGGATCGGCCACTCGGCAAACGCCAGGTAGAGTACCAGGACCAGAGGGCCGATGCCCGGAATCAGCAGCAGCAGGGCCATAGCGCCCGAGAAGCCGGCTTTGACGCAGATCTTCCAATAAGCCACGAAGAAAAGGACCAGCATCGCCAGGCCGAACAGCGCCGCCACACAGACGAAGATGCCTCCGGCCCACATGGCCGGCTCGCCGCCGCCGCCGCCAAACGGATCGCTCTGCATGGTGAGTCCCTCCCTGTCGCCTGGAAACCGGTTCGGTGCGTTATCCGCCGTTGAGGCCCGCGTGGGCGATGATGTCCGGGACGATGTCGTCCCACCCGAGGGTCATCAGGTGGGCCCCCTGGCACATGGGCTTCATCTCGCGCACGAGCTCGCCGGCCACCTCGGCCGAGACCTTCTTGCGGTCTTCCTTCGGCGCATCGGCCAGCCGCTGGATGATCGGATCGGGCACCTGGACGCCCGGCACGCCGCGGTTCATATACTTGGCCATGCCGGCCGACTTCAGGGCGACGATCCCCACCAGCACGGGGACCTTGATGTGCTCGATCCGCTTCATGAACTGCTCGAACCGCTCGGGCTCGTAGACCGCCTGGGTCTGGACGAACTGGGCCCCGGCCTCGACCTTCTTCTCCAGCTTGATGATCTGGGCCTCGGGGTCGGGCCCGCAGGGCGTCGTGCAGCAGCCCTTGAAGAACGTCGGCGTCCCGTCGAGCTGGTTCGGGTTGCCCTTGATGTCGCGGCCCATGTCGGTGCCCTGTTCGAGCATCGAGAGGGCCTGCAACAGGCCCACCGAGTCGAGGTCGTAGACGGGCATGGCGTCCTGATGGTCGCCCATGACGACGTGGTCACCGGTCAGGGCGAGGACGTTCTCGACCCCGAGGATCGCCGCCGAGAGGGCGTCGCTCTGGAGCGCCAGGCGGTTCCGGTCGCGGCACACCATCTGGAAGACCGGCTCGATGCCGCGCTCCACGAGCAGCCGGCACGTGGCCAGGGACCCGACGCGCATGACGGCCGTCTGGATGTCGGTGACGTTGACGGCGACGACGGTGTCCTTGAGGAACTCGTCGGCCTCGTGGAGCACCGGGTCGATGTGGGTGCCCTTGGGCGGCCCGATCTCGCCCGTGACGACAAATTCCCCGGCTTCGAGACGCTCCTGGAGCTTGCTCATCGCGTGGTTCCTGTCACTGGGTCGCGGGTAGTGTTTCGGCCTCGGCCTCTTCCTCCTCGGCCACTTCGAGGGCCCACCGGACGGTGCGGCGGTAGGCGTCCGAGATGTCGCGCTTGCGGAAGTCCTTCGGGGCCTGGAGCCGGCGCATGTCGTCGAGTCGCCCGAGGTCGCGGAGCCGCTCGTAGATCAGGTGCCAGCCGCACCGGTGCTCGGGCGAGACCTCGCAGGACCCGTCGTCGCCCGTGCCGCCGCACTGGCCGTTGACGAGGCCCTTGGCGCAGAGGGTGATGGGGCAGAGGCCGCCCGTGCGGGCCAGCATGCACTCGCCGCACTCGGCGCAGCGTTCCTCGGAGGGCCACAGGCCCTGGTAGTCGCCCATGCAGATGGTGTCCATCGCCGGGACGGCCAGGCGACCCACCATGTTGCCGGTGGCCTGGACGCCCACGCCGCAGGAGCCGACCAGGACGGCGTCGGCCTCCTTGAGGGCGTCGACGAAACGGCCCAGCTTGATGCCGACGATGGCCTTGTTGCAGATCATGTCGACGAGGGCCGAGCCCGTGACGCGTTTGCCCGCCCCCTCGATGAGGGCGGTCATGTCGCGGACCCAGGGCTCGCCGCCGGTGTCGCACCCGATGGGACACCCCTGGCACCCGAGGATGAAGACGGCGTCGGTCCCTTCGAGGGACTCCAGGACCTCCTCGTCGGGCTTGCGTTCGGTCGGGTTCATGTGTGGCTTACTCCTTCATCAATGCGTTCGGCAGGTTCGGCATGCGGGGCCGACTGCCCGGCACTGCGTGTCCCGCCGCTTCCCCGGCGGCCTCGAGAAGCGACGGCGCGAAGGACTGCGTCGACCAGCTTGCCGAGGGCGGCTTCGACCGTCGGCGAGAGGCCTTCGCCCCACTCCACCACGGCCGGCTCGACCCCCACGACCGTCACGTCTCCGAACACGCGGCCGGTGATCGCCTCCAGCTTCAGCGCCGGCACGGCCGAGACCTCGTGGAGCGAGAACATCGCCCCCTCGGCCGACTCCTCGTCGTCGGCCGTCACGTCGATCCGGGCCTCGTAGACCGTGCCGGGCTCGCCGCCGGCCCGGACCGCGTCGACGACGATCAGCGGGTCGGCCGGGTCCATCAGGCCCAGGACGTCGCTGACGGCGAGGCCGGCGTCCCAGAGGGTCACGCCCTCCCGGTCGCCGCGCTCCTTGAGGCGCTCGATGGCCGCCGGGCCGACGCCGTCGTCGCCCATCAGCGTGTTGCCCACGCCCACGACGTTGACGGTTCCCTCAGACAACGCGATAGACTCCGCGGACCGCCCCGCCGGGCGAGAGCACGTGGACCGAGCACGCCAGGCACGGGTCGAACGACCGGACGATCCGGACGATCTCGAACGGGTTGTCGCGGTCCTTGACGGCCGTTCCTTCGAGGGCCTGCTCCATCGGGCCGGGCGTGCCCTCGGCGTCGCGGGGGCTGCCGTTCCAGGTGGTCGGGACGACGAGCTGATAGCGGGCGATGCGGCCGTCCTTGATCCGGATCCAGTGGCCCAGCGACCCCCGCGGGGCGTCCGTCAGGCCCGCCCCTTCCCCTTCGTCGGGGACCTTGACGGGCACGGCCACCGGGTCGCCGGGCACCAGTTCCTGGCACCACCGCATCATGGCCCGGCAGACGATGCGGCACTCCAGGGCCCGCGCCAGGTGCCGCCCCAGGACCGAGACGCACTTCTCGGCCTCCAGGCCGGCGGTCGAGAGGGCCGCGTCGATCTCGGGCTTGTAGAGGTCGTCGCCGGTCGCGTAGGCGACCATCGCCCGGGCCAGCGGGCCGACCTCGGCCGGCGCGCCGGCGTAGCGGGGGGCCTTCAGCCAACTGTACGCCCCGTCCTTTTCCGGCTCGGGGATGGTCTTGCCCTCGGCGGGAGCGGCGGCACACTCCTCGGCGTAGCGCGACCGGGCGACCTCCTCGCGGATCGCAGCGGCTGAGACCGGTTCGAGCTTCCCGTCCGAGACCAGGCCGCGGGGCAGGAGCCGCTTCCGCGACAGGCAGTCGCCGCCGCTCTCCTCGTCGAACACGCCGTAGGCCAGGAACCGCCCGCACCCTTGGCCGATCTCGAAGTAGTCGCCGTAGGCCCCGGCCACGGTGAAGATGGCGGGCAGGTAGACGTCCTCGACGAAGTCCCGGACCTCCTGGAGCTTGCCCATGAGGGTGGCGACCTTGTCGGCCGTCACGGGGCTCGTCACGCCGCCCGGCACGATCCCGATGTTGTGCGGCATCTTGCCGCCGAAGACGCAGAGCATCTCGTGGCAGACGCGCCGGGCGTGCAGGGCCTTCAGGTACCCTTGGACGAGCTCGACGTTGGTCGGCTTGTCGCAGCGGTAGTCGCCCTCGTAGCGCGGGACGAACGGGGCCAGAGCGGAACGGCCGAGGAACTCCTTGACGGCCTTCAGCTCGCTGTCGCGGCCCTCGTAGTCGGCCACGGCCGTCACGTCGACGTAGTCCAGCGCCGCCAGGGCAAAGAAGTGCAGGATGTGCGACTGGAGGTAGTTGCAGCCGAAGATCAGGTTCCGCACGATCCGGCCGTTGTCGGGGACCTGGTCCGAGAGGCCGAGCGCCTCGTCCAGGCTCATCGCCGACGCCGTCCCGTGGGCCGTCGGGCACACGCCGCAGACCCGCTGGGTCAGGCGGACGGCGTCGACGGGGTAGCGGCCGACGAGGATGTTCTCGAAGCCGCGGAACAGCGTCCCGCAGCATCGGGCCTCCTTGACCCGGCCGTCGTCGACGACGGCCTCGATCTTCATGTGGCCCTCGATCCGTGTGATCGGGTCGATGGTGATGGTGGTGGCGGCTTCAGCCATGGTTTGGTCCTTGCCTTCGCATCATGCGCGGCCCGCAAGCGGGCCGGCGAAACGCGCCTATCATCGCTATGGCCTGGTCGGCAGCAAACCCGGCGCCCCTAACTCAGCGGGAGCACGCGGAACCGCTCCAGCCGGTCCTCGTCGATCTTCTTGTAGAGCGGGCTCAGCGGGTCGGGGAAGCCCGGCTCGACGCACCCGTGGCAGGGGCTCCCGCCGCCCACGCACCAGTTCATCCCGCTGTTCCACTGCCGCGTCGGGCAGTCGGCGAACGTCACGGGCCCCTTGCAGCCCAGCTCGTAGAGGCAGCCCGGCTCGCCGAAGTTCCTGGCGAACCGTCCGGCGTCGAAGTCGGCCCGACGCTGGCACGTCTCGTGGACGCACTGGCCGTAGAACATCAGCGGCCGGTTCAGCTCGTCGAGCTGCCCGGCGACCGCCTCCAGGCCGTACATCGCCACGGCCGCCAGCGTCCCGACCAGCCAGTCGGGGTGCGGCGGGCAGCCGGGGATGTTGACGACCGGCACGTCGATGCCGCGGTCCTCAAGGAACGCCCCCATCGACATGGCCTCGGTGGGGTTGCCCTCGCCGGCGGGGATGCCGCCGAACGCCGAGCACGTGCCCATGCAGACGACGGCGGCGGCATCGGCGGCCAGCTCGGCGGCGTGCTCGTAGATGGGCTTCTCGCCCTCGTCGGTCTCGCCGAGGGTGGCAAAGAGGGGGCTGCCGGTCTGGATCGAGCCCTCCATGACCAGGAAGTACCCGCCCTCGTCGCGGACCTTCTCGTCGCGAAGCACGTCGACGACCTGCTGCCCCTGCCCCGCCATGACGGTCGCCAGGAACCGGAGCGAGAGGTGCTTGTTCGGCACCAGCTCCGACAGGACGAGCCGCCCCGCCCCCGGGGCGAACGAGTTCAGCAGGCTGACCGCACAGCCGGTGCACGCGGCCCCCTGGAGCCAGACGACGGGAATCTCGACGGTCTCAACCATGGTTCGATTCCTTAATGGAACGACGAACGGCCAGAGACAACGGCGAACAGCTTTCCGCAGATTTCGCAGATTTCGCAGAAAAAAAACGACAGAAAGAGCTTGACGATAGAAGAAACAACGAGGCCAAGGCCTGGCAAGGGCTGCTGCCGTGTCGTCGCCCAGACTGCCTCTCGCCGTTCCTGCTCGTTCGCCTCTTTCCTCTGCGTTGTCGCGGACGGCCGTTGCCTCTTTCCCTTTCAGCCTGTCCTCGCCCTGCGGAGGTCTTTTACGCCCTTCACAAACCGCACCATTGTAGGCAGGGCGAGGCCCGCTAGAACAGCCCCACCACCTGCCCGTCCGGGCCGATGTCCACCTTCTCGCCGGCCGGCGTCGTCGGCAGGCCCGGCATGGTCCGCATCGCGCCGCAAAGCGGGTACAGGAACCCCGCCCCGACCGAGGCCCGCACGTCGCGGACCGGGAACTCGAACCCCTCGGGCCGCCCTTTCAGCTTCCCGTCGTGCGAGATGCTCAGGTGCGTCTTCGCCATGCAGATCGGCAGCTTGTCGTACCCGAGCTTCGTGAACCGCTCGATGGCCAGCTCGGCCGGTTTCTCGTAGACCACCGACCCGGCGCCGTACATCCGCTTGGCGATGGTCTCGATCTTCTCCTTGATCGAGAGGTCCAGCTCGTAGAGGAACTTGAAGTCCTTGGGCTGGTCGCAGGCCTCGACGACGGCCTCGGCCAGCGCCGCCCCGCCCTTGCCGCCCTCGGCCCAGACGCTGGAGTGGGCCACCCACCCGGCCCCGGCGGCCTTGGCCTTCTCCTCGATGACCGCCAGCTCCGACTCGGCGTCCGTGGTGAAGCGATTGAGGGCCACCACCACCGGCACGCCGTACAGGCGGGCGTTCTCGATGTGCTTCTCGAGGTTGCAGCACCCCTCGGCGACCACGTCGGGGTCCTCCTTCAGGAGGGCCGGGTCCAGGGGCTTGCCCGCCACGACCTTGAACTTGCCGCTGTGCATCTTCAGGGCCCGGACCGTCGCCACGACGACGACGCAGTCGGGCACGAGCCCGGAGTAGCGGCACTTGATGTTCATGAACTTCTCCATCCCGATGTCGGCCCCGAAGCCCGACTCCGTGACGACGTAGTCCGACAGCTTCGTGGCGATCCGGTCGGCCAGGATGGACGAGTTGCCGTGGGCGATATTGGCGAACGGCCCGGCGTGGACGAAGCACGGCGTGTGCTCCAGCGTCTGCATCAGCGTCGGCTTGATGGCGTCCTTCATCAGCACGGCCATCGCGCCGGCCACCTTCAGGTCCTCGCACGTCACAGGCGTGCCGTCCCGCCGGTAGGCGGCGACCATGCGGCCGAGGCGCTCGCGGATGTCCCGGAGGCCGGTTGTCAGGCCCAGGATGGCCATCACCTCGCTGGCGACCGTGATGTCGAAGCCCGTGCGGCGGACGATGCCCGAGCCGAGGCCCGTGACGATGTCGTCGAGGGCCCAGCGGTCGCTGGTGTCGACGACGCGTCTCAGGGCCGGCGCGTAGGGGTCGATGTCGAGCGGGTTGCCGTGGTAGATGGAGTTATCGACGAACGCGCAGGCGAGGTTGTTGGCGAGGCCGACGGCGTGGATGTCGCCGGTCAGGTGGAGGTTGAAGTCCTCCATGGGGACGACCTGGCTGTATCCGCCGCCGGCGGCGCCGCCCTTGATGCCGAAGACGGGCCCGAGGCTCGGCTGGCGGATACAGGTGCAGACGTTCCGGCCGATGTGCGCCAGACCCATCGACAGGCCGATCGTCGTGACGGTCTTGCCCTCGCCGAGGGGCGTCGGGGTGATGGCGGTGACGTCGATGTACTTGCCGCGCGGGGCGTCGGCGAGGCGGTCGAGGATCGCCAGGTCGACCTTGGCCTTGAAATCGCCGTAGAGTTCAAGTTCGGAGTCTTTGACCCCAAGATCGTGCGCAATTTCACGAATGGGCTTCAGCCTGGCCGCCTGGGCGATGTCAAGGTCGCTGGGCATCAAGGGTCTCCTCTATCCTTTCGGGGTGAGCGGTGACGGCCTGCCCAAGCGGCCCGCACCGGCCGGGATCGGCCGCCGGCAAGCAGCAGGCGGAGTCTACCGAACTTTTTGAGGGGGCGTCAAGAGGTTTCGCGAAGGGATTCTCATGGCTTGTGAATTGCTTCACAGAGTGCGGCCTCCCCGCATAGTCTGACCCTTGACAGCGGGCTGGACAGGCCCTATCCTTAACTGGCGAACGAGCGATGTCGGTGTGCGCGATCGGCCTTCTTTTCTCCGGCCCGCCCGCGACGGGTCGGCCGGCGAGTAACCCGCGCAGGCGGCCAGGACCGGCGGCTCGGGGACGCCTTTCCTGAAACATACACCCGGATGGCGTGCGGCAACGCCGGGGACTCCCCCGCACCCGACGCCGGCCGGCCCGGACCTCACACGGCCCATGAAAATAGCCATCAGCGGAAAAGGCGGCGTCGGAAAGACCACCGTGACTGCCCTGTGGGGCCGCGCGTTCGCCGACGAGGGGCGGGACGTCTTCCTCATCGACGCCGACCCGGACGCCAACCTGGCCCAGGCCCTCGGCGTCCCCGAGGCGGACCTGCCCCAGCCGCTCGTCGCCCTGAAGGACCTCATCCGCGAACGCACCGGCGCCGACCCCGACAAGGTCGGCCAGTACTTCCAGCTCAACCCGAACGTCTCGGACCTGCCGGAGGCCTACGGCGTCTCGGTCGAGGGCATGAAGCTGCTGGTCCTCGGCGGCATCCGCGGCGGCGGCAAGGGGTGCGCGTGCCCCCAGGGGGCGTTCCTGAAGGCGATGCTCCGCCACCTCATGCTCGAACGCGACGAGGTGCTCCTGGTGGACATGGAGGCGGGCCTGGAGTTCCTCGGGCGGGCCGCCGTCCTCGGCACCGACGCCCTGGTGGCGGTGGTCGAGCCCGGCCGGCGAAGCATCGAGACGGCCGAGGCGGTCTGCCGCATGGGACGCGACATCGGCGTCAAGCGGTTCGGGGCGGTCCTGAACAAGGTGGCCGACCCGTCGCAAGTGGAGACGATCCGGGCCGTCCTGCCGGGCGGCATGGACCTTTTGGGCCACGTGGCCTACAGCCCTGCCCTGGGGCGGGCCGACCTGGAGGGCCGCGCCGTCTTCGGCGTGGACCCGGAGGCGGAAGCCTCGCTGAGAGAGGCCAAGAAGGCGCTCGAAACGCTCGTTACGGGGGAGCCCGCTTCGTCCTGAGGCCCCGCCGAGGAAAGCGCTCAAGGAATGTGACCGCCGACCCGACGCGGCCGGCCAACCGAGGAGACGGACCATGGAGGACCCGCAGAAGTGTACCTGTGATCCGGCGGCCCTGGAGATGCTCGAGAAGATGGCGGAGGCGGGCCTCGAGACCGCCTGGGAACGCCTGGCCGCCCAGTCGCCCCAGTGCAAGTTCGGCCGACAGGGCATCTGCTGCCGCATCTGCAACATGGGGCCCTGCCGCATCGTGCCGGGCAAGAAGGGCCGCGACTGCGGCATCTGCGGCGCCGACGTCGACACGATCATCGCCCGGAACTTCCTGCGGGCCGTGGCCGCCGGCGCCAGCGCCCACTCCGACCACGGGCGGGGGGTGGCCGACACCTTCCTGGCGATGGCCAAGGGCGAGGCCCCCGACTACGGCATCAAGGACCGCAACAAGCTCCTGGCCCTGGCCAGGGAGATGGAGATCGAGACCGAGGGGCGGGAGGACAAGGAGATTGCCCAGGAGCTGGGCGAACTGATGCTGGCCGAGTTCGGCAAGCCCCACGGGTACCAGCGGCTGGCTCGCCGGGCCCCGGAGTCGCGGCAGGCCCTGTGGGAGAAGCTCGACATCATGCCCCGGGCCGTCGATCGCGAGGTCGTCGAGGCGATGCACCGGACCCACATGGGCGTGGACCAGGACTACGAGAATATCCTGCGTCACGCCTCCCGCTGCGCCCTGGCCGACGGCTGGGGCGGGTCGATGCTGGGCACCGAGCTCCAGGACGTGATGTTCGGCACGCCCGTGCCGGCACGCGGCGAGATCAACCTCGGCGTCCTCAAGGAAGACCACGTCAACATCGCCGTCCACGGCCATGAGCCGCTCCTGTCGGAGATGGTGGCCGCCGCGGCCGGGATGGAGGAACTGGTCAACGAAGCCAAGGAGGCGGGGGCCAAGGGCATCCAGGTGGCCGGCCTGTGCTGCACTGCCAACGAGCTGCTGATGCGGCACGGCATCCCGGTGGCGGGGAACTTTCTGTCGCAGGAGCTGGCCATCGGCACCGGCGCCGTGGACCTGATGTGCGTCGACGTCCAGTGCATCATGCAGAGCCTGGCCGAGCTGGTCCACCACTACCACACCAAACTGATCACCACGTCGGAGAAGGCCCGCCTGCGGAACGTCGAGCACGTCCAGATGGAGGAGGCCCGGGCCCTGGAGGTGGGCAAGGAGATCGTCCGCAAGGCCATCGAGGCCTACAAGGAGCGTAAGGGACCCATCTATATCCCGGACGACAAGGGCGAGGCCGTCGTCGGCTTCAGCCACGAGACCATCAACTACATGCTGGGCGGGCGGTTCCGTTCGTCCTATCGGCCGCTCAACGACAACATCATCAACGGCCGCATCCGCGGCGTCGCCGGCGTCGTCGGCTGCTCCAATCCGAAGGTGGTCCACGACTACGGCCACACCAACCTCGTCAAGGAGCTGATCAAGCGGGACATCCTGGTCGTGACGACCGGTTGCGGGCAGACGGCGTGCGGCAAGGCCGGCCTGCTGATGCCGGAAGGCGCCGAGAACGCCGGCCCCGGCCTGCGGGAGGTGTGCGAGGCGGTCGGCATGCCGCCGGTCCTGGCCATGGGCTCCTGCGTGGACAACAGCCGCATCCTGGTCGCCTGTGCCGAGATGGTCCGCGAGGGCGGCCTGGGCGACGATATCTCCGAGCTGCCGGTCGCCGGGGCGTGCCTGGAGCACATCACCGAGAAGGCCCTTTCGATCGGCCAGTACTTCGTCGCGTCCGGCCTGCTGGTCGTCTTCGGCAAAGAGCTCTTCCCCATCATGGAAGACTCGAACGTGATGAAGTACCTGACCCAGGACATCGCCGAGGAACTGGGCGGACGGTGGGCCCTGGAGAACGATCCGGTCAAGGCCGCCGAGCTGATGCACGCCCACATCGAGGCGAAACGCGACGCCCTCGGCATCAACCGAGAACACGAGCGAAAGCTGTTCGACATGGAGGACCGCCGCAAGCTCGAGGTCAAGTGACCCGGCGGGTTGCCGCTTGACCCGAAACACGAACCGCAGGCGCCGACCGAAGGCCAGACAGGAGGACGAAGAAGATGTCAAGGAAGATCGCCGCCGCCGCCATCCGGGGGGCCCACAACCTCGCCAAACAGGCCGAGGAGATGCTCGAAAAGGCCATCAAGGAAAAGGGCGAGGACGCCGCCGTCGAGTTCCCCAACACCGGGTACTACATCCCCATCATCTACGCCATGACGGGGCACGAGGTGGAGAAGCTGGCCGACTTCCGGCCGGTGATGGACCAGATCCGGGACCTCCTGCCGGCGCCCGTCGAGGACCGGCTGTGGCTGCCCTACCTGGGCCCGACCCTCGACGCGGGCATGGCGGCGCTCTTCGCCGAGGAGATCATCGAGGCCTGCAAGTACGTGATCGGCCCGACGCCGGTCCAGGACATCTGGCTGGGGGCGGCCGACGACGTGATCCTCCGGGAGCGGGGCATCGAGTTCGTCGACGGGACGGCCCCCGGCTTCGCCGCCATCGCCGGAGCGGCGCCGGACGTCGAGACGGCCGTCGAGATCGCCCGCAAGCTCCAGGAACGGTGCCTCTATGTCTTCATGTGCGCCAGCCACAACGGCACCCACTTCGCCAAGCAGCTCGAAGAGGGCGGCGTCCAGATGGGGTGGGAGACGCGGCTGGTCCCGTTCGGGCCCGATGTCACGGCCGCCATCTACGCCCTGGGGTTCGCGTCGCGGGCGGCGATGAGCTTCGGCGGCGTCCAGCCGGGCGACTTCCGACGCAACCTCCTCTACAACAAGGCCCGCATCTTCGCCTTCGTGCTGGCCCTCGGCGAGGTGACCGACGAGTGGTACGCCACCGCCGCCGGGGCCATCAACTTCGGCTTCCCCACCATCGCCGACACCGACATCCCCGAGATCCTGCCCACCGGCGTCTGCACCTACGAGCACGTCGTCTCGAACGTGCCGCACGAGGAGATCGTCGAGCGGGCCATCGAGGTCCGGGGCCTGAAGATCAAGATCTCGGAGGTGCCGATCCCCGTGGCGTTCAGCCCGGCGTTCGAGGGCGAGCGGATCCGCAAGGACGACATGTACATCGAGTTCGGCGGCCAGCGGACCGAGGCGTTCGAGTGGCTCCGCACGGCGCCCAGCGACCAGGTCGAGGACGGCCGGGTCGAGCTGATCGGCAGCGACGTCCACGACGTCGAAGAGGGCGGGCGGATGCCCCTCGGCATCATCGTCGAGGTCGCCGGACGCAAGATGCAGGCCGACTTCGAACCGGTCCTGGAGCGGCAGATCCACACGTTCCTGAACCACGCCCAGGGCCTGTGGCACATGGGCCAGCGCGACATCAACTGGATTCGCATCTCGAAGGAGGCATTCGAGAAAGGCTTCCGATTGGAGCACGTCGGCAAGATCCTCCACGCCCTGCTCCACGAGGACTTCTCCAGCATCGTCGACAAGGTCCAGGTCAAGCTCTACACCGACGAGGCGAAGGTGACGGAGCTGCACGAGATGGCCCGCCAGACGTACGACGAGCGGGACGCCCGGATGGCCGGCCTGACCGACGAGGCCGTCGACACGTTCTACTCCTGTGCCCTGTGCCAGTCGTTCGCCCCGGACCACATCTGCATCATCACGCCGCAGCATCCCGGCCTGTGCGGGGCGTACAGCTGGCTGGACGGCCAGGCCGCCTACGAGATCAACCCCGCCGGGCCCAACCAGCCCGTGCCGAAGGGCAGTGCGGTCGACGAGAAGCTCGGCCAGTGGGACAAGGTCAACCAGTTCGTCCTGGAGCAGAGCCACGGGGCGATCGAGCGGATGAGCGCCTACTCGATGATCACCGACCCGATGACCTCGTGCGGGTGCTTCGAGTGCATCTCGGCCTTGCTGCCCTCCACGAACGGCATCATGATCGTGCCCCGCGAGTACAGCGAGATGACGCCGTGCGGGATGAAGTTCTCGACGGCGGCGGGCACGGTCGGGGGCGGCCGGCAGACGCCGGGCTTCTTCGGTCACTCGCGGCAGTACATCCTGAGCCCGAAGTTCATCAGCGCCGACGGGGGCTTCGCCCGCATCGTCTGGATGCCCAAGATGCTGAAGGAAGCCCTGCACGACGGCTTGGCGAAGCGGGCCGAGGAGCTCGACCTGGGGGGCGAGGCGTTCCTGGAGAGGATCGCCGACGAGACCGTCGCCACCACCGAGGAAGAGGTCGCCGAGTACATCGCCCGGAACGAGCACCCGGCGATGGCGATGGAGGCGATGTTCTAACCGCGAAGACGCGAAACCCGAACGCCCAATGACGAATGAAGTCCGAAGCTCGAAGGACCACGTGTGCCAGCACACGCCTTCGTCCTTCGCCACGGCCGGGTGATTCGTCACTCGCGCCTTCGTCATTCGGATTTCCGTGACGGCGGCCCGGGACAAATGGCTGGTTTGCGAGGCTGGCCCGCGTTACAAGATTAGGCCCAGGAAAGGACACGACCGCCCATGGCCCTGACCGGACTCGACATCTTCAAGCTGCTCCCGAAGACCAACTGCAAGAAGTGCGGCATGCCGACGTGCTTGGCGTTTGCCATGGCCCTGGCCCAGAAGAAGGTGGGCCTCGACCAGTGCCCGGACGCCAGCGACGAGGCGAAGGAGGCGCTGGCGGCCGCCGCGGCCCCGCCGATGAAGTCCATCACCTTCGGCACCGGCGAAGCGGCCTGCAAGATCGGCGGCGAGACCGTCATGTTCCGCCACGAGGAGAAGTTCCACAGCCCCACGGCCGTCGCCGTCGCCCTGCCGGACGACCTCTCGGCCGACGACCTGAAGGCCCGAGCCGAAATGATCATGGGGTTCGCTTTCGAGCGGATCGGCCTGGCCATGCCCATCGAGGCCGTCGCCGTCCGCAACCCGAGCGGGGACGCCGACAAGTTCGCCGCCGCGGCCGAGGCGGCCCGCTCCACGGGCAAGGCCCTTGTGCTCATGACGGAGAGCCCCGACGCGATGTCGGCCGCCCTGGAGCGGGTCAAGGAGGAGAAGCCCCTCCTCTTCGGGGCCAACGCCGACAATGCCGACGCCCTGGCCAAGCTGGCCGCCGAGGCGGGATGCCCCCTGGTGGCGAGCGCCCCGGACGTCGAGGCCTTGGCTGAGCTGACCGAGAAGCTCCAGGCCGCCGGGGCCGAGGACCTCGTCCTGCACCTCGACGCCCCCGACGGGTGGTCCGAGCTGGCCGGCCTGACGCTCGCGCGGAAGCTGGCCCTGAAGAAAAACTTCCGGCCGCTGGGCTATCCGACGATCGCGTGCGCGTGCGACGGGTCGCCCGCCGAGCAGGCCGCCCGAGCCGGGGCCCTCGTCTGCAAGTACGCCGGCGTCGTCGTCGTCGAGACGCTCGAACCGTGGGCCCTGCTGGCCGTGCTGACGGCCCGCCAGAACCTCTACACCGACCCGCAGAAGCCCGTCCAGGTCGAGCCGAAGCTCTACGCCGTCGGCGAGGCCGGGGCCGACAGCCCCGTCCTGTTCACCACGAACTTCTCCCTGACCTACTACACGGTCGAGAGCGACGTCGAGGCCAGCCGCGTCCCCTCCTGGATCCTCTGCGTCGACACCGAAGGCACGAGCGTCCTGACGGCCTACTCGGGCGACAAGCTCAACGAGCAGATCGTCGCCAAGGCCATGAAGGACACCGAAGTCGAGGGCAAGGTCAACCACAAGAAGCTCATCATCCCGGGCTACGTCGCCGTCATGAGCGGGAAGATCGAAGAGGCTACCGGCTGGGAGGTCCTCGTCGGGCCCCGCGAATCGAGCATCATCCCGCGGTACCTCCAGGAGGTCTGGGCGTCGTAAGGGCAACCCGGTGCTGAAGGTCTGGGGCCGCCGCAAAGGGGCCGGCCGGGGGCCCCGGGCGTCGAGCGTTCCACGCATTCCGTAGGGCCGTCCATGGCGAAGGCGCGGAAATCCGACAGGAAGAAGCCGACCTGCCAGGTCCGCTTCGAGCCGGCAGGCCTCAAGACCGAGGTCCCCCAGGGCTCGACGCTCCTGGAGGCCGCCCGTCTGGCCGGCGTCTACCTGACGAGCATCTGCGGCGGCGACGGGTACTGCGGCAAGTGCAAGGTCGTCGTCAACGAGGGCGAGGTCGAGTCGCCCCCGACGACGCTCCTGGCGCCCCAGGAGGTCCGGGAGAACGTCGTCCTGGCCTGCCAGGCCCAGGTCCGAAGCGACGCCGTCGTCACCGTGCCCAAGAGCCACCTCCTCGACACGGGCCGCATCCTCGTCGACAGCGACGCCCACCGGTTCAGCGAGCTGCCCACCGAGGACCTGGGCGAAGGGGCGTTCCCCTACGACCCGCTCGTCCAGAAGCATTACCTCGAGATGAACGTCCCGAACGAGCAGGACCAGCTCGCCGACCACGAGCGGCTCTACATGGCCATCCGCGAGCGATTCGACGCCCCGCTCATGCAGACCGGCTACCGCATCCTCCAGAGCCTGCCCGGCATCCTGGCCGAAAGCAGCTACAAGGTGACCGCGATCGTCGCCCAGCGGGGCGGCACAATGGAGGTCGTCGACGTCGAGCCCGACGACACCAGCGACTGCAACTTCGCCGTCGTCGTCGACGTCGGCACCACCACGGTCGTCGCCCACCTGGTGAACCTCTCCACCGCCTCCACCGTCGACGCCGAGGCCACGTACAACTCGCAGATGCACTTCGGCGACGACTATGTCCGCCGCATCATCTACGCCGAGCAGAACGACGCCTTCGAAGAGATGCAGCGCCGGGTCGTGCACGACGTGAACGACCTGATCCAGACGCTGGCCCTCAGGCAGGGCATCGAGCTGAGCTGTATCACCGCGGTCTGCTGCTCGGGCAACACGGCGATGATCCACTTCCTGCTGAACCTGGACCCGCGCCGGATTCGCCGCTCGCCCTACATTCCGACCGCCGCCTGGGTGCCGCCCATCCGCGCGTCGGAGGCCGGCATCCGCATCAACCGCCGCGGCCTGCTCTACACCCTCCCCGCCGTCGGGGCCTACGTCGGAAGCGACATTGTGGCGGGCGTCCTGGCTACGCGGCTGTACGAGGCGCCGGGGCTCTCGCTCTTCATCGACATCGGCACCAACGGCGAGGTCGTCCTCGGGTCGAAGGAGTGGATGGTCTGCGCCAGTTCCAGCGCCGGCCCCGCCTTCGAGGGCTCGGGGGTGAAGCACGGCATGCGGGCCGCCCGCGGAGCCATCGAACGTCTCACCCTGGCCGAGGACGGCTCGTTCCGATACCAGACGGTGGGCAACGAGCCGCCGCGGGGCCTGTGCGGGTCCGGCCTCCTGGACACGCTGGCGGGCCTGCTGGAGGCCGGGGTCATCGACCGCACCGGGCGGTTCACCCGGACGGGCGACCCCCGGCTCCGCGAGGGCTCGGACGGGCCGGAGTTCGCCCTGGTCCCGCCGTCCGACGGACGCGACGCCATCGTCATCACCCAGGCCGACATCTCGAACCTTGTGCGGTCGAAGGCCGGCGTCTACGCCGCCGTCCAGGTCCTCCTAGACGCCACCGACACCCGGGCCGACCAGCTCGAGGGCATTTACGTGGCGGGCGGGTTCGGCAACTACCTCGACGTGCGGAAGGCGATCGCGGTCGGCATGCTGCCCGACGTGCCGGTCGATCGCATCCGGTTCGTGGGCAACTCCTCGATCGCCGGGGCGAAGATGGGCGCCATGAGCCGCCACGCCCTCGCGAAGGCCGAGGAGATCGCCGCCCGTATGACCTATTTCGACCTGATGAGCCATCCCGGCTACATGGACGCCTTCATCCAGGCCAACTTTCTCCCCCACACGGACCTGGCCCGGTTTCCCAGCGTCCAGAAACGGCTGGCCAAGGCCGGCGTCGCCCCCGAAGGGGGTGCCTCGTGAGCACCACCATCGCCGTCTCCGGCAAGGGCGGCAGCGGCAAGACGACCGTCGCGGCCATGGTCGTCCGGCACCTCGTCGAGCGGGCCGGACGAAGCGTCCTGGCGGTCGACGCCGACCCGAACGCCTGCCTCGGCCTCGCCTTGGGCGTCGAGCCCGAGACGACCTGCGCCGACATCCGCGAGCAGACCCTCGACCACAAGCTCCAGACCGGCCCCGGAATGAACCGGGAACGGGCCTTCGAGTACGCCGTCCACCGGGCCATCGCCGAGGCCAAGGGCTTCGACCTGCTGGCCATGGGCCAGCCCGAGGGCCCCAAGTGCTACTGCGCGGTCAACCACCTCCTGCGGAGCTACCTCGACTCGGCCGGCCAGGACTACGCCTTCCTCGTCCTGGATAACGAGGCGGGTATGGAGCACCTGTCGCGGCGGACGACCAACGACGCGGACCAGTTGATCGTGGTGGCCGAGCCGACGGCCGTCGGCCTGGCGACCGCCAGGCGGATTCTCTGCCTGTCGGAGCGGCTGCCCATCCGCGTCGAGCGCCGCAGCGTCCTGTGGAACAAAGTGGCCGCCGGGTCGCCGCCTCCGCAGGCCGACGACCTGCCCGTCGTGGGCGAGGTGCCGCTCGACGCGGGCGTGCTCGACCTCTCGATGCGCGGCGAGGCCGTCTTCGAGCTGGACGCCGACAACCCCGCCTTCCGCGCGGTCGGCGATGCACTGAACGAGCTTCTCGGACTGGCGGCCTCCGCCAAGGCCGGCTAGCAAAAGGAGACCCCTATGCCGTTACCCGACGTCAAGGACAGCTATTCCGGGACCGTGAACAAGATCACCCTGGGAGGCGGGGGCACCCGCACTTCGTCCGTCACCATCGGCGGGGCCAAGACCGTCCCTTACGGGGCCCAGGCCGGGGCCACCGGCAACCGGCCCGTCATCGCCGTCGACGTCCTCGACACGGCGCCCGAGGACTGGCCGCCCGTCCTGGCCGAGGTCTACCAGGACGTCCTCCAGGACCCGGCCGCCTGGGCCAAGAAGGCCGTCGAGGAGGTCGGGGCCGACCTGGTCTGCGTCAAGTTCGACGGCATCCATCCCGACCGGGGCGACTTGGGCGCCCAGCACGCCGTCCACGTCACCCGACAGGTCCTCGAGGCCGTCGGCGTGCCGGTCATCCTGTGGGGATGCGGCAACGACGAGAAGGACAACGAGGTCATGCCGAAGGTCTCGGAGGCGGCCAAGGGCGAGCTGGCCCTCTTGGGCACCGTCAGCCAGGACAACTATAAGAGCCTGACGGCCGTGGCGCTGGCCGACGGGCACTTCCTGATCGCCGAGGCCCCCCTCGACATCAACATCGCCAAGCAGGTCAACATCCTCGTCTCCGACATGGGCTTCCCCCTGGAGCGGCTCGTCATGTTCCAGACGACCGGGGCCCTGGGATACGGCATGGAGTACGCCTACTCGATCCAGGAGCGCGAGCGGCTCGCGGCCCTCCAGGGCGACAAGCTCATGGCCATGCCGGTCATCTGCGACGTCGGCTACGAGGCCTGGCGGGCCAAGGAGGCCAAGACGCCGACCGACGACGCCCCCGAGTGGGGCGACGCCAAGGACCGCGGCCCCGCCTGGGAGGCCGTCACCGCCGTCTCCCTGCTCCAGTCGGGCGTCGACATCATGCGGATGCGCCATCCGCAGGCCATCGCCACCGCCAGGAGCTACATCGGCAGCGTCTGGGGAGCGTAAAGCGCGGAACCGTTTCGCCGGCGGCCCTGCCCGCCATGCACTCAGCCTGGAAGGGGACACTGGATGATCGCAATCGGTGAACGCATCAACGGGATGTTCACGGACGTCAAGCAGGCCATCGCCGACCACGACCCCGGCCCGGTCGTCGATCTGGCCAAACGCCAGACGGAAGCCGGCGCCGCCTACCTCGACATCAACGTCGGCACGGCCGCCGCCGACCAGGAAGCCACCATGAAGTGGCTCGTCGAGACGACCCAGGGGGCCGTCGAGACGCCCCTGTGCCTCGACAGCCAGAAGCCCGACGTCATCCGGGCCGGCCTGGAGGTCTGCGACACGGGCCGCGGCGTCCTCCTCAACAGCTCCCCCCTCAACAAGAAGAGCGACCCGGAGGTGCTCGATAAGTACGTCGGCATGGCCCAGGAGGCCGACGGCAAGCTGATCGCCCTGACGATGGACGTCGAGGGGGTCCCCCAGAACATCGACCGGCGGGTCGAGATCGCCGCCGAGCTCCTCACCAGGGCCCTGGAACTGGGCCTGACGCCCGACCGCCTCTTCATCGACCCGATCATCCTCCCGGTCAACGTGCCCGGGGCCCAGGAGCAGCCCGGCAACATCCTGGCGGCCATCGACCAGATCAAGCTGATGTCCGACCCGCCGCCGCACATCACGATGGGCCTGTCGAACCTCAGCCAGGGGACCGTCGAGCGGAGCCTGATCAACCGCGTCTTCGTGGCGATGGCCATCAGCCACGGCTGCGACTCGGCCATCGTCGACGTCCTCGACGACGCCCTCGTCGACGTCGTGGCCACCAGCGAGATGCTGATGGACCAGCAGATCTACTCGGACAGCTTCCTGAGGGCCTACCGGAGCATCGCCGGGGGCCAAAGGTAGAGCACGAAAGGAGCAGCGCGGCCCGCCTGCCTGCCCTGAGCAGGGCCGAACGGCCGGACCGGCGCGGCGCTGCCCTCGCGGGCGTTTCGCCGCCGCGCTTGCGCGGCGCGACGAGGCGAACTTCATGAAGCCGTTGTACGTCAGCGCGACCAAGCAGGACACCGGCAAGACCACCGTCCTGCTCGGGCTGATGCAGGCCCTCCGAGACGCCGGCCACGACGTCGGCTACTTCAAGCCCGTCGGCCAGCGGTACGTCCAGTACGAGGGCCTGAACGTCGACGAGGACGCCGTCCTGGCCCGTCACGCCTTCGACCTGGCCGACAACCCGGGCGACATGAGCCCGATCGCCATCGAGCGGGGCTTCACGGAGCACTACATCTTCCACCGCGACCCGCTGCCGCTGGAGTGGCGGATGATGGAGGCCTTCGGTCGCCTCCGGGCCGCCCACGACATCCTCCTGGTCGAGGGCACCGGCCACGCCGGCGTCGGAAGCTGCTTCGACCTGTCGAACGCCCGCGCCGCCGAGCTGTTCGGCGCCCCCGTCATCATCATCACGTCGGGCGGCATCGGCCGGGCCATCGACGAAGTCGCCCTCAGCCTCCACCTGTTCGGCAAGCACGGCGTCAACGTCATGGGCGTCATCCTGAACAAGGTCTGGCCCGAAAAGCAGGCCAAGGTCCAGCGGGCCGTCGCCGAGGGCCTCAAGCACCTCGGGACGGCCCTCCTCGGGGTCGTGCCGTACCGGTCCACGCTGGTCTACCCCCGGATCGAGCAGATCGCCGAGGAGGCCCAAGGGCGGATCCTCTGCGGCACCGACGAGCAGCTCGAGCACATCGTCGAGCACACGGTGGTGGCGGCCATGTCGCCCCAGAACGTCTGCGCCTACATCCGGCCCCACACGCTCGTCATCACCCCGGGCGACCGGATCGACAACATCCTGATCTCGACGATCACCTGCCCGGCCGAGCAGCCCGACGCCGGCCCGATCAGCGGCCTCGTGCTGACGGGAGGGTTCGAGCCGCCCGGCAGCATCATCGCCCTGCTCCGGTCGGCGGGCATTCCCGTCCTGCTGTGCCAGGACGACACCTACACGGTCGCGTCGCGTCTGCGGGAGCTGCGGTTCAAGATCCGCCCGGAGGACACCGAGAAGATCGAGGCCGCCAAGCTGCTCGTCCGGCACAGCATCGACGCCGACGCAATCACGGCGGCCCTTGCCGACGACGCCTGAACCGGGAAAAATGAGCGAGGAATGACGGACATGCCCGAGAAGACGGTTGCCGGCGAGGAGGCGGTCGCCTGCATCACGCCCAAAGAGGAGGAGATCGCCGCCTTCCTCGACGGCCTGGCGATCTCGCCCGAGTCGAACCTGATCGGCCTTCTCCAGAAGGTGCAGGATCGGTTCGGGTACCTGCCGCCGGGGGCGCTCGAGCAGATCAGCCGCCGCATGCGCGTGCCCTTGGTCCGCATCTGGGGCGTGGTCAGCTTCTACGCCCAGTTCTACACCGAGCCCCGGGGCCGGCACACCATCCGGTGCTGCCGCGGCACCGCCTGCCACGTCCGCGGCGCCAAGCGGGTCATCAAGACAGTCGAGGACGTGCTCGGCATCGCCGACGGTGAGACCCGCCCGGACCTGGCGTTTTCGTTCGAGACGGTCGCGTGCCTGGGGGCGTGCGCCCTCTCGCCGGTCATGGTGGTAAACGGGACCTACTACGGGAAGCTGAACGCCCGCCGCGTCGAGGCGGTCCTGGGCCGTCTCGTGGCCGAGGAAGAGGCCAGAAAGGGGGCAAGCTCATGACCCCCTTCGATTCGGTCGCCACTTTCCGCCGCAGACAGGACGAGCTCAAGGCCGCCCTCGACCCCGACCGCAAGGTTGTGACGCTTTGCGGCGGGACCGGCTGCGGCGCCCTCGGATCGGCCGACGTCTACGAAGCCTTTCGCCGGGAGCTGGACGAGCGGGGCCTGACCGAGACGATCGGCCTCAAGCGGACCGGCTGCCACGGCTTCTGCGAACAGGGGCCGGTCCTCGTCATCCTGCCGGAGAAGGTCTTCTACCCCAACGTCCAGCCCGAGGACGTCCCCGAGATCGTCGAGAAGACCCTCCTGCAGGGGAAGCTGGTCAAACGCCTGCTCTACGTCGACCCGGCCACCGGCCGCAAGGTCTCCCGGGAGCACGACGTCCCGTTCTACGCCAAGCAGCAGCGGTCCGTGTTCCGGTTCAACGGCGTGCTCGACCCGGTCGACCTCGAGGACTACATCGCCCGCGACGGATACGCGGCGGTGGCCAAGGCGCTGGCCGAGATGACGCCGGAGCAGGTCGTCGAAGAGGTCCTGGCGTCGGGCCTCCGCGGCCGCGGCGGGGCGGGCTTTCCTACCGGCCGCAAGTGGCAGTTCGCTCGGGCCGCCCGAGGGGGGCCCAAGTACCTCATCTGCAACGCCGACGAGGGCGACCCCGGGGCCTTCATGGACCGGAGCCTCCTCGAAGGGGCGCCCCACGCCGTCCTGGAGGGCATGGTCCTCGCGGCCTACGCCATCGGGGCGTCCCACGGCATCATCTACGTCCGGGCTGAGTATCCCCTGGCGGTCCAGCACACCCAGACCGCCCTGCGGCAGGCCCGCGAGGCCGGATTGCTCGGCCCTGATCTCCTCGGCACCGGCTTCGCCTTCGACGTCGAGATCCACCAGGGGGCCGGGGCGTTCGTCTGCGGCGAGGAGACCGCCCTGATCGCCTCCCTCGAAAGCGAGCGGGGCATGCCCCGGCCACGGCCGCCCTTCCCCGCCACGAGCGGCTACCGCGAATGCCCCACCATCATCAACAACGTCGAGACCCTCTCCAACGTGCCCCTGATCGTCCTGAACGGCGGCGAGTCGTATGCGACCGTCGGCACGGACAAGTCGAAGGGCACGAAGATCTTCGCCCTGGCCGGCAAGGTCACCAGCACCGGCCTCGTCGAAGTGCCGATGGGGACGACGCTTCGCGAGATCATCTTCGACATCGGCGGCGGGGTGCCGCGTGGGCGCAAGTTCAAGGCCGCCCAGATGGGCGGACCCTCCGGCGGGTGCGTCCCGGCCCAGTACCTGGACATGCCCATCGACTACGACTCCGTCCAGGAGGTCGGGGCCATCATGGGCTCGGGCGGCCTCATCGTCATGGACGAGGCCACCTGCATGGTCGACATCGCACGCTTCTTCACCGACTTCTGTGCCAAGGAATCGTGCGGCAAGTGCGCCCCGTGCCGCATCGGCACCAAGCGGATGCTCGAGGTGCTGGAGAAGATCTGCCGCGGCGAGGGCGAGATGGAGGACCTCGACCGCCTCGAAGACCTCGGCCGGACGATCCGCGACGCCTCCCTCTGCGGCCTGGGGCAGACCGCCGCCAACCCGGTCCTCTCGACGCTGCGGCACTTCCGCGACGAATACGTGGCCCATATCAAGGAGAATCGCTGCCCGTCGCACGCGTGCGAGGCGCTCTCGCCCATCACGTGCCGGAGCGCGTGCCCGGCCCACGTGAACATCCCGGAGTACGTCGCGCTGATCGCCGAGGGCCGCTTCGCCGACGCCCTCGACGTCATCCGGCGGCGGAACCCCTTGGCCTCGGTCTGCGGCCGGGCCTGTCACCACCCGTGCGAGCTGTTCTGCCGCCGCGGCGACGTCGACGAGCCGGTGGCCATCCGCCACCTGAAGCGGTTCGCCAGCGACCGGGTGAAGCAGGTCGGCGAGCCGCCCCAGTGGCAGGGCCCGAGGCGTGGCCGCGTGGCCGTCGTCGGCTCCGGCCCGGCCGGCCTGACGGCGGCCTACTTCCTCGCCCTCATGGGTCGCGAGGTCAAGGTCTTCGAGTCCCTCGACACGGTCGGCGGGATGTTGGCTGTGGGTGTGCCGCAGTACCGCCTGCCTCGCGAGGCGCTGGAGCGCGACGTCGAGTATATCCGCCGGGCCGGCGTCGAGATCGTCACGGGCCACCGCGTGGAATCGATCAAGGGCCTCCGCGAGGAGGGCTTCGACGCCATCTTTGTGGCCGCCGGGGCCCACGAGAGCTACGCGCTGGACATTCCGGGCGAGGAGCTCGAGGGCGTTCACGATGCCATCGCGTTCCTCCGGCGGGCCGCACTCGGCGAACTGGACGCGATGTCCGGCCGCGTCGTCGTCATCGGCGGGGGAAATGCGGCCATCGACGCCGCCCGGACCGCCCTCAGGCTCGGCGCCGAGTCCGTGACGATTCTCTACCGACGCACCCGCGACGAGATGCCCGCCATCCGCGACGAGATCGACGACGCCGTCATGGAAGGCGTCGACATCCACTTGCTGGTCTCGCCGCTGGCGATCGAGGGGGACGGCCGCGTCCGGGCGATCCGCTGTGCCGAGATGGAGCTGGGCGAGGCCGACGCCAGCGGCCGACGCCGACCCATCCCGAAGCCCGGCTGCGAGCGGGTCTTCGAGACCGACCACGTGATCGTGGCCGTCGGCCAGGCGCCGGAGCTCGACTTCGCCGCCATCGACGGCGGCCTGGTCGTCAAGCGTGGCAAGGCCGTGGCCGACCCCGTGACGCAGGAGTCGGCCGAGGGCGTCTTCGTGGGCGGCGACGCCGTCACCGGCCCGGCGACGATCATCGAAGCCATTGCCGCCGGCCAGCGGGCGGCCATGGCGATCGACCGGCTCCTCGGGGGCAAGGGCGAGCTGCCGCCGGACCACGGCTGGGCCGCGCCGGGCAAACCCGAGCCGGATGAATCCGAGGAGGCGTCCCGGCGTCGACCCATCCGCCAGCGCTCGGCGCGCAAGCGCCGGGGCAACTTCGAGGAAGTCGTCAAGGGCTACTCGCTCCAGGCCGCCTGCTCCGAAGCGCGCCGGTGCCTGCGGTGTGACCTGGAGCAATGAGCTTGTCTACCGGCCGCCCCCACGCGGCCCGAGCAGAGGACCACCGGATGGCCGACGACATCAAGCTGACCATCGACGGCCGCGAGGTCACCGCCCCGGCGGGCACGACCGTCTTCCTGGCGGCCCGCCAGGCGGGCATCGACATCCCCCACCTGTGCTACGACCCGCGCCTGGGCCTGGAGCCGACCAGCTCGTGCCGCCTCTGCATCGTCGAGGCCGAAGGGGCCCGGGCCCCCGTCCCGTCGTGCTCCTACCCGGCGGCCGACGGCATGGTGGTGCGAACCGACACGCCCGAGCTGAGGAAGACGCGGCGGACGGTCGTCGAGCTGCTCCTCTCGGACCACCCCCAGGACTGCCTGACGTGCGAGCTGAACGGCCGGTGCGACCTCCAGAAGTACGCCTACGAGCTGGGCGTCCGCGAGTCGCGATTCCAGGGCGAGCCGGTCTATCCGAAGCCGGTCCGGGACGGGCCGGCCATCGTCTACGACGCCTCCAAGTGCATCCTGTGTGCGAGATGCGTTCAGATCTGCCAGGAGGTCCAGGTCAGCGGGGCGATCGACCTCCTGGGCCGAGGCTTCGACACGACGGTCTCCCTGCCGCCCGACCTGCCGCGGGAGGAGTCGGTCTGCGCCGAGTGCGGCAACTGCATCGACGTCTGCCCGACGGGGGCGCTCTACTACGCCGGCCGCGAGGGCCAGGGACGCTCGTGGGAGTTCGACCAGGTCCCCACGATCTGCCCCTACTGCGGGTGCGGATGCACGCTCGTCCTGAACGTTCACGACAACCGCGTCGTCTCGGTGACGGGCGAGCCGGGCCTGGGCGTCTCGAAGGGCCTGCTGTGCGTCAAGGGCCGGTTCGGGGCCGACTTCATCGGCCACGAGGAACGGCTCACGCAGCCGCTCATCCGGAAGGACGGCGAGCTGGTGCCCGCGACGTGGGACGAAGCGCTCGACCTGGTGGCCCGGAGGTTCAAGGAGGTCCGCGACCGCCACGGCCCGGATGCCCTGGCCGGCCTGTCCTCGGCCAAGACCACCAACGAAGAGAATTACCTGATGCAGAAGTTCATGCGGGCGGTCGTCGGCACGAACAACGTCGACCACTGCGCCCGCCTGTGCCACGCCTCGACCGTCGCCGGCCTGGCGCGGGCGTTCGGCTCGGGCGCCATGACCAACTCCATCCGAGACGTCGAGGTCACCGACGCCGTTTTCGTCATCGGCTCGAACACCACCGAATGCCACCCCATTATCGGGGCCGCCATCAAGCGGGCGGTCCTCCAACGCGGCGTGCCGCTTATCGTCGCCGACCCCCGGGCCATCGAGCTTACGGAGTTCGCCGCGGTCCACATGCAGCAGAAGGGCGGCACGGACGTGGCCCTCATCAACGGGATGATGCACGTCATCCTGGCCGAGGGCCTGGAGGACGCCGAGTTCATCGCCGAGCGGACCGAGGGCTTCGAGGAACTGCGCAAGGCCGTCGAGCCGTACACGCCCGAGCTGGCGGCGAAGATCACGGGTGTGTCGGCCGAGAAGATCCGCCAGGCCGCCCGCCTGTATGCCCGCGTCGGCGCCGCCTCGATCGTCTACTCCATGGGCATCACCCAGCACACGACCGGCACGGACAACGTCCTGTCGCTGGCGAACCTGGCCATGCTGACCGGCAACGTGGGCAAGGCCGGGGCGGGCGTCAATCCGCTCCGGGGCCAGAACAACGTCCAGGGCGCCTGCGACCTCGGGGCCCTGCCGAACGTCTACCCCGGCTACCAGAAGGTCGACGACGAGGCCGCCCGGAAGAAGTTCGAGAAGGCATGGGACGCCGCGCTCAGCCCCACGCCGGGCCTCACCGTAGTTGAGATCATGGGCGCCGCCGCCGCGGGCAAGGTCAAGGCCCTCTACGTCATGGGCGAGAACCCCATGCTCTCGGACCCCGACGTCAACCACGTCGAGGAGGCCCTGAAGGACCTCGACTTCCTCGTCGTTCAGGACATCTTCCTCTCGGAGACCGCCGAGCTGGCCGACGTCGTCCTGCCGGCGGCCCTGTTCGCCGAGAAGGAAGGCACGTTCACCAACACCGACCGCCACGTCCAGCGGTTCCGCAAGGCCGTCGACGCGCCCGGCGAGGCCCGGCCCGACTGGGAGATCCTCTCGGACCTCGCCCGCCGCATGGGCCACGAGATGAGCTACTCGGGCCCCTCGGCCATCCAGGACGAGATCGCCTCGCTGACGCCCATCTACGGCGGCATCACCTACGACCGTCTCGAGACGGGCGGCATTCAGTGGCCCTGCCCCGACCGCGACCACCCCGGCACGCCGTTCCTCCACCAGGGCAAGTTCACCCGCGGGCTGGGCAAGTTCCACCCGGTCGAGTTCGTCCCGCCGAAGGAGCTGCCCGACGATGAGTACCCGTTCGTGCTCTCGACGGGCCGCATCCTCCAACACTTCCACACCGGGACAATGTCGAGGCGCTCGGAGGTGCTCGACCGGCTCGTCTCGGTCGGGGCGATCGAGGTCCATCCCGACGACGCCGAGCGGCTCAGCATCGAAGACTCCCAGCCCGTCCGCGTGGCCTCGAGGCGAGGCGAGATCGAGATTTCCGCCCGCGTGACGCCGCGCGTCGCCCCGGGCACGTGCTTCCTGGCGTTTCACTACCGCGAGGCCCCGGCCAACCGCCTGACCATCGCAGCCCTCGACCCCGTGGCGAAAATCCCCGAGCTGAAGGTCTGTGCGGTCAAGATCGAGCCGGCCCCGACCCGCGACCGGGAGGTCGCAGGGGCCCCCGGCCACCGGGAGTCCTCCGCCCCCGAACGGGCGAGCGGTGCGGCCGCGGACCATCAATCGCCGGCCGACTCGTGAGCGACACGGAACATCCCGGCGCCGTCCGCCCCGTCCCTGTGTGGCGCGTCGGCCCGCCGGGCGCCGATGCCTCCGACTGCTCCGCCGGCGCGACCGACGACGTCATCGTCGAGCGGGTCGTGGCCCTCTCCCTGAACGGCCGGACGATCGTCCGGATGAGCTGCCTGCCGGAAGCGCTCGAGGACCTCGCCGTCGGGTTCCTCGCCTCGGAGGGGCTCATCGACGGCATCGACGCGATCCACGAGCTGAACGTCGCCGACGGCGCGACCCGCGTCGAGGTGCGGGCCGGCGTCGATCCGGACCGGCTGGTGCGATTCCTGGAGCGTCTGGCGGCAAGCTCCGGCTGCGGCGGAGGGGCGTCGAGCGAGCCGGCCGCCCTGCCCCGCGTCGCCGGCGACGCGCGGTTCCGCCCCGAAGACGTATCCGCCCGGATGAGCGACCTGGTCCGGGCGTCGGCGCTCTTTCGCACGACCGGCGGCGTCCACGCGGCCGCGATCGCCGACGCCGAGGAACTGGCCGCCGTTGCCGAGGACATCGGCCGACACAACGCCGCCGACAAGACCATCGGCCGCTGCCTGCGGGAGGGCATCGACTTGGGCGGGACGATGCTGCTCTCGACCGGCCGCCTGAGCGCCGACATCCTGGCCAAGGCCGCCCGGGCCGGCGTGCCCGTCGTCGTCAGCCGGGGCGCCGTCATGTCGCGAGCCGTCGAGCTGGCCGAGGCGGCCGGCGTCGCGGCGGTCGGCTTCGCCCGCGCCGGGCGGATGAACGTCTACTCGGCCGCGTGGCGGCTGGGCCTCGCCGACGCGCCGAGCGGAGGCTGACCCCGATGATCACGCCCGAGGAAGCCCTCCGGACCATCCTGGAGCACACCCCGCGGCTCGAGGCGGTCGAGGTGCCGCTCCTGGACGCCGTGGGAGCATGCCTCGCCGAGCCGGTCGCGAGCGACCTGGACCTGCCGCCGTTCGACAAGAGCGCGATGGACGGCTTCGCGGCCCGCGCTGACGACCTGGCGGAGACCCCCGTCGAGCTCGAGATCGTCGAGGAGGTCCCCGCCGGCGTCGCCCCGAGGCGGGCGGTCGCACAAGGCACCTGTGCGAAGATCATGACCGGCGCGCCCGTGCCGGAGGGCGCCGACGTCGTCGTCCGCGTCGAGGACACCGAGCCCGCCGGGGTCGACCGCGTCCGCATCCTCCGGGCCGACCCCAAGCGCCGGAACATCTGCTCCCGCGGCGAGGACGTCCGCCGGGGCGAGGCGGTCCTGGAGACCGGGACGGTCGTCGAGCCGGCCGAGGTCGGCGTGCTCGCGAGTGTCGGCCGGGACCGCGTCTGCATCGTCCGGCGGCCGCGCGTCGCCGTCCTGGCGACCGGCGACGAGCTGGTCGGCATCACGGAGGTGCCCGGGCCGGGCGAGATTCGCGACTCGAACTCCTGGGGCCTGCTGGCCTGCTGCCGCCGGGCGGGCGTCCCGGCCGAGTGCCTGGGCGTCGCCCGCGACGACGAGGCGGACCTGGCCGAGAAGATCGGCCGGGGCCTCCAGCGCGACGTGCTCCTCGTCTCGGGCGGCGTCAGCATGGGCGAATGGGACCTCGTGCCGAAGGTCTTCGACTCGCTCGGCGTGACGACGCGGTTCCATGCGATCCGCCAGAAGCCCGGCAAGCCGACGGTGTTTTCGACCCGCCGGGAGCGGCTCGTCTTCGGCCTGCCGGGGAACCCCGTCTCGACGCTCGTGGGCTTTCGCCTTTACGTCTGGCCGGCGCTTCGGAAGATGATGGGGCACCCGGAGCCGGCCCCGCCGCCGCTCGTGGCAGCGCTGGCGGCCGAGTCGTCGATCCGTGGCGACCGGACGGCCTTCGCCCCGGCGGCGCTTCGGTGGGAAGCAGGCGGCTACGTCGCCGAGGTGGTCCCGACGCACGGGTCGGCCGACCTGGTGGCCTTCAGCCGGGCCGACGCCCTGGCCGTCCTCGAGCCCGGCCGCCACGGGCCCGGCGCCCGCGTGACGGTCCATCCCCTCGACCTGTCCTGACATCGCACCCCGGCCGTGAGCGGTCGCTTCCGCGACGCAGAGCGCGGCTCGTGGGATTTGACTATCGCCCAACATGGGGCATATTTCGCCGTCGCAGCGTCGCTGGCGGGGGCTCGTGAAGCCGGACTTCGCAAGGGCGTGCTGCGCCCGCACGACGGCCCGAGGACCTTCCCCCGGTGCGACACTCCGCGTCCGTTTACGCGCCGGTGGCGGCGAGAAGGCGAACGTCAGGCTGACAGTCCATTGCGGCTCCGGCCCCGACGACGTGTACGACTTCCTGGTGGACGATTGGTTCGACGACGCGCCCGACGACGGGGCGGGCAGGACGCTCTCGGCGATGCCGCCGGGGGTGACGCTGTATCAGCTCGCCGACGGCCAGGACCAACGTACGGCGCCCCGCGGGCCCGCGTCTATTCCGACGGCAGCAGGTCGATGGGCTCGCCCGCCTCGAACGCCCGCATGACCTTCTCGGCGGCGTCGCGCGTGGAGATGACGGGGTAGCGCGGCGGGTCCGTGACGCCCCGCTTCGCCAGGAGCCGGGCCACCAGGAGCCTCACCTGCTGGGCCCCGTTGGTCGCATCGCCGAGGATTCGCATCGACTCCTGGGCCGAGTGGAAGCCCATCCCGTTGTTCGAGCCGATGAAGTCCCAGCGGAACTGGGCGTGACGGAGCATCCGGCGGGCCTCGGCCAGCTCCTCGTCTCCGACGCCCGCCTGCATCGCCGCCGCCACGTCGAAGTGGGCCTTCACCAGGGCGTCCTCGGTCTGGAGCGTGGCGTTCTCGACCTTGTCCTGGATGCCATAGACGCGGGTGCGGACCTCCTCCTCGCTCCACCGGTGGCACACCGCGCAGCTCTTGGCGATGTTCAGCAAGGGGCTGCGGACGTGGTGGTCGGTGAACTTGACGCCGCCCTCGGTCCGGTAGGGCATGTGGCAGTCGGCACAGGACACGTCGCGATAGCTGTGGATGCCCGTCGACCACAGCTCGTAGTCCGGGTGCTGGGCCTTGACGATCGGCGTCTTCGAGATGGCGTGGGTGAAGTCCGAGAAGTCGTACGAATCATAGTAGTCGATGATCTCGTCGATCCGGAGCCCGTTCTTCCAGGGGAACGTCAGGTAGGTCTTGTCCTTGAAGTAGTACTCGACGTGGCACTGAGCGCAGACGAGCGACCGCATCTCCTGATGGTCGGCCTGGTCGACGTCCCGACCCATGGCCTCGAAGGCCTCCCGAAGCGCCGGCCGCGTGATCCGCAGGTTCATCGTCTTGGGGTCGTGGCAGTCCTGGCAGCCGATCGAGTGGGTGATCTCGTCCGCCAGGTCCATGAACGGCGTCTCGTAGAACGCCGCCACGCCGAGCCGGTCCATCATCCGCGGCACGTCGGTGCTTTTGCAGGTCCAGCAGGTGGCGGGCGTCGCCGGGCCCACGCGCTTCGTGGCCGTCACGTCGCGGATCGAGTACCCGTGGCCCCGGGCCTGCTGGTAGTCTTTGCTGAAGCTGTAGCCGGTCCAGAGGATGACCAGCCGGGGGTCTTCGTCGAGGTAGTCCCTGGGGAACGCGCCCCCGTAGCGGGTCCGGGTGTCGGTGATGCGCGTCTCGAGGAAGGTCTCGTATTCGCGGGGATAGTTCTCGCCCCAGACGGCGTTATCGGGCTCCCACCGGTCGATGGGCTTCAGGACGAGGGCCGGCCGCTGGGCCTCCCAGCGTCGCTCCATGATCGAGACGGCCAGCATCCCGAGCAGCGCAACGACCCCCGCCGCCAGGATGAAGACCACCGGCCCGACCCAGCGGGGGGCTCGGCTGCTGTGGGACGGCTGTTCAGACGGCTCAGGGCCCATCGGGCGCTCCTTCCTTCAGCCAGTCCAGCCCGGCCGACGGAAGCTCCGGCCGACGGACGTGGGGCGATGAGGACAGGCTCCGGGCCCGCCCGTGGACCTCCTGGTGGCAGTCCCAGCAGGTCCGCTCCTCGGCTTCCGCCAGCCGGACCATGGTGAGCTGGTCCAGGTGGCACCGGACGCAGTTCGCCTGGACCACCGGCACGGCCTCCTCCGAGAGGCGCAGGACCTGGGGCTCGAGGCGGAACGTGAACACATAGGAATGCTTCATCCCATCGTACGCCTTGAACGCCCACGCCGCCACGGGGTTCGCGTGCGGCACGTGACAGTCGTTGCACACGGCGTCGCGGGCGTGGCTGCCCCGCTGCCACGTCGCGTACGAGTTCATCATGACGTGACAGTTGATGCAGGTCTCGGGGGCGTCGGAGAGGTAAGAGGTGGCGTTGGCGATCCGGGCGACCACGACGGCCGCACCCGCTGCCGCTCCCAGCAGGGCGAAGATACCCAGCCGCGCGCCGCGGCCCAGGGGAGCCAGCGTCAGCCGGTCCCCGGATCGCCGCCCGGCTGTCGTCGAGCCTGCCATGAGCTCAATTCTCGGATGCGCCCGACGGCCTTGTCAAGCGGTCCCGCAATTCGTCCTCGGTGTTGACGTTGATCCAGGCACCGCGAAGGCGCTGCGGCGGCTCCGGCGTGAGGACCTTCGGATGGCCCGCCAGGCGCGACGGTGTGAACCGCCCCGCCGCAGCCAACTCCTCCAGGAGCAGCCGGCCCCGGAGGTCGTAGTGCGCAAGGAGCGGCTCCGCCGTGCGGCGCCCGGACAGGCGCGGCAGCGTGGCCCAGACGCCCGGCCGGCGGGTATCGAGCAGCCACTCGAGCGCCACGGGCCCCATCTCGGGCAGGTCGCAAGCGGCCATGAGCCACGTCGAGCCCGGTGCCCAGCGCATCGCCGCCAGGAGCCCGGCCATCGGCCCGTCGACGCCCGGCGCGTCCGGAAGCCTCTCCGATGCGGTCAGCCCGGGCGGCAGGTCCCCGACGCCCAGGACCACGACGCGCTCCACCTTGCTTCCGAGCACCTCCATCGTCCGTTCGAGCCACGTCCGACCGCCCGTCTCGATCAGGTGCTTGGGACGGCCCATGCGTGTGCTCCGGCCGCCGATCAACACGCCGCCATAGACCGGCGGACGCCGCCAGACTTCCGGCAGCCAACCGTCGAGGGTATCAAGGACGGCCTCGACCCGGTCGGCATCGCGTCGGAGCGTCGCCACGACCGGGCCGATCTCGGGGGGCGCCGCGGATTCGCCTTCGCCCAGGAGCCAGACCTTCGGCCAGCCCAGGGGCTTGCGGCCCTCGACCAGCACCAGGTCGTACCGCCGGCCCAGCTCGATCAGGCCGAGCGGCATCCCCGGGCGGCCGGCATGCCCTTGGCGGCCGGCGGGATGCGTCCGGGCGAAGCCCTGCTCCTCCGAGCCGATGAACACGTCCGCTCCCGTGCGAAAGAAGCGGTCGCTGTCCTTTCCGAGGCGGTCGACGTCGAGATGCCCGGCGCCGGGCTTGGCCACGGCGACCGCCAGCCCGCGGCCGGCGAACCGGGAAGCGACGGCCTCGATGACGGTGGTCTTGCCGGAATCGTGGTGGCCGAAGATGCCGAAGACGGGCAGGTCAGCGAGCATGCCCGCCCTCCGCCGGGCTCGACCGGGCCGGCGCGGCAGGTCGCCCGCACTCGCTCGGATCGCCCCGGAGCTTCGCCAGGCCGTGCCCGAGGGCCGGCAGGACGGCCTCCAGGTTCTCGACGGCCCCCCGCTCCGAGCCGGGCAGGTTCAGGATGAGCGCCGAACCGCGGATGCCCGACGAGCCGCGCGACAGCATGGCGTGCGGCGTCTTGGCCAGCGACGCCGCCCGCATCGCCTCGTCCAGGCCGGGCGTCGGCCGATCCAGGACCTGACGGGTGGCCTCCGGGGTCACGTCGCGGGGGGCGAAGCCCGTGCCCCCCACCGCCGCCACGAGGTCGATACTGTGCCCGTCGGCATAGTGCCGGAGCCGGTCGGCAATCCGGTCGACCTCGTCGGGCAAGACCTCCGTGCAGTAGACGTGGGCGCCGAGATCGTCTTCGAGCCGCCGGGCGACGGCCGGGCCGGCCGTGTCGGCCGCCTCGCCTCGCGAGCAGCGGTCGCTGATCGTCAGGACGACCGCCTGGAACCGATCGCGCTCCACGAGTTTCAGGACCGCCGCTTCGTCGCCCGGCCGGACCGTCCCGCCGCTTTCGACCCGGGCGAACAGGCCCAGCCGCGGCATGATGCAGTCGCCCGTCAGGCGGCCGATGGCACACGGCGCGTGACAGACCTTGCCGATCTGGGTGATGGAGAGGACCACGTCTCGGCCCAGCCGGAGCCGCGTTCCGAGCCCCAGCGCCGAGAGTTCGATGCCTGAGAGGACGACGTTCTCAGCGAACGCCCCCGGCGTCAGGTCCGGCAGGCCGGCCTCGCGGACCGCCTGGATGTCTTCGTCGGCGAGGAGGCTGACCTGGCGGTGCCAGGGGCCGGCGTGGGCGTCGCCTATGATGCCGTGGTCGGGGCGGAAGACGGCCGCCTCCACAGGGCGCTTCTGGACGCCGGTGACCTCGCTCGTGCAGAGGGCCTCAGCCCTGGCCATGCCCGCCCTCCTCGCGGACCCAATGGCCCGACTTGCCGCCCTCCTTCTCGAGGAGCCGGACCTGGCTGATCTCGACGCCCGGCCCGGCCGACTTCACCATGTCGTAGACCGTCAGGGCCGCCACCGACGCCGCCACCATCGCCTCCATCTCGACCCCCGTGCGGGCCTCCGTCGCGACCCGGGCCACGATGTGGACGCGGCCGCCGGAGAGCGTCGTGTCGCAATCGACGGCGTCGAGCGTCAGCGTGTGGCACAGGGGTATGAGGGTGGCGGTGTGCTTGGCGGCGGTGATGCCGGCGAGGCGGGCCGTGTCGAGGACATTGCCCTTGGCCATGCCGCCGTGCCTTCGGATCCGTTCCTCGATATCCGAGCCGATGGTGATCCAGGCCTCCGCGACGGCGCGGCGCCTCGTCACGGGTTTGCCTCCGACGTTGACCATTCGGGCCTCGCCGCCGGGCGCCAGGTGGTTCAGGCCGGACGATTCGCTCATCTCTCACCCCCAGTGGAAAGGTGCGGTCGGTACCCCGTCCCCAGCCGCACTCATGATCACACCCCGGCGGGTGGGGACTTCCGTCTATCCGCCGATGCCGGCCATAAGTTGCTGGTCGGCGAAGCGCCGGCCGGCCCGCTTGAGGCCGAGGGCCTCCTCGACGGCGTCGGCCAGGGCTGCTTCGTAGGTCGGCCCCCGGGCCCGAAGGAGGGGCCGGACGTCGATCCCCTCCGGCCGCGCCAGGCACCCCAGAAGCCGCCCCGTCGCCGTCAGCCGGAGCCGGCGGCAATCGCCGCAGAACGGCGCCGTGCACGGCGAGATGAAGCCGATGCGGCCCGTGCGGCCGTCCGCGTCGCGGGCCAGGAAGTCGCGGCTCGACGCCCCGGGCTCGCGCGGGAGCGGCTCCAGTGCCAACTCCTCCGCGAGCCGCGCCCGGACCTCGCCGCTCGGGACGAGCCAATCCCGATGCCGCCCGGCTGCCGCACCGATCGGCATCACCTCCAGGAACCGCACGGGGCAGCCCCGCTCCAGGCCGTAGCGGGCCATGCGGACGACCTCGTCCTGATTGATGCCGCGGAGGACCACCATGTTGAGCTTCACGGGCCGGAGCCCGGCCCCGAGGGCGGCGTCGATACCGGCCAGTGCATCGGCCAGGCGCCCGCCTCGCGTCAACTCACGATAGACCTGCGGGTCGAGCGTGTCGAGGCTGACGTTGACCCGTCGAACCCCCGTCCGGCGGAGGTCAGCAGCCAGGTCGGCCAGCCGCACGCCGTTGGTCGTCAGCGCCAGGTCGGGAAGCCCCATCGCCCCGAGAGCGGCGACGAAGTCGACGATGCCGCGCCGAATGAGCGGCTCGCCGCCCGTGATGCGGACTTTTGACACTCCCAATCGGGCGCGAACGATGCGGACGAAGTCGGCCACCTCCTCGTACCGAAGCACGTCCTCATGACGGCCCATCGAGGCCCCTTCGGGGGGGAGGCAGTAGAGGCACCGCAGGTCGCACCGGTCGGTCACGGAGAGACGCAGCGTCAGCGGGGCCGGTGATCGGCCGGCCTGTCCTTGCCCGGCTTCGGGCACGGACCCGAGCTTGTTGCCCGACGTCCTGTCCATGGAAGAAGCACCCCGATTGGCCGCCGCCCTGCGACCGCGGTTATTATACCCATTCGTGGGGGCATTTGCACCCCCGTCCCGGGGGAAGTTTCCGGTCACCACCCGGTGGGACGCGAGCGGCCGGAACGGGGGCCTGACCCGGGGGCATCGAAAGGCCTTGACCGCACCGGAAAACGGGCGAGAATGGGTCACCCGCCATGGCCGCCGAGACCACAACCCTTGACGTCCGCGCCACGGGCGACGTGTCGCCTGAGGCGGAGAGCGATGCGCCCGCGAGCCGCCCCGGTCCCGGCAGGGCGGCCCGTCGAGGGGGCACGCCGGGACGGGACTCCCAGCCGCTGAGCGTCCTGTTCGACCTCGGTCATCCGGCCCACTTCCACCTGTTCCATCACACGATCGCCGCCCTGAAGGAGGCGGGCCACCGCGTTCGGATCATCGCCCGGCAGAAGGACTGCCTGCCCGACCTGCTCGACCGGTCGGGGTGGGACTACGAGCTGGTGCCCCGGCCCCGGAAAGGCCTTGCGGCCCTGGCGGCCGAGCAGTTCCACGTCCTGGCCAGGATCTGCGCCCTGGCGGCCCGGAAGCCGGTCGACCTCATGATCGGAACGTCGGTCGTGATCGGCCTGGCCTCGCGCCTGACAGGGGCGACGTCTCTGGTGTTCTGCGAAGACGACCAGGACGTGGTGCCCCTGTTCGCCCAGTTGGCCTACTCGCCCGCCCACTTCGTCGTCACGCCGCGGTCGTTGAAAAAGGAGAACCACGGCCGGAAGCACCTGACGTACCCGGGGTACCAGGAGCTGGCGTACCTGCATCCGGACCTGTACCGGCCATCGCCGGACGTCCTGGAGAGGCTGGGCGTCGAGCCGGGCGAGCGGTACTTCATCGTCCGCCTGGTCGCCCTTCGAGCCCATCACGACATCGGACAGCAGGGCCTGAGCCACGCCCAGGCCCGGGCGGTGGTCGAGCGGCTGCTCCCCCACGGCCGGGTGTTCCTGAGCGTCGAGGGCGACGTGCCCGAGGACCTTCGGTCGCACCTGCTGCCCACGCCCGTCGACCGCATCTTCGACGTCATGCACTACGCCGACATGATCGTCGGCGACAGCCAGACGATGACTATCGAGGCGGCCGTCCTGGGGACGCCGGCCCTGAGGTGCAACACGTTCGTGGGGCGTCTGAGCGTCCTGGAGGAGCTCGAGCATCGGTACGGCCTGACCGTGGGCATCCACCCGCGCGACTTCCCGCGGCTCCTGGAGCAGGTCGACCGCTGGCTGGCGACGGACGACCTCAAGGCCGTCTGGGAGCGGCGACGACAGGGCTTGCTGGCCGAGTCGGTCAACCTGACGGACTGGACGCTCGGGTTGGTCGACTCGCTGGCCGAGAAGCGGCGACGCGCCCATGAGGTGCCCCCCTCCCGGGGCCGGTCCACGTTCGGTGCGGAGCGCGAAACCGTCCGCCTGGAGCCGTTCGGAAGCCACGCCCGCCAGGAGAAATACGCCACCCGCAACCCGGTTGAGCGGTGGCTGATCCGCAATTTCTTCGACGAGCTGGAGAACCTGCTCGGCCCTTCCGAAGGATCGATCCTCGACGTCGGGGCCGGCGAAGGCGATGCCTACCGGTTCCTGTCGCCCGCCATCGCGCGGAAGGGCGTCACGGCCCTGGAGGTCGACGCGACCTGCTTCCCCCGGATGCGGCGCATCGCCCCGGCCGTCACGCCCGTCCAGGGCGACGTCTACGCCCTGCCGTTTCAGGACGCGGCCTTCGACACGGTCATGTGTCTGGAGGTCTTCGAGCACCTGACCGATCCCGGGCGGGCCCTCCAGGAGCTGTTGCGTGTCAGCCGGCGCGGTGTGGTGCTGAGCGTCCCGTGGGAACCGGTGTGGCGGCTGGGGAACCTCGTGGCGACCCGGTACATCTGGGACCTCGGCAACACGCCCGGACACATCCAGCACTGGACCCACCGGGGATTCGTCGAGTGGGTGGGTCAGCATGCCCGCGTCCTCGCGGTCCGATGCCCCGTGCCGTGGACGATGGTGCTGGCGTCACCGGTGCAACGGCACGACCCGAGCGGCCCTGCCGCCGCTGGCTCGTTGGGAAAACGCGGATTCGATTGGTTCCTCGCGAAGGGGCGGCCACGAGGGGGGCCAAGCCGCAGCTTCAGGTCCGGTCCGTGACGAAGCGTTCGCTCATCCTGGTGGTCTTCGCGGCCATCGCTGCCCTTCACCTGGCAGCGCTGACCAACCACTGGGTCCCGAAGCAGGACTCCGCCCTGTATATGGTCCTGGGTCGATCGCTGGCCGAGGGCCGGGGCATGGAGTTCGCCGGCAGGCAGGAATGGGGCATTCCCCCGTTCGTGCCGCTTCTGATCGCCGGCTGCCGACTCGCCGTCGGGCCCGATCCGTGGCTTCCGAACCTGATCATGACGCTGTTCGGTCTGGGAACGGTGGCCCTTTCCTACGGGCTGGCACGGCGATGGGCGGCCGAGTTACCGCCTGTCTATCGCCAGGACTTGCCCATCGCCGTCCTGATCTTGGCGGGGACGTCGGCCCGGCTGTTCGTCGACTCGACGCACATCCTCACGGACGTGCCGTTCGCGTTCTGGGTGACGTTGGGCCTGTACGGTTTCGTGCGTGGCTGGCAGGGCCACTGGGCGTGGTGCCTGGCGGGGTCGCTGGCCCTGGCGGTGGGCGTCTACACGCGGCTGCCCGCCCCGGCCATCCTCCTCGCCGCCGTGGTGTCGGTGCTGATCGACCGGCGTCGGCCGGGATGGGGCAAGCGTGCGGCGGCCGCCCTGGGCGGCGGGGCCCTCGTCCTGGCCGGTGCGGCCCTCTGGCTTGTCCTGCTGGGAGGGCGCCGCGACGCCGGTTCCATCGACTACCTCGCCTCGGTTCGCCCGGATCAGCTCCTGTCCTGGGAGGGCCTTGGGGATACGTGGGCGACCGTGGCGGAGTTCCCGGGGGCGATCGTCGCGGCCGTCATCTACCAGAAGCTGGAATGGTTCCACTTCAGCCTGGTGCCGACGGCCTTCGTCGTCCTCGGTCTGGTTACGTCGGTCCGGCACCGTCAATGGCTGGCCGTGCTGCCGCTCGTGGCGTACTTCCTGGTGCTGGCGGCCCGTGGCGGCGGATCGGCCGCCTCACGGTACATGCTTCCGGTGATGCCGATCCTGGCCTACGCCCTGCTGGCAGGCGTCCAGACGCTGGCCAACTGGGGGACGCGGCTGGGCCGGGCGCTCGGCGTGCCGGACAGCCGGACGACGGTGTTCCTGAACCGGGTGCCGATCGCCGTGGCGGTTGCGCTCCTCACGGCCACGGGTCTCTTCCGCGTGGGCCGACAGATCCTTTGGATCCGCCACCCGCAATTTGAGAAAGTCTACGAGGAGGGGCGGTGGCGGGACACCCTGGCCGTGGGACGTTACCTGGCCGCCCGAGGCCAGCGGAGCGAGGACGCCGTTCTGACGCCCGACGACACCGTGGTGGCCTATGCGTCGGGGCTCCGGACGGAGGGCCTCATCGCCTGGCAGGGCCGCCGCGAGGAGCACTGGTCGGACCTGCCCCCGGAGGCGCTGCTGCGTGCGGCGACCGGCGGCGAGTACCGCTTCGTCGTGGTGCCGGCGGACAAGGGCGACTGGAGTCGCGCGGTCGAGAAGGGGATGGCCGAGAGCGACCTCTTCATGGGCCCGCCCCGGCGGTTCGGCCGATTCGCCCTCTACGAACGGCGCCGCCCGCCCGGCGACGAGCCGGAACCCGGCGGCGAAGACGGCGGCGGCTGATGCCGCTCCCGCCGTGCCCGGCGCCCGAGGACCCGCCGCCCGGCCCACTCTCAGCCGGCGGCAGCGGCCGGTGCATCGGCGACCGGTCCATGGGCGGCGGGCCCGCCGCGCGGATCCCGCATCGGGACCGGGTTGGACGGCGGGGCCGTGGCGCGCCGGATAGGGCCCGACCGAAGCCGCCGGGCCCAATCGAGAGTCCGTCGCGCGTTCAGCGCGAGACCCAGCATGCCGAGGAACTGCGGCCCGCAGTCCAGCAGGTACGCCGAACTTTTCGGCCGGAGGAGCGCGTTCAGAAGGCGGGCTGGATTATAGAAATAGGCGTACGTAGCCAGGATGTTGAGCTGGGCCCGCCACGGCCGGGCCTCGCGCGACGCCACCACGTAGTTGCCGTCGATCATGTGGGGCCCGACGGGTCTGCCTCCGGCGCTTTCGATCACGAGCCCGTCGCGGTAGGCCTCGTCAGCCCACTTCGACCCCGGGGCCGGCGTCACTGAAAGGACCTGGAGCGTGCAGGCCCCGGCCCGCCTGAGGAGCCGGGCCTGGTTGATCAGGCCGTACGGTTTCTCGCCGCGGCTGATGAGCGGCTGTCCGTCGTGGTGCATGAGCATGGGCATGGGGGCGATGCCCCGTTCGCGGAGCGCTCTGAACGCCTCCAGCGTCCGGCTCGACGTCTGGCCCTTCCGAACGAACGTGGCGGTCATGTCCTCGACGCCCAGCCACAGGGCCCGGCAGCCGGCCTTTCGGATCGACCGCAGGTGGTCCTTGATCCGCAGCGTGTCGGCGACGGTAACCTCGGTGGCCCAACGCATGGTCTTGCGGAGCCGGACCCCGTCGCGCTCGGCTCGGATGAGCGTCTCGGCGATGTCGAGCGCCCGCCGGGGATCGTTGAAGAAGTTGTCGTCGGCGCCGAAGAAGTGGCGGATGCCGTAGGCCTTGTACAGTCCCCACATCTCGTCGGCGACACGAGGACCGCCCTTGGCCCGGAACCGGCCCTGGTTGTAGGCCGGGATCGGGCAGTACGGACACCGGAACCGGCACCCGAGCGTCAGGACGAGCGTCGCCAGGGCCGTGTTCCGGCGGACCCGCTCGGGTGGAATGGGCCGCGGCGACAGGCCCTCTCGCCGGCTCGGGGGCTCGAGCATCGCGTAGCCCGGCACCGGGTCCGGAAGCTCGTCCAGGTCGGCGACGAGCCGCTGGACGCCCGTGTCGACCAGCTCCTCGGCGACGCCGTCCGTCTCGCCCCGCGGCCAGACGAGCCCGGGAATCTCGTCCAGCGCCCCCGAATCCCGCGCCCGGAGGAACGCCGACCGGAGCGGCTCGCCCGCGGCCCGCTCGGCCAGGACCACCTCCAGCAGCCGCAGCAGCACGTACTCCTCGCCGGTGACGGCCACGTCGGCGCCCCACGGATCGGCCGGGTCGGTGCCGAATACGTCCCACGGCTCGTAGATGGTCTTCGGGCCGCCGGCGATGACGAGCGGCCGCTCGGCGGACGGCATACGGCAGACCTCGCGGATCCACGCCTGGCACGATGCGGTGTGGATCTGCATGCTCGAGACGAGAAACAGGTCCGGCGTCCGCCCGTCCAAGCGGGCCAGCGACGGCCGGAACCGCCGGTTCCACTGGCCGAGGACAATGCGGGTCCGGTCGAACCCGCAGTCGGCCAGGGCCGAGCCGATCGCCCGGACCCCCGCCGGGACCATCCGCGTGTCGACAAAAAGGAACGGGAGCATCCGCGTCCGGAAATCGAACGCGTTGGCGATGACGGTAACGAGGTCGTGGCGCGGGGCGATCCGCCGGAGCCGACGACGGACGTCGACCAGCTCGCCCGGTGCGAGAAACACGTCGCCCGGCTCACGCTGCGGAAGCTCCATCGCCTCACCACTCCTCGGAAAGGCCCGGCGGCAGGAATTCTTGCAGGTCGCGGACCCGGAAGCAACCGGAAGGACGCTCAGCCGCGGCCCGTCTCGCGGCGGACCGCCTCGCGGTAGGCCTCGGCCAAACGGCGCCAGACGGGGCCCGGTCGGCCCTCACCGATCGGGCGCTGCTCGACACGGCCGACAGGCAGCAGCTCCATGATCGAGTTCGTCAGAAACACCTCGTCGGCGTCCAGCAAATCGTGGACGGTCAACGACCGCTGCTCGGCCGGCACACCGACCTCGGCGGCCAGCTCCAGGACGGCCGCCCGCGTCACGCCCGGCAGGAGGCCGTCCTCGACCGGCGGCGTCAGGAGGCGGCCGTCGAGCACGAGGAACACGTTCGAGACGGCCCCCTCGGCCAGGCGGTTCTTCGTGTTGAACCGGATGGCCTCGGTCGCGCGGGCCCGGCGGGCCTCGCGCAGCGCCAGCAGGTTCGCCATGTACCCGGTCGTCTTGTGGAACGTCGTCGGGTCGGTCTCGTTGATGCGGACCTCGCTGGCGACGACCGTCGCGCCGCGCTCGTACGCTGCGGCCGGGTAAGGGACCATCGGGCCGGCCGTGACGACAAGCGTAGCCGGAGGGACGGCCTCATCGTCGACGGCGGCCGTCAGCCGACCGCGGCTGGCCGTGATGCGGACCCGGGCGTCGGGCACGCCGTTCGTCTCGACGAGACGGGCGACGGTCCCGGCGATCTTCTCGTCGCTCTCGCGGACGAAGATGCGGAGCGCCTCGCCGCTCTCGCGGAGCCGCCGGAGGTGGGCCTCGAGGCGGAACGGCCTCCCGTCGTAGGTCCGAAGCGTCTCGAAAAGGCCGGCCCCGAGGAGGAAGCCGGCATCGTCGGCCGCGACGGTCGCTTCGTCGGCCGGAAGGAACCGCCCGGCCACATAGACCTCGTCGCTTCCTGCCATGGATGACCTCCGGGTGACGCCAGGAGCGCGTTACGGCGTGAGGCCGAAGGCGGCCAGCATGGCGCGGGCCTTGTCGGCGGTCTCGTCGAACTCGGCCGCCGGGTCCGAGTCGGCCACGATGCCCCCGCCGACCTGCATGTGGACCCGCCCCCCGGCGGCCAGCAGCGTCCGAATGGCGATGTTGAGGGCACATCGTCCGGCCGGCTCGCCCGGCGATGGGGGCGCGATGTACCCCACCGCCCCGGTGTAGACGCTCCGGCGGGTCGGCTCCAGCTCGGCGATGATCTGCATCGCACGGACCTTCGGGGCCCCCGTGATCGAGCCGCCCGGGAACGTCGCCTTCAGCAGGTCGACGACGTCGCGGTCGGGGTGCAGCCGGCCCTCGACGGTCGCCACCGTATGATAGACCGCCTCGTAGGCCTCGAGGGTCCGCGGCTCGGTGACCCGGACCGACCCGTAAGAGGCGACGCGCCCGAGGTCGTTCCGCTCGAGGTCGACGATCATGACGAGTTCGGCCCGGTCCTTGGCGGAGACGTCGAGGTCGGCCCGCATGCGGCGATTGAACGAAGCGTCGGCGGGCCGGCGAGGCCGCGTGCCCTTGATCGGCCGCGTGATAATCCGCCCGCCCGCCAGGTCGAGGAACAGCTCCGGGCTGCTCGAGAGGACCGCCCGGTCGGGCGCCACGCCGACGTAGGCCGCGTAGGGAGCGGGGTTCGCACGCCGGAGGGCCTCGTAGAGCGCCGGCGGCGCGGGAGCGGACGCACCGGCCATCGCGATCGTGAAGCGGCGGCTCAGATTCACCTGGAAAATGTCGCCGGCGGCGATGTACTCGCGTGCCGCCGCCACCGCCTCCAGGTAACCGGCGCGGGTGAAGTTGCACGCGACGACGGGCCGCTCGGGAAACGTCGTCTCACCCGGGCGCTCCGGCGCCGGGTCGGCAAGGGCGGCCTCGAGGGTCTCGCAGGCCGGGCCGTCGGCGCCGATGATCGTCGCGCTGCGCCGCCGATGCTCCAGCACCAGGACCGCGTCGTAGAGGCCGAACCAGAGCTCCGGCAGCGGTACGTCGCGCTGCCGCGCCAGGGCGGCTTTCGGCTCCACGTGGACCCCGAGGTCGTAGGCCAAGTAGCCGTAGAGCCCCGGCCCGTACGGCGGGCTTCCGACGTCCGCCGCCTCGTCCTCGACGCCCGTCGAGCGCAGCACCTCGCGGAGGGCCTCGAAGGGGCGGCACCCAAGCTCTTGCACGGTCCGGACGCCGGGGTCGAGCAGCCGCCCCGTCCCGTGCTCGAACACGAACGTCGCCGAGGGCTCGGCCGTCAGGACGCTCCACCGGGCCAGCCGGGCCGGACCGCCGGCACTGTCGAGCCAGACCGGCCCCCGCCGCTGGGCCAGGCGGCGGAAGACGCCGGCCACGTTCTCCGGCCACGGCACGCTGCGGACGGACCGGCGCAGGGCGTGTCGCGGGATGGTCGGCGTGCGGGTCATGGGCGGCGGTACTTCGGGGCGTCGACGTGGACGGTCCGGCCCTCGATGCGGAGCCGTCCCTCGGCGAACAGGCGGATCGCCTCCGGATACGCGATGCACTCCTCGCGGAACACCCGGGCCGCCAGCTCGTCGGGCGTGTCCTTGGCATAGGCCGGCACGGTCCGCTGGAGGACGATCGGCCCCTCGTCGTAGGCGTTGTCGACGAAGTGGACGGTACAGCCGGAGACCTTGCACCCCCGCGCGAGGACCGCCTCGTGAACGTGGTGCCCGTACATGCCCTTCCCGCCGAAGGACGGCAGCAGGGCCGGATGGATGTTCATCACGCGGCCGAGATAGCGGTCGGGTAAGGTCCAGTGGGAAAGGAACCCGGCCAGGCAAGTGAGGTCCGGCTCGGCCTCGTCGAGGACCGCGTCTATCGCCGCTGAGAAGGCCTCGGTGGTGTCGAAGTCGCGGCGGCGGACGAGGTGCGTCGGGATGCCGGCCTCGCGGGCGATCTCGATGCCGCGGATACCCGGCCGGGACGCGATGACGAGGACCACCTCGGCCGCGAGGCGGTCCTCGGCGATGTGCTGGAGGATGTTCTCGAGCGTCCGCCCGCCACCCGACAGCAGGACGCCGATACGGAGCGGCTGGGTCATTCGATGCCCTTCCCCCGGACCGGCTGGAGTGTACGCTTCGGCCCGAGAGGGGTCAACCCGCGCCCCTGACGGGCGGGCCCCGGCAAGCCCGCCTCAGAGGCCGCCGCGGTGCTGGATCGAATCGAGATAGCCCACGGCGTTGGGGCCCAGCTCGGCGGCGTTCGCTTCGTCCGTGTCGATGTGCATGTCGAGGCGGAAGTCGGGGTGGACCCGGACGCAGACGTCGCCGAAGATGAGCGACCGCTCGCCGGGCACGCGGATGCGGACGATGTCGCGGTCGCGGACGGCGAACTCCATGGCGTCTTCCGGCAACATGTGAATGTGCCGCATGGCACAGATCACGCCTCGCTCCAAACGCACCTGGCCTGCGGGCCCCTCCAGGACGATGGCCGGCGTGCCGTCCAGGTCGCCCGAGAGGCGGATCGGGGCGTCGATGCCCAGCTTGAACTCTTCGGTCCGGGAGATCTCGACCTGGCTCTCCGGCCGCTCGGGCCCCAGGACGCGGACCCGCTCGATGCGGCCCTTCGGCCCGACCAGCGTGACGGCCTCCCGGCAGGCGAACTGGCCCGGCTGGGTCAGGTCGGCGTGCCAGGTCAGCGTGTGGCCCGGCCCGAAGAGGGCCTCGACGTGCTCGGCCGTCAGGTGAACGTGATGGGCCGACGTGCCGATCGGGATCGACCGTTCCTTCCGCCGCATGACGGCCGTGACGCGGGCGTGGGAGAGGGCCTGGACGGCGTGGAGGGCGACGGTCCGCTGCTCGTCGCTGCCGACCACGAAGATGCGGGCCCGCGACTGAGGGGCGGAGATCTCCGCCGTGTGGGCCGCCTCGACCTGGACCGACCGGTTGCGTCCCTCGTCCAGGACGATGCCCATCCAATCGAGGCCCTGGCAGATGCGGGCCCGGACGCCGGGGCTGTTCTCGCCGACGCCGCCGGTGAAGACGATGGCGTCGGCCCCTCCGAGGAGGCCGATGTAGGCGCTCAGGTGCTTCCGCGCCCGGAGGCAGAAGACCTGGAGCGCGAGCAGGGCCATGGGGTTGCCCCGGTTGGCCTCCTCGATCACGCGGATGACGTCGCCCGAGACGCACGAGAGGCCGAACAGGCCCGACTCGGTGAACAGCCGCTCGTACAGCTCGTCGGGGGGAATGCCGCGCTCCCGCACCAGATGCAGGACGAGGCCGGGGTCGAGGTCGCCCGGCCGGGTGGCCATGACGAGGCCCTCGAGCGGCGTGAAGCCCATCGTCGTGTCGACGCACCGGCCGTGGTTGATCGCCGCCAGCGACGCCCCCTGCCCGAGGTGGCACGTGACGAACCGCAAGGCGTCGAACCCCGCGCCCATGAACGCGGCGGCCGTGCGGGCCGCCCCCTCGTGCGAGATGCCGTGGAAGCCGAACCGACGCAGCTCCGGATCGTGGGCCAGGTCGGGCGGCAGGGCGTAGCGGCAGGCCGCCTCCGGCATCGTCCGGTGGAACGCCGTGTCGAAGACGGCCACCTGCGGCACGCCGGGTGCGAGCCCCTCGCACGCCTCAATGCCCCGGAGGTTGTACGGGTTGTCCTGGGGTGCCAGGGCCGACAGCTCCCGGATCCGCTCCTTCGTCTCCGGTGCGACCATCGCCGGCCCGTTGAACTCCGTGCCGCCGTGACGGACCATGTGGCCGACGGCCGACAGGTCGGATGGCGATCCAAGCAGCGGCTCGGGCCCGGAGGTCAGGGCGGCGAGGGCCGCTCCGAGGGCCGCCTCGTGGTCGGCCCGGCCGAGAGGACGCTGCCCCTCGCCTTCCGGGCCGTGGTAGGTGTGGACGGCCTCGCCGTCGGCGAAGCCCCCGATCCGGCCCCAAGCGAGCGCCGATTCGGACGTCGTGTCGAAGTAGGCGTACCGGACGTCGTCGCGTCGACACGTGACGGCCAGCAGCCGCATCGGCTCGGTGGCGCCGAGTGCGTAGCGGACCGCCGCCGCCGGCGCCGGCGCGGAAGGCTCCGAGTGCGGGGTCAGGCGGCGCGCGATCAGCTTCGTCAGAAACTGGATGGCCCGGCGGTTCATCGCAATGAGAGGGCTGATCGCCTCCTGATAGAAGACGACCGCCTCGGACTCGACGAGCGCGACGACCGACGCGTTCGTGGGGTCGCCGGTCAGCATGCTCATCTCGCCGAAGCACTCGCCGGGCTCGATGGTCCCGATCCGTTCCCGCATGGCCGTGCCATAGCCTCGCACGGCTTCCAGGCGCCCCGCCGTCAGGACGCCGAACACCTCGCCGGGGTTGTCGCCGTGGATGCAGACGTCGCCCGCCGCGTAGCGGACGGCCGTGCCGAGTCGGACCGCCTCGGCCAGCGCCTCGGGCGCGAACGTTTCGAACAGGGGGTGAGACTGGAGTTGATGGAGCACGTCCATGGCGGTTCCTCCAGCGGCACGGGGAAGCCGGCCCGTGACGATAGCAGAGCGCGCCAGGGGTGTAAAGCGGGGCCCCGGCCGTCGGAGGCCGGGGCGGGGTCGGCGTCAGTCGTCCCGGCTGGGCCTACTCCGCCTCGGCCGTCACCCGCTGGACGACCCGCTTGAACGTGTCGGGGTCGATGGGCTTCTCGACGTAGGCGTCGGGTTCCTTGCCGAGGAACTCGCCCACGTCCTCGGCGGAGAACTGGATGCCGACCTTCTCGGCGACGCCCGTCAGCATGATGACCTTGGTGGCCCGGAGGTCGGGGTCCTTGATGACCTCGGTGAAGACGTCGAAGCCGCTCTTGTTGGGCATCTGAACGTCGAGGACCATCAGGTCGGGCTTGAGGGACCTGGCCTTCTCGAGTCCGATCTCGCCGTCCTCGGCCTCGGCGATGTCCCATCCGTCGGGTTCGAGGATGGCCCGGACGAACTCGCGGGCCTCGTACTCATCGTCAACAATCAATGCTTTCTTCATGGCTCCGGTGGCTCCTTCGTGTCCGCTCCGCCGCGCTTCAGCCCGACGCCTCCTGGTCCGGAGGCCGGACCGGCAGGAGCAGCGCGAACTCCGTTCCCACGCCGACCGTCGAGCCGACGCGGATGGTCCCGCCGTGCTCCTGGACGATCTTTTTCGTCACGGCCAGCCCCAGGCCGGTCCCTTTCCCCCCCTTGGTCGAGAAGAACGGGTCGAATACCTTGTCCCGTGTCTCGGGCCCCATGCCGCACCCGTTGTCGCGGACCCGGATGGTGAACTGCCCGTCCCCGTCTCCGGGCTCGACGACCAGCTCGACACGGGCGTCCTCGCGGTCGGCACAGGCGTCGACGGCGTTGCCGGCCAAATTGATCAGGCACCGCCGGATGCCGGACTCGTCGACACAGACGGTCTCGATTTCGCTGCGGGTCTCGAGCCGGACGTTCTTGCCGCGGGCCTGCTCCTCCAGGAGGTCGACGATGTCCTTGCACAGGTCGCCGATAGCGCAGTCCTGGTACAGGGGCTTGCGTTTCTTGGTGTAGGCGAGCATGTCGAGGACAATGTCGCTGAGTATCTGCATGTTGCGCTTGACCATCGCCCATCCGCGTTTCAGGGCGTCCGGCGTCTCGTCCGACAGGTTCTGGTCGATGATGTAGGAGCCGGCCCGGAGGCCGTTCAGGATGTTCTTGACGCAATGGGCCATGCCGGCCACGGTCTGGCCGACCGTGGCCAAGCGTTCGGCCAGGAGCCGGGCCTCGTGCTCCTCGGCGTTGTGGATGGCCACGGCGATGAGACTGGCTACGGCCCGGGCCAGCTCGAGGTCGTGGTCATCGAACGACTGGCCGTCGCGGCGGTTGAGGACCTGCACGACGCCCACCGGCTTGCCTTTGGCCACCAGGGGCGCCGAGAGGATCGATCGGGTGCGAAACCCCGTCCGCCGGTCGTAATCGCGATTGAAGCGCTCGTCCTGGTACGCATCCGGTATGAGGAGGGCTTCCTGGTGGTGGGCGACCCATCCGGCGATGCTGTTGTCGTCGATGGGGAGGCTCTGCTTGGCCAGCGAAGCGGTCTGGGGGCCCTCGACGAGGTGAAACGTCAGGCAGTCGGCCCCGGCCGGCTGGAGGAGGATCGAGCAGGCCTCGGCGTTCATCGCCTCCTGGGCCGCGTTCATCGCCGATCGCAGGACCGAGTCCAGGTCCAGCTCGCCCGCGACCATCTGGCTGACCTCGGACAGGGCCTCCAGGGCCCGGCGGCACTCGGGCGTCGAGGCGGCCTCGGCCGCTCGTTCGGAGGGTCCTGACCCGCCCGCGTGTGGGTCCCGGCGTGCCACTCGGGCACCTCCCCGCCAAGTGAAGCCGGACGACTGGACGCCCGGCCGGCTCAGTCCCCGACGTGAAAAGGGACCGTTGCATAGAATAGGTGCCGCGAGGGGGTTGTCAATCGGTTTTCGCGAGGACCTCTCGTGCCGGCAGCCGATGCCCGTCGGCTCCGGGACGCGAAAAGCCTTCCCTCGGGGCCCCCTGACGAGTATCCTTGGCGGCCGTCTGCTGGCACCTTGCCATACGCCGGAGCCGACCATGTTCGAGGACAGAATGGTCGCGGTCGTCGTCCCGTGCTACAACGAGGAGACGCAGATCGAACGGGTCCTGGCGACCATGCCGGACTTCGTCGACGCCATCATCGTCGTCGACGACGCCAGCCGCGACGCGAGTGGGGACGTCGTCCGACGCGCCATCGACCGCGACGGGCCGGACGGACGGATCACTCTGGTCACGCACGATGTGAACCGCGGCGTCGGGGCCGCCATCGCCACCGGTTACAAGGAGGCCCTCCGGCGGGGCGTCGACGTGGCGGCCGTCATGGCCGGCGACGGCCAGATGGACCCCGGGGAGCTCGAGCTCCTCGTCGGGCCGGTGGCCCGAGGCGAGGCCGACTACGCCAAGGGCAACCGCCTCTTCTACCAGGGCGCCTGGGGCAACACCCCCAAGCATCGCTATATGGGCAACGCGTTCCTCTCGATGCTCACGAAGATCGCCAGCGGCTACTGGCACGTCGCCGACTCCCAGACCGGCTTCACGGCCATCAACCGCCGCGCCCTGGAGCTCGTGGACCTCGATCGGCTGTATCCCCGCTACGGGTACCCGAACGATCTGCTGATCCGTCTGAACGTCTTCGACATGCGGGTCGCTGACGTCCACGTCCGGCCGGTCTACAACGTGGGAGAGTCCTCGAAGATGCGCCTGCGGCACGTCGTGCCGAAGCTCTCGTGGCTCATCCTGAAGCGGTTCGTCTGGCGCCTGAAACAGAAGTACGTGGTCCACGACTTCCATCCGCTGGTCCTCTTCTACGGGGCAGCGGGGTTCTTCACAGCGTCTTCCCTGGTGTTGTTCGTGCGGTTGATCTGGGTGTGGGCCGCCAAGGGCGACATCCCCGACATGAACGCGCTCCTGTGGGCCATGTGCGTCATCACGTCGATCCAGCTCGGCCTGTTCGCCATGTGGTTCGACATGGAGATGAACCGCCACCTTCGCATCGTCATCAACTCCCAGCCCCGGCCGGCCTGTCCGCTTCCCCCGGACGAGCTCCGCGAAGACGGCGGCGACGGAGAGGCATGAGCGCAAGCCGCGTGGAGCGGAGCGGGCGAAGGGACGCCTTGCCCGTGAGGAAACGACCCGCGACGTCGCCAAGAGGAAGCCTGATTCGCATGGCAGCACCTCCGGACGGGTTCCAAAGACGCGCCATCATGGGAGGGCTTCCGCGTTCGGGGTCCAGCCTGATACGAAGCATTCTGAACGGCCATCCGCGGATTCTCGCGCCGCGGGAGACGGCGGTCTTTATCCACGACTTGGACGTACTCCGGTCGAAATCGCCCCGCATAGCACCGCGAATCGGTCGGCGGCTCGGGTTGCCGGCCGACCTCGTCTCGGAGCTGCTCGCGGAGGCGGGCTCGACCGTCGAGTTCTTCGACGAGTTGATGTTTGCGTGGCGCCGAACCACCGGGCGCTGGGACGCCGACGTGTGGCTTGAGAAGACACCCCGCAACTGCCGGCGCTGTGCCGCCATACGACGAGAGTGCCCCGACGCCGGGTTTATCTCGATCCTGCGGGACGGCCGCGACGTGGTCACCTCCGTCTTCCCGGGGAGGGAAGGCTATTACTGCAGCATCGACCGTTACGTCCGCGCGGTTCGCCAGATCATGGCGTTCGAGAACGACGCCCACCTCCTTGTCCGCTATGAGGCGTTCGTCGAATCGACGGAGGAGGTGCTCCGTGACATCACTAAGCACATCGGGGTTGAATGGTCCGACGAGATGATGGGATCTTGCCGCAGGCGGCCGGGGCTTTCGGGCAACCGGAAGGTCGAGGAACCCGTCACGGACCGCTGGGTCGGCCGATGGCGGCTGCCCGAGCACGCGGACCGCATCCGTGCCTTCTACGAGACGCCGGAAGCCGTGGAGTGCCTCGCTCTGAGCGGTTACGAGCCGTGACGATTGGGGGGGGCGCGAAATCTGCTTGTCATGTCTCACCTCGGCCGGGATAATGTCACAAGAAGCGAGAGGCTGCGCAAGACTCCTGAAAGCCCGCTCCGAGCCGTGCCTTTCCCTCCCCGATCGCGCCCGGACCCGTAACGCAGCGCCGTTCGCCCTCAAAAGCCCTGGCAACGCGAACGGCAGGAGCAAGCCGTGGATTTGAGCAAGATGATCTTCGTGACCGGCTTCGCCCGGGGCGGCACCACGTGGCTCCGCAACTGTATCGCCTCGCATCCGCAGGTCTCGAAGATCGACAAGGAGCTGGTGCTCTTCAAGCGGTTCGGCGGGGACCGCAACGCCATCGAGGCGGAGCTGGAAGCGTTCATCGCCGACAGGGGCCTGGAGGGGCCCTACTTCGTCGAGAAAGGGCCAGCCAACGCTCCCCACGTCGCCAAGGCGTGCCGGGCGCTGCCCGAGGCGAAGTTCCTTTTCATCATCCGGGACCCCCGCGACGTATTCATCTCGCACAAGCGGGGAAAGCGCAAATGGATGGGCGGAAGCAACAGCGAAGTCGCCGGATGCATGCGCAAAACCCGTCGGTACTATGAAGGCTACATCGAGGGACGGGAGCAGCCCAACCTCATGCTGGTCCGCTACGAGGACCTGCACCAGGACTTCGAGACGACGCTCGGCCGGGTGCTGGAGTTCGTCGGCCTCCGGGCCGACCCCGCCATCGTGGAGCAGGCCTACGAGGCGAACGCCTTTTCCCGGGTGACCGGCGGCCGCCGGAAGGAGGACCGCGACGCCGCCGTCCGCAAGGGCTGCGTCGGCGACTGGCAGACGTTCCTTTCCGACCGCGAAGCCGCTTGGCACCGGAAGCAGACATTCTGGCGGGATTTCATGGCCAAGCACGGGTACGGGTGGCGGAAGCTGACCTTCGAGTCGATCCTGCAGACCTTGGCGGAGGCGGGGGTTCGCTTTCTCTCGGAAGACGACATCCTGGCCGCGCGACTCGATACCGAGCGGCTGAACGTGTTCCTGTATCACGACATCGACAACCTGTCCAGCCGCGCTGCTCGGGAGAGCCTGCGGCGAACCGTCGAGATCGAGGCGACCCTCGGCGCTGCCTCCACGACATACTTCCTGCCGCTCGACGAGTGGCGGTACCGGGGGCTCTCCCCCGAGGGGGTGGCCAAGATCGCACGGGAGGTCCTCGGCGCCTCGCCGCGCCATGCCGTGGGGCTCCACCTGAACGCCGCGGAGCGGTTCTTTCCGCCCGAGGCGCCGGCGGCGGACGACACGCATCCCGACATGGCCAAGGCCATTGCCTATCTCCATGCCCAGATCGACGCGTACGAGGAGCGGGGGTTCCGCCTCCGCAGCGCCACGGCCCACGGCTACGGCCGCAAGAAGAAACGCCCCAACAATCGCGACAGCGACGTGTTCCCCGCCGAGCTGGCGAAACGCGACATCGTATTGCTGGATCACCATATTAAGCGCCGCATTGAGAAGGCGGCGTCGCACCGGGCACGCTTTCTCGATGTGGGAGGGCCCCTTTCGGCACGCCGGATGCCGAACGCGGGACGCCTCGACGACCCGGAGACGTATCGCCGGTTCCCGCCGAAAAGCGTCCTGGTCTTCCAGACCCACCCGGGCAACTACGACGTAACCCGCGGCCTTTGCCTCGGCCAGCGCCGAAACGTCCCGTTAGGCGAGACCGACACGGTCGAAGAGGCCGTCGAGTAGGACCGCTCATGGACGACGACCAGGTTACGCGGCTGTATCGGGGCGAGATCATGACCCCCGGGGCCCAGCGCCGCTGCCGCGAGCGCATCGCCTGGATCACCGAGCGGGCGTCGGGGCCCCGAGTTCTGGACGTGGGATGCAGCCAGGGGGTCGTCTCGATTCTGCTGGCCCGCCGGGGGCTGGAGTGCCTGGGGGTGGACATCGCCGAGCCGCAGATACGCTTTGCTAGGCGGGCGTTGGCCGACGAATCGCCGGCGGTCCGCAAACGCATCCGCTTCGAGCTGGCCGACGTCCGGCGGGTTGACTGCGGCCCGTTCGACACCATTATCCTGGGCGAGGTCCTGGAGCATGACGATGACCCCGAGGAACTGTTGGCGGTGGTCAAGGACCTGGTGCGGCCGGAGGGCAATGTGATCATCACCGTGCCTTACGGCCATCAGCCGTCCGTTGATCACAAGCGGTCGTACTACCTGGCGGACTTCCACGACCTGGTGCGGAAGCCGTTTCGGATTCGAGAGTTGGGGCTGCTCAACCGCAACATCGTGTGCCTGGCTTCGCCGGGAGACCCGGAGCCACGCCCCGCCCTGGGCAAGCGGCACGTGGCCCAGGTGGAGCGGATCGTGGCCGAACTGGAGCAGGAGGTCCAGCGGATCAAGGGGCGCCTGAAGGCCGCGGCAGAGCCGGTGCAGAAGCCGGGCGGCGCGGCTCAACTCGCGCGGAGGCTGCTCCGGAAAGTCCGGGGGCGGCATACCGGCAAGGCCCCATAGCACCCCGCACCCGAGACCGAGAGACAGTTCGCGATGAGCGCCAACGGCGATACCAACGAGGTGCCGGACATCGACGAGCGATTCCAGAGCCTTGTCGAGGAAGACCGGCAAAGCTACGGCGAGCCGGGGGTGATCCTGGTCCGTAGCCGGCTGGAGGAGGGACGCTGTCTCGACGCGTGTCGCAAGAAGGTGGAGGACTGGATCGCCTGGCACGGGGCGCCGTATCCAGCGGACCGGCATGCCGAGTACATGTACGTCCCGTCGCGATCGGACAGGAAGGTCCTGCTCTCGGCGGTCCTCGTGCTGCCGGGCACGTTCGAAGATTACCGGTCGTGGTTCTCCCGCAAGCGGCGCTCCAACGCGATGGGGCGGAAAGCGGCTAACTTGGGCTACAAGACCAGCCCCTTTCGACCCCGGGACTACGCCGAGCAGATCTACCGCATCATACATTCCAGGCCCGAGCGTCAGGGGCGAGAGGTCGAAGCCGCCTTCTGGGACAGGCCCCCGGACGAGCCATTTGATCGGTACGAACCTATCGGATGCCCTCGACACGAGAACCTGGCGTGGGGGGTATTCACGCCGGAAGGGGGCTTAGCCGCCTATCTGCTGGGCATGCGGGTGGGGGACGTCCTGTTCTACGAGGAAATCATGGGCCATGCGGACCATCTCGACAACGACGTCATGTACCTGCTGCACGCCGAGCTGGTCGGCCACTGCATCGGTCTTCGCGAACCGCCCGAATTCCTCCACTACGGCCCCTGGTACAGCGGGAGGGACCCATTCAATCCTCGGGGAGGCCTGAATCGATGGAAGCGAAAGGTCCGGATGCGGCCGGCGTATCTCGTGCTTGCGTCCTCCTAGGCGGCCAACCGCGGTCCGGCACGACCCTGCTGGCCAGCATCCTCGGCAGCGCCCCGGGCCACGTTCAGGCCTACGAGCTGCACGTTCGAAAGCCCAGCTTCGTCGTCGGCCTGGAGGGCCGATATACCCGGAACCTGCTGACCGAGCTTGGCCTCCCCCCGGAAACCTACGACCGGATCGTCGCGGGCTGGGACACCGACCGCATGAACCTGGGGGCCTGGGCCGGACCGGTCGAAGAGCACAGCGCCGAGCCACTGACCGGCGCCGAGACCGACCGGTTCGAGGAAGAGCTGGCGGCCCGGTGCGAGCTCATCGAAGCCCTCATGGAGGCCCTCTGCAGGCACTTGGGCGGCCGATCCTGGGGGATCAAGATCCTGGCCGACATCGCGTTCGCCGACAGATACGCCAAGGCGTGGCCCGCCGCCCGCGTCATCCACGCCGTCCGCGACCCCCGGGACCAGGCGCTGTCGGTCCTCCGGCTGAACGAACAGCGCCACGAGCGGGGCCAGCCTCCGTTTTACGAATCGGTGCGCGAGGCCGCCGAAGGGTGGCGGCGGAACCTCCTGGCCGGGCGCGAGGCCGTCCGCCGGGCCGGCCTGACCGCGGTAGAGGTCCGGTACGAAGAGCTGGCTCGGCGTCCCGAGACCATCCTGCGGGTCCTCGAAGGGCGGCTCGGCCTGGAGGGGCTGGTCGCCTCCGCCGGGGAGTTCCACCGCTCGGCCGTCGTTCAAAGGCACGCCCGCCGGTTCCGGCATCACGACAACGTCCTCCGACCGATCAACACCTCCCGGATTGGAAACTGGCGGACCGCCATGGCGCCCGACGACCGGGCCGCCGTGGCCGAAATCTGCGGAGACCTCATGGCGGAGCTGGGCTATGAGCCGTAACGACGCCGCGACGGAACTGTGGTCGCCGGAAATGCTGATCGAGGCGTTGACGGCAGCCGGCGCCGAGACCCCGGCCATCCAGCCGGTCTGCGCCGTCGACCGGGCGCTGGCCGAACGCCGCGCCGTCTGGTTCCTGAAGCACGACGTCCACGCTGTGCCGCTGGAGGACATCCGGGAGCTGGCCCAGGCCGAGGCGGCCAGAGACCTCCATGCGACCTACTTCTTCCTGGTCCCCGGGCACCCGGCATCGTCCGAAGCGTACGGCACGGAGGAGCTCCTGGAGACGTGCCGGGTGCTGATTGCCCTGGACCACGAGGTGGGCCTGCATCTGGACCCCTATTTCCTGATCGAATGGCGCGCCCAGCCTCTCCGGGAAACCATCGCCGAGGCCGCCGAGACGTTCCGCTCGGCCGGGATCCCCCTCTGGACCGCCAATACCCACGGCAACACGGCCTACCGCTACACCGACCAGGACGGGTTCGGGATTTTCTTCGAGGTGTACGAGGAGCTGGCCCGGCAGCCGGACTACCCCACTCTGGCCGGGGTGGACGCGGTGCGGCGGGAGGTGATCCGGCGCCATCGGTTCGGCGTCCGCGACTTGGGATTCCGATGGTGGGGCGACGTGCCGCTCTGGTCCGCGGCCCGCGGGTTCGCCGTGATGCACTACGTCTCCGACAACCCGCTGGATCGGAGAGGCACGTGGGATCACACGATTTTCGCGGAGGCGAAGGGACGGTACAAGCTCTCGGACCGTCAGCCGCCCGGTGCTCGTACGCGTGCCGAGGCGCGGGACTTCGTCCTTTGCAAAAACGGGTGGCCGGGAGCTTTCGAGGAGGGTCCCGCCCGGTTCGAGGTGGACCCCCGGAGTCCGGCCCACGCCGACGCGATGCGTCGGCTGGCCTCGGGGCCGGCCCAGTTCTTGCTCCATCCCCAGTTTTATGGCACGATGTAGGCTGCGGGCCGGACGGCAGCGGTGCGGCGGCCCCGACGAGGCCACTACATGGCTCCCATCGAGTTCCTGCGCAACTTCAAACGCAAGGCCGGGTCCTACCTGCGCCTCTACGGCTGGCTCCTGTGGGACGGGGCCCGGGAGATGAAGTTGCTGGTGGCGGCGGTGGTGGTGCTGAGCTTTCTGGGCGTGATGGCGCGGGCCAGCACCTACGGAGCGGTCCTGAAGTTCGCCCGGTGCATCGAGACGGGCAAGCCGGCCCGGCTGGGTCCGATCGTCGTTCCGGTCGGCACGAGCCTCGAGGTTCTGCTGCTGTGGGCGGGCCTCGTGCTCGGCGTCGGGCTCCTCAGCGCGCTGGTGGTCTACATCGCCCAGGCGTCCGCCCTGCGAGCCGGGCACCGCTTCGAAGTCAAGGCTTCTTCCCGGCTGCTGTCGTTGGTCTCCCGCTCGCCGACCGTGGCCGCGTCCGGTTTTGGTGATTTGCAGCCCGCGGCGCTGCTTTCGCGCCTGTCGCGGACCGACACCCGCTTCATGCGTCGGGCCTATCAGTTGATGCTGGACTCGGTCATCCCGTTCCTCCAGCTTGTGGTGTGGACGGGCGTCCTGATCTACACCGACTGGCTGCTGACGGTCGTGGTAGGCGTAATCGGGGTGTTCTACCTGTTCCCGTTCTACCTGGTGCAACGTCAGGCGGCCCAGCACTCGCGGGATTACGAAGCGGCCCTGTACGAATCATCACCCTCGGCCGTTCCGTCGGTGCTGCAGCGTTTCATTGAGAGCGAATCGCCGCCCGACGCCGAGGAGCGGTGGAAAGAACGCGTTTACGGCGCCGGGCCCACCCGCCGCCGTCTCGACGCCTATCGGGGACGACTTCTGGTCCGGGCCAAGAGCGACCTGCTCAACGACGGGTTCTTCGGCCTCTTCCTGGCGGTCATTCTCGTGGTCTTCGGCGTGGCCGTCCTTCAGGGCAACCGCTACTGGTCGGACTTCGCGACCTACCTGGTGGCCCTGAAGCTGGCCCAGGGCAGTCTGAAGCGGCTGACGGCCAAGGTCTCCAGCATGAGCCGCTTCCATCCCCAGATATCGCGGTATCGCCGGTTCCTGCGCCGCCATGCCGAGACGCCGCCGGCGGCCGCGACCGGGAGGGAGCCCGACCTGCCTTACATCCTGAAGGCAGCAGGAGAAGGGCTCGGCGAGATCGCCGAGCCGGTGACGGTCACGGCCGGCAGCTCGCTGCTGTGTCTGGCGCCGCAGCGCCCCACCCGCTATACGCTGGCCGCGGTCGTGCTCCCCCTGCTGGACGGCGCGTACGACGACCCCGAGGAACGTGCGTCGTCGGTGGCACTCCTGGGCCGCGCGGAGGGGCTGCTGCCCGGAAGCCTTCTTTACAACCTGGTGGGCTCCGATCCGGGCGCCGAAGCGCGAGGGAGCGCCGAGGACATCCTCAGCCAGCTCGGGGTGCTGGAGTCTCTGACCTCGCTTCCCGAGGGCCTGGAGACGGACGTGTCGGACCCGGCGGTTGCCGACCTCGAAGCCGACCCCTGGTTTGCCGTCGTAGCGATGCCTTGTCTCCTCTCCGGCAAGCCGTTTCTTGCGATCGACTGGAGTGCGCTGATGCGAACCAGTCCGGAGTTTCGCCGCCGGCTCTTCGGTCTGCTGGAGGAGCAGGTCCTGTTTCTTCTGGCCACTCGAGCGCCGGACGAGCCGGAGGACGTGGAGTTGCACGGCTGCGCGGTTGTCGACGAAGCACGGCTCGTGGCAAGTGGGGGCATGGACTGGTACCGGCGGGCCCGCCCCCAACTCCAGCAGTACCTGGACGCACGCCGCAAAGCCGAGGCCGCCGAGGAGGAAGAGGACCTCGACCTCCTTCTCGAGGACTCGTAACCGGAGGCGAAGAAGGCTCCGGGAGGCACTATGCAGACCGGACGACAAGGCGCTGCGACCGAGGGGCCGTCGAGCCTGATCGGCGCCGGGGCGGACGAGGTGAGATGAACAAAGTCGCCATGGTCGTCCTGAACAACGTCACCCGCGACCCGCGGGTGATGAAGGAGTCCGCCGCGTTGGCCCGGGCCGGTTACGCGGTTCACGCCGTGGGCCTGGCCGAGGATTCGGAGCGCGACATCCCCGTCGAGGCCGCCGAAGGCGTCACCATCCACCGATACGTCAAGCCGACGGCGTCCTCCCGGCGTTTCACCGGTCGGCACCTGGCGGCCTTGTCGATCGTTGGGCTCCTGGCCGTGGGAGGCGCCGTGACGCTGGCGGTCGTCTGGGATCAGGAATCGGTCATCCGTGTCGTGAAGGTGGTGATCACATCGCTGGGGACGGGGGGCGCAGCCGTCCTGGCGATCCGGCACCGGCGCGCCCTGGTCCGGCTGCTTCGGCCGTTCACCGTGGCGTTGCGACTCCGCCGATTCCGGCGTTTTGCCGAGCGGACCTTGGCCGAGATCGACCCGGAGATCGTCCATTGCCACGACCTGCTGGCCCTTCCGGTCGGCGTCCGCTACGCACGGAAGCGGCCGCGCGTCAAAGTGGTCTACGACAGCCACGAGATCTTCGAGGACCAGTCCCTGCTGGCGGCATGGGAGTCGCGGTTCTATCGACGGCTCCAGGCCCGCTATACAGAAGACCTCGACGGCTTCATCACGGTCAACGGTTCGATCGCCTCGCTGCTGAAAGAGCGGTACCCGAAGCTGCCCGAGCCGACCGTCATCATGAACGCGGCGGAGTACGACGGCGAGAATGTCGCCTACGACGGCTGTCTGCACGACGCCGCGGGGCTGCCCCCCGAAACGCGGATTCTGCTCTACCACGGGGGCTACGCCAGGTTCCGAGGCCTGATGACGCTGGTTCGCGCCGGGCACCATTTGCCCGGAGGGTGGGCGATCGTCCTGATGGGACGCGGCCCGCTGGAGCCGCAGCTCCGCCGGACCGTGGACGAGGAAAACCTCTCCAACGTCTTCCTGGTCAAGCCGGTGCCCCGGGACGATCTGCTGTACTGGACGGCGGGAGCCGAGGTGGGCGTCATCGCCTACGAGAACGTCAGCCTCAACCACTGGTACTGCAGCCCCAACAAGCTGTGGGAGTACCCCGCGGCCGGGGTGCCGATCCTGGCCGGCCCGCTGGCGGTCGTGAGGGAGATGGTTGAGGAAAACGGCATCGGCTGGGTCGTGTCCGACCCGGTGACGTCGCATGCAATCGCCTCACGGATCGAGTCCCTGACGGAAGAGGAAATCGAGCGGAAACGTCGCGCCTGCCTGGAGTTCATCCAGCGGGACAACTGGGCGGTCTACGAGAAGCGCCTCCTACGGCTGTACCAGGAACTCACGGGCCTGTAGGCCGCTGCCGATTTGGGCGGCCATCACGAAATGCCCGGCCCGAGACACAAAGAGGAAAACACCATGGCTAAAGCCCGACTCGGTGCGATTCAACGAAGTGATCCTTTACAAGGACGCGCCGATTCGGCCTGAAGAGAAGATTCGCCGCGGGGCCGCCTCCGTACGTCGAACTCGAAGAATACCTGGAACACGCCCACCACACGGCCTCGCACGGCGGGATCGCGTGGGTCCACTCGCCCTCGAAAGGGGAGGACGACCCGCGGCGGACGTATTTCGACTGAGCGGTTCGGCCCGCCTCCGGTCACCGGACATCCAGCGCCGGGGGCGAAACGGGGTGGAGCGCCTTCCCGAGAGAGTTGGGAGAGCATCGGATGCAGGCAAAGCGACTTCTGCTGCCGGTCCTGGCCGGGCTCGCCGTCCTGGGCGGCGCGGTCTGGGCCATCCGCGAGTTGCACGAGGAGGCAGTGGAACAGAGCCGAGAGGCGGCGTCCAAGGTACCTCGGCTCGACTTGGCCGAGCTCACGCCAGCGTGGCTGGTCCACCACGTCGAGCTACCCCCGGAGGCCGTGCCAAGCCCACAGACGGCCGAGCCGTCTCCGGACCCCCGGAGCCGGCGGATCGCGGCCTGGCTTCTCGGCCGACCGCCCATCGCCGGCCTGCCGGTCAAGTTTTGTGGACACCGGCAGGCTCTGGCCAACTACCGAAAGGGCGTGATCCAGTTCCGCGAATTCCCACCGATCCCTTGGCGAGCACCGGTAGATTGGACGGAGGGCCCGAGCTGGACGTTCCTGGCCGAGCTCCACTCCTGGCGGTACCTGACCCCCGTAATCAACGAGTACGCCCGGACGGGTGATCCGCAACTCCTGAAGGACGTGGTCGACATCGTGCTGGACTGGTCCCGATCGAACCCCCCGCCCGAAGGCGCCCATCGCAGGGCTTGGCACGACGGATCCGTGGTCAAGCGGACCGGCGTCCTGCTGATCCTGCTGAACGCCTATCGGCAACAAGGGGCGTCCCCCCGCCTGCCCGTCCAGGCGCTGATGGCGCTGATCCATCAGCACGCCCGGGCCGTGGCCAGCCCGGAGCGATACATGGGACTGGGCAACCACGGCCTGCGCCAGGACATGTCCCTCTACTTCGTGGCCACGGGGGTGCCCGAGTTCAAAGCGTCCCCCGGGTGGAGAAGACTTGCCGAGGAGCGTCTCCGGCGACAGATCCGCGAAGGATTCACCGCCGAAGGGGTCTGGCGCGAGCACTCTCCCGGCTACCACGTCTACGTCATGCTGCGGCTGCACGACTTGACCCGTTTCATGCAGGCCCTCGGCATCGACGAGCCCGAGTGGCTGCGTCAGCACGTCCTGCGGTCGCAGCACTACCTGGCACACGTGATGACGCCCGAGGGCAACCTGCCGCCGGTCGGCGACACCAATCTCAAGCCCCTCCCGGACGCCTATCCGATACGGCTGCCGGCGCTGCGGTATACCGTCACAGGCGGCCGGGAAGGCCGGCCGCCGTCCGAGCGCGTAGGCTTCTTTCCGGGCGCCGGCGAGGTGACGTTTCGCCGCACCTGGGGCCCCACGCCGGCCGACGTTCGCGACTCGCTCTACCTCCATCTGCACGCCGACTCCCCCGGCCGCTTCGGCCATCGCCACGAGGACGCCCTCTCGTTCATCCTCTACGCCCACGGTAACTGGTGGGTAATCGACCCCGGCAAGTACCGGCCTCGGAAGGACGCCTTCCGCGAGTATGTGGTCGGCCAATGGGCCCACAATACCTACGTTCTGAACGAAAAGCCCGTCCACCCCCGAGTGCCGCTGGACAAGGGTGTTGGGATAGAGGGAGAGCCTGTGGTCCGCGACGATCTCCTGGCGGTGGCAGCCTTCTCCGGGCGTTTCTCCTCCCCCGCCCAAGCCACGCGGGTCCTGGCGTACCTGCCGGGGGAAGACACGCTCGTCGTGCTGGACGTTCTGCGGGCCGAGCCCGGCGACCGCTGGACAGGCCACTTCCACGTGGCCCCCGAACTGAAGACCGAGGTCCGCGGCCACTGCGTGACGGCTTCCGCCGACGACCGGGCCTGGATGCTGGACGTCGCCGACTCCCGGCAGGAGAACGACCGGCTCGAGATCGTCCGCGGCAGAGAGGACCCCCTACTCGGTTGGGCCTATCGCAGGGGCCGCGGCAGGCGTCCCCTGTCAACGCTCCAGTACCGGAGATCGGGCCACCGGCGGGAGGTGGCCACCGTGTTCCGCTGGCGCCGTCCCGACGCCGGTCCCACGGAAGGCATGTCCGTCCTGCGGCAGGGCAACGGGTACCTTGTCCGATGGCACGCGGACGGACAGAAGCACGAAATCCGCTTCGATCTGGCGGACGGCCTGCGCGTCACTCAGCGCGAAGCGGGCTTGACGAACCCCGGGCCCTCCGTACCATAGCGGCGTCTTCCGTCCTCTGCAGTTCGTGTCCGCGCCAACGGCTCGTCCGCCCGAGCGTCCGGGATCGGTGCCATGGCCTATCGCTTCGCGGAGTATCTGATGTTACTCGATGCCGTGGCGGAGGCCGGCATACCCACCCGGACCGTCAGGGAGTGGGGGCCGCCCGGCCTCTACATCCTCCACGACGTCCACTCACAGATCGAACCGTGCCGCGCGTTTGCCCGGGAGGAGGCACGCCGGGGCGTCCGGACGAGTTTCTTCTTCCTCCCGGAGTCGCGGTACAATCGCGAGTGGTTCGGGACGAGCCAGATGTTCGATGTCCTGGCCGACCTCCGCGACGCCGGAGCGGAACTGGGCTTTCACATCGACCCGTTCGAACTGGACATCCTGTACGGCCGTTTCGACTTCCTCTACCGGCCCGTCTATCGCCGCGTCCGGGAGTGGAAGGCATACTTCCACCGGCGGGGTTTCCCGATGGCCGTTGCGAATCTGCACGGCTCGACGAAGCATCGTCGGTCGGGCATGGTGGCGTCGGACTTCTTCCGAGAGACGCAGCGGGACCGGAACGTGATCCGGGGGTGCGACCCCTCACGCTTCCATCCTCACTTTGGGCGGTATAGGCTCCGCAGGCTCCCGTTTGACCGAACCGTCGTCCTCTCAATGGTTTACGAGCAGCGGGCACGGCGGCTCACCCACCCGGACTACTATCTCAGCGACAACAGCAAACGCATCGTGCTCCACAAGATCGATCCGGAGAGGGAACTCAGCCTCCTCCTGACGGATTTTCACGCCAACGTGGAGCACCTCCGCCGGACCGGCCGCTACGAGGAGCTCCGGCGTCACGTGGAGCTGGAAGGCGACCTCTGGTCGCTCGATGCGGACCTGATAGCCGAGCTGGTCCGCCGGATCGACGGTCGCCGCGTCCTGGCCCTGATCCATCCGCAGTGGTTCCACGGGGCCGAAGATGAAGTCTAAGCCTCAGAAGACGCGACGCTCTTCGCGGCGGGCCCGCCGGGTGGCACACGTCTGCGTGGTCCACGCCGCCGGCGACGCCCGCATCTTCCTGAAGGAGTGCCGGACGCTCGCCGCACAGGGGTACGACGTCCACCTGGTGGCGCCGGAGCCCGGACCCGAGGCGCCGGGCGAGGTCGCGTTTCACCCGGTCCGGCGGGCACGTCCGCGGGTCGCCAGCGTCGTGGCGAGTCTGGCGGACGCGTTCCGGCAGGTGACCTGCATCCGGCCGGACGTCGTCCACCTGCACGAGCCGGTCCTGCTGCCCCTCGGCCTGATGGCGAAGGCGGCCGGAGCGGCCACCGTGATCTACGACGCCCACGAGGACGCGCCTCGCCAGGCGCGGTCGGTCGGACGCAATCAGAACCGCCCGGTCTATGGATGGGCCCTCTCGGTCGCCTACGCCGCCCTGGTGTCCACGGCCCGTTTCTTGGACGGCTTCGTGTGCGCGACGCCGGCCATCGCCGCCCGGTTTCCGGCCGGTCGGCGGGTGGTGGTCCGCAACTTCCCGCAGCGCCGGGAGTTCGCCTCCGCGGCCCAGGTCCCCTACGCCGACCGCCCGGCCCGGGTGATCTACGCGGGCGGCATCTCACGGACCCGCGGCATCCGCGAGGTGGTCCTGGCGGCCGAGCGTCTGTCTTCTGCTCTCGGGGCCCGGTTCAGGCTGGCGGGGCGGTTCGCCCCGGCGGCGCTGCGCCGCGAAGTCGAGGCCCTGCCCGGGTGGGACCGCACGGACTTCCTGGGCTGGTTGAGCCGCGAAGACCTTGCGGCCGAGCTGGGCCGGGCACGCGTCGGCCTGCTGCCGTTCCATCCCCAGCCGAACCACGTCCGGGCCTTGCCCGCGAAGCTCTTCGAGTACATGGCGGCGGGGCTGCCGGTCGTCGCGTCGGACTTCCCGCTCTGGCGGCGCCTCGTGGAGGGGCACGGGTGCGGCGTATGTGTCGATCCGCTCGACCCGGAGGCCATCGCCGGGGCGGTCCGGCATCTGCTGGAGCAACCGGCCGAGGCCGAAGCCATGGGCAGCCGGGGCAGCGACGCCGTTAAGCACCGATACAACTGGGACCGCGAGGCAGGGCGTCTGCTGGAGCTGTACCGCCGGCTCGGGGGGTGAGCGTCGCATGGGGCTCGCCCCCGGGGCCCGGCCGGGGTGCAGCAAGGCCGTCCGGGAGGTCGGGATGCTCTCGAGAGCCAGGATGGGCCGCTTTCTTCGCCGCCTTGGCGGAGCGGCCCTCTTCGCCCTGGTCCTCGTGTTCGTCGGACGGGAGTTCGTGCGGCGCCTCGCCGACTTCGACTGGCAGGCGGCATCGTTTGCGCCCGGCTACGCGGCCGCGGCGGCGGCGGCCCTGCTGGCGGCCAACGCCCTCCTCGGCGTGCCCTACCGACACCTCGTGGCGCGGCTTTCCAGGCGCCTGCCGCTCGCCTTCGTCAGTGCCGTCGCATGGGTCAGCCAGACGGGCAAGTACGTACCCGGCAAGGTGCCGAGCGTGGCGACGCTGGTATGGCTGCTCTACCGACGGGGCGTGCCGCGGCGGGCGGGCCTGACGGCGGCGGTGATGGTCGCCGCCCTGTGGGTCGGGCTGGCGCTGATCATGGCGGCGCCGCTGGGCCTGTGGGAGCCGGTCCGGGAGCGGGTGCCGCCGGCGTGGCTATGGGGAGCGGCGGCAGCGGCAGCCGGCCTGGCGGGGCTGCACCCGAGGGTCCTCGGCCCGGTCGCCAGCGCCGTCCTCAGGCGGCTGGGGCGAGACCCCCTCGGGCCCCTGCCCCGGGTCCGCGACTACGCCCTTCCGGCCGCCGCCCTCGCCCTGTACCTGGGGCTGAACGGCGTCGCGCTCTGGCTCGTGGCGCGGGCCGTGACGGACGTGCCGGTCGGCCTGCTCGGGCTGTTCATCGGGGCGACGGCCCTGGCGTACGCGGCGGGGTTCCTGTCGCTGTTCGCCCCGGCCGGGATCGGCGTCCGCGAGGGCGTCCTGCTGCTCGTCCTCGGCCTCGTCCTGCCGCGGGGGGTCGACGCGGCGGCCGTGACGGCCGTCCGGCTCCTGACGATCCTGGTGGAAGTCGGGCTGGCGGGGGTCGGCCTGGCGCTGCTTCGACGGGGACGGCCTGACGCCTCGACTTGATGCATTTCCGCCGGGAACCCGCCCGTTCGGCGCGGTTTAACGAAACATCACAGGAGGGATTCGTCCCGCCAGGTCGTCCGCCCGAACTCGTAGGATGGCAAGACTATGAAGCATGTGGCGATTGTGTGGGCCTGTACGGTCCTGGCCGCAGCTACCGCAGACGCCGACGTCCGGATCGAGGTCGTCCCGCCCTTCGTCCGCATCGGCCCGAAGGCCGCCGCCGACATGGGCCCCGCCGCGTCCAAGGTGATCGACCTGCGTGCCCCGCGTAACGGCATCGCCTCGGCCCAGGTGGTCGTCCGCGCGGAGGAGCCGTTCAGCGGGCCCTCGGCCTCGGCGAGCGATCTCACGGGCGAGACGGGCGGCCGCATCCCGGCCGAGGCCGTCCGCCTCCGCTACGGCCGCCTCGGAGGCGCCTATGTGCCCCTGCTGGACGAGCCCGCCTCCGGCGAAGCCCTCCACATGGTGTGGCTGACGGTCCGCGTGCCGGAAGACGCCCGGCCCGGGGCATACCGCGGGAAGCTTGACCTCCGCGGACCGTTCGGCTCGCGGACCGTGCCGATCGAGCTCCGGGTCCATGCCTGGCGCGTCGGCGATCCGCACCAGTGGCGGACCTGGGTCAACCTGCTCCAGTCGCCCGAGTCGGTGGCGGCCCACTACAAGGTGCCGCGGTGGTCCGACAGGCACTTCCGCCTGATGGAGAAGTCGCTGGCCCTGATGGGGGCGGCGGGCAACGACGTGCTGGGCATCTCGGCCGTCCGCGAGACCGTCTTCGGCGACGACCCGATGCTCGTCTTCCGCCGCACCGGCGACCGATGGGTCCCTGAGTTCGACCTCGTCGAGCGATACCTCGGCCTCTACGACCGCCACGCCGGCGAGCCGGCCTACCTGGCCCTCCACGTGTGGTCCTACGGGATGTACTACAGGGGGGAGGGCCGCGACGGCGGCAAGGAGCAGGTCCGGGCCGAGACGATCCCCGTCCTGGAGCGCCGCGGCGGCGAACTCGTGCCGGTCGAGATGCCCATCTTCGGAGGGCCCGGCACGGGGCCCGTCTGGCGGGCCGTCGTCGAGGGCCTCAAGGCCCGCTTCGAGCGGCTCGGCTGGACGCGGACGCGGCTCCTGCTGGGGACAGGCGGCGACACATGGCCCTCGCCCGAGACGGTCGGCTTCTTCCAGACGATCGCCCCGGACGTCCGGTGGCGTGTCCTGACGCACGGCTGCGGGTGCCCCAAGTGGGGACCGACCCCCCTGGAGCGGACCCAGCCGAACGGCATGGTCGTCGGGTACCTGGAGATCGCCCGGCGCCTCACGAACCACCGCGACCGGCTGCCCGGCCGCCCCGTCGTCTGCAACAGCCGCGACCGCGTCGGCTCGGACCCCTTCGCCTACCGCGGCCTGGCGAGCGTGACGGTCTTCGGCCACGGCTACGAGGGCATCTGCTGGAAGGGCATCGACTACTGGACCTACACGACGCCGGAGGGCACCCGCCGCAACGCCCTCAACACGTACGTCCACTTCGGCAACATGGTGGGCGGGACGCCGCGGGCCATGTGCGCCCCCGGCCCCGACGGGGCGGTCACCACGCAGCAGTTCGAACAGCTCCGCGAGGGGCTCCAGGAGTGCGAGGCCATGCTCGCCATCCGGGCCGGCCTGGACCGCCTGTACCCCCAGCCGGTCACCCGCTGCGACGTGCTGCAACTCGTGCTCAAGGACGCCCTCGCCCGGGAGGACCGGCGGCGAAAGGCCGAGGGCGAGTTCGTCGACGTGCAGGACCTGGAACTGTCGCTCCGGTTCCGCGATGGGGAGTTGCTGCCCGAGGTCCGCTCGAAGGCGTCGACCTACAACACGGGCCGCCACACCGCACGGGCGAAGGCCCTGCCCTCCAGCGACAGCCTGCGGCTCGAAGTCGAGGTGACCATCGCCGACGACCCATGGATTGCCGGCGGCACCGGCACCTTCGTTCTGGACCTGGAGCGGGGCAATCCGTCCTGCACGGGACGCTTCGAGGGCGCCTTCAACGGCCACGAGCGGGAGGGGCCGGTCATCGGGACGTTCGTGCCGAACGGGTACGCCGTGCCCACAGGCGAACCCCGGCCGGGGACGGAGGCCGTCGCCCGCGCCGAGGCCGTCATCGAAACGGCCGTCGGCGTGGTGAAGACCCGCAAGCCCGATTCGCGGACGACGGAGGCGTGGCCGGAAGCGTTGGACCGACTCTACGAGGAAGCGGCGGCCATCGAGGCGAGCGCCGCGGCGACCCAGGTGAGTGCGGACCCCCGCGCGGCGAAGTGACCGGCACGCCCGAGCGGCGGTCCGCCGACGCCGAGAGGGGGCCTCGCCCAAACCGTCGAGCCGTCATTCCTCCTCGGGGTAGCCATACTGGTCCGGCGGGGTCCCATGGGACTCAAGGACCCGAGGCCGGTCAAACCCTCGGCTTGAGGGGTCCACGCGGACCAGCCGCACATTGAAGGACCAGCAATCTCCGAAGTCGTAGAGAAACTCCATCGCCTCGCCGTCGGCCAGCGGCAGATCGCCCAGTCGCACGTCCGCCGTGGAGGGTGACTCTTCACAGAACGGATGAAGGAACCTGGTGGATCCGCCGAAGCGGTCCGCGCACGTGAACGAATAGAGGTGGTCCAGGTCGAAGTTGAAGGCGTGCACGATGCCGACGGCCAGGTCATCCAGCGTCCGGCCGGCCGATAGCCCGATCCGCCGTCGCGCACGGCCCAGCGAGACGCCAAAGACCCACACCCCTTTCCGGAAAGCGGGCGCCGAAATCTCCAGGTCCTTCTGCCACGCGGGTACGAACGGCCCGAACACCTCCCGGAGACCCCCGGATGTCGTCGATTTCGGTTCGCCCTCGCACAAGATACGCAGCAAGTGGTCAGGGTCGCGCAGCGGCCGGAAGATCGCCCGGCCCCACGCCGTGCGGCGGATGGCCTTCGGCTGCCAGGTCCGGCCTTCCACCGGGGGCCCCTGGTCCACGGCCAACAGGCCGAACATGTCCATCAGCATAAGTTCCCAAGCGGTGGCCCATGCGCCCGCCACGTACCGTCCGCCTTGCACCTCGTCGTCGATTTGCAGGCCGTCCTTCGGAAGGGCCTCCCAGAGCATCAAGGCCGAAGTGAGACAGCCAAAAACCGGGGTTCGGCGCTCGCCCACGACCTCGGGCCGGCCGTTCAGCAGCCAAGCCTCCAGGAGCGCGAAGTACCGCTCGGTCGCATTGAGGCCCTGCCACAACTCGTGGACCTCTTCGTCCACAACCAGGCAGCCCTTTGTCCCGCCGGCCTTGGCCTGGATCAAGCCGCTGCACCGGCCCACGAGATACAGGCCGTGAAGGTTCGGATAGGACTGCTGTTGTGGGCGTTTCAAGCGGACCGCCAAAGGGCGGCCCATCCGCGAGTTGAGCTCCACCAGGCACGAGCCCGGCAACAAGCCCCGACGGGCGGTGCTCCGAACCCCTGCGGGCCCGATGAAGTCCAGCAGGACCCCGAAGTCGTGCAGGATAGGCCCGGGGTGCTCGTCGTCGATGGTCTGCTCGCGGAACGTACGAACCGCGTCCAGCGAGATCACGGCCTGATTTCGACTTCTGGCCGCCACCGCGGGCCTCCTTCCGAAATACCTCCCGCAACGTCGCTCCGACAAGCGCCCTGACAGACGGCCGCTCAGCCCCCAAGGCCGGCGCGGGCGTGGGCCCGAAGGGCCTGGACGCGTTGCCGCCATTGGCGGTCGGCGGCCTCCCACCTCTTCACCTTCCCGCCGGCCCGGGCGGCCTTGATCCCGCCGATGATCAGGTTCAGCAAGCCGCCCAGGATACAGACGCCCCCCACGAGGAGCAGCGGCTCCAGTTCCGGATCGGCCTGCCCTGCGCCGAGGGCCACCACGCCGAGCGGCAGCGCCACCACCCCCACGATGACCCACCGGACACCCTTGCGGCGGGCCCGCCGCAGGCGAGGCAGGGCGACGCGCATCCGGCCCTGGAACGTGGCGTACTGCTCGCGGGCCTCATCGAGGGCCAGCCGGGCCTGTTCCCGGGCGGCCATCGCCTGGTGACGCTGCATCAGGCCGTCCGTCGTGTCCCGGACGGCCGTCATGTGGTCCTGGATCTCGGTGACCCGGCCGTGGACCTCATCGATGGCCCGCTTGAGGACCGTCAGCTCGATCGAGCCGTCGGCGGCCCGCGTCACGCGGAAGACCGACCGGCAGCTCGAGCACCGGACGGCGTCGGACGTGTCCTCGACGTGCAGGTTGTCGCCGCAGTTCCTGCACTCGAAGGTCTGGAGTTCCATGCGGCCTACTTTCGGAGCCCCTGGGCGAGTGCTGTGACCTTCCGGCTGATCTCGTCGGCCCGACGGGCGGCCCCGGCGGCCCGCTCCTCGCCGGGCGACGCCGGGTCGATGCGGCCCGCCTCCTCCGAGAGCTGCTGCACCTCGGCCGCCAGCATGCCGTACTCGGCCGACCGCCCGACCGTGCCTGCGTGCGGCAGCGAGTAGGTGAGCTTCTCGCGGAGGGCCTTCAGGCGCGCGGCCAGGTCGGCCGTCGCCTCGGATGAGGCCAGACGGTCCTCCTGGGTGCGGATCGCCGCGGCCAGGGCCGGCGGCGCCGGGACGCCCTCCGGCACGGGCTCGCCGCCCGCCGCCGCCCCCGCACGGGCCAGGTAGAGGAACACGAAGATGCCCAGCGCCGCGGCGGCCAGCAGCACCTGCGTCGCCAAGTGCAGCCGGTCGTACAGCTCGCTGCTCTCTCCGGCCGCGTGGACCAGCATCAGGGCGAAGCTGATGATCGCATAGATGATGACGACGACGTTGACGGCCGGGAGGACGCCGCCCGTCGCGCCGGACGGCATGGACCGGCGGATGGCGTAGAAGGCATAGGCCCCCAGGCCGCCCCAGACCACCAGCGCGAGCACCTCGGTCCAGAGCATGTTCCGCCAGAACTGGGGCGTGCGGTCGTCCGTCTCGACCAGCAGCAGGGCGAGGACCACGATCGCCGCCGCCGTGATGATGTACCCCAGAACCGACGCGACCCACACGCCGTGGATGGGCCTGGCCATGGCGGTCTCCATCACAGGTCCTTCAGGATCTCGGCCTTCTTGGCGTCGTAATCGTCCTGCGTGATGAGCCCGCCGTCGAGGAGGGCCTTGAGCTGCTGGAGCTTGGCCACGGGGTCGGCCTGGCCGGCCGGGGCGGCGCCCCCGCCGGGCGCGGCGGGCGGTCCAGGCGGAGGCGTCTCGGGGGCTTGGGGCGCCTGCGCCCCGGTCGCCGACTCGGGCGGGGGTTCGGCCGAGGGTGGGGGCTCGCCGGACGGGGGCGGAGTCCTGCCCTTCGGCCCTTCGCCCCCCTGGCCTTCCTGCCCCTGTTGGCCCGGCCGGCCGGGCTGGACGTTCAGGTTGCTCCCCATCTGCTGACCGACCGGCATGCCGGCCCCCAGGCCGACGCCTAGGCCCAGCCCCGCCGAAAGGAGCTGCCCGGCCCCGCCGCCCTCGTTCGAGGCGGCCTGGTCGAGGGTGTCGAAGGTCCGCATCGTCGTGTAGGCGGGGCCGACGTTCGCGCCGGAGATCTGCTCGATCTCCATCCGCCGACGGAGCACCTCCTGGAACTGCTCCTTCTCCTCCTGCGGGATGCTGATGCTGACGACGTTGAAGTTGATGACTTCGATGCCGAACCGGCCGAACTCTTCCCGCATGTCGCTCTCGGTGAACTGCGACAGGTCGTTGAGGCGGGCGGCGATGTCGAAGATCGACGCCCCCCGCTCGACGAAGTACTTCGCCAGGGCATCGGAGAACCGCTGAACGATCAGGCCGATGAAGTAGTCGAAGATCTTGCCGCTGTCGGCCGACGGGAGGGTCCCCACGATCTGCGTGATGAACGCCCGGGAGTCCTCGATCCTGAGGCCCCACGTCCCCCGGGCCCGGACGCTGATGGGGAAGTTGTACCGCGGGTCCACCAGGTTCACCGGCGAGGGCGTGCCCCACCGGAGGTCGCGCTTCACGTGACGGTTGACGAACCAGACCTCGGCCGTAAACGGCGTCTGCCCGCCGAACGGCCGATTGATGAGCCGGCGCAGCAGGGGCAGGTTGCCCGTGGCCAGCGAGTGGGTGCCCGGCCCGAACAAGTCGAGGGCCTTCCCGCCCTTGACGAGCAGGGCCTCCTGGGCCTGGTTGACGATGAGCTGGGTCCCGAGGCGAAGCTCTTCCCCGGGGAACTTGAAGGCCAGCTCCTCGTCGCTGGCAGCATCGTGCTTGACGCGATCGATCAGTGCCATGACGTGGTCCCCTCAGATCACTTGCCGCTCCCGCGAGGACGATACGGCAGCAGGCCACGGCGGGACACCCCTCGGCGTACGCCTCGAAGGGCCGCCTCTGGGTACCATAGGCCCCCGCCCGGCGGGGCGTCAACCCAAAAGGGCCTCGGCATCTCCCGCAGGCCGGTCGCGGGCGGCCCGTCCGCCCAAAATGGGGCGGAAACTGCTTACACCGGCCGCCCAGGGATGCTAGAATTGCCGCGGGTGCATTTGAGGGGCCGGCGCGCCTGGTCGTCACCGCCCACGGCGACGACCAGATGGGCAATACGTGCGAATTCAGACACCGGCTGGTGCGTATGAGCAGGTGAGGCAGGGGTCGATGGCCGACGAGGACGAGAACATCAACGTCGAGGTCTGGGACGCCACCGGAAACAAGCGGATCACCGCCAGCCTCCCGCGAAACGCACCGGTCAACCGCATCCTGGTCCTGCTGGTGGACCGGATGAACCTGCCGCGGCACAGCCCCGACGGCCAGTTGATGAGCTACAAGTTCCACCACAAGGCGAGCGGGCGGCAACTCCTGGACGAGGAGACTCTCGAGGACGCCGGCGTCCACGAAGGCGACGTCCTCAGAATCCAGCCGGAGATCACGGCGGGGGGCCGCGAGCCATAAGCAGGTAACGCGATTCAGCGCATCGGGTCTCCGTCCCCGCCGGGCCCGCCGGGGCAGGGACGGGAACACGTCCGCCCTTGTCGCGGTGTGCACAGAGACCCACCGCACGATGAGCGACGCCTCGCATGAACACGACGGGAATGCCCCGTGAGTGAGACCCCCGCTATCCGGATCGACGGCGCCGAGCCGGAGGCGCGGTTCAGCCGCTTCGAGCTCATCTCCTGGTGGGACCAGAGGCGCCTGCGGGAGGCCAAGGTCCTCGTCATCGGGGCCGGGGCCCTGGGCAACGAGCTCGTTAAGAACGCCGCCCTCCTGGGCATCGGGAACCTCCTCGTCGCCGACATGGACCGCATCGAGGGGTCGAACCTGTCGCGGTCGGTCCTGTTTCGGGCCGAGGACGAGGGCCGGCCCAAGGCGGAGGTGGCCTGCGAATCGGCCCGGGCGATCTACCCGGACGTCGCCGCCCACCCCTTCGTCGGCAACGTGGTCCACGACCTCGGACTCGGGCCCTACCTCTGGGCCGACGTGGTCCTCGGGGGGCTTGACAACCGTGAGGCCCGCGTGGCGGTCAACCGCGGGGCCGCCCTGGCCGGGAAGACGTGGATCGACGGGGCCATCGAGGTCTTGAGCGGCCTGGTGCGGGTCTTCGACCCGGCCGGCGGGCCGTGCTACGAGTGCACCATGAGCGAGGTGGACTGGAAGATCCTCCAGGGCCGCCGGTCCTGCGCCCTGCTGACGCGGGAGGAGATGGAGACGGGCAAGGTGCCCACCACGCCGACGACCGGCAGCGTCGTCGCCGGCCTCCAGGTCCAGGAGGCAGTGAAGCTCCTGCACGGCCTCGACGTGCGGACGGGCGAAGGCGTGCGGCTCGACGGCATCACGGGCGGATTCGAGCCCGTCCGCTACCCCCGGAAGGCCGATTGCGCGGGGCACGAACGGCTGGAGCGCATCGAGCCGCTGGACGCCGGCGCCGCCGACGTGACCGTCGGGGAGCTGCGGGCGAGGGCCCAGGCCGACCTCGGGCCGGCAGCGACGCTCGAGCTGTCGCGCGACATTATCGCGCGGCTCGTGTGCCCCCAGTGCGGCGCGGCCGAGGATCGGTTCGCCTCGCTGGGCCGGGTGACCGTCTCGGAGGCGGCGTGCCCGGCGTGCGGCCAGGTCCGCATTCCCGAGACGCTCTTCGAGCTGGAGGCCGAGGAAGGCCTGGCCGATAGGACGTTCGCAGCGCTCGGCGTCCCGCCGATGGACGTCGTTATCGCCCGGCAGGGCGACGACGCGGTCGGGTACCTGTTCGACGGCGACGCGGAGGCCGTGCTGGGCCCGCTGGCCCGGTGATCGGCGGACCCGACGCCGCGTGACGTCTGCGGTCGCCGGGGCGCCGGCGCGGACGCGACCCATGAGGAGGACCCCAGGTGAGTGACGCCGACCAGCGCGGGGGCGGTTCGTCCGAGGCGGGCGGTCGGGCCGGCAGCGGACCGGACTGCCGGCGGATCGACCCGTCGGGGCTCCGGGAGGCGGCGTTTCCCGCCCCGGAGTCGCCGGAGTATCGGGTCCACTTCAGCGAAGACGCCTACGAGCAGATGAAGGCCCACGCCGCCACCACCGACGAGGTGGAGCTGTGCGGCGTCCTGGTGGGCGAGGTCTGCAAGGACGAGCAGGGACCGTACCTGCGGATCACGGGGGCCATCGAGGGCCAGGGGGCCAAAAACTACGGGGCCCAGGTCACGTTCACCCACGAGACCTGGAGCCACCTGCACGAGGTCAAGGACGCCCGCTACCCGGACACGCGGATCGTGGGCTGGTATCACACGCACCCGGGGTTCGGCGTGTTCCTGTCGAGCATGGACACGTTCATCCAGGAGAACTTCTTCAGCGAGCCGTACCAGGTGGCGGTGGTCATCGAGACGCGCCGCGGGGTGGAAGGCTGCTTCGTGTGGCAGGACGGCCGGTGCGTGCCGCTGCGGCGGTACTGGGTCGGCGACCGGGAGGTCTCGCTGACGCCGGGCGAGGCGGAGGCGTTCGAGGGGTCGCCGGACCGGGCCAAGGCCGAGGACGTCCCGGTGGAGAACGAGGACGAGGCGGGGCCCCTGCTGCCTCCCTCGATGCTGACGTACGCCCTGGTCGTGCTGGTCTTCGTGGGCGGGGTGATGATCGGGGCGTTCTTCCTGGGCACGAAGGGGAACGGCGCGGCCGAGCGGGCCGCCGAGAACGAGGTCTATTCGATCCTCGAGTCGGCCGCCCTGGGCACCCTGGCCGCCGAGGACCTGGAGCGGGTGCGGAGCGAGCTCGAGGCCGTCCGGCGGAATCTGGACGAAGGCAAGGCCGACCTGGCCGTAGAACAGGTGGAGCGGTTGACGGCGGAGGTAGACTCCCTCAAGGGGGACTACGCCGAGCGGCGGTCGGTCCGGCGGGCCCAGTTGGCCCATCTGGCCGGCAAGCGCCGAAGCCTCAGCGACCGCCTCGAGGTGGTCTGGCGGAACCAGGCGGAGCTGCAACGGGTCGTCGCCGACCTTTATCTGCTGCGGCTCGTCGACGCCCTGCAAAGTCTGGGCGGCACGGACCCGTCGAAGTGGAGCGAGGCCGAGCGCCTGGCCGTCAAGCAGATGCTGGACCGGACGCTCCAGCTCGACCCCGGCAACAAGGCGACCATCGAGCGGGCCGTGCCCGGCCTGGTCGAGCACTTCTATCCGCCCAAGGAGGCGGCCAAGAAGGACAAGCCGGACGATTAGGGCCGGGGCGGCCGCGCCGGCTGGGCCTGTGCCGGTCCGGATGAGCGGCGGCGAGGCCGCGCTCCGAGGACGTGACCCATGGCGGACATCCGCATCACCCGAAACGAGCTGAACGATCCGGCCATCGACGAGGTCATCGGCCTGGAGCGGCAGTTCCGTCAGGCGACCGGCGAGGCCGTCGAGGACATCCCCACCCCCTTCTACTACAACCCGCTCTTCTACTACTCGCTGGCGGGCCTGGCGGGGGGCCTGATCGCCTGGGGCACCCACGAGCCGTTCTACTCCGACCGCGAGTCCATGACCCCCCTCCCGTTCATCAACGACTTTCTCCTGTTCGGGCCGGTAGCGGCGTTCATCGGGCTGTTCATCGGCGTTTCCTACGGCCTGTCGAACCGAAACGTCAAGCAGGCGCTCTACTGCGGCGTCGTGGGGCTGGGCGTCGGGCTGGGGGCGACGGTGGTGACGACCTTCGCCGCCAACTGGCTCTACAACATCACCGCGACCATGGCGGTGACGATGTCCGGGGCACGGCACGACGGCATCTACCAGCCGCGCGGGGTGGCCTTCTTCGTTCAGACGTGCGGCCGGGGGATCGCCTGGGCCATCGTGGCGACGGGGGGCGGCGTGGGGCTGGGCATCAGCCTGAAGAGCCCCCACCGGATCCTGAACGGCCTGGCGGGGGCCCTCGTCGGGGGGCTGCTGGGCGGCCTCCTGTTCGATCCCATCGACCGGTTCATCTACGGCTGGGGGGAGGAGGCCGCCACGAGCCGCGGCATCGGCATCGCCGCCATCGGCCTCCTGGTCGGTTTCTTCGTCGGCCTGTTCGAAAACATCTCGAAGGAGGCTTGGTTCCAGATGCTCCGCGGGCCGCTGGCCGGAAAGCAGTTCATCCTGTTCAAGAGCCCGATGGTCGTCGGCTCGGCCCCGAAGTGCGACATCTATATCTTCAAGGACCCGGTCATCGAGCCCTGCCACGCCTCCATCACGAAGACGGGGACCAAGTACCTCCTGAGGGACGAAGGGACCGAGGCCGGCACGTTCGTCAACGGCCGGCGCATCGACCGGTACATTCTCCAGCCCGACGACTTCGTCACCATCGGAGAGGCGGTCCTGAAGTACCACGAGCGGCACCAGTCGTAGCCGGCGAGAGGCAGATTCATGGCCGAACCGGGCGAGAAGCGGCGGATGACGTGCCCGCACTGCCGGGTCACGGTCGAGTTCCCGGCCCGGCTGGCCGGGCACGAGCGTCCGTGCCCGAAGTGTCTGCGGGCCATCACCCTGGAGGCCCGCCCGGCGACGGGGGCGACGCCGGCCCCGGGTCCCTCGCCGGCCGCGGCCGTCCCGCCGCCGGCGGCGGGTCCGCTTTCGGAGGGCCCCGGCGCCGGTCCCCCGCCCTCGCCGGAGAAGGAGCGGCACGCCTTCACGCCGGTCCGGCCGCCGGGCAAGGAGGGGCCGGCGTTCCTGGAGCGGATGCGGGCCAACCGGGTCCTGGCCGGCCGGATCTGCCCCGGCTGCGGACAGGAGATCGACCTGGGCGACGACGTGTTCAACTGCCCGAGCTGCAACGTGACGATGCACTTCGCCTGCCGCGAGCAGCACGGCGGCTGCGCGAACCCGGACTGCCCGGCCTATCAGGCGGCCGCCCCTGCGGCGGCTGCGGCCCCTGCGGGGGGGGCCGCGGCCCCCCCCGCAGGGGCCGACCTCGTGCCGTGCCGGTTCTGCGGCGAACCGATCACCCGGCAGGCCCGCCGGTGCCTCTATTGCGGCGAGTATCAGCAGCGCGTCCACCCGCGGTTCCGCGCCCGCCAGGATCCCCTGTCGCAGAAGGCCACCACGGCGATGGTGCTCGGGATCCTGGGGCTGGTCTTCTCGACCGTGACGTGCTGCCCGCCGCTGGGCATCGGCCTCGGGACCGGCGCCATCGTCCTCGGGGGCAAGGCCAAGGCGTCGACGACCTCGGCCGGCAAGGCCAACGCCGGCTTCATCATGGGGATCATCGCGGTGGTCCTGGGCGGGCTGGGCCTCGTGTGGCTCCTGTTCATGATCGGGGTCAATTTCCAGGCGAACGGGTACTAGTGTAGTGTATCAAGCAGATTGCACATTATTCAGTACGGCCCGTGCCCGTT
>CAZGKW010000014.1:0-94287 GCA_964526295.1 uncultured Anaerolineales bacterium
TGGTCTTGAGCGTTCGGGTCGCGTTTTCCAAGCGGTCCTGGCCGTACCTGGCCGCTGCGGCGGCGGTGCCGTGGCTTTTGTGCGCCGGGCAGCGGTCGGTCGCGCGTCTGTGGGCGCTCGGGTCGCACCGGCGGAGCCGGTCCGGCTATTACCGCTGGCTCTCGGACGGCAAGTGGCGCCTGGAGGTCTTCTTCAAGTGCCTCTTCGACCTGATCGTGCGGACGTTTCGGCTCTCGTCGCTGGAGTTGGTGCTGGACGACACGCTCTCGCCGAAGTGGGGACGGGGCATCTTCGGCACGGGCCTTCACTTCGACCATGCGGCCCGGCCGCGCCCGGGTTACATCTGGGGCCACAACTGGGTGGTGCTGGCGGCGGTGGTCCAGGTGGGGCCGTGGGCGTGGGTGGCGTTGCCGTTCTGGGTGGCCTTGTACCGGCCGGAGGCGACCTGCCGGCGGGGCGAGTTCCGGACGCGTCACGAATTGGCCGCCGAGGCACTGAAGGCCCTGCGGGAGTGGTTTTCGGGGCCGATTCGCCTGTTGGCCGACGGGGCGTACTTCAATCGGTCGCTGGTGGGTCCGGCGCAAGAACTGGCGATGGGTGTGGTCAGCCGCCTCCGGTCCGACGCGCGGCTGCGGGAAGCCCGGCCCCGCCCGCAGCCCAAGGGCAAACGCGGCCGCAAGCCCAAGCACGGCCCGTGGCTGCCGCGTCTGTCGACGCTGGCGCGCTCGCGGCGGGCGTTCGAGACGGTCTCGGTCCGCATCTACCGAAAGACCGTCACGCTGCGGCTGCGGCAGGTGGTGGCGTGGTGGCCGCCGCTGGCGTGCGAAGTGAAGGTCGTGATCACCCGCGACCCGAGGCGGCCGAAGCGGGTGGCGTATCTGGTGACGACGGATCTCGGGATGACGACGGTCGAGGTGGTCGAGGCGTTCGCGCGGCGGTGGACGATCGAGCAGATGTTCTCGGTGGCCAAGAACCAGTTGGGCTTCGGCTCGGCCGAGGTCCGCAAGGAGCGGTCGGTGCGGCGTCATGCCGCCTTGTGCCTGGCGTTGGTGACGTGGGTGGAGGTGTGGGCGTACGGGTTCAAAGCGCGGCTTCGGGCGCGACCGTTCTCGGCGAAACTGACGGCCCTGCGGGAGGAAACGGTCGAGGAAACCATTTTCGCCTGCGCCCCCCGGCGCGGGGGCTTACGCGAAATGGCCGGCACCCTCGCCCAACTCTTCGCCACCGCCACCCGCGCCGCATGAAACCTGCGAAAGGGCAGATAGTGAAGAGTTGCTGAATTACGCCGCGTGCTCTAAACCAGCGCACTGGCTTGCGCAAGAGCTGGAACGGCCCAATTGGCTCTGACCTGTTGTCTGGGCGCGCAAAACCAGACAGGCCAAGGTGGTGTTCGAGGGCCTTGATGCGATTGAGCCAGAATTGATTGTCACAGAAGAGCTTGCTCACCATGGCATACCAGATGACAACGATAATGATGGAGAGGGCGCCGAGCAAGGGGCGTGGGAAGGTTCGCTTTAGCAGCAGCGCGTATGGCGAGATGGCAATCGGCAGCATGACGCCAGTTACTTTCCATATGAGGCCCTCAAGCCCCTGCCATCTGGCGTGATATTCATCATAGAGCGTCCTAAGCCAATCTTCCTCATCTTCGGGATGCTTCGTTGCCCATTCACCGAGCTTGTCGGCCAGGCTCTCCAGAAACTTCTTGCGCTCGTGTGTTTCGGTACACGTGACCCTGTTGCGGTGGGCTCGCCACCTTCTCCACCAGTCAATTTGGGCCCTCCCGATCAGGGGCTTGGTCTGCGTTGCCGCCGGGCTTCGTAGAAGAGGATCGCCGCGGCGGCGGCGGCGTTCAGCGAGCCGATCGCCCCGTGCTGGGGTATCCGCACCAGGGCGTCGCACGCGTCCCGCAGCGCCGGCCGGATGCCGCGGGCCTCGCTGCCGATGACGACCGCCGACGGTCGGCGGAAGTCGACGTCCGTAAGGGGCACTTCGGCCTTCTCGCTCGCCCCGACGAGGGCCAGGCCCGCACCTTTCAGCCGCCCGGCCAGGTCCACGAGGTCCTCCACGCGGGCGATGGGCACGCGGTTGACCGCGCCGGCGCTTGAGCGGGCGACCGCCGTCGTCACGCCGGCCTGCTCCCGCTCGGCGATGAAAAGGGCGCCCACGCCGAACACCTCCGCCGACCGGACCATCGCCCCGAAGTTGTGCGGGTCCTGGATGCGGTCGAGGACGGCGAAAAGGGCCGCCTGCACCCCGGCCGGAGCGTCATCTCCTTCACGCCCCCTCACCCCGACCCTCTCCCGCCAGGGGAGAGGGGGTCCATGGGTCGCGGCAGGTGCGGAGACCCGTCTCGCCGAGCCATTCGTCTGGCCTGCCGCATCTCGCACCTTCGTCACCAACGCCCCGGCGTCCGCGTACGGAAACGGCCCCATCTTCGCGAGGTGCCCCTGGTGCTCCGGCGAGTGGCCGAGCTGCTCCAGGCGCCCCCCCGGCTGGACCTTGACGGGCACGTCGAGGGCGAGGGCAAGCTGGGCGGCCTCGTCGAGCCGGTCGGCCCGCAGGTCCTGCGCAAGGTGCAGCTCCAGGACGGGCCACCGCCCGGCCCGGAGGGTTTCCAGGACGACGTGCCGGCCCCAGAGCCAGCACTTGGCGTGGCTCCCGAGAACTCGTTTGCCGCGTTTCTTCCGGCCCTTGGCCATCGATGGCTCGTTTGCTCAACGCAGAGGCCGCTGAGAGCGCAGAAACCGACAAAACAGGGCCCCTATTGTCAAAAAAAGAGGCCTTTCCCTTCGCGTTCTCTGCGATCTCTGCGTTCCTGGCCGCCGTTCTGCCGTCGGGCTACTCCGGCGGCGCGGGCGGCGGCGGTTCCCACTCCAGCGACAGGCCCCCAACGTCGTAGTACAGCGGCAGGTCGTAGACTTCCGCCGCGACCTGCTCGGCCAAATCGTCGAAGTGCGGCACGGATGCGAGGTGCGGGTGGTCGTCGAAGCGGATCAGCTCCAGGTCGTAGCTCGCCCCGGGCGGGGCGGCGGCGAACGGGAGCGGCCGCTTGTCGAGCATCGTCCAGTGGGCGACGACGATCCGCTTCGCCTCGCACCGGCCCCGGTAGACCGTCTGGACCTCGTAGAGGTAGTCCGCCAGGCCCTGCCAGTGGGGGGCGATCTGCCGGTAGGCAGGCGTGACGGACTTTGCCAGGAGCCGGCCGCGAAGCTCGACCCGCTCCGGTCGCCGCCGCCTCTCAACCCGGGCGAACCAGGCGTCGGCGTTCAGTCGGGCCTCCTCGACGTCCAGGGCCCGGGCGTAGACGGCCACGTGCTCGAGCGTGCCGTTCCAGTTGCGGCGCTTGCCGATCTCGTCGCCCAGGACGAGCTCGCCCGCCTGCCAGTTGCCGAAGTTGCCGCGCAGGCGGTCGGTGTCGAGGACCGTCTCGCCGTTGCGGTAGCAGCGGAGTCGGCCGTCTCGGTAGGCGACGACGACGTGGATGGGGCGGGCGGCCGCCAGCTTCAGGAGCGTCACGTCCGTGCCCTCGGGCCGGTCGGGGAAGGCCGACGTGCGGAGATAGAGGACCAGGTCGACGCCGTCCTGGACGAGGGCGACGTTGCGGCCCCTCGGGCCGGGCCCAAACGCCAGGATGTCCTCCGGCAGGCGGCCGGTCAGGTCGGCCGGGTCGACGACGGCCTCGATCGTCAGGGCCGCGGCCCGCCGGAGGGCCTCCAACAGGTACGGGCCGGTCTGCTTCGCGTGGAAGGAGCCCTCGCGGACCACCAGGCGGCCGAAGGGGTCGACGATGGCCAGGTCGCGGGCCTCCAGTCGGCCCACGAATACGCCGTAACCGGGCAACAGCCGGCCGCCTTCGCCGAAGGCGATGACGGGCTGGCCGTGGGCCTTGAAGGCGAACAGGGCGCCCTCGCATGTGGCGGGCCAAGTCAGGTCCCGGGCCGGTTCAGGGGGTCTCGGGACAGGCGGCCGGGGGGCAGGAGGTGCCGGCTCGCGGGGCGGGGCCGGCCCCTGGGGGGCCTCCGACGGCCCGGTTTCGCACCCGGCGAGCACGGCGGCCAGCATCATCGCCGCCACGGCTCCGAGGGGGCAGCGGGGGGTCATTGGGGCACCTTTCGCCCCCCAGCGTACCGCAATCGGGGTGCCACAGCAAGGGGCCCTGCGGTGGAATGCTTGAGAAGCGGCGGATACCGCGTCTCGAGCGGCGGGCGGAAGCCCGCCGTGGCGCGCGGACGCTGGTAGCCTGTCGCCGGCCACCCGGCCACGCCGACGACCCCGCGGCCGTGCCACACTCAGGTGGTATGCTACACCCGTACTCAGGCCCGGCCGGCCGGCCGCCCTGCCACATTGGCACCCGGACGAGGGCGGTGCGGGGCGAAACGTGCCACTCTGACAGCGTCGGCGGGGCCATGCGGGGCCGGCGCGGACTGAAAAGCCGCGCCGAAACGGCTTTGGCGGGGCCGAAATCGCGGTTTGCGACCCGATGGTGCCCGATTTGGCATTTTTTTTGCACACTTATTGGGGCCGACACGGGGAGAAGGTGTATCCTGAGCGCGTGCCGGGACCGGCCGTCGCCAAGTCTCTGATCGGCGGGCCGACCGGCGCGTGAGACCCAGCATTCACACGCACAGGAAAGGAGACCAGGGCCCATGGCAGCGAAAATGTTGGCCTTCGAGGAGGAGGCGCGGTCGCGGCTCATGGCGGGCGTCGAGCAGCTCGCCAAGGCCGTCCGATCGACCCTCGGCCCCCGCGGCCGCAACGCCGTCCTCGACAAAGGATGGGGCGCGCCCACGGTGACCAAGGACGGCGTCACGGTGGCCGAGGAAATCTCGCTGAAGGACAAGTACGAGAACATGGGCGCGAAGCTCGTCAAGGAGGCCGCCTCCAAGACGAGCGACGTCGCCGGCGACGGGACCACCACCGCCACGGTCATCGCCGAGGCCTTGTTCCGCGAGGCGCTTCGCAACATCACCGCCGGGGCCGAGGCCATGGCCCTGAATCGCGGCATCCAGAAGGCCGTCCAGGCCGTCGTCGCCAAGCTCGCCGACATCGCCAAGCCGGTCGACGTCTCGAAGCCCGACGAGATCGCCCAGGTCGGCACGATCAGCGCCAACGGCAGCCGCGACGTCGGCAAGATGATCGCCGACGCCCTCCAGAAGGTCGGCAAGGACGGCGTCATCACCGTCGAGGAGGGCAAGGGCCTCGAGACCACCGTCGAGGTGGTCGAGGGCATGCAGTTCGACCGGGGCTACCTCAGCCCCCACTTCGTCACCGACCCGGACCGGATGGAAGCGGTCCTCGAGAAGCCCGTCGTCCTGGTGCACGAGGAGAAGCTCTCGAACGTCAAGGACCTCGTGCCGCTCCTCGAAAAGATCAGCAAAGCCGGCCGGCCGCTCCTGATCGTTTCCGAGGACGTCGAGGGCGAGGCCCTGGCGACGCTGGTCGTCAACAAGCTCCGCGGCATCCTCCAGGTGTGTGCGGTCAAGGCCCCCGGCTACGGCGAGCGACGCAAGGCCATGCTCCAGGACATCGCGGTCCTGACGGGCGGGCGGGCCATCATGAAGGACCTGGGCATCGAGCTCGAGAGCATCAGCCTGAAGGACCTCGGGACGGCCAAGAAGATCGTCGTTGACGACGACAACACGACGATCATCGAGGGGGCCGGGAGCACGGATGCCATCCAAGGCCGCGTCGAGCAGATCCGCCGCGAGCGCGACGCCACCACCAGCGACTACGACCGGGAGAAGCTCGAGGAGCGGCTGGCGAAGCTGGCCGGGGGCGTCGCCCAGATCAACGTCGGCGCCGCCACCGAGGTCGAGATGAAGGAGCGGAAGGCCCTCGTCGAGGACGCCCTCCACGCCACCCGGGCGGCCATCGAGGAAGGCATCGTGCCCGGCGGCGGCGTGGCGTTCCTGCGGTGCCTCGAAGCCCTCGACGGCGTCAAGACGATCGGCGACGACGAGAAGACGGGCGTCCGGATCGTCCGCCAGGCCCTCCAGGCCCCGGCCCGGCAGATCGCCGACAACGCCGGCTACGAGGGCGCCGTGGTCGTCCGCAACGTCATGGCCAAGAGCGGGGCGTACGGCCTGAACGCCGACACGGGCGAGTACGGCGACCTGGTGAAGATGGGCATCGTCGACCCGGCGAAGGTGGGGCGGACCGCCCTCCAGAACGCCGCCAGCGTCGCCGGGCTCCTCATCACCACGGACGCCTGCATTGCCACGAAGCCCGAGAAGAAACCCGCGATGCCGCCCGGCGGCCCCGGCATGGACGAGATGGGCGGCATGGGCGGCATGGGCGGCATGGGCGGTATGGGCGGCATGGGCGGTATGATGTAATGCAGCGTCGTTGCGAGCCGCGGTCGGAAGACCGCGGGCACGTCCGCTCGCGAAATCGCGACCGATAGCGAACAGGAAACCCGAAACGCCACAGAGCACGGAGACCAGACCGATGAAACTCAAGCCCCTGGAAGATCGCGTCGTCGTCGAGCCCCTGGAGGCCGAGGAGACCACCAAGGGCGGCATCGTCCTGCCGGACACCGCCAAAGAGAAGCCCCAGCAGGGCAAAGTCATAGTCGTCGGGCCGGGCAAGATGCTCGAGTCCGGCGACCGGGCCGAGCCCGCCGTCACGAAGGGCGACGTGGTCCTCTTCGCGAAATACGGCGGCACGGAGGTCGAGATCGACGGCAAGGAGCTGAAGATCCTCCGCGAGAGCGACATCCTGGCGAAGGTCGGATAACGAGGAGCGAACGGGGAATCGGCCCGGCGCGGCCGTCGCCGCCCCCGGGCGCGTCCGGGGATGGCGAAGCGTCCCCACGAGGAGGCAACAAATCATGGCCAAGCAACTGCTGTACGCGGACGAGGCGAAACGCCAACTGGCCGCCGGCATGAAGAAGCTCACCGACGCCGCCCGCGTCACCCTCGGGCCGACCGGCCGCAACGTCATCCTTCAGAAGTCCTACGGCGGGCCGCGAGTCACCAAGGACGGCGTCACGGTCTCGAAGGAGATCGAGCTCGAAGACAAGTTCGAGAACATGGGCGCCAAGATGGTCAACCAGGTCGCCTCCAAGACCGGCGACGTCGCCGGCGACGGGACGACCACCGCCATCGTCCTGGCCCAGTCGATCTTCGAGCAGGGCCTGCGGCACGTGACGGCCGGCGCGAACCCCATGGCCCTGAAGCGGGGCATCGACCTGGCGGTCGAGGCCGCCGTGGCCGACTTCGACAAGCAGAGCCGCAAGCTCAAGGACGAAGACGTCGCCCTGGTGGCCGGCATCTCGGCCAACAACGACACGGCCATCGGCAACCGCATCGCCGAGGCCCTGGAGCGGGTCGGCAACGACGGCGTCGTGACGGTCGAAGAGGGCAAGTCCATCGAGACGACCACCGAGTTCACCGAGGGCATGCAGTTCGACAAGGGGTACCTGAGCCCCTACTTCATTACCGAGCCCCAGACGATGCGGTGCGTCCTGGAGGACGTGCTGGTGCTGGCCCACGAGAAGAAGATCTCGAACCTGCGGGACTTCCTGCCGCTCCTGGAAAAGGTCGCCTCGGCCGGCAAGCCGCTGCTGGTCATCGCCGAGGACGTCGAGGGCGAGGCCCTCGCGGCCCTGGTCGTCAACCGCCTGCGGGGCGTCCTGCGGGTCGCTGCCGTCAAGGCCCCCGGGTTCGGCGACCGCCGCAAGGCCATTCTCCAGGACATCGCGGTCCTGACGGGCGGGCAGTTCATCAGCGAGGACCTCGGCATCAGCCTGGAGAACCTGGAGCTGTCGGCCCTCGGGACGGCCAAACGCGTCATCATCGACAAGGACACCACCACGATCGTCGAGGGCGGCGGGAAGAAGTCGGCCATCAAGGACCGCATCGCCCAGATCCAGCGCGGCATCGACACCACCACCAGCGACTACGACCGGGAGAAGCTCCAGGAACGCCTGGCCAAACTGACCGGCGGCGTGGCCGTCGTCAAGGCCGGCGGCGCCACCGAGACCGAAGCCAAGGAACGCAAGGCCCGCATCGAGGACGCCCTTCACGCGACCCGTGCGGCCGTCGAGGAGGGCATCGTGCCCGGCGGCGGGGTGGTCTGCCTGAGGGCCGTCGAGGCCGTCCAGGCCGTCCGGTCGAAGGCCCGCGGCGACGAGAAGCTGGGCGTCGAGACGGTGGGCCGGGCGCTGGAGGAGCCGATGCGCCAGATCGCCGCCAACGCCGGACGCGACGGGTCGGTCGTTGTGGCGGAGGTCCGCGAGCTGCCCAAGACGCATGGCTTCAACGCTCTGACGGGCGAGTACGGCGACATGATGAAAATGGGCGTGATCGACCCGACGAAGGTCGCCCGGACGGCCCTCCAGAACGCCGCCTCCATCGCCTCGCTGTTGCTGACGACCGACGTGATGGTCACGGACCTGCCGGAGGACGACGAGGAGGACCTCGACTAGCCAGTTACACTCGAGCGTGCGCGGCGGGCAGGACAGCCAGGCGGCGGGTCGGCCAAACAGGGGCTTCGAGGGTCTTATCCGGGTTTGAGGGGCGCGTTTCGCCGGCGGGCTTGCCCGCCGCGCATCGTGCGCCGGCTCACCTGAACGCAACCCACCCCGGAGCTTTCCATGCCGGGCGACGACGATTACTACGCGACCCTCGGCATCGGCCGGGACGCCTCGCAGGACGAGGTCAAACGGGCGTACCGGCGCTGCGCTGTCAAGTACCACCCCGACCGAAATCCCGGGGACAAGCAGGCCGAGGAGAACTTCAAGCGGTGCGCCGAGGCCTACGAGGTCCTGTCGGACCCTGAGAAACGCCGCCTGTACAACCAGTACGGCAAGGCGGGCCTTCGCGGGGCGGGCGTCCACGACTGGCAGCACGCCGACGTCCGCGACATCTTCTCGATGTTCGGCGACCTTTTCGGCGACGCCTTCGGCGGCGGATTCGGCCGGCGCGCCCGGAGCGGCCCACGGCCGGGGGCCAGCCTCCGGTGCTACCTCGACGTCACGCTGGAAGAGGCTGCCAACGGGGCGACCAAGACGGTCCGCATCCGCCGGCAGGAGCAGTGCACGGAATGCGGCGGGACGGGATCCAAGACCGGGCGACGCCAGAGCTGCCCGACCTGCCGCGGGGCCGGTCGCGTCCAGAAGGGGGGCGGGTTCTTCAGCATCGTCACGGACTGCCCCCAGTGCGGCGGTCGTGGCACCGTGGTCAAGGAGCCCTGCGAAGCGTGCGTCGGCCGCGGCTTCGTCGCCGGACGCCGCGAGATCGAGGTCCACGTCCCCCCCGGCGTCGAGGACGGCCAGCGGGTCCGCTACACCGGCCAGGGCGACGCCGGCGAGCCGGGCGCCCCGCGGGGCGACCTGTTTGCCGTCGTCCGCATCCGGCCGCATCCGTTCTTCGAGCGGCACGGGATGGACCTGCTGTGTCAACTTCCCGTGAGCATGACGCAGGCGGCCCTCGGGGCCGAGGTCGAGGTCCCCACGCTCGACGGGCGGGAAACGCTGACGGTCGGCCGCGGGACGCAGAGCGGTGATCTCTATCGCCTGGAAGGCAAGGGCATGCCGAACGTCCACGGCCGGGGCCGCGGCGACCTGCTGGTCCAGGTGGTGGTGGAGGTCCCGAAACGGCTCAGCCGCCGCCAGGAGGAGCTGCTGCGGGAGTTCGCCGAGACCGAGGGCAAGGGCGTCCTGCCCCAGCGGGAGAGCTTCCTGGAGAAGCTGGCCGGGTACCTCCGCGGTGGGGAAAAGGATGAGAAGGAGTAGATTTGTTTCGCCGGCGGGCTTGCTCGCCGCGATCGTGCCTGTTCGTGCGCGGGCCGCAAACGGACCGGTAAAACGCGCCCTGACGAACGTGTCGCGCTCAACGCATGCTGAGGATTGAACGATGGCCGACGACGAACCGAAACCGACCGACGCCGACAAGCCGATCGATAGTCCGGACCTCGAAGGCGGGGCCGACGATCCTGCCACCGGCGAGGAGACCTCCGAAGACCTCGAGGCCGCCCGCCGCGAGTGCGCCGAGCTGATGGAACGCCTCCAGCGGACGGCGGCCGACTACCAGAACTTCCAGAAACGCGTCGCAAAGCGGATCGACGACGCCGTGGCGTTCGCCGTCCGCGACGTCGTGCTCGACCTTCTGCCGGTGATCGACAACTTCGAGCGGGCCCTGGAGGCCGCCCGGACCGACACCGACCCCCAGAGCTTCCGCGACGGGGTCCAGTTGGTGCACGATCAGCTCCTGGGTGCCCTGTCGCGGCACGGGATCGAGCGAATCGAAGCCCAGGGCCGCCCGTTCGACCCGGAGCACCACGAGGCGGTCTCGCACGTCCCGGTGGAGGACGTGCCGCCGAACCACGTGGCCGAGGTGCTCCAGACGGGCTACCGGCTGGGCGAGCGGACGATCCGCCCGAGCCGGGTGGTCGTCTCGGCCCCGCCGGCCGAGAATGAGCCAGCCGGGGAGTGACGGTCGCCGCGCCGAGACGTTGATAGCCGACGCCTTAAGCGAAGGACGTGACCATGCCGACTTACGAGTACGAATGCGACGCCTGCGGACACCGGTTCGAAAAGTTCCAGTCGATCACCGCGAAGCCCGTCCGGACGTGTCCGGAGTGCGGCCAGTCGCGGGCCAAGAGGCTCCTCGGGACCGGGGCGGCCCTGCTGTTCAAAGGCTCCGGCTTCTACGCCACCGACTACCGCAGCCCGTCCTACAAGGACGCCGCCAAGTCCGAGACCGAGACGGGCGATTCGGCCAAACCCGACGCGGCCAAGGGCGGTGCCAAGGCGGGCGGAAAGGCGGCGACCGAGAACAAGTCCAGAGGCGGAGACGACTGATGCCCCCGCGGAAAGGGCCTGCCGAGCGGTGCCGCTACTGTGGCCGGCCGCTCGACCCGGCCGACCCGGTCCACGCCGAGCACTGGCCGTTCTGCGCGGCCCGGTGCAAGCTGGCCGAGCTCGGGGCCTGGTTCGAGGGGCGGTACGTCATCAGCCGCCCCATCGACCAGGTGGCCGACGATGCGGCCCCGCCGGGGCCGCCGGACGCCGGAAACGGGCACGAAGGCGGTCCTGAATAATGCTTGACAGGGGCAACCCCCGCTTCCAAGATTGAGTTATTATCGCCGTGGGCGTCGCGCGGTGCCGCCGAGCCCGATCTCTCAAGTCACACCGACCCGTGCAAGGAGACGGAGCATGGCCGAGGAAGCGAACGAACTCAGAAGCATCGACTGGCGCCGCTGCTGCGCGTGGCTCGACATCCTCCGGGCGTTCCGGATGAGCATTCATCCGGCGAAGCTTCTGCTGTGCCTCCTGGGGCTGGCCGCCAGCTTCTGGCTGGCCGTCCTCATCGACCAAGCCCCCGAGCCGGTCGGCCGGACGGGCGTCGACGAGATCGGCGCCGCCGACCTCAACGGCGACCTGCGGATCAGCTTCTACGAGAATCTGTACCACCTGGGTACGGCCCGCCTGTGGGGCGATTGGGCTTTGCCCTACGTCGACGGCAAGACGTGGAACGATTTCTTCGTCTTCGCCATGCAGCCTTTGAGCGCGCTCCGCGATTTCGTGGCCCTGGTGATCGCTTACTGGCTCAACGAGTGGCTGTTCGCCCTGATCGTGACAGTCCTGGCGCTGGCGATCTGGGCCTACGTCGGGGGGGCGGTGACGCGGATCGCCGCTGTCCGCTTCGCCCGCGAGGAGACCATCCCCCTGAAGCAGGCGATGACCTTCTCCTGCCGCAAGTGGCTCAGTCTTCTGGCCAGCCCGGTCATCCCGTTCGTCGCCCTGGCGTTCGTCGGGGCGGTGCTGGGTCTCCTGACGGGCTTCCCACTGATGATTCCGTACGTCGGGGAGATCCTGCTCCCGCTGCTGTCCGGCCTGACGCTGATCGTGGGCCTGCTGATGGCGCTGATCCTGGTGGGAGGGTCGTTCAGCGTGGGCCTCCAGTGGCCGACCATCGCCGCCGAGGGGTCGGACGCGTTCGATGCCATAAGCCGAAGCGTGGCCTACATTTCGAGCCGGCCCTGGCGGTACATTTTCTACACCCTGTTTGCGGCCGTCTACGGCTGCCTGACGTTCATTTTCGTCAAGTTCGTGGCCTTTTTGACGCTATGGCTGACGCACTTTGCCGTCAGCGTCTTCACATGGGGCGGCGGGGATGCGGCGGACAAGCTTGCGAGGATGTGGGCGCGGCCCGAGTGGACGGCTCCCTGGCCCCAGACCGGCGAGCAGGCGATGCTCGAGAACGCCGAGATGCTGCACGGCACGGAGGCGTTCGGGGCCGTCGTCATCGCGATTTTCGTCTGGATCGTCCTGGGGCTGGTCATCTCGTACCTGATCAGCTTCGCCATGACCAGCCAGACGATCATCTACTTCCTCCTGCGGCGGGCGGTCGATTCGACCGACGTCGAAGAGGTCTACATGGAAGAGGCCGAGGAGGAGGAGCTGCCCGTCGAGCACACCGTCGAACCGCCCGAGCCGGCCCCCCAGGGCGAGGGTGAAGGCGAGGCCGAGGGCGCCGCTGAAGAGGAGAAGCCCGCGGGCGGCGAGGAAGGCGGCGAGGAAGAGCAGGAGGAGAAGGAAGGCGGCTGACGCCTCGCCGCATCCTGAGAACCGACCGGCCGGCGCTCGGATCGGGGCGCCGGCCGTTTCTTCGGCCCTCCTCGACTACACCCGCTCGAACGGCTCGTACAGTCGCCGGTATTCGTCCTGGGCGTACCGGTCGGTCATCCCGGCGATGTAGTCGCAGATGGCCGTGTGCGGACCCTCGCGTTCGGCCCGGCCCTGGTATTTCGGTGGGAGCTGGTTCTGGTTCGCCAGATACGCCTCGAAAATCCGTGCGACGAAGCGTTTTGCCTTCGTCATCATCCGCGTCACCCGGTAGTGCCGGTAGACCCGGTCGAAAAGGACGGTCTCGAGCTCGCGGACCTTGGGCCGCAGGGGCCCCGAAAGGCGGATCAGCCGGTCCCGTGTCCGGCGCACGTCGTCGACGCCGGCGACGCCCGAGCCACGGATCGCCTCTTCGCTGGCGGCGATGGCGTCGCTGACCATCAGGTCAATGAGGAGCTTGGCGATGCGGCGGGTCCGCTGCGAGAGCGACAGGTCGGCCAGGCTCCCGGCGAAGTCGCTGGCCGCCTGCTGGAAGATCGCCAGCCCCTCCAGCTCCTCGGGCCCGAGGATGCCCATCAGAATCCCGTCGTCGAGGTCGTGGCTGTCGTAGGCGATCGAGTCGGCCACCTCGACCACCTGGGCCTCCAGCGTGGGGACGCCTTCGCCGAACTCCGTCGGCTCGGGCTCGTCGTAGCGGGTATGGTGCTTGGCGATGCCCTCGCGGAGCTCCCAGGTGAGGTTGAGGCCTCGGAACTGGGGGTAGGGGTGCTCCAGGACGTCGACGATGCGGATGCCGTGACGGTTGTGCTCGAACCCGCCGTGGTCCTCCATCAGCTCCTGGAGGGCCTGCTCGCCGGAATGGCCGAACGGCGTGTGCCCCAGGTCGTGAGCCAGGGCGATCGCCTCGGTCAGGTCCTCGTTCAGGTTCAGGGCCCGGGCCAGCGTCCGGGCGATCTGGGCCACCTCCAGCGTGTGCGTCAGGCGGGTCCGGAAGTGGTCCCCCTCGTGCGTCAGAAAGACCTGCGTCTTGTACTCCAGGCGGCGGAAGGCGGTGCAGTGGACGATCCGGTCGCGGTCCCGCTGGTAGGCCGTCCGGTACGGGTGCTCGGGCTCCTCGTGCCGCCGACCGCGCGATTCGGCCGCCTTCGAGGCATACGGCGCCAGCTCGCGCTGCTCGCGGGCCTCGTACTCGGGGCGGGTCAGCATGCGCGGGGATCCTCGGCCTGGAGCGCCCCGACGATCCGGTCGTAGAGGTCCAGCAGGGCCTGCGGGATGACCTTCGTCTGGCCGAGCACGGGCATGAAGTTCGTATCGCCGCTCCACCGCGGCACGACGTGCAGGTGCAGGTGCTCGGGAAGGCCGGCCCCCGCCACCCGGCCGAAGTTCAGGCCCGCGTTGAACCCGTCCGGCCGCATCAGCCGCCGGTAAAGGGCCATCACGTCCCGCGCCAGCGTCATAAGCGCCAGCATCTCGTCGTCGGCCAGCTCGTCCAGCTCGCCTTTGTGGGCGTTCGGGACGATCAGCGTGTGTCCGTTGTTGTAGGGAAAGCGGTTCAGGACGGCAAAGGCGTGCTCGCGCCGGAGGAACACGAGGCCCTTGCGGTCGTCGCCTGAGTCGCGGGCACCGCACAGGAAACACCCGCCCGCGTGGCTACCGCTCGAATCCATGCCGGCGATGTAGTCCATCCGCCACGGGGCCCACAATCGATCCATCGGGTCTCCTTGCTGGCTTGCGGGGTTGCTTACGCGCGGCCCTTCGGTCGCCACGTATGTCGGGATCCAGGGCCGCCCCGAGCGTCTCTAGGGGCGGCACGTTGCGCAGGAGCCGCCGGCACAGGTCGCGCAGCCGCTGCTCCCGCCGGCCCCTCCGCCGCGGCGCTCGACGCCGCCCATCGCGAACGTCGAGAACCGCTTGCGGATGTCGCGGCTGTCGCACGCCGTGCAGGTCGGCCGGCGGCGCTCGGTCATCGAGCGGAACAGCACCTCGAAGTCGGCCCCGCACGCGTTGCAGGTGAATTCGTAGATTGGCATCGCTTCGCGCTCCCGCCCGGCACCGACACACGTGGGAACCGAGGCGTCGCGCTATTCTATCGGCCGGGGCGACAACCCTCAAGCCTGAAGGCCGCTGCCGGCGTCCGGCCGGGCGCGACCTGGGCCCGCGGGAGGGGGTCCGGAGCGTGTCCTCCACACCGACGACGGACTGAGCGAGCGTTTGACGCACGGCTGGGTCCGTGCTATACTCGGATAGCTCGGGGGAGTTGGCTGCACGTCAATTGCTCGGTTCCTGTAGCGAAGGTATCCGCCGCGTGCGCCGTCTTGCGGGGCGCGGCGAGGTACTCATCTCAAGGCGTGGTCGCTACAGCGCCGCAGGAAAGGAGGCCAGTCCGACGAGACACACCGTCGGCATTTCTACCTTGGTGGTCGCGGTCGGCTTGGTCGTCGTGGCGGCGGACGGGGCGACCATGATCGGTGTCAACGCTCGGGCCGAGGACGCTTTTTCCTCGTTGGATCCGACGGACGTCGCCGGCGCTCCCCTGTACCGGCAGAGCAACTGGAATAACGTCGACAAGGGCGGCGGCGACGGGACGACGCTCCTCGTCGATGACGCCGGCGACCCGACGAGCGTCACCGTCAGCTACGGCGGGGATTTCTACGGGGGGACGACGTTGACCGACACGTCGACGCCGGACGGCAAACTGATGAAGGGGTATCAGCGCTGGAACAGCCACTCCCGGGTGTGGATCACCTTTGCCGGCCTGACGCCGGGCGACGAGTATCACGTCGTCCTCTATCACGTCTACAAGGACGGCAGCGAACCGACGATGGAGGTCGGCATCCAGGACGCCGCCGGCGAGGCGTGGCACGAGGCCGACTGGAAGCTCTATAGCGTCGTCGGCTACGACGATGCATCCGATGACTACGAGGGCACCTACACGGTCTTCGAAGGGGCCGTGGTCGACAGCGCCGGCCGGCTGAGGGTCGGGACGGGCGAGATCGACTCCGGCAGCCGGCCCGGCTTCAACGCCGTCCAGATTGTCCAGTTCCCGGAGCCCGCCACGCTGGGGTTCCTGGCGTTGGGAGCGCTGGGCGTCCTGGTCGGCCGGAAAGGCTGGTCGCCGCCTCCCCTCCGTTGGCCGGCAGCCTCCCCACCTTCGGCTTGACGTGCCAAGCCCTTCCTGACGGGCGCGCTCTCCCCCGCCGGACCGATACCGTTTCCCTTTCGCGCGGGTTTACATGGCAGGCCCCCATGGGCACGGCGCGGAGGTAGTGATGGCGGTGTGGCGGCATAGGGTCGTGTGGCTTCTCGCCGTCTGGCTGAGCTTAGTGGCCCTGCCGGGGGCCGCGGCTGGGGCCGACGTGGCCGCCGAGGTCCGGGCCCTGACCGGCGCCCGGACGCGGCTCGTCTGGGTACAGGATACCGGAGACGGCCGGGACACCTTTGCCCGGGGCCGGCACCTCCGTCTCCTGGGATTCGATTCGGACGACGGCCGGGGCGAACGGGTCATCCTCGCCGAGGCCTCGAGCTACTCGAAGCCCCTGCTGACCCCCGGCGGCGACCACATCGTGTTCTCCGATCACCGGGCCGAACGGGTCTGCGTGATTGCCTGGGACGGTTCCGGCCGCGGCGACGTGGCCCCCGGGACGGCCCTGGAGGTCTGGCGCGACCCGAAGACCGGCCAGGACTGGGTCTATGCGGGCACGAAGCGCGGCCGGGGCAAGGGAGCGACCTTCAGCGAGGTGCGCCGGTTCCGCCTCGATCGCCCCGGCGAGGGAGAGGCAGTCTGGGACCGGACGGCCGTCAGCCGCGACGGGTTCGCCGTCTCGGCCGACGGCACGCGGGCGGGGGGCCTGTGGCCCTGGCCGAGCGCGGGCGTCGCCGAGCTGCCGAACCGGTCGTGGGCGAAGCTCGATCGGGGATGCTGGACGGGCCTCTCGCCGGACAACTCGTACCTGCTGTGGGTGTTCGACGGGGCCCACCGAAACGTCCGGTTCCACAGCCTCGGGTCGGACCGGTCGTGGAAGGTGTCGATCTCGGGCGCCCCGGGTATCCGCGGCTTCGAAGTCTATCATCCCCGGTGGAGCAATCACGTCCGGTTCCTGACGATGACCGGGCCCTACCTGGGCAAAGGCGGGAAGCCCGGCGGCAACCGGATCCGCGACGGCGGGCGGGCCGTCGAGGTCTACCTCGGCCGCTTCGACGCCCGGTTGGGCAACGTCGAGCGGTGGGTCCGCGTCAGCCACAATGACAGGGGCGACTTCTTCCCGGACGCCTGGATCGAAGGCGGGGAGAAAGCCTCAGTGGCCGCATTGGCCGGCACGGCCGTCGAGGCCGTCTTGCCTCCCAAGGAGGAGCTGGCGAAGCACGACACGTGGCCGGCGAACACGAAGGGGCTGGAGTTCCTGTGGGAGGACGCCGCCGCCACGAACCAGATCGTCTCGCCGGACGGGGAGGGCGGCCGCACCTGCCGCGTGGAGGCCCGCGGCCACGCCCGGTTCGGCCGGTTCCACGAGATGGTCCTGGGCGGCGGGGCGATGGTAGCCCAGGACGCCGACGACGCCCTCCTCCAGTCCTGCCGCCGCACCAACCAGCTTTCGGTGGAGGCGCTCGTCACGCCGGCGAACATCGAGCAGGGCGGTCCGGCCCGGATCGTCACGTTCTCCTCCAGCGCCTCGAGCCGCAACTTCACACTCGGCCAGGAGAAGGACCGCCTCGTCTTTCGCCTCCGCACGCCCCAGACGGGGGCCAACGGCACCAATCCCCAGGTGGACCTGTGTCGCGTCGAGGCCGGCAAGACCGTGCACGTGATCGTCAGCTACGTGCCAGGCCGGCTCCTCTGTTACGTGGACGGTCGGCAGGCTGTGGCGACGCCCGCGGTGCGGGGCGACTTCGGCAACTGGACGCCGCAGCACCTGCTCTTCGGCGATGAGTTCAATGGGCCGCCACGGAGCTCCTCGGTGGAACGGCGCAACCCTCCCCGCGAGAAGGTCCCTGGGCGTAAGGACCATTCAAGGGGCCGCGACTGGGCCGGGCGTCTCGAAGGGATCGCCGTCTTCAGCCGCTCCATCGGGCCAGAGGAGGCGAAGCAGCGCTGTTCCCTTGCGTCGAAGCGGCTCGAGGGCCGCGGGCCCGCCGAACGGGCCGTCGTCCGCGCCAAACTCGTCAAGATCACTCCGACGCCCGACCTGAAGGGCCTGGACACGTACCGCCGGTGCCTCGCCCTGTACAGCTACGACGTCGAAGAGGTGTTGGAAGGTCGGCTCGAGGCGAAGCGGATCGCCGTCGCCCACTGGGTGGTCCTGGACCTCAAGGTGCTGCCGAACGATCGCCGGGCGGGCGGGACGTACCGGCTCACGCTCGAACCGTGGGACGACCACCCGCAGCTCGACTCCGAGCGGCTGGCCATGGACGACTTCGAGCTGCTCGACCTGCCTCGGTACTACCACGTGGGCCCCCCCTGACGACCTGCCTCCGGACCCCAGCCCCCGGTTGGCGGGTTGGGCCGCGCCAAAGGCGATGGAGGTCAAGCTTGTCGGCACGGGGCCGGAACGCTATGCTTGGTCGCTTTCGGGCCGTGGCCGTCGCGGCGCTGGGGGCACAGGAGGGGCCCGGGCACGGGCGGTGGGCCGCATGGTATTCAGCAGCCATCTCTTCGTGTTCTACTTCCTGCCCCTCGTGCTGCTCATCTACCATGCGCTGCCCCGGCGATGGATGAAGCACGGGGCCCTGACGCTCCTCAGCTACCTCTTCTACGGGTGGGCCAACCCCCTGTTCGTGTTCCTGATGGCCTACTCGACGCTGATCGACTATGTGTGCGGCCTGGTGATGGCGGGCCAGCTCAGGCGGGGGGCGTGGGGCCGCCCCATCCCCTTGCTGGAGCGGGGCGGGTCGAGGTCCCCCGCCCAGACGCTCGCCCTGGTCGCCTCGATCGTCACGAACCTCTCGCTGCTCGGGTTCTTCAAGTACTTCAATTTCGGCGTGGCGAACTACAACGCCCTGCTGGACCTGGCGGGCCTGGAGCACCACGCCTGGCGCGACGCCCTGCGGATCACGCTGCCCCTGGGCATCAGCTTCTATACGTTCCAGTCGATGAGCTACTCGATCGACGTCTACCGGGGCGACGCCCGGGCCGTCCGCTCGCCGGTCGACTTCGCCTGCTACGTGGCGATGTTTCCACAGCTCGTGGCCGGGCCGATCATCCGGTTCCACGAGGTGGACGATCAGCTCCGGCACCGGACGCACACCCTGGAGAAGTTTGCTCGAGGCGTCGGGTTCATCTCGTTGGGCCTGGCGAAGAAGGTCCTGCTGGCGAACGCCTGCGGCAAGATCGCCGACATGGCCTTCGACGCCGGCTCGGTCGGCCTGGGCGACGCCTGGTTCGGCGCGACCGCCTACGCCTTTCAGATCTACTTCGACTTCAGCGGCTACTCCGACATGGCCATCGGCCTGGGGCTGATGCTGGGCTTCGTCTTTCCGAAGAACTTTGACTCGCCGTACCGGGCAGGGTCGGTCACGGAGTTCTGGCGGCGGTGGCACCTGTCGCTCTCGACGTGGCTCCGCGACTATCTCTATATCCCCCTCGGGGGCAACCGCAAGGGCGGCGCCCGGACCTACGTCAACCTCGCCCTCGTCATGCTCCTGGGGGGCCTGTGGCACGGGGCGGCCTGGAACTTCATCATCTGGGGCGCCATCCACGGGGCCATGCTCGCCCTGGAGCGGGCCATGGGCAAGGACCCCATCTACGTCCGTCTGCCGCGGCCCCTGAAGGTCGCCATCACGTTCATCATCCTCCTCGGCACCTGGGTGTTCTTCCGGTCCCCCGACCTTTCGTCGGCCCTGGGTTACTTGAAGTCGATGGCCGGTTTCGGCGCCGCCCAGGAGGGGGCGGGCCTGCTGGCGGGCATCATCTACCAGCCCTACTATCTGCTCTCGTTTATTATCGCAGGCGTCGTCGTGTGGGGCTGTCCCCAGACGTGGGACTTCACGCGCCGCATGACGTGGCCGAAGGTCGTCGTCGTCCTCGGGGCGCTCCTGGTGTCGCTCGTGGTCCTGACGACCCAGGAGTTCAACCCGTTCATCTACTTCATCTTCTAGGGACGCGAGCGTGTCGCAGCCGAAGACCATCCTGACCCGCGAGGAGCTGGCCCGGGCCGAGGTCGGCCATACCGCCGTCACGGGGCCCATGAAAGCGGTCCTGGCGGCCGGGTTCCTGGCGATCATCTTCTCGGTGCCCCTCGTCCAGTTCGGCCTCTCGACGCACCGCTACCTGGCAGGCCGGCGGGACACGCCCGTGCCGCAGCCGTTCGACATCTTCTACGCGCTGCCGGACGCCGGGGCGGCGTTTGCCCGGACGGAGGGCGGACCGCTCGACCGGCTCCTCGCCATGAACCGGGTGCTGCTCCGCGGCATCGACCGCTACGAGACCGCCCTGGAGGAGGAGTCCTGCGCGGGCGCGTGGATTCGGCCGCCGGCCCAGCACGTCCTTGCGGCATGGCTGGGCTCGGGCAACGAGCAGGCCTATGTCGGCCGGAAGGGGTGGCTCTTCTACCGTCCGGGCCTGGACTACCTGACGGGGCCGGCGTTCCTCGATCCGGCCTACCAGGCCCGCCGCGCCGCCTCGGGCAGCGAGACGGTGGCCCCGCCGCAGCCCGATCCGCTGAAGGCCGTGCTCGAGTTCCGCGAGCAGCTCGCCGAGCGGGGCATCGCCCTGGTCGTCATGCCGACGCCCGTCAAGCCGTGCGTCCACCCGGAACGCTTCTCCCCCCGCTACGAGCCCGAGGCGGGGCCGATCCAGAACCCGTCCTACGGGGAGTTCGTCGCGGCGATCGAGGCCCGCGGCGACACCGGCCTGCATGTCGTCGACGTCGCCCCGGAGCTGGTCGAGGCGAAGGCCGAGGCCGAGCGGCCCCAGTACCTGGCCACCGACACGCACTGGCGGCCGGAGGCGGTCGAGCGCGTCGCGACGCGGCTCGCGGCGGCCATGACGGAGCACGTCGAACTCCCGGCCGTCCGTCCGCCGGGCTTCGTCCGGGCCCCGTCCGCCGAGGTGACCAACGAGGGCGACGTGGCCGCCTTGCTGGACCTGCCCGAAGGCCAGACGGCCTTCCCGCCGGAGACGGTCCGCATCCGCCAGGTCCGGCATTGGGGCGGGGGGCTGTGGCGGTCCGACCCGGGGGCCGACGTGCTCGTCCTCGGCGACAGCTTCTCGAACATCTACTCGCTGGAGGCGATGGGGTGGGGCGAATCGGCCGGTCTCATCGAGCAGCTCTCGCTGGCCCTCGACCGGCCCGTCGACCGGATCGTCCGCAACGACGACGGGGCCCACGCGACGCGGCAGGTCCTGAGCCGGGAGCTGGCCCGTGGCCGCGACCGTCTGGCCGGCAAGCGGGTCGTCGTCTGGCAGTTCGCCGTCCGGGAGCTGTCGGTCGGCGACTGGCAGCTCCTGCCGATGGACCTCGGCGAACCGCCCGACGAGCAGTTCGTCGTCCCCGAGCCCGGCGAACAGCGCGTCGTCACGGGCACGGTGGCCGCCGTCTCGTTCGTGCCGCGGCCGGGAGCGGTGACCTACCGCGACCACATCTGCTCGGTCCACCTGGTGGACCTGGAGGACGAGAAAGGGCCGATTGCCGGCGGCCAGGCGGTCGTCTATCTCATGAGCATGCGGGACAGCGAGTGGACCGAGGCGGCCCGGCTCCGTCCCGGCGACCGGATCACCGTCCGCATCCGTCCGTGGATGGATGTCCAAGAGGAGTTGGGCGGCATCAACCGGAGCGAGCTGACGGACATGGCCCTCAGGCTCCAGGAGCCGAATTGGGGCGAGCCGCTCGAGGCGCAAGCGGGGGTCGTCGGCTTCGGCACGCCGGAAGGAGGCGTCGGGCGGCCCTGGCCGGTCTTCGTCCTGGCGGGTGTGCTGGCGGCCTGCCTCTCGGCGCGGGCCGTCGACAAGCTCACGAGGCGATAGGGCGTTACCGAATTGAATCGGAGGGACGCGATGAGACGTGTATGGGTTTGGTGTGTGGCGGCAGCGGTCCTGATGTCGCTTGCGGCGCCGTCCGCGGGAGCAGGCAGCCACGAGGAGGTCCGTGCGACACCGCTCCAGGAGAAGTTCATGGCCGCTCTCGGCTCGCGTGCGGCCGCCGCTGAGAAGACCGGCGCCATGGCCGTCCGTGGTGCCGGCGGCTGGCTGTTCTTCAGCAAAGAGCTTCGGCACCTCAGCGTCGGGCGTTTCTGGGGCGAGCGGGCCGCCGAGGTCAGCCGCGCCTCGTCGCCCGAGGCCGCCGACCCGCTCCCCGTGATCGTCGACGTTCACGAGCAGCTCAAGGGCCGCGGCATCAAGCTCGTCCTCGTGCCCGTGCCGCCCAAGGCCGTCGTCTACCCGGACGAAATCGCGTCGGTGGTCCCGGCGGGGGAGGACCGGACACCGCCTCGTCTCGACCCCTATCTCCAGGCCTTCTACGAGCAGCTCGAGCGGCGCGGTGTGACCGTCCTGGACCTCGTGCCGATGTTCCTCAAGAACCGCGACCACGCCAAGGGCCCCGTCTACTGCCGGACCGATACTCACTGGTCCGGCGTGGGATGTGTGCTGGCGGCCGAGGCGATCGCGGCGACGCTTCGCACGCAACCCTGGTACGCAAGCACCGCGAAGAAAGCCCCGGCGTCCGAGTGGCGCGACGTGACGATCACCGGTGACCTGGTCCGCCACCTGCCCGAGGGCTCCCCGGCCGCAGGCCCGGAGACGCTCAAGCTCCGCTTCGTGGGAACGCAGACGGGACCGGCCCTCGAGGCCGTGGCCCCTGACGAAGCCAGCCCCGTCCTCCTGATGGGCGACAGCCACACCCTGGTCTTCCATGCCGGGGGCGACCTGCATGCCGCCGGGGCGGGCCTGCCGGACCAGCTTGCCGCCGAGCTGGGCCTTGCCGTCGACCTGATCGGGACGCGGGGATCGGGCGCGACGCCTGTCCGGTTCACCCTCTATCGCCGGTCGCTGAAGGACAAGGCATACCTGGCGGGCAAGAAGGTGGTCGTGTGGTGCCTGTCGGCCCGGGAGTTCACCGAGTCGTTCCAGGGGTGGCAGACCTTGCCGGTAAGCAAATGGCCGGCTGCCAAGGCGTCGGAATGACGTCGCGCGACTGCGCCCGCGCTGGCTCCCCGGATCGGGTCATTCGCGGCGCTTCCGGCTATCCGAAGCGCCCGTGGGGCTGTTTCGAGCTGCTTCTGTAAGTCCCGCGCTAAGCATGGGTTATATTCAGGGTAAAATTGGCGTGCAGGTCTTGTCTCCCCGCTGGCCGCTCGTATACTTCCCGCAGAGAAACCGTCGCGGCCGGGGGCCTGGGCGCCTCTTCGCCGCCAGCCCGGGGAACTTGCCTGGGAGAGACGATGCTCGTATTCTTCAGCGACGTTCACCTCACGGACGGCACCTCGGGCGAAACGATCAACGAAGAGGCCTTCGAGCGGTTCGTCGACCAGATCGGTGACCTGGCCGAAAAGCGCCGGGCCGAAGAGGTCCGGGTCGTGCTCCTCGGCGACGGCTTGGATATCATCCGCAGCGACCGATGGCTCGACGGCCGCGGCGGCACGCGCCCCTGGAGTCCGCCCGGCGGGGAGCAGCGCCGCCGGGGGCTCGACATCCTCAGCGCCATCCTCGACAACAACCGTCGCGCCGTCGAGACCCTCCGCGAGATGCCCTACCGCATCGCGGCCCGCAGCCGCGTTCCCTACTGGCGGGTCCACTTCGACTACGTCCTGGGCAACCACGACTGGCTGATCGACCGGTACCGGGCCACCCGCCAGCTTGTGGCCGGGGCCCTCGGCCTGTCGGTCGATTACGTCCAGCGGGGGTTCCCGTTCGTCTATACGTCGCCGCCGGACGAATACGACGTGATGGCCCGCCACGCCGACATCCACGACCGGCTGAACTACGACGAGACGCTCGGCCGCGACGCCTCCAGCTACGGCGACGCCATCGTCGTGGAGCTGCTGAACCGTTTCCCCCTGGAGGTCGAGCGGGGGATGGACGGGGACCCGGGGGGCGAACGGATCGTCCGGCGCCTGAAGGAAGTCGATAACGTCCGCCCATACGAGGCGATGGCCTCCTGGGTGGCCGAGGTCCTGACAGGGCTCGATTCCGGCCATCCTATGGACCGTACGCCACGCAGCCCTGTCGCCGAAGATGCGGCGTCCTCTGGACCCGAGAGGCCCGTAGCGGCCCATCGGACGGCCCAGGTGGCCCGGGAGGCCCTGAAGCGGTGCCTTCGCGACTTCACGGAGGACGAGACGATCCAGGCCTTTGCCCGGCGCCAGCTTTCCTGGTTGGAGCGGCTCTATGCCCGGATGCTGCTCTACCAGATGGCCCGGCGCCGCGTCAGTTGCCTGGACTTCTGGTCCCGCATGGGCGAGCGGCTGTACAAGGGCTGGCAGCTCCTGCGTAACCAGCCCGGCTCGCGGTACGCCGCCAAGGCCCTCCTCGAACGCCACCCCGACGGCCAGGTGCCGCGATTCGTCGTCTACGGCCACTCCCACCGGGTGGAGAGCGTGCCGCTGGGCCCGTACCCGCGCGGAGGGGACCGGTTCTACCTGAACACCGGCACCTGGCGGAGCATCTGGCGGAAGGCCCGGACCGAGGACGGTCGGCCCCACTTCGCCTCGTGGAAAGAAATGAGCTACGTGGTCGTCTACTCGCCGCACGAGGCGAGCGGCACGCATGAGTTCGAGATCTGGACGGGCAGTCTGCGGGACCGGGGCAAGCCCGCCCCCCATCGTCGCTCGCGGCCGCCGGTCCGGCCGGAGCGCGTCCGTCCGGGGCCGGCCGAGATGCCCGCCGACGAGCCCGACGAGACCCTCGTGCCGGTGGGCTGACCGTCGGCCGAGAGTTTTCCGCCTTTCTGCCGCGAGCAAGCCTTCACCGGCCCTCGAAGGTCCTTCCTGCCGATTTGGGGCTTGCCATTTCCGCGTCCTGACGCGAAACTCCCTGAAGCGCCCAGGCGACCCATTCGCCGCCGACCGGCCCCCGGGGCAGCCACGCATGCTCGTCTTCTTCAGCGACGTCCACCTGACCGACGGCTCCACCGGTCCGACGCTCAACCCCGAGGCATTCGAGCTGTTCGTGGACCGCGTCGCCCGGCTGGCCCGTCGGCGGCAAGCGCCGGCCGTCTGGTGCGTACTCCTGGGCGACGGGCTCGACCTGATCCGGAGCCTGGCCTGGCTTCGCGACCCGGACGGTCCGCGGCCGTGGGACCCCCCCGGCCCGGACCAGGAGGCCCTGGTTCTCGAGGTCCTCGACCGGATCCTGGGGGCCAACCGGGAGGCCGTCGAGGTTCTCCGTGCTCTGCCCGAGCAGATCGCCCGCAAGCGCCGCATCAGCGCCCGGAAGGTCCGCTTGGACTATCTACTCGGGAACCACGACTGGCTGATCAATCGCTACCCGTCGGCCCGCCAGCGGGTGGTCAGAGCGCTCGGCTTGGACGAGGCGTTCCTCGGCGAGCTCCTGCCGACCGCGTTCCCCTGGCCCGGCGCCGCCGACGAGGCCGAGCCCTACGGGGTGCTGGCGCGCCACGGCGACGTCTTCGACGCGACAAACTACGATGCGGATGTCGGCCGCGACGCCTCCAGCGTTGGCGACGCCGTCTGCGTCGAGCTGCTGGCGCGTCTCCCAGAGATGGTGGCCCACGACCAGGAGTTTGCCGGCCATCCGGGGCGGGACGAGGTTCTGATGAGGCTCCGGGAGATCGATCATGTCCGCCCGCTGTCTCTGGTGCCGGAATGGATCGTCGAGGCCGGCCAGGTGGAGGGCCGGCACGACCCGGCCATCCATCGGGCGATCCACCGGGGCCTGAGACGGTCGATCGACCAGTTCCGCAGGGCCCGGGTCTACCGTCGATTCGTGCGCCGCCGCCTCAGTGCCCGGCAGCGGTTCTACCTGACGCGGGTGCTGCTGAATCTCAGGCGGCAGGAGCTGAGCGCCACCGGCGCCTGGACGGACTGGGTCCTGAGGCTCGGCCGGGCGCTGCACTCGTTCTGGGGACCCAGCCCCACCGAGTACACCCGCCGGGCGCTCCAGGAGGTCCCGGTCGAGGGCCCCCCGCCGCGGTTCGTCGTCTACGGCCACACCCACATGGTCGAGAAGGTGCCCCTGGGCCAGGACGAGGCCGGCGCCGAGCGGTTCTACCTGAACACGGGAACCTGGCGGCGGGTGTGGCACCGGGGATGGACGCCGGAAGGGGCGGCCCACTTCGCCGCCTGGAAGGTCATGACCTACGTGGTCCTCTACGGGCCCGAGGAGGCCGGGGGCCGGCACGCGTTCGAAGTCTGGACGGGCGACCTGTGCGACCGCGGCCCCGGCCAGATGCGTCGGCCGCCCGGCTGATCCCTTCCCCTGCGCGGCGGCGGCCCGAGCCTTCATTTCCTGAAGCCCGCATGGTATAATGAACGGCTTTGTTACTCGCCGGGGGCAGGGGGGGGGGACGGGGGTGGGTGTTGAGGACCTACCTGGACTGTATCGCGTGCTTCGCTCGGCAGGCGCTGGACGCCGCGCGGATGGCCAGTGACTCCGAGACCGTCCACCAGCAGGTGATGCGAGCGGTCCTTCGGGCGGCGGCCGAGATGGACATGCGGACGCCGCCGCCCGCCATGGGCCAGCGGATTCACCGATTGATCCGCGGCCTGGTCCGCGACGCCGACCCCTACCGCGACGTCAAGGCCCGACTGAACCGGCTGGCCCTGGGCCTGTACCCGGCGTTTGAGGCGCGGGTGGCGGACGCCGAGGACCCCTTCGCCGAGGCCGTCCGCGTGGCGATTGCCGCCAACGTCATCGACCTGGGGGCGAAGACCGGGGCGGAGCTGACCGACGTCCGTCAGGCCATGGAATCGGCTTTGAGCGGGCCGCTCGACGGCGACGTGGCACGGCTCCGACAGGCCGTCGGGGCGTCGGACGCCATCCTGTACCTGGCGGACAACGCCGGCGAGATCGTCTTCGACCGGCTCCTCATCGAGCGGCTGCCCACCGAGAAGGTGACGCTGGTCGTCAAGGGGGGCCCTGTCATCAATGACGCGACGATGGAGGACGCCGCGGTGGCCGGGCTCACGGAGCTGGTCGAGGTCATCGACACGGGTTCGGACGCCCCCGGCACGCTCCTGGAGACGTGCTCGGACGGTTTCGTGGCGCGGGCCGCCGGCTTCGACCTGGTCCTGGCGAAGGGGCAGGCCAACTACGAGACGCTGAGCGACCGGGCCAAGCACACCTTCTTCCTGCTGCTCGTCAAGTGCGACGTGCTCGCCCGCGACCTGGGGTGCGACCGGGGCTCGCTGGTGGTCCGCGAGAGACAGCCCGGCCCGGCCGCGGCGGCAAGGCGGTGGCGATAGGGCAGGGCGAGGGGAACCAATGGCCGGTGCGGGCAGACGCCGTGACGCGGCGCGACGGGGCGAGGAAGGCCAAGAGGGCCCCGCTTCGGCCCACTCAACGGCAGGCTGCGTCTTCGGGCCGGTGCCGTCGAGGCGGCTGGGGCGGTCCCTCGGCGTCGACCTGGTGCCGATGAAGACCTGCTCGTACGACTGTCTCTACTGCCAGCTCGGGCGGACGACCTGCCTGACGGTCGAGCGGCGGGCCTGGGTGCCGCGCGAGGCGGTCCTGGAGGAGCTTCGCGGGAAGCTCGCGACGCGGCCCGATTGGATCACCCTCTCGGGCTCGGGCGAGCCGACTCTGCACGCGGAGATCGGCGAGCTGGTCCGCCGGATCAAGGCCCTCTGCGACGTGCCGGTGGCGGTCCTGACGAACGGGTCGCTCCTGTGGCGGCCCGAGGTGCGGGAGGCCCTCCTGGAGGCGGACCTGGTCGCGCCGTCGCTCGATGCGGGCGACGCCGAGACCTTCAAGCGGGTCAACCGGCCGCACGCCGAGGTCACGTTCGAGCGGATGGTCGAAGGCCTGAAGGCGTTCCGCCAGGTGTTCGAAAAGACGTACTGGCTGGAGGTGGTGCTGCTCGAGGGCCTGACGGCGACGGAGGTCCAGGTGGAGCGGATCGCGGCGCTGGCCGAGCGGATCGGGCCCGACCGTGTGCAGCTCAACACGGCGACGCGTCCGCCGGCGGAGGCCATCGCCCGGCCCGTCCCGGCCGCGCGGCTCGAAGCTCTGGCGGCGGTGTTCGGCGGAACGGCCGAGGTGATTGCCGAGCGCGAGGCGCCGCGGCAGGAGCACGAGCACGCCGTCCGCCGCGAGGACCTCCTGGAGACGGTCCGCCGCCGGCCGTGCACGCTGGGCGGTCTCGCTACCGGCCTCGGCCTCCATCCGAACGAGGTGGCCAAGTACGTCCGGCAGCTCCTGGAGGCCGGCCTCGTCGGGACGGAGCGACGCGGCGGGACCGTGTACTACGTGGCCGGTGAAGGCCGTGGCCCCCCTCGTCGCGAGGGCGCCGGCGGCGTATAATCCCGCGAATGCCAGGCGATACCCAAACCGGAGACGTTGTGAGCGAGATCGTTCGGCCGTTCCACATCATGGCCAAGCCCGTGTGCGGCCTCTGCAACCTCGATTGCAGGTATTGCTACTATACCATGAAGCCGGAGGAGCTCTACCGGGGCGTCCCGCCGGCCGAGATGCGCATGACCGACGAGGTCCTCGAATCGTACACGCGCCAGTACCTCGAGCTCCACCCTGACCGTTGCGAGTTCGGCTGGCAGGGCGGCGAGCCCATGCTCGCCGGGAAGGACTTCTTCCGTAAGGCCCTCGACCTCCAGCGCCGCTGCAAGCGCGACGGGCAGACCGTCTCGAACGCCTTCCAGACCAACGGGACCCTCCTCGACGAGCAGTGGTGCGACCTGTTTCAGGAGGACACGTTCCTGATCGGCATCAGCCTGGACGGCCCGGCCCAGGTCCACGATGCGTTCCGCCTCGACCGGACGGGCAACCCGAGCTGGGAACGGGCCTGGCGGGGCCTGGAGATGCTCCAGCAGCGCGGCGTGGAGTACAACGTCCTGGCGACGCTGAACCGGGCGAACGTCCAGCACGGGGCGAACATCTATCGTTTCTTCGTCAACCGGGGCGTCCGGTACGTCCAGTTCATCCCCATCCTGGAGCGGCTCCCCGGGACGGACGAGCCGACCGAGTTCTCCTGCTCGCCCGAGGCCTACGGGCGGTTCCTGCTGGAGGTGTTCGAGCAGTGGGCCGGCCGCGACGTCGGCAAAGTGTCCGTCCGGTTCATCGACGATGCGATCCACACGATCCTGTTCGGCCAGGCCTCGACGTGCGTCCACTCCGAGCGGTGCGCAAACGCCCACGTCCTGGAGTGGAACGGCGACCTCTACGCGTGCGACCACTTCGTATACCAGGAGTGGCGGCTGGGGAACATCACCGAGACGCCGCTGGCGGACCTCGTGCGCGGCGAGCGGCTGGAGGAGTTCTCGCACCTCAAGACCGACCGGCCCCGCGCCTGCCGCGACTGCGAGTTCCTCGCGTTCTGCCAGGGAGGATGTCCGAAGCACCACCGGCCCGTCGGGACGGACCCCGAGCGGGTCAACCACTTCTGCGCGGGCTACCGGATGTTCTACGAGCGAGCCCTGCCGGAGCTGGAGCGGATCGCGGAGTACCTGCGGGTCGGTCGTCTGCCGCCGATGAAAGAGGCCCCGGCGGCGCCGCCGGCGGCGGAGGAACGCGACATCCGGATCGCGCCGGGCCCGATGCCCGGTAAGGTGGGCCGCAACGATCCGTGTCCGTGCGGCTCGGGCCGCAAGTACAAGCACTGCTGCGGCCGAAAGTAGCGGCGACCCGGGCCGAAGGGCCTCTTCGTTCACTCCCTCAGCGGAGCCCCTTGCCTTCCAGATGACGGGCCCGCATTTGGCGTTTCATCGCAGCGAGCAGCTCCGGCTCGTCGTCGGCCAGGTTGTGCAGCTCGTCCGGGTCGTCCTGGAGGTCGTACAGCTCCCACACGTCGCCGTAGTTCTCGACGAGCTTGTGCCGGTCGGTCCGGAGACAGCGGAGATGCCGGAGCGTGGCAAAGACGTCCTCGCGGTGGTCCGGTGCCTCGCCGCCCAACAGGGGCGCGAGCGACCGGGCGTCGAGGTCCTCCGCCACGCCCGTCCCGGCCAGCTCGGTCAGCGTCGGATTGACGTCGATCAGCTCGACCATCGCGTCGCTCTTGCGCCCGCCGTCGACGCCCGGCCCCGCGACGATCAGCGGCACCCGCCAGGACGGCTCGTACGCCTTCTGCTTCGTGTACATGCCGTGGTCGCCGAGCATCTCGCCGTGGTCGCTGGAGAAGACGACCACCGTGTTTTCCAGCACGCCGCGCGACTCGAGCACGTCAAGGACCCGGCCGACGGCATCGTCGATGGCGGCGATCGCCCCGCAGTACTGCCGCCGCGTGAGGGCGATGACCTCCGGGTCGGTCGTCACGACGCGGTCCTCGTGCCAGGCGGGCTTGTCCTCGAGCGGGTCCTGGATCGCCCCCGGCACCTCGGCGTCGCGGAACGGCTCGGCGAACTCGGCGGGCGGGTCGAACGGATTGTGCGGGCCGACGAAGCTGACGAAGTAGTGCCAAGGGAAGTCGTCCGGGACCCGCTCGAGCCACTCGGCGGCCCGCCGGCCGATGTAGCAGTCCTCGAACGCCTCGGCCGGCAGGACCGAGTCGTGCGAGGCATCGACGACCCACCCTTTGGCCTCCCGCTCGGCGTAGTCCTCTCGGAATCGCTCGAAAAGCCCCTGCTCCCGGAGCCAGAACCCGTACGGCCCGTGCGGCTCGGCCACCCGGCCGGCGTGCATCTTGCCTTCGCACTCCTCCGGATGGGTGAAGCCCCAGCCGTAGACCCGCGGGCGGTCGCCCCATCGGCCGTTGTAGGCGTCCGGCTTGGCCAGGTCGAGCTTTCCGACGCATCCGACGCGATAGCCGTGGTCGCGGAGCCGCTGGTAGTAGGTCGGCGTCCGGGCCGGAAGGAACGAGCTGTTGTCGAGGGCGCCGAGGCGGTCGGGCCTCAGGCCGCTGGCCAGGCCGATCCGGGCCGGGGCGCACACGGGCGAGTTCGAGAAGCAATTCGTGAACCGCACGCCCCGCGCGGCAATGCGGTCCAGGTTCGGCGTTCGGACGAAATCTGCTCCCGCACAGCCGAGGTAGTCGTGGCGATACTGGTCGGCCATCAGGAACAGCAGGTTGGGTCGGTCCGTCATCTCGTCGCCCCCTTGGCGGGGGAATCGGACGGCTCGAAACCCGGCAGGCAGAACGGCGTCGGCCCGTCGAGCTTCAGCAGCCTCTTCCCGTCGGTGAAACCCTCGGGCCGGCCCTCGAGTTCCTCCACTAACCGCTCCCGCCACAGGCGGACCTCGCCGGCTCGGGCCGGGTCGGCCGCCAGGTCGTGCATTTCCCGAGGGTCGCTCTCCAGGTCGAAGTACTGCTCGGCGCCCTGGCCGGGAAACCAGACGTACTTCCTCCGCCCGTCGGTCAGGTACTGCTGGCCGGTGCCGGCCTGCCCGTAAAGGCCGTGAGGGACGGCCGGGGCGGTCGGCATCTCGGCGCATTCGCCGTGCAGATACTCCCGCCACGGCGGGTTCTCGTCGCGAAGGAGCGGCAGCAGGCTCCGTCCCTCCACCGTCTCCGGCACCTTCGCTCCGGCCGCCTCCAGCAGCGTCGGCATGACGTCCATCAGCTCGACGACCTGGTGGACCTCGTGCCGCTGAGGGATGCCCATCTCCTGAGGGAGCCGCATCACCATCGGGATGCGGGCCGACGGCTCGTAGGGGCTGCGCTTGCGGATCCACTGGTGGTCGCCGAGCATCTCGCCGTGGTCCGCCAGGAACAGGACAATCGTTTTCCGGGGCAGCGCCTCCAGGACCCGCCCGATCTGGTCGTCGACATGGTTGATCGATGCGTAGTAGGCCGCCCGGTACTGCTTCATAACGGCCGGCTCCAGGGCCGTCCGCCACGAGGCGACGGGCAGGCCCCGCTGCGGGCCGTCGAAGACGCGGGCCCAGTCGCCGACGTACGGCTCCGGGAGGTCCATGGCCATGTAACGCTCGTAGTAGTCCCGCGGCGGCGTGAGGGGCTGATGCGGGTGGATGAAGGAGACCTTCAGAAAGAACGGCAGCGTCGGGTCGCGCCGCTCCAGGAAGTCGATGGCCATCGACGCGCACCAGGTCGTGAAATGGTGTCGCTCGTCGAGGTGCCAGGGGCGGACCGCCCAGCCGTTCGCGTCCATGCCGTGGGCCGAGCTGATCCGGGGCCCGTAGACGCCCTCCCGCCGGAGAAATCGCTGGTAGTCGCAGTCGACGCCCGGTCGAGGCGAGTCGGACCAAGCGGCGCTGGCGAAGCCGTACAGCTTCCGCAGCGGCCACAGGTGAAGCTTCCCCACGAGGTGCGCCTGGTATCCGGCCTTCGACAGCTCTCCCGGCAGCGTCGGCCCGTCGAGCCAGGTGTGATAGTTCATCAGGACGCCGTGGCTCGCGGGCCGCCGGCCGGTCATCAGCGTCCGCCGGGCGGGGATGCACACGGGACAGGCCGTGTAGGCCCGGCGGAAGTGGGACCCCGAGGCCCCGATGTGGTCGAGATAGGGCGTCTGGAGTACGGGATGTCCCTCCATGCCGAGGCAGTCGCCCCGGTGCTGGTCGGTCATGAGCAACAGGATGTTCGGCCGGTCGTCGGTTCGCGGCATGGCGGTCTCCAGCCCTGGGCCCTATCCGTGTGGGCCCGACTCCCCCCCGATGAAGGTCGTCGGTCCGCGATTTCCGACCGAACCCAAGCGGCGTTCCGGTAGTTATTAAGGTGAAAGCCCTGTACCTTGACCGCGATCGGCCCCGGACGCAAGTGTTTCCGGGGGCCGGCGTCCTCAGGATGCGCGGCCAGGCCGGGCTGGAACGGAAGGGAGCGACATGAGGCTATGGAAGAGAAGGATCGCTGCGGCGGCCCTGCTGGTCGGGTGTCTGGCGGGGCCGGCCGCGGCCGGACGCTACGAGCAGTTCACCCAGAAGGCCGCCGAGGGCCGTCACATGCGGCTCGTCGCCGCCACCTACTTCGGGTCCGAAGGGATCGAGGGGTTCGTGGCGGCCGAGGGGCTGCCGAACGGCGGCGTGGCCGCCTTCGGCAACGCCTGGGGGCCGAGCTTCCCGTCCTCACCGCGGCCCGTCGTTCTCGGCCGGGGACGCCACTTGGGCCTCAAGTCGATCCAGACGGACCGCAAGGGCCGCACGACGCTGCCCCTGGAGAACCCCGACGTGGCCGGCACGGTCGTCCTGTACGCAGAGGGCCTCCAGCGGGTCCTGAAGGTCGTCCGATTCGACTGGGGCGTGGCCAGCCTGTCGGCCGGGGCGGTCTCGGCCGACGGCAAGGCCCTGGTCCTGGCCGGGCGGGCGACGCCGGCCTTCGAGGGGCTCGTCCGGACAGGCGGCGCCGGCCGCAGGGTGCCGCCGCCGGCGGGGGTGCTCGACAGCGCCGGCCGCGGGCGGCGCCGTCGCCCGTCCAACTGGGGACCGTACGTCTACGAGAAGACCAAGTGTTCCGGCGACGTCTTCGTCATGCGATTCTCGCCGGTGACGGACCGCATCGAGTGGGTGTGGACGCTCAGTGGGCACCAGCTCCCACCCCAGAAGCTGTGGCAGGACAACCGCGGCACTGTCTACTTCCAGTCCCACTACGTCTACCGGATCGGCCCGGACGGGCGGACCTGCGAGCCGCTCTCGGACAAGGACTACGGCGACCCGGAGCGGGTGGGCCTGAGGGCGGTCGACCGGAAGACCGGGGCCTACCTCATCGGCGGCGACCGCAACACGAGCACCGGACGCGAGCCCTGGAGACAGCCGTATTTGTATAAGTACGACCCAAGCGGCCGCAAGGTGTGGACGCTGTGGGAGTGGCCCTCGCGGAACCTGCGGGACGGCCAAGGCAACGACGACGGCCTGGTGTCCGACTCCGCCTGCCGGGCCGCCGCCGTCGTCCCGAACGGCGATATCATCGTCGGCGGATGGTCCGACGGCGGCAACTCCATCTTCACCCGCCAGCCGACCGACATCGAGAAGCCCGTCCCCAGGAGCGCGTTCGGCATGAGCTCCTGGGGCATGCGAGGCGCCAACTCGCTCGGGTACCTCATGCGGATCGACCCGGCGTCGCTCGACGTGAAAGCATGGAGCCTGTGGGTCTCCTACGTCCCCGACACGTTCCAGACGCCGCGCGAGCGGGGGGCTCCGAACTTCGCCAACATCCGACAGATCGAGGTCCTGGACGGCGGCCAGATCGCCTGGCGGGGCCAGGCCGCCACCGGCCTCGTGCAGACGCCGAACGCCTTCTATCGCCATCCGGCCGACGGGCGCAAGTACGGCGGCGAATACGTCGCCGTCTTCGACGCCGACCTGCGGGACCTGCTCTTCTCGAGCTACGTGCCGGGCTGCGAGGACGTCGCCATCGGCCGGGCCCCGGGCGGCCTCGTGATCGCCAGCCGGAGCCGCGGCGGCGACGGCCTGGCCGACCGGCCGACCCCCTCGCCGGTACACCGGGCGGTCCAGCCAACGAAGCGCGGCGAGTACGATGGCCACTTGGTGCTGTTGAGGCTGCCCGCGAAGTGAGCGGAGGCAGGGCCGCTGATCGAGGAGTCCTGAGATGGCAAACCAACGACCGACCGTGGTTTCGACGTACGTCGGGGTCCTGGCAGCAGTGACCCTCGTCTCGGCAGCAGGGCTGGCCCGTGCTGCCGACGGGCACCCGTTCATCCTATGGACGAAGGAGGAAGCCGCCGCCCTCCGGAAGAAGATCGAGACGGAGGCCTGGGCCCGGCGGGCCTACGAGGACCTTCCCCCGGGCGGCGAGCGCGGCACCGACGCCCTGCCGAACCTCGTCCGCTACGGTGTCATGGGTAACCGGGCCGCCGGCGAGCTGGAGAAGAAGGCGCTTCTCGGCGGACGGGGCAATCGGCTGATGCAGGCGGTCCGCTACGACGTCCTCTACGATCTCTTGTCCCCGACTGAGCGCGAACGCGTCGAGAAAGCGCTCCGGGCTGACGTCGAGCGGGCCATCGAGGCCCCCAACCCCTATAACCGGTTCAACTGGCTGCCCAACATCACCTACGTTTGGGTCCGCGACCTGCACGTCGCGGCCCTGGCGCTTCGCGACGAGAGACTCGCCAGGCGGATCTTCGAGTGCCCTCTCGGCTTCAAGTGGTACCTCGATGAATACACGCCCGACATGGGTTTCTACAACGAGGAGTTCGGCAAACAGTTCGTCCGGGCCGGGGCGATGATGCTCTGGGTCCGGGCGGCCGACCGGATGGGCATGGAGGAGATCGGTTCGGGCTACGTCGGTCGACAGGGGGCCACGTTCCGCGGGTACGTCGAGGGCCTGCTGCGGCTCGGGATGCCGGCGGTGGACCTCGGGACGGCGCGGCCGCACATCCCGCGCCTGACGATGGGCGACGCGAAGGGGTCCCACGGCGTGCCGGCCTACGGGTTCCAGCACAACCTCGTGCCGGGTTGGCTGAAGGACCGGCCGGCGTCGCGGATGGGGCCGTATCGCGGAGGCCACCTGCCGCAATGGGTCTGGTTCGAGATCGCCCACAAGAAGTGGCCGGAGGCGGGGTTCGGCTACATGCTCGCCATGCGGCGGGCCCCCGACGAGGAGCGGTATTACCCGACGCTCTATTTCGGCCTCGACCCCATCGATCCGGAGACGGTCGCCCGGCCGCCTGGCGTCTCGGGTGTCTATCCGGGCCGCGGCCTTATCGTCCTGAGGGCCGAGCGCGGGCCGGACTACTGGACGTCGCCCGCCCCGGCCGTCGGGATGCGCCTCGCGACGCCCTACGCCCACCACGTCCAGGACTGTTTCGCCCTGACGGGGTTCTACGGGCTCAACCGGCCGCTCCTCATCAACCGGCAGCACTCAACAGGCTACTCTGGCGTCGACCCGAGCTACTCGAACTCCTCCCGGAGCCACTCGACCGTCCTGGTCGACTTCGCCGAGCCGAAGACCATCGGCGAGGTGTCCACGCGGCACCACCTCGGGACGCTGGCGAAGTTCGCCGCCGCGCGGGGCTACGGCATCTTTGGCGGCGTGGACCAGACGCGGGCCCTGGTAGTGACGCGGGACTGCCTGCTGGACGTGTTCCACCTGGCGAGCGACCGGCCGAGGCACTATCAGTGGTTCGTCCAGGCGATCGGGAACGCCTGCCCGGACGGGCCGGCGGCGTGGGCCCCGTCGCACGACCTGGCCGGGTCGCTCTTCGACGTGGCCCGCGAGCGGTCCATCGAGACGGACGAGACGTGGGGCGTGACGGTGGTCCAGTCGAGCGGCGGGGCCAACCGCGACTTCTCCGGCCTCGGCGACAGGTGGTTCGAGGAGCGTATCGGCGTCCGCACGACGATGCTCGGCGAGGCGGGCACGACCGCCTACACGGCATGGTCGCCGACGGTGCCGAACGCATCGGGCCTCTGGGCGGGGCGGGACCGCTTCGCCTACGGCGAGGACGAACCGGCCGGCGCCCTCATCGCCGCCATTCGCAAGAAGCCCGAGACGACCTTTATCGCGGTGCACGAACCCATCGACGGCCATCGTCGCATACAGGCCGTCGAGCGCGTCGGAAGCACCCGGGACGCCTTCGTCGTGGCCGTTCATACGCCCGAGTTTACGGATTACGTCGCGCTTCGCCTCGGCGAGAATGCCGAGGAGGAGTGCACCGTCAGCTCCGGCCGGGAGCAGTTCACCTTCACGAGCTACGCGTTCGTCCGCGTGACGACAGACCGTGTCGCGGTCGAAGGGGCACTGCGGTCCATGCGGGTGTGGGTGGACCAGGCGAAGCCGACCTTGACGGTGGACCGCCGGGAGGCCGAATGCCGGGTCCACGAGGGCTACCTGCGCTATCCCCGTGACGCCTCGTTTGCCGTCGAAGCCGGACCTCGGAAGGCGTTCGAAGCGCCGAGGCCCGTCATCTCGGCCCGGTGGCTCGGCCGTCAATCGCTCTGCCTGCCACTCGGCGGCCAACGCAAAGCCACGCTTCGCCTGCGGAACAACACCGACCTCACGGCCCGCCTCGACGTTCAACTTGAGGGGCCGAAGGGCCTCTCGATCTCTCCGGCCGCTGTCGAACTGAGGGACTTCCTGCCCGGCGCCGAACGCGACGTCGAGATTGCCTTCGACGCGGCCCATGCACCGGCCAACCGCCTGCTTCGCGTCTCCCTGACGTGCCGCACGAGCGCCCGGTTCGAGGTCGAACCGGCGCCACTTGCCGTCGCCAACGGCATGTGGGTCGAGCACGCTCAGCGGCACTGGGGCGACCCCTCCAAGACGATCTACTCGCCGCGCTACGTCGCCCGGGTCCACTACATGGACTCGGGCGCGGCGTCGCTTCTCCTCGACCCGAAGGGCTATCGCCGGACGGGCTCGGATGACACGAGCTGGCCCAACCTGGTCCGCTACGGTACGGACGACCGCGGTCGGGAAGGGTGGCACGCCGAGAAGGTCCGCAAGTTCCCCTACTTCATCCCGGTCGTAGTGCCCGGAGAAGGCGACGAACCGCCGCTCATCTACGAGGCCGGCCGGCACGCCCACGGCACGACCAGCTCCGTCGAGCACTGGTTCACGGAGGACTGGATCGTCGTGCGTTACCGCAACGCAAAACCGGGCGAACGAATTGCCTTCGACTGGGCCCCCTCGTCGCGGAAGAACTCTCTCGAAGATTCGATCGTCGGCCGGCGGGCCGACCGGATGTTCGAGAAGGCGCCCGGCAGGATACTCGTCGCCACGCCGGACGGCCAGGTCCGGGACGCGACGGAGGTGGACGAGCGGCGGCAGCAGATCAAGCTGCGTCTGCCGAAAGGCGTCGAGGAGATCGCCGCTGTCTTCGACCGGCCCAGCGGTTACGAGTACGGCCGGGCGACGTTCTATCCGCCCGGCAGCCGGCGGGAGGGCCGCTACGTGACCCAGCCGGGTGGCGAGCCGATGGGCTTCACGTTCTCGACCGAGGCGGAGTTCCCCGGGCAGGTCAAGAAGTGGCTGGCGGATACCCCGTCAGGCGATGCCCGGCCGGTCGAGACGGGAACCTACAACGGGGCTTTCATGCCCCACCTGGAACCGCCGCCGTAGGGGCGAGGCCCCATTCAACCGCAAAGAAAGCAAAAATCGCAAAGAACAGCTAAGTTAGAAATAGAGAATAAAGGCAGATAGACGGTCCTGCCGCATCGCCGGCCTGCGCCGTCCTTTGCGACCTTTGCGCGCTTTGCGGTTTCAAGAACGGTCTACTCGGGGACGGGGCCGGTGGTCCGGCCGAGCGCCGCGAGACGTTGCGGGTTCGCCTCGCAGGTGTAGGCCCCGCGGCGGAGCAGGTCGATCAGCTCCCGCTCGTTCGCGGGGTCGCCCGCCAGGTCGTTGTAGTAGGTGCCGACGCCCTCGGCCCGGTGGGCGTCGGAGTTCGCCAGGAGCAGCAGGCCCCGCTCGCCGGCGATGTGGCGGATCCGCTCCTCGGCGTTCGGGCCGATCGTCAGCGAATGGACCTCCATCGCATCCGGCGGATAGGTGTCGATGTCGATGAGGACCCGCGGCCGGAACCGCAGCGGGTGCGCCAGAGTCGCAAACGCCCCGTAGCTGCGGACCACCTCCCACAGCTCCGGCCAGGTCCAGTCCTCCAGCTCCAGGTCCTCGTCCGGGCAGCCGTACACCAGCACGTCTTCCTCTTCCACAAGGCTGACCTCCGCGCCGCCGAAGATTCGGAACGGGGCGTACCGGACGTTCAGGTCCTGGAGATGGTCGTAGGGGACCAGGCGGTGGTGGTCCGCGAAGCCCAAGCCGTCCAGGCCGGCGTCGATGGCGGCCCGGACCATCTCCTCCTCGCGGTCCCGGCCGCACGGCGACCGTTCGCTCGAATGGACGTGCAGGTCGACTTTCATGTCCGCACCAGCATGCTGCGCAACTGCCCGTCCTACGGGGCTTCGATCGACGCCTTGCTCCGCGACCGCTGAAGTTCGACGTCCGGGACGCGCCGTTCGAGCTGCGACAGGCTGATCTCGATGCATTCCCGGGCCTCGTCGGGCGTGAATGTCCCGGCGGCCACCAGGTCCCGGTCCCGCACGGTCGCCCAGACGAACGCCAGCCCGGGGAGCGGGAGGAGCTTGCCCGCCGCCATCGGCTTGATCACCAGGACGGGCTTCTTCGCGTTCCAGATGATCCGATGCACCCAGTCCACCTCGACCTGCATCAGGAATCCGATGGCGTTGTAGATCTGGATGTAGAGGGCCACGTCGAGGCCCGTCTGGTCGGCGTAGACCGGCGTCTCGGGCATGTGGGTCGAGAGGCCCGGCACCATGCCGCGCTCGCGGATCATCGCCGCAATCCGGTCCATCTCGCGGATCGTCCGCGTCCGCCGGTCGAGGAGGGCGTCCGTCGACGCCTGGTGCGGCATGCAGATGTGCGTCCCGACGGCGGCGTACTCGTCGAAGACCCGCCGGTTGTGATCGTCGGCCTCAGGCCCGCCCGAGACGTCCAGCGTCGGCAGGCCGATCTTTACGATCTCGGCGCCCGTCCGGTCCTCGGACAGCTTGCAGGCCTTCTCCAGCATCGGGTCGGGCCGCATGCCCACCATGGCGTTGACGCCCGCCTCCAGGAACACCGTCTGGATGTCGGCGATCCGCTCGGCGGTCATCGTCTCCTGGATGCAGTCGCTCTTGGCCTTGCTGTGGTGGGAGAACCCGAGCCACCAGTTGGTGCCCATCACCAGCCGCGACAGGGTCAGGTGCTCGACCTGGGTCGTCGGGAAGTCGCCCATAGGCGTCGCTCCTCCATTGGTTCGTGGCGCCGGGCCGCCGCTCGCCGCCCCTCCATCATACGCATTGGGATCGTCCGGCGGAAACCACGTGCCGCGACTTTCCGGGGCTTGGTAGCGGCGAGGCGTGCCTCGCACCCACTTCGGGGCCCCTCGGGCGGCCTACGTTCAGGGCTTGGCAGCGGCGAGGCATGCCCCCCCCCGCGGCCGCGCTCCAGGTGTCCACCGGCGGCGGCGGGGCATCGCGGTCCGAACGCCGCTCCCCGTGTCAATCGCCCGGTTGCTGCGCCTCGGGCCGCAGGCGCACGTGGAGCTCGCGAAGTTGCCGCTCGTCGACCGGCCCCGGAGCGCCCGTCATCAGGCACTGGGCCCGCTGGGTCTTGGGGAACGCGATCACCTGCCGGATGCTCGGCTCGCCCAACAGGAGCATGACGAACCGGTCGAGCCCCAGGGCGATGCCCCCGTGCGGCGGCGCGCCGTAGCGAAGCGCCTCCAGGAGGAACCCGAACTTCTGCTCGGCCTCCTTCCGGCCGATCCCGAGGAGCGAGAAGACCCGTTCCTGGACGTCCGGCCGATGGATACGGATGCTCCCCCCGGCCAGCTCGACCCCGTTAAGCACCAAGTCGTAGGCCCGGGCCCGCACCGAAAGCGGGTCGCTTTCAAGCTTCTCGAAGTCGTCCGGCTTCGGGCTGGTGAACGGGTGATGGATCGCCACGTGCCGCTTCTCCTCCACGTCGTACTCCAGCAGCGGGAAGTCGGTGACCCAGCAGAAGTTGAGCTTGCCCGCCGGCACGTGGCCGAGCTGGCGCCCCAGGTGGACCCGCAGGGCCCCGAGGCTGTTGGCCACGACGGCGGCCTCGTCGGCGACGAACAGCAGCAGGTCGCCCGGCTCGGCGGCGAACCGCTCCCGGATCGTCGCCTGCTGCTCGGGGGTGAAGAACTTCGCGATCGTCCCGGTCAGTCCCTCTTCCGTGACTCGCATCCACGCCAGGCCCTTGGCGCCGTGCTCGCCGGCGAAGGCCGTCAGCTTGTTGATCTCCCCCAGGGAGAGGTCCTGGCCGCCGGGCACCTTCAGGCCCCGGACGTGGCCGCCTTTCTCGGCCGCCTCCCGGAAGATGCGGAAGTCGCTCTCCCGGGCCACCTCGGCAATGTCCGTCAGCTTCATCTCGAACCGCCGGTCGGGCTTGTCCGAGCCGTAGTCCCGCATGGCCTCGGCGAACGTGAGCCGCGGGAACGGCGTCGTCACCTCCACCTCGAGCAGGTCGCGGACGACGGCCGCCACGACCCGCTCCAGGACGCCCATCACGTCGTCCTCGGTGACGAAGGCCATCTCCAGGTCAAGCTGGGTAAACTCCGGCTGGCGGTCCGCCCGGAGGTCCTCGTCGCGGAGGCACTTGGCGATCTGATAGTACCGGTCGTACCCGGAGATCATCAGGATCTGCTTGAAGAGCTGCGGCGACTGGGGCAGGGCGTAGAACCGGCCCGGGTTGATCCGGCTCGGCACGAGGAAGTCCCGCGCCCCCTCCGGCGTCGACTTCGTCAGGAGCGGCGTCTCCACGTCGACGAAGCCCTCCTCGTCGAGCACCCGACGCATCGTCTGGACGATCCGGTGCCGCGCCACCAGGTTCCGTTGCATCACGGGCCGCCGCAGGTCGAGATGCCGGTACCTGAGGCGGACGTCCTCGCCCGCGTCGCACTGGTCGGAGACCTCCAGGGGCGGCGGGAGGCTTTCGGCAAGGACCTCGGCCGAGCGGACGCGGACCTCGATCTCGCCCGTGGCGATCTTGGGGTTGATCATCTCCTCGGGGCGGGCCTCGACCTCGCCCTCGACGGCGACCACGTACTGGCCGTGCATGCCCTCGGCCAGGGCATGGGCCGCGGCGGCCGTCTCCGGGTTGAAGACGCACTGGGTCCGGCCGAAGCGGTCCCTCAGGTCGATGAAGATCAGGCCGCCGTGATCGCGGCTCGAATCGACCCATCCGGCCAGCCGGACGGTCTCGCCGGCGTGCCGTTTACGAATCTCGCCGCAGGTGTGCGTTCGGTAGGTCGTCTCCATGAGGCACCTCCTCGCTTGCTGGTCGCCCAACTATAGGTCTGTTCGTGCGCCCTTCAACCGATTTCGGGGTCTCGGTGTGCCACCACTCCCGGCCGACACAGAAAAAGGCCCCGGGACGATCGTCCCGAGACCTTTGCAGTTCGCGAATCGGCGCGCAGCGGCCCCAGGGTCAGCCGGAGTCCGCGTTATTGCCGCGCCGCTTCGTCATGGTGCGGAGAGTATCGGCACTTCGACCGGCGGCGTCAAGCGAAAAGCCCGGCCGCGCCCGGGCGTCGGACCCCTTCAGGCGGTTGACGACCATCGGACTCCATTCGGCAGTTCGGAACACTCGGCCGGACGGGCCGTCTACAGGAGTACCAACCGACGCGGAACCGGTGCCTGTGCTGCACCGCTCGAATGGACCGGACCCATAGCTGAGCGGAGGCGACCATGGCAAATCCACACGCGCGAGCGAAGGCGGCTTTCCTCGTCTTGCGGGTGCTTGCCGCGAATTCGGGGACGGCCGGCTCGGGCGTCGTCCGCGCTCTTGACGAGAACCTGTGCCCGGCACGCTGGCCGGTGAGGCTGACGACGGCCGACAGGGGCACGAAGCTCCGTGTGCGGCTTGCCGTCGCCGGACGGGGCAGTCTCGCGCTGGCTGCCGCGACGGCGGCCTGTACGTCTTCGGCGTGGCTGCCGTGACGGGTCTCGCGCCGTGAGGTTGCATGCCGCCGGTGGGCCCCCTATAATCGGGGTCAGCCACGTACCCCGCGAAAGCCACGCATGACCGCCCAGCCCGAGGTCCTCAGCCGCGACCGCATTTTCGACGGACGCAAGGTCGCCCTGGAAGTCCATCGCATCCGCGATACGTCCGGCCGCGAGGCCGAGCGTGAGGTGATCCTGCACGGCGGCAGCGTGGCGATCCTGGCGTTTCCCGAGCCGGGGCGGGTGCTCCTGGAGCGGAACTGGCGGTACCCCATCGGGGGTTACATCCTGGAGCTCCCCGCCGGGACACTTGAGCCTGACGAGGAACCGGGCGACTGTGCCCGCCGCGAGCTGGCCGAGGAGACGGGCTACCGGGCCGGTCGCGTCGAGCGGCTCCTCACGATCCATCCGAGCCCCGGCATCCTGTCGGAGCGGCTCACGATCTACCTCGCTCGCAACGTGGAGCCGGGCGAGCCCGACCGCGAGCCGGGCGAGCAGATCGAGAACCGGCTCGTGCCGGTCGAGGAGGCCCTCGAGATGGTCCGGGACGGCCGAATCACGGACGCCAAGACCGTGGCGGGGCTCCTCTACTGGGACCGGTTCGTGAGGGGGTCGTCCTGATGGCCTGGCACCAGACGTGGAACGACCCGCCGCAGGGCCACGGAGGGGGGTTCTTCCGCCCGCGGATGCCGTGGAAGCTCTCCGGCGTGACGATGCTTGTGATCGTCACGGTGGGCATCCACATTCTGGACTGGCTGACGGGCCGGCAGATCTTCTTCAGGCTGGGCGCCCTGACGGTCGAGGATGCCGTCTTTCGGCTCCAGGTCTGGCGGCTCGTGACCTACATGTTCCTGCACGGCGGCCTGTTCCACATCCTGATCAACATGTTCATTCTGTGGATGCTGGGGCGGTATCTGGAGGCTGGCCTCGGCCGGAAGCAGTTCTTCTACCTGTACTTCATCAGCGGCATCGTGGGGGGGTTGTTCCAGATCGGTTTCGACGTTCTGATGGATGCCCGTTTCGGCGTGCGGATGACCCCGTACGGCGAGCACAACTACCTGACGCAGCCCGCGGTGGGGGCGTCGGGGGCCGTCATGGGCGTCCTGATGGCCTTCGGCACGCTGTACCCGCGGGAGCGGGTGTTCGTGCTGGTCCTTTTCTTCTTCGTGCCGATCGAGGCCCGGTGGCTGGCCCTGGGCTACTTCGTCTTGGAGACGCTCTCGGCCATCCAGGGCCTGTCGAGCGGCGTGGCGACCGGCGTGGCACACGCGGCCCACGTGGGGGGGCTGGTCGTCGGCTACATCTGGATCCGGTTCGGCCGCCTGATCTACGGCCGCCTCCAGGGCCTGAAGGACCGGGCCGTCGCCTCAGGAGGCGGCGAGAGGAGGCCCCGCCGGGAGGAGGCCGAACGGGCCGAGGTCGACCGCATCCTCCGCAAGATCCACGAGCAGGGCATCGCCAGCCTGACGACCCGGGAGAAGCTGTTCCTCCAGGATACCTCCCGCCGCTACCGCGACGGGTCCTGACGCGAAGCAAAGGGCGCGATTCGGGGCGATCGGACCACGAGCCGCCGTACCTCGAGGGCCTCCATGAAACCCATTACGCTCCGCCTGACGAGCATCGTGGCGACCCTCGGTCCGGCGTCCTCCGACGAGGCCACCCTCGGGCGGATGCTCGACGCGGGCCTCGACGTCGCCCGCCTCAATTTCGCCCACGGGACCCACGAGTCGCACGAGCAAATCCTTGCGGCCCTTCGCCGGGCCGCGGCGAGCCGCGAGAAGTTCGTCGCCGTCCTCCAGGACCTGGCGGGCCCGAAGCTTCGTCTCCGCACGCCGGGCGGCGGCGACCTCGCCGTCGAACCCGGCACCCGGCTGCGGCTCCTGCGGGAGCTGCCGGAAGACGCCGAGCCGGACACGATCGCAACGACCTACCCGGCCATGGTGGATGACTGCGCCGAGGGCGAGCCCGTCCTCTTCGGCGACGGCGCGGTGCCGATGCACGTGGCCGAGTCGGTTGGCGACCATCTCGTCCTGGAAAGCGAGCACCCGGGCGTCCTGCACGACGGCATGGGCGTCAACCTGCCCGAGACGGCCATCGCCGCCCCCACCGTCACCGAGAAGGACTGGCATGACTTGGAGTGGGGCCTGGAGCACGAGGTCGACTATGTGGGCCTGTCGTTCGTCCGTCGGGCGGACGACGTCCGTGCCGTCAAGGACCGCATCCGGGACGCGGGGGCGTCGGCCCAGGTGATCGCCAAGATCGAGAAGGCCCAGGCCATCGAGGACTTTGACGCCATTCTCGACGCGGCCGACGGCATCATGGTGGCCCGCGGCGACCTCGGCGTGGAGATGGACGTGGCCCGCGTGCCGATCCTCCAGAAGGACCTCCTCCGCCGGGCCGCCCGGGCCGGGGTTGCGGTCATCACGGCCACCCAGATGCTGGAGTCGATGACCCGCCGGCCGCGCCCCACCCGGGCCGAGGTCTCCGACGTCGCCAACGCCGTCTTCGACGGTTCCGACTCGGTGATGCTCTCGGGCGAAACGGCCGTCGGGCAGTACCCCGTGCGGACGGTCGAGGTCATGGACCACGTGATCGACCTGGCGGAGGACTATGCCCAGCAGGCGAACTGGCCCGCGCCGGGTACGGCCGCGGGGCGGTACCTCTGGGCCGAGCGGGCGGTGGTCCTCGGGGCCGCCCGGATCGCCCAGGACCTCGACGTCGCCCTGGTCGTCGTGCTGACGCACTCGGGGCAGACGGCCCTGCTCCTGTCGAAGCAGTGGCTCCGGGTGCCGATCCTGGCGATCAGCGGCCGGCTCGATACCTGCCGCCGGATGGCGCTCTATCGCGGCGTGGTGCCGATGCGTCATCCCGAGCTGATCGGCCAGGAGCGCCTCGCCGAGGACATCGAGCGGCTGGCCCTGAAGCGGAAATTCGTTGCCGACGGCGACCGGGTGCTGATAGTCTGCGGCCAGTTCCCGGGCCGGCCGGGCGGCACGGACACGCTTCGCGTCCACACCGTCGGATCGAGCCAAGAGGGTGAGGGATGAGGGCCACGTCGCAGGCTTTGCTGGTTGGGCTGGCTGCCTCCCTGGCCGCCGGCTGTGCCGGACAGGCCGCCCGCCGCGAGAACCCGATGCGGCTTCCCGGCGTGGAACCGACGGAGGCGGCCGCACTGACGAAGCAGGTCCTTCGCGACATGCGGTTCGAGGTGATCCAGCCGGACGCGGCCCCGGGTCGGATCGAGACGGAGCCCCTGGTCGGGGCGTCGTGGTTCGAGTTCTGGCGGGAGGACACGATCGGCTGCGACCAGGTGGCCGAGGCGAGCATCCACACAGTCCTCCGCCGCGTCTCGGCCAGCGTCACGCCCACCGAGAGGGGATGTGAGGTCGCCGTGACGGCCGTCCGGGGTCGGCGCTCCGTGCCGGGCGGAGGCGACCCGGGCGTCAGCGAGAGTTTCAGTCTGTATCGGACGCCCCGGATGAGCATGGAACGGTCCGACGCCCTGGCGGCGGGCGGCGAGACCTGGGTCGCGATGGGCCGCGACGAGCGGCTCGAGCAGCGAATCCTGTCCCGCATCTATCGGCGCCGGTCCGAGGCGCCTCCGGCATCCGGCGGATGAGCGTCCCGAACGCCCGGGGCCTTGCGCCCCGGCGCCGGCGAGCAGTCCGAGGTCTCCATGGCCACGCCCGCGATGAAACAGTTCCGCCGGATCAAGGCCCAGTATCCGGACGCGGTCCTGTTCTTCCGCATGGGCGATTTCTACGAATTGTTCTACGATGATGCCCGCGTCGGATCGAAGGTCATGGGCATCGCCCTGACGAGCCGCTCGAAAGGCACCTCCGCCATCCCCATGTGCGGCCTCCCGTACCACGCCGTCGATTCCTACCTGGCCAAGATGATCCGCGCCGGCTACCGGGTGGCCATCTGCGAGCAGATGGAGGACCCGGCCGAGGCGAAGGGCGTCGTCCGGCGCGACGTCGTCCGCGTCGTCACGCCGGGGACCCTCACCGACGACGCCCTCCTGGAGGACAAGGAGAACAACTTCCTGGCGGCGGCGTACGTCGATGGCGACACGGCGGGCCTGGCGTGGGTCGACCTCTCGACCGGGACGTTCCGCGTCCGCGACGTTGGGCGGGAGGCGCTGCTCGACGAGCTGACGCGTCTCCGCCCGAGGGAGTGCCTCGTGCCGGAGGGCTTCGCCGACTCGGCCTGCGACCTGGCCGGGGCGATCCTGGAGTGCGTGGGGGTCGAGCCGCTCGAGCGGTCGGCGTTCGTCTTCGAGCGCGACGAGGCCGAGCGGCTCCTGACGGCCCACTTCGGCACCGACTCGCTCCACGGCTTCGGCGTGGCGGACCTCGGCTCGGCCATCTCGGCCGCCGGGGCCGTCATCGACTACCTCGACGAGACCCAGCGGACGAGCCTGGGGCACATCAGCCGCATCGAACGCGTCACCGCCGGCCGGTGGCTCTACCTGGATGAGACGACCCAGCGGAGCCTGGAGCTGGTCGAAACGCTCCGCGAGCGGCGGCGCGACCACACCCTGCTCTGGGTGCTCGACCGGACGGAGACGGCGATGGGGGGGCGGCTGGTCCGCGAATGGATCGTCTATCCGCTGGCCCGGGCCGACGCGATCCGCGAGAGGCTGGACGCCGTCGAGGAGCTGGTGGCCGGAGGCGACCTGCGGCAGGAGCTGGCGAAGCTCCTGGCGGACACGGCGGACGTGGAGCGGATCGTCGGTCGTGTCGCGACAGGCCGGGCGTCGCCACGCGACCTCCTGGCCTTGGGGCGCACCCTCGCCCGCATCCCTGCCGTCAAGGCCCGCCTCTCGGCCCGCGAGAGCGAGCTCCTCGCCCGCCTGGAGGGCGAGCTGGACCTGCACGGCGACCTGCGGGCGGTCCTCGACGCCGCCATTGCAGACGACGCGCCGGCCCGGCTGATCGACGGCGGCGTCATCAAGGCGGGCTACAGCGAGGAGCTCGACCGCCTCCGCGACGTCGGCTCCACCAGCGCCAAATGGCTCGCGAAGTTCCAGGCCGCCGAGAGCCGACGCACGGGCATCCCCAGCCTGAAGGTTGGCTTCAACAAGGTCTTCGGCTACTACATCGAGATCACGAACACGCACAAAGACCGCGTGCCGCCCGAATACATCCGCAAGCAGACCCTGAAGAACGCCGAGCGATACATCACGCCGGAGCTGAAGGAGCACGAGGTCGATGTGCTCGGGGCCGAGGAGAAGGCCAAGGTCCTGGAGGCCCGCCTGTTCGAGGAGGTCCGGGGCCGCGTGGCCGAGGACGTCGCGCGGCTCCAGGCGACTGCCGCCGCGCTGGCGCGCCTGGACGTCCTCCAGAGCTTGGCCCGGATCGCCTCGGAGAGGGGCTACGTCAAGCCCGTCCTCACGGAGGAGCCGGTCCTGGAGATCACCGACGGCCGGCACCCCGTCCTGGAGGTCGTCCTGGGGCCCGAGTTTGTCCCGAACGACACGCACCTCGGCGGGTCGCAGGCCGGCGTCGCCATCATCACCGGCCCGAACATGGCGGGCAAGTCGACCTACATCCGCCAGGTGGCCCTCCTGGCCCTGATGGCCCACATGGGATCCTGGGTGCCGGCACGCCGGGCGACGGTCGGCCTGGTCGACCGGATCTTCACCCGCGTCGGGGCGGCAGACGAACTGGCCCGCGGCCGATCGACCTTCATGGTCGAGATGACCGAGACCGCCAACATCCTCAACAACGCCACCGACCGCAGCCTCGTCATCCTGGACGAGGTGGGCCGCGGCACCAGCACGTTCGACGGCGTGGCCCTGGCTTGGGCCGCCACCGAGCATATCGTCCGCCACGTCGGCTGCCGCACCCTCTTTGCCACGCACTACCACGAGCTGACCGAGCTGTCGGACGTCCTCGAGGGGGTGGCGAACTACAACGTCGCCGTCCGCGAATGGCAGGACCAGGTCGTCTTCCTCCACAAGATCGTCCCGGGGGGGACCGATAAGAGCTACGGCGTGCACGTGGCGCGGCTGGCGGGCGTTCCCCGTCCGGTCGTCGAGCGGGCCACGGAGATCCTCGGGGAGCTCGAGGGGGCCCACGTGGACGAGCAGGGCCGGCCCCGCTTCGCCGGACGGCCCGAGGGACCCGCGGAGCCGCCCTCCGCCCAACTCACCCTGTTCGAAGGGGCCGACGCCGCCATCGCCGACGAGCTCCGCCGCCTCGATCTCGACAACCTGACGCCGTTTGAGGCCCTCGAGAAGCTTCGCGAACTGAAGGAAGGGCTGTAGCCGCCCACTGCCCCCATGCGACGACCCCTCCTCACCCCAATCCTCCTGTTGACGGCCACGGCGCTGGCCGGGTGCTGGCGGCCGACCGTCCAGCTTCCCCCCGGGCGGCCCAGCGTCGCCGTGCCGCTCGAACGGGCGGGCGATGCGCTGCTCGTGCGCGTCCGGATCAACGACCGCGATGCGGGCCGGTTCCTCGTCGACACCGGGGCCGAGGGCAACCTGATCGACCGGGAGGTGGCCGCCGAGCTGGGCCTGCCGTGGGTGTGGCGGCTGAACGCCGCAGGGGTCGGCGGACGGGGCCCCATGCCCGTGCGAAGCGTCCGGTCGATGCAGCTCGGCGAGGTGACCGTCGAGAGCCATATCCTGGGCGAGATCGACTTCGCCCCGATCAGCGACGCGCTCGGCGTGCCCACCAGCGGCGTCATCGGCGATGCGACGTTCAGCCGCACGCCCGTGACGGTCGATTACCGGGCGGCGACGCTGACGTTCCACGATCCGTCTCGATTCCGTCCGCCGCCGGGGGTCGAGGAGCATGCTATGCGCGTCGCCGACGGCCAGCCCTACGTCGCGGGCGTGGTCAACGGCCGCTACATGGGCTGGTTCCTTCTGGACACCGGCTACACCGGGGCCGTGGAGCTGACGCCGGCCTTCACGCGACGGCACCCGGAACTCCTCCCCGGCGAGGACGCGCGGATCCACACGGTGGTCGGCGTCGCCGGGCGGGTCCGCCGGCTGACGGGCCGGATTGAATCGTTCACCCTCATGGGCCATCACCTGGGGCCTGTCGAGGCGGAGTTCCTCGTCCCGGGCGAGACGCAACGGAGCACGGCCGGCGAGATCGGCGTCGTGCCGGCCGGCATCCTGAGGAACTTCCGCCTCACGTTCGACTTTGCGGGCAAACGCCTGTGGGCCGAATGGGTCGGGCCCGAGACGGTTGCCGAGGTGGTGGCGCGCGGCGTGGACCTGAACGAGCCGGACGCCCGAGGGTGGACGCTGCTCCACGAGGCGGCGCGAAAAGGCGACGCCGCTCGGGCCGCGAACCTGGTGGCCGCCGGGGCCGACCCGGACGCTCGGACGCCCGAGGGCAACACGGCGCTCTTACTGGCGGCGTCTCGGGGGCACGCAGGGGTCGTGGTCGAGCTGATCGCCCGCGGGGCCGACGTCAACCTGGCCAACAGCGACGGCGCGACGCCGCTTTTGGCCGCGGCCCGCCGCGGCGAGGACGCCGTCGTTGCGAGCCTCCTCGGGGCCGGCGCGGCCGTCGAGGTGAGGGAGAGCCAGGGCCGCACCCCCGTGATGACGGCTGCCTTCATGGGTCACCTGGGGGTCGTCCGGCGGCTTCTGGCAGCGGGGGCCGACCTCGACGCCGCCGATGACGACGGGGTCACGCCTCTGATGGCGGCTGCGTACAACGGCCACACGGACGTGGTCCGCTTCCTGCTCGAGGCCGGGGCACGGCTCTCGGCACGCCACCAGGAGGGCGTGACGGCCCTGTTCCTGGCCGCCCAGAACGGGCACGCCGAGACGGCGCTGGTGCTGTTGGCGGCCGGGGCCGACCCGGACGCCCCGCACGTCGACGGGACGACGCCGCTGATGGTGGCCGCCGAAGGCGGGCACGGGGAGGTGGTCGACGCGCTGCTCGCGGCGGGAGCGGACGCGGAGGCCCGGGACTCAAGCGGGCGGACCGCTGCCGACCATGCCCGCCGGGCCGGTCATGGGGACCTTGCCCGGCGCCTGAGGAGGCGGCCGGCCGCCTGAGACGCCAGGTCCGGGGGTCCCTTCAGGCGCAGCGGAGTCCCCGGTGTCGTCACCGGGGGATGAATACGCCCGGCGTGACGACGCGCCGGCTTGCCCGCGGACTCGACCTTTTCGTTGACAGCCCCGCGTCGGCGGCGGAGAATGGGCTGATTGGTCGGCGGCTTGGGCTCACGCCAGCGAGAAGCGGAGGATCGGTTTATGGCGACGGATGAATTCTACGCGACCAAGGAGGTGGATGGCGTCCTCGTGGTCATGTTTCGGCAGGCCCAGATCCTCGACGCGGTCACGATCGAGCGGATGTCGGCCCGCCTCCGGGATCTGATCGAGGGGGCGGAGGCCGACCGCACGGTCTGCGACTTCAGCCGCGTGACGTACCTCTCATCGAGCGCGCTGGGGATGCTGATCGGCCTTCAGCGACGCATCACGCAGAAGGGGGGGCAGCTCAAGCTCTCCGGCGTCAGCGACGAGATCCGGGAGGTCTTCGAAATCACGAAGTTGGATACCGTATTCGATATTTATAAGGACGTTCCTGCTGCCGTCGAGGCCTTCCGCAAGAACCTTTAGTGGCGAGCCGATGCGATGAGTCCCAATGGGGAACCGGTGGTGGCGGCGCGCGAGCACGGGGTGGCCCAGGTGCTCGAGGTCCGGGCCGCCGAGGTCCGCGAGGCCGACCAGATCGCCCGCCTCGGGGCCGAGCTTCGCCGCGCTATCGATGCCAGCGACCGGCCCTACTTCGTGCTCGACCTCTCGGCCGTCGAATACCTGTCGAGCGTGGCCCTCGGGCTGGTCATCAATCTCCACGCCCACCTGTCGGACCGGGGTTACGCCTTCGGCCTGATCGTGCCGGAAGGCGACGTGCGGGCCATCTTCGAGCTGGCCAAGCTCGAACGGATCGTCCCTATCTACGCCGACCTCGACAGCGCCGTGCGGGGCTTCTGCTCGGGCGTCTGACGCGGACAAACGCGCCTCGCCAGGGCGGTGCGACCGCCGTACGGCCGAGCCCGGTGCCCCCGACCATGCATGGCGCGGCCGGAAGGCCCGTCGCGGGTCGGACCGATTCGAGCGATCATGACCTGGACGTGGACCATCCGCGGCGGAACGCTCGTCGGCGTCGATCCGCCCGCCGGCACCTCCTCATCCGGCACCTCGTGTCGGGCCGACCTGGCCATCGAAGGGGCCCGCATCGCCCGCATCGCTCCTCACCTGGGACCCGCCCCCCGCGATCTGGACGTTTCCGGCCTCGCCGTCGCCCCCGGCTTCATCGACATCCACTGTCACAGCGAGTTCGCCGCCCTGGTCTACCCGCGGGCCGAGAGCAAGGTGCTCGCCGGGGTCACGACGGACGTCTCGGGCAACTGCGGCGCCAGCCCTTTCCCCCTGGTCGGCCAGTACCGGGCCCGCCGCCAGGCTGAGTGGGAGCCCCACGGCTTGGTCCTCGACTGGACCTCGGCCGAGGAGTACTTCTCGCGGGCTGCATCGGCGGCATCCAGCGTCAACCGGGCGCTCCTGGCGGGACACGGGGCCCTCCGCGCCGCTGTCATGGGCTACGCCGGTCGGTCCGCGGACGCGGAAGAGCGGCGGCGGATGCGCGAGCTCCTCGCCGAGGCGCTCGATGCCGGGGCGTTCGGCCTGTCGAGCGGCCTGATCTATCCGCCCGGCTGCTATGCTGACGCCCGCGAGCTGGCCGACCTGGCGGCCGTGGCGGCCGACGCCGGGGGCTACTACGCCAGCCACATTCGAAGCGAGGGCGACGGTCTGCTGGCGGCGGTCGAGGAGTTCCTCGATGTCGTCCGCCGCTCGGGGGCCCGGGGCCAGCTCAGCCACCTGAAGGCCGCCGGGCCCGCCAACTGGCCGAAGGCCGGCGAGGCGGTCGCCCGCCTTCGCCGGGCACGCGAGGAGGGCCTCGTTGTCACGGCCGACCGGTACCCGTACCTGGCCAGCATGACGGACCTCGATTCGATGCTCCTGCCGCCCTGGGCCGTCGAGGGGGGCACCGAGGCCGAGCTGGCCCGCCTGGCCGACCCGGCGACGCGGCGGCGGCTCGTCGACGAGGTCCACCGGGCCCATCCCGATCCGGCCTACTTCGAGCGGATCCGCATCGCCTCGGTCTCGCCGGGGGCGGACCAGAACGCGTCCGGGCGGTCGCTTCGCCGTCTCGCCGAGGAGGTCGGCGTCGACCCCGTCGAGGTCGGTCTGGACCTGGTCCTGGAGCACCGTGGGCACGTCAGCGCCATTCACTTCTCGATGAGCGAGGAGAACCTGCGGGCCGTCCTCGCCGAGCCCTACGTGGCGATCGGCAGCGATTCGGGTCTGAGGGGCCTCCCGACCGGGGGCCTCCCGCAAGGGCGCAGCCTGCCGCACCCCCGGGCGTACGGCACGCCCGGCCGGTTCCTCGGGACGTACGTCCGCGAGGAGGGTCTGATGCCGCTGGAGGAGGGCGTCCGGCGGCTGACCCGCCTGCCGGCCGACGTGCTGGGCCTTGCAGACCGGGGCCGGTTGGCCGAGGGGGGCTGGGCCGACCTGGTGGTCTTCGACCCGGCTCGCATCGCCGACCAGGCGACGTACGAACACCCCTGGGCGACGCCCGCGGGCATCGAGCACGTCTTCGTGAACGGCGAACCCGTTGTCACCAACGGGGCCCACACGGGCGCCACGCCCGGCCGCCTGTTGATGCGGAGTTGAGCGTGCTTCCGCAGAAAGGCGAATCCGTCGGTCCCTATCAGCCGCTTGCGGCGGTGGCCGGGGCGATGGTCGCGGGCATCGTGATTGCCGAGTTTGTCGGTGGAGGGATGGTCGTCTGGATTGCCCTGGCATGCGCCTCGGCCGTCGCGTGGGCGATCCTGGCCTGGCGGCGTGCGGACCGCCGATTGGCGGTCGCCACGCTGCTTACCCTCGTGGCGGCCGCCGGGGCGGCACGGTATCGCTCCGCGGTCGACCCGCCGGCGGCCGACGTTGCCCGCCTCGTCGCGGGCGGGCCGCGGATGGCGACGTTGGAGGGCGTCGTCGTACGCTCGCCGCGAACGCGACAGCCGCCCGCCGACGTCTTCGTCCCCCGAACCGACGACTTTATCCGGACGACGCTGACGCTCGACTGCTCCCGCGCCCGGCTGGGCGAGGTGTGGCACCCCGCCCGGGGACGCGTGGTCGTCTCCCTCTCGGGCCCGGCCCAGGACGCCTCGGGCGAGCCGCATGTCTCCCTGGGCGAGCGCGTCCAGATTCTGGGCGTCGTCGGCCCGTTCCGGCCGCCGGCGAACCCGGGGGCGTTCGACCGGGTGACTCACTTCGCCCGGCAGGGCGTCCGGGCGGCGCTCTACACCCGCCGGTGGGAAGCTGTCCGGGTCGTGGAGCCGAGGGCCGACCTCGCCCGGTGGGTGATCGGAGCGATGCGCCGGTGGGCCGTGGCACGTCTCGACCGGATCGAGAGCTCCGAAGGGCGGGCGGTCGTCTCGGCCGTCGTCTTCGGCCGCCGAGACCTTCTGCACGGGGAGGAGGACTTCGAGTCGGGCGACGACGTGGAGCGGGCGTTCCTGGCGAGCGGGACGGCCCACTTCCTGGCCGTCTCAGGTCTTCACGTCGGCCTGGTGGCGGGCGGCGTGCTGCTCATAGCACGGCTGCTCGGCCTGGGTCGGCGGACGACGGCCGCGGCCGTGGTCGTCGTGGTCCTGGCGTACGCCCTGATGACGGAGCTGAAGCCGTCGGTCGTGCGGGCGGCGATCCTGGTGTGGGTGCTTTGCCTGGGGTGGGCCGTGGGGAGGCCGGCGCTTCGCCTCAACTCGCTGGCAGCGGCGGTCATCCTGGTCCTCGCGATCCGCCCGGGCGACCTCTTCACCACGGGGTTCCAGCTCTCGTTCGGCGTGGTGCTGGGCCTCGTGTGGCTGCGGCCGGCCGTGGAGCGGGACGTCCTGCGGGTGGACCCGGAGGTGGAGCGTCTGGCCGAGCCGGGTCAATCGCTGGGCTATCGCATCTTCGGCTACGTGCGTCGGACGGCGGCCATCTCGCTGGCGGCGTCGCTGGTCAGCATTCCGCTGATCGCCCACCGGACGCACCTGGTGGCGTGGCTCGCGCCGGTGGGGAGCGTGCTGCTGGCGCCGCTTGTGTTCGGCCTGCTGGTGAGCGGCCTGTTGCTCGTGGCGGTCGGCTGGGCGGCGCCCTGGCTGGGCGACCTGCTGGCGGCCGTGCCGGACGGGTTCGCCCACGCTACCAGCGGTGTGGTCCGAGCCCTGGCGGCCATACCCGGGGGGCATTTCTACCTGCCGCGGTTCGAGTGGCCTTGGCTTCTGGTGACGTACGTACTGCTGGCGGCGTGGGCGTTCAGGGAGCGGCTGAGAGTATCCCCCCGGTCGCTGGCCTTGGCTAGCCTGGCCGCAGCGGCAGTCTTTCTCTGGACGGGCGGCCGGCGCGTTCCGGACCAAGCGACCGCCACGTTCCCCGCCGTCGGGCACGGGGTGGCAGCGCTGGTGGAGCTGCCGAACGGCCGGACGCTCCTTTACGATGCCGGGTCGTCGCTTTCGTGGGCCCGGGCGGGGGAGGGGGCGACAGCGCCGGCCATCTGGTCGCGCGGCGTGGGGCGGATCGACGCCGTCTTTCTCAGCCACGCCCACTTCGACCACTTCAAGGATATCCTGCCGCTCGCGGAGCGGTTCGGCGTGCGTCAGGTCTTCGTCCCGCCGACCTTCGTACGGGAGCGGATCGAGGTCGACGGGGCGGTCATCGAGGCCTTGCTGGCCCGCGGTGCCCAGGTGACGTTCTTCTCCGGCGGCGACCGCTTGAGCGGCACGGGGAGGACGGAAGTTTGTGGCGTCTGGCCGCGGGGCGACTCCTCGCAGACCGACGAGATCAACGACGGGTCGCTGGTGCTTTCGATCGCCGACGGGGGACGGCGGTTGCTCCTGACGGGCGACCTCGAACCGGCCGGGATCGACGAACTTCTGGCGGCAGCGCCTGACCTGGCGGCGGACGCGATGCTGTGGCCCCACCACGGCGGGGCGCCGGAGGCCGTCGAGCGGCTCGCCGCCGCGACGGGTGCCCGCGTGCTGGTGGTTTCGTCGGGTCGACGCCTGCCGCACCAGGCGGCTGAACCCCCGTGGCTCGCCGAGCGCGGCATCGCCTGCTACCGGACGGGGGAGTGCGGGTGCGTGACGCTTCGGCTCGAAGCCGACGCGGTCGGAGGGAGCGGGTTCCTGGCAAGCGCAGGTCCGAGACGCCGGGCGGCGACCGGCAGGCCGCGGTAGATGTTTGACCGGCCTTCGTCCGCCCCGACGCTCACGCCGTCAGGACGAGATTGTCCGCGTGGATGACCTCGTCGTAGGGGTGCTCGCCGAGCACCTGCCTGAAGCGGTCGGTCTTCAGGCCCTTGATGCGGTCGGCGTCGGCGGCCGAGTAGTTCGTCAGGCCTTGGGCAAGCTCCTTGCCGGCCGAGTCGGCCACTTGGACGACGTCGCCCGCCTCGAACGTCCCTTCGACGCGGGTGATGCCGATGGCGAGGAGGCTCTTTCGGTTCCGGATGGCGCGCGCGGCCCCGGCGTCGACGACCAGCTTGCCGCGCGGCCGCCGCGTCAGGCCGATCCACCGGCGGCGCGAAGAGAGCTTCGCCGTCCGGGGAAGGAAGAGCGTGCCGACGGCTTGGCCGGCCAGGAGGTCGCCTAGGACGTTCTCTCGGCGCCCGTCGGCGATGGCGGCCATCTCCCCCGCCGCCAGCACTTTTCCCACGGCCTCCAGCTTCGAGGCCATTCCGCCCGTCCCGAGGGCCGACCGCGACCCGTCCGCCGCCTCCGACGTCTCCTCGAAGTCCTCCACGACGTCGAACAGGTCCGTCCGGTCGGCGTCGCGATAGACGCCCTCGACGGTCGTCAGCAGCACCAGCAGGTCGGCCCGCAGGAGGTTCGTGACCATGGCAGCGAGGATGTCGTTGTCGCCGAAGCGGATTTCGTCGACGCTGACCGTGTCGTTCTCGTTGATGACCGGCACGGCCCCGTAGGCCTGGAGGGCGTGGATGCAGTTTCGGACGTTCAGGTACCGCGTCCGGTCCTCCATGTCACCGCGCGTGAGAAGGACCTGGGCGGCGTGTCGGCCGTGACGCTTAAGGGCCTCGTCGAAGGCCCGCATGAGTCCGGCTTGGCCGACGGCGGCACAGGCCTGGAGGCGGGGCAGGGCCTCGGGGCGCTCGGCCAGATCGAGGGCGGCGAGGCCGGCCCCGATCGCACCGCTCGAGACGACCGCCACGCGAAGGCCGCGCTCCTTCAGGGCGTGGACCTGGTCGGCGATCCGGCCGATCAGGTCGGCGTCGAGCCGGCCGCGCTCATCCGTCAGGACCTGCGTGCCGAGTTTGACGACGACGCCCCGGACGCCGGCCATCAGTTCACTGCGGTCAGTCGGGCTCATGGGTCCTCGTACGGCGCCGTGCAAGGCCGACGACCGAAAGCCACGCGCCGGCCGAGGCCGGCGGCTAGCTCGGACGCCCGGATGCCTCCCTCAAGCCCTGTTCCCGGAGCGTCCGGACGACGAGGTCGACGTTCCGCTGCGTCGCGCCTTGCATGCTTCGGATCGTCCGGCGGGCCGCCTCGCCCATTTGACGCCGCTTGTCGGCGTCGGTCAAGAGATCGTCGATGGTCTTGGCCAGGGCCTCGGCGTCGGCCCCCTCGATGGCCGCCCCGGCCTGGACCATCGCGGGGGCCTCGACCGGGAAGTTGTACATCTCCGGGCCCCAGACGAGGGGCTTGCCCAGCGACCCCGGCTCCATGGGGTTCGACCCGCCGAGTGGGACGAAGCTGCGCCCGAGGACGACGACGTCGGCCAAGGCGTACCAGGCCATCAGCTCGCCCATCGTGTCGCCGAGGATGACGGGGGGTTTCAGGCGGGGGCCGAGCCATTCGCCGCTCGATCGCCGCAGGAGGCCGTGGCCGGCGGCAAGGATTGCCTCGGCCGCCCGGTCGAAGCTCTCGGGGCGCCTCGGGACAATCACCAGGCGCAGGCGCGGGTGCCACTTGCGGGCCCGCTCGTAGGCGCCGAGCAGCAGAGCTTCCTCGCCGGGCCCGGTGCTTCCGGCAACGACGACCGGGGCGTCCGGCTCGATCTTCACATCGCGGCGCAGGGCGCCCGCGCCCTCGACCGTGTCCCGAAAGCCGACGCCGTCGTGCTTCATCTGGCCGGTCGCGTGGATGTGCTCGGGCCGCGCCCCCAGGCCGAGGAGCCGGTCGGTGTAGAGCGGCGCCTGGACGCCGATGGCCGCACAGGAGTCGATCACCGTCCGCATGAGGGGGCGGATGCGACGGTAGCCCCGCTGGCTCCGGTCGGTCATCCGCAGGTTGACGATCATGACGGGAAGGCCCCGCCGCGCGGCCAACAGGAAGAAGTTCGGCCACCATTCCGACTCGACCTGGATGACGGCGGTCGGCCGCACCCGGCGCAGGGCCAGCAGGACGCACGGGGCGAGGTCGATTGGGAAGTGGAACACCGGCCGGTCCGGGAAAAGCCGTTCGGCGCGCTGCCGGCCCGTCATCGTGGTGGTCGAGACGACGATCTCGACCTCGGGCAGGGCCTCGGCAAGGGCCGGCACGAACGTCCGGGCGGCCTCGACCTCGCCGACGCTGATGGCGTGGACCCAGAGGCGCTTGCGGCCGCCCTCGAACCGCGGCACGAGGCCGAGCCGCTCCCAGAACCGGCTGCGATACTTCTTCCGCGCGATCAGCAGGGCGACGTAGACCGGCCACCCGAGGATCGCGACCACCGCGTAGACGGCGTTGACGACGACCAGCCAGAGCGTGTTGGAACGCTGTCTCTGCATGCACCAATCTTAGGGCCCAGGACGATGCGTCCGCAACAGGTTTCGGCCCAACGACCGGGCGCCCGCCCGGCTTTCTTCCCCGGTACTCCGGCACCTCGGCACTCACGTCCGTCGAGCCGCCCAGCGCTCGGTCCAGCGGATGAAATCCTCGGCTTCTTCGCGCGGGTAGGCACCCATGGGGCGGAACCAGACGCCCTCGGGCCGGACGTGCTCGGCCACGGCCCGGCAGTCGTCGAGGTCCTCGGCGTGCAGGTCGATGCACTTGCCGGCGTCCTGGATTCGCCGGTAGACGTCGACCCACTTCCGCGCCGGTCCCGACCCGGCGCCGAAGATCCACTGGACGCCGTCGAGCTCCGGGCAGGCGAGCAGGGCCTCGAGGTGCCGCACCGCGCCGGGGCCGTCGAGGTGGAACAGGCTTCGTTCCAGGTACCCCATCTCCCGGCGGATGGACGGCAGGATCGCCTCCTCGAACATCTCTGGCGAAATCATGCAGATAACATCGCAGCTCGTCATATAGGCCGACCCCGCGTGCAGGAACGGCGTCCACGTCGTGCAGGGCTGGCCGCGGGCCCGGATCCGCGACCGCAGGTCCTCGAACATCGGCTCGAAGGCCGTCTCGGTGACGTGGTTGCAGGCGGCCCGGACGCCTTCGGTGTCCATGGCGATGTCGAGGCACATCCCCTGCGGGTCGCGAAGGGCCGCCACCAGGTCGCCGTTCGTGTGGAGGTCGGGCATTTCGGTGACCCACCGCCCCCGGCCGCGCTCCAGCGACTCCTCGGTCGCCTCCCGGATGGCATTCCAGCAGGGCGTGTCCAGGTCGGGCTGGAGGTCCAGAACATCGCGGCAGGAATCGACAATGGGCGTCGACCAGCTCGTCCGCTCGCCGAACTCCAGGGCACACCCGAAGACTGTCGCGCACAGGTCGGGCCCGAGGTTCGGCCCGAAGGCGGGGAACGTCTCGGCGAGGAAGACGGCCCCGTCGAGCCCCGCCTCGAACCGGTCGAGGTGGTAGGGGAAGTCGAGCCATCGGTCGCGGAGGGTGGCATGGGCCTTCTCGGGCAGGACAGGGGCCCGCTCCGGGCGAATCTGGATGGTGACAGGCGGCCGATCGAGGACCCGGCACTCCCACCAGGCCTCCATCCGCTCCATGGCCCGGTCGAAGTCGGGTTTGATCGCCAGTTCCACGGATTCCTCCCCCCCTCGCCCCGATGCGGCGTGGCACGATAGCGGCCCCGAATGGGCTGGTCAACCGGCCATTGGGGGTATTTGGAGCATCCTGGTAAGGACAAAAGCCCCCGAAGCGGGTTCGGAAGGGCGCCCAGAGACGCCGTTTGCGGGCCGCGCAGGCCGGTTCCCGTGACCCAGAGAGGCCCAATCGGTAGGGGCCCAGTGGCCCTGAATGGGCCTTTCGGCTCGGCGGGCCACAAAATATTGTATTTCTTGCCGAATTGCCTTGCATCGTTCCTGGCGGATTGCTACAGTGCGCGTGCAGTCGGCCCTAGCGGCAGGACGTACCCCCTCGCGGCCGGCAGTCGCACTGCTCGACGTGCCCGGCAGCCCAAGCCGCCGACAGCGGATGCGCCCTCCGCTCAGGCGTTCGGGATCGGGCGACGCCCCCCGCGGGTGTCGTTCCGGCACGGCCGGGCCGGGACCGGTGGAGCGGATGGGCGAAACTCTGGCGGCTATGGCCGAGTCGTGGGCGTTCGGCGCCTTCCTTTTCGCGCTCGGCCTGTGCGTCGGAAGTTTCCTCAACGTCTGTATCCACCGGCTTCCGGCGGGCAAGAGCCTGGTGTGGCCGCCGTCGCATTGTCCGACGTGCCTGGCCCCGATTGCCTGGTACGACAACATCCCGGTCGTCAGCTACTTTGTGCTGGGCGGGCGGTGCCGCAGCTGCCGCACGCCGTTCAGCCCGCGGTACATGGTTGTCGAGCTGGTGACGGGCCTGCTGCTGTTCGGCTACTGGCTGGCGTACTTCAAGCTGGGCGTTCGCAGCGGGGCGGAGCAGGCCGGGGCAGACCATCTGGGCGTCTACGCCGTCTACATGGCGCTGGCCGCCGCCCTGCTGGTCTGCGGGGTCATCGACCTGGAACGCAAGGAGATCTATACGTCGGTGACGCACACGGCCTTGGCCGTGGGCGTGGCGGGCAGCTTCACGTGGCCGCGGATCCAGGCATTAGGTTTGCCGAGCCGGGAGCTGCCGCCCATCACCGGCTGGGCCCGGACGGACGCCGCCGTCCTGGCGCTCGTTGGGGCGGCGGTCGGCGCGGGAATCGTGTATCTGACGAAGGTCGTCGCCACGCAGGGCTTCAAGAAGGAGGCGATGGGCCTCGGCGACGCGTACCTGATGGCGGCGGTAGGCGCGGTGCTGGGTTGGGTCGGTGCGGTTCTCGTGTTCTTCGTGGCGCCGTTCCTGGCCCTGCCGTACGGCATCTGGAACCTCCTTCGTTCGGGCGGCGCGGAGGCCGAGAAGGGCGGGGACGCGAAGGGCGAGGAGGACGGAGCAGACGAGGCGCACGCCCCCGAGTCGGCGGCGACGGCCGTGCCCTGGGGCGCTTTGGCGGGAACGCTCGTCGGGTTCATCCTGCTCGTGACGGCGGCGCTGGCGGCGAACCGGGAGGACTGGTCGATCGGGCCGCGAGGGATGCTGGCGGCAGCGCTGGTGGCGTTCGGCGTCGGATTCCACCTGGCCGTGCGGGAGGAGGACCGGTCGGTTGAGACGGGCATGGAGCCGCCGCGGGCCCCGGCCAGTCACGAGGTGCCCTACGGGCCGTTCCTGGGGCTGGCGGCCGGCGTCGTCATGCTGGTCCAGGACGTGATCCTGGGTTACCTCGGGTTCGGTCCTGCCGGGACGTAGAGGGGAGAGAGAGGCGGACGGATGGGCAAAGGCACGAGCAGGAGTGTCGGCCTGTGGATCGTGCTGGTGCTGTGTCTGCTGGTGTTCGGCTACGTGGTGATGCTGCTCGTTCTGAACGCGCCGCGGGCGGACGTTAACTTCCGGCTGTACCCGTGGCAGGACACGGTGCCGGGCTACTGGATCGTGGTCGTCCTGCTCGCCGTGGGCATCCTGATCGTGCCGTGCGTGCGGCATCTGTACCGGGCGATCAAAGGCCTGCGGGTTGAGAGGTCGTCGTCGGCGGGGGGAGAGAAGACGGAACGGGCGGGCCGCCCGTGAAGCGGGCCGCCGGGCACAGAGGCAGCGCGACAGGGAGAGCGGCCGGGCGGACGCGCCCTACCGGCCGGTAACGAAACGAGGGAAAGGAGCACCTGATGCGAGACGTGAGCACATTGTGGCGCCCGATGCGGCCGACGACGCGGGCCGTAGCGGTGATCCTGCTGGTGGCGATGGCGGCCGCACTGGGCGGCTGCGGCCAACAGTCTCAGTACGAGCGCAATGCCGCTCTCAGCCGCCAGTACGAGGATGTGTATCGGCGGAACCTGGAACAGGAGCGGCGGATCGCCGATCTCGAGCGGCAAATCCAGGAGGCCCAGGCTGCGCCGAGCTATCCCGAGCCGCTCCCGGCCATCGACACGACTCCGCCGCCCCGGACGAGGACGGTCGTTGAGACGGTGCCCGAGCCCGTCATGGCGCCCGATTTCGGGGACGACGTGGGCGTGGTCGTAACCGGCGACACGATGACGGTCACCGTGTCGGACCAGGTCCTGTTCTCCTCGGGCAGCGCGACCCTCCGCAGCGCGTCGAAGCAGGTGCTCGACAACGTGGCCAGCGTGCTGCGCCGGGAGTACCCGACGCACAGGATCCGGGTCGAGGGGCACACCGACAACGAGCCGATCCGTAAGACAAAGCACCTGTGGAAGGACAACTGGGAGCTTTCCTACGCCCGGGCCAAGTCGGTGGCCGAGTACCTGGCCTCGAAGGGCATCGAGCCTGGCCGCATCCGCACGGCCGGGTTCGGCGAGACGCGGCCGGTGGCGTCGAATGCGACGTCGACCGGCAAGGCCAAGAACCGCCGCGTCGAGATCATCGTCTCCCCGCGCTGACCGGGGCGAGGACGGCAAGGACCGCAACGGACAGGCCCCGTGGCCGCGCGCCGCGGGTGCGTGCGGGCGGCGCCTTCATGTAGCCGCGACCCCCCGGGGAGCGTCTTCCCAGCGGGTCGCGGCTATACCCCTTTGGGCATCGGGCTTGGGATGCTCTTGCTGCGCCCTGCCGGGCACGCGGCACGGGCCGGGCGACCGGCCGGGGCGGACACACGATGATCGTGATCGTCGACTACGGCATGGGCAACCTCCGGAGCGTCCAGAAGGCCCTGGAGCGGATCGGCCATCCGGCCGAGGTCTCGTCGCGCCCTGAAGACGTGGCGCGGGCCGACCGGCTGGTCGTCCCGGGCGTCGGGGCGTTCGGTGACGCCATGCAAGCGATTCGCGACCGCGGCCTGGTTGCGCCGATCCGCGAGTTCGCCGCCGCCGGCCGGCCGTTCCTCGGCATCTGCCTGGGCCTCCAGGTCCTGTTTGAGGAGAGCGAGGAGGTGGCCGAAGCCCCCGTCGAGGTGGAGGCGACGCGGGGCGGGCCCCTGCCGCAGGGCCTGGGCCTGATGGCCGGGCGGGTGGTTCGGTTCGCGCGGCGGGTGGTCGAGCAGGGGTTGAAAGTGCCTCACATGGGGTGGAACGCCGTGGAGGCGGTGGGCGATTCGCCGCTGCTGGCCGGGATGCCGAGCGGGGGGCTTTACTTCTACTTTGCCCATTCCTATCATGCGGACCCCGCCGACGGCGAGGTGGTCGCCGCCCGGACCGATTACGGCGGGTACTTCGCCAGCGCTGTGGCGTCCGGGAACCTGATGGCGACGCAGTTCCACCCGGAGAAGAGCCAGGCGGCGGGGCTGCGGCTGCTGGAGAACTTCGCCACCCGGACGTAGGGTCCGCGGGGCTCCGCCATGATCATTCTCCCGGCGATCGACTTGCGCGGCGGGCGGTGCGTCCGCCTTCGCCAGGGGCGGTTCGACGACGAGACCGTCTTCGACGAGGCCCCGGTCGGCGTGGCCCGGCGGTTCGAGGCGGCGCTGGAGGCCAAGGGCGTCCCGCCCGGCGAGCGGTGGCTCCACGTGGTGGATCTGGACGGGGCCCGGTCGGGCGCACCGGTCCACCTGGACGTCGTGCGGCAGGTCGCCGCCGCCGTCTCGATGCACATTGAGCTGGGCGGCGGCATTCGGACGCGTAGAGATGCCGAGTCAGCCCTGGCGACCGGCGTGGCCCGGGTGATCGTCGGCACGCGGGCGGTCGAGAATCCCGAATGGCTCCGGACGCTGGCCGAGGTGCTGCCGGGGCGCATCGTCCTGGGCCTGGACGCCCGCGAGGGGCGCGTCGCCGTCGAGGGATGGCAAAGCGAGACGACGCGGTCGGCGGCCCAGATGGTCGAGTGGTTCCGCGATGCGGCCCTCGCGGCGATTGTCTATACAGACATCGCCCGGGATGGTATGATGAGCGGTCCGAACGTGGCGGCCACGGCCGACCTGGTGCGGGTCAGCCCGGTGCCGGTGATCGGCTCGGGGGGCGTGACGACGGCTGAAGACGTGGCCGGGCTCCGCGAGGCCGGCTGTGCCGGCGCCATCATCGGGCGGGCCCTCTACGAAGGGACGCTGACACTGGAGGATGCCCTCGAGGCGGCCGAGACCGCCGAGGAGTGACATCGCTTACTTGTCGGCTTCGAGCGGTGTGCGGAAGCACGCCGAAGCCTGAGAGTGCCGCAAGTCGCAAGCTGCAATGCACCGTTGGAGGAAACCATGCCTGACGTTCAGACCGAAGCCATCCGCAACGTCGCCCTGGTGGGCCACGTCCACGGGGGCAAGACGCAGCTCTCGGAAGCGATGCTCCACAAGGCCGGCCTGACGACCCGCCTCGGAAGCTCCGACGAAGGCAACACCGTCAGCGACTTCGAGCCCGAGGAGAAGGAGCGCCAGGGCAGCATCTTCACCTCCGTGCTTCACCTGCCCTGGAAGGGCACGCACGTCAACCTGCTCGACACGCCGGGCTACGGCGACTTCCTCGGCCAGGCCGTCTGGGCCATGGCCGCTGCCGAGACGGCGGTCGTCGTCGTCAGCGCCAGCGTGGGCGTCGACGTGCACACGCGGCGGCTCTTTCGCGAGGCCGGCGAACGGGGCCTGGCACGCCTGATCGTCGTCAACAAGGCCGACGCCGAGAACGTCGACCTGGCGGCCGTGGTCGCCCAGATCCAGGAGGCCCTCGGCAGCGTTTGCAAGGTCCTGACGGTCCCTGTAGGCCAGTCGGCCGACTTCAACGGCGTCATCGACGCGTTCGCCGAGGAGTCCGGCGAGGCCCTGATGGACCTGGCTTCGGCCCACAGCGAGGTCGTCGAGTCGGTCATCGAGGCCGACGACCGGCTCATGGAACGCTACCTCGGGGAGGAGGAGATTTCGGCCGAGGAGCTGGCCGGCGCGTTCGCCAAGGCCCTCGTCGGGGGGACGCTGGTGCCGGTCCTCTTCATGAGCGCCCGCGGCGAGATCGGCGTCGAGGAGCTTCTGGACGTGATCGCCGGCCGCACGCCGTCTCCGGTCCAGGCGAGGCAGCGCATGGCCCGTAAGGGCACGGAGGAGGACGCCGAGGAGGTGCTCCTGAAGGCCGATCCGTCGGCCCCGCTTTGCGCCCAGGTGTTTAAGGTGGTCAGCGACCCGTACGTGGGGAAGATCGCGTACCTGCGGGTCTTCAGCGGCCGGCTGGAGGCGGACACCTCGGCCCGCATCGACGACGACCGCCGCGAGACGCGCTTCCCGCAGCTTTTGCGGGCCCAGGGCAAGGACACCGAGCCGGTCGGCGAAGCCGTCGCGGGCGACATTGTCGGCGTGGCGAAGATCGCCGCCCTCGAGATCGGCAGCACCGTCTCAACGGGCCCCGACCCCCTCCACGTGCCGCCCATCAACCTCCCGGTCCCGATGTTCTCGCTCGCCCTTCAGCCCAAGAGCCGCGGCGATGAGCAGAAGGTCTCCGAGGCCCTGGCCAAGCTGACCGAGGAGGACCCGACGCTCCGGACGAGCCGCGACCGTCAGACCAATGAGCTGGTCCTGAGCGGCTACGGCGACATCCACCTTCAGACGTCGCTGGCCCGCCTGAAGCGCCGCTACCAGGTCGAGGTCGACACCAAGCCGCCCAAGATCCCCTACCGCGAGACCATCACCGGCAAGGCCGAGGGCCACTACCGGCACAAGAAGCAGACCGGCGGGGCGGGCCAGTTCGGCGAGGTCTACCTCCGCGTCGAGCCCATGGAGCGCGACTCGGGCTACGAGTTCGTCGACGAGATTTTCGGCGGGTCCATCCCCAAGCCGTTCCTGCCGGCCATCGAAAAGGGCGTCGTCGAGGCCATGGAGGAGGGCGTCATCGCGGGGTATCCCTTCCAGGACGCCCGCGTCATCGTCTACGACGGCAAGCACCACCCGGTGGACTCGAAGGAGATCGCGTTCAAGATCGCTGGCCGCAACGCCTTCCGCGACGCTGTCGAGAAGGCCAGGCCCGTCATCCTCGAGCCCTACGTCAACATGGCCATCACGGTGCCGGACCAGTTCCTGGGAGACATCACCGGCGACCTGAACAGCCGGCGCGGGCGGATCCAGGGCATGGAGGCCGGCGCCGGGGGCACCCAGACGATCCAGGCCCAGGTGCCCCTGGCAGAAGTCGCCCAGTACAACACCCAGCTCCGGAGCATCACCGGCGGCCAGGGGGCCTACACGATGGAGTTCTCCCACTACGAGCCGGTCCCCGGAAACGTCCAGCAGCAGATCGTCGAGGCCAGCAAGGTCGCCAAGGAAGAGCAATAGGCCCCCCCGCGGCCCGGGTACGGGCCCGGCCGGGGCGGCCGGTCTGCGGCAGGGGGCCGCCGGTGGCGCCCGGATGCGCGGTTTTTCGGCCCAAGGGCCGGTTGCCCCGGCTGGAAATCCGAGTTATAATTCTTTTGCAAGTCTGAGGTTACAGGGAAACGCGCCATGGCCCCCAAGGAGCCGCCGGAGAACGGGCTGGCCGAGGTCATTTCCCGGATCGTCGAGACCTACGACGAGGTCCCCCAGATCAACCACCTGGGCCTGCGGGAGCTCCCCTCACGCGAGGCCGTCGCCGACCTGATCCAGGGCCTCAAGGAAATCCTTTATCCGGGCTACTTCGGGCGGCGCCATTTCACCCGGGAGAACGTGCCCTATCACATCGGCGACCGGATGTGGGGCGTTTTCCGTCTCCTGGCCGACCAGATCTACCTGAGCATCCAGCACGAGTGCCGGCGCACCGAAGGCACGTGCCGACACTGCCAGGACTTGGCGTCGGAGCTGGCTGTCGAGTTTCTGAAGCGGGTCCCCCGGATCCGACGCCTCCTGGCCGAAGACGTCCAGGCCGCCTACGACGGCGACCCCGCCGCGAAGGGCCTGGAGGAGATCATCTTCAGCTATCCCGGCCAGGCGGCGGTCACGGTCTACCGGGTCGCCCACGAGCTGTGGGACCTGAAGGTGCCGCTCCTGCCGCGGATCATGACCGAGATCGCCCACGGCGAGACCGGCATCGACATCCATCCGGGAGCGACGATCGGCCGGAGCTTCTTCATCGACCACGGCACGGGCGTCGTCATCGGCGAGACGGCCGAGATCGGCGACCGGGTCAAGATCTACCAGGGCGTGACCCTCGGGGCCCTGAGCTTCCCCAAGGACGAGAAGGGTCGGCTCCTTCGCGGCCACAAGCGGCACCCGACACTCGGCGACGACGTGACCGTCTATTCCGGGGCCACGCTTCTCGGCGGCGAGACGGTCGTCGGCAAGGGTAGCACCGTGGGCGGCAACGTGTGGCTCACTCACGCCGTTCCGCCGCACTCGTTCGTTCGCATCGAGGAGCCCAGCCTGGTGGTCGCCGACAAGAAGACCCACGCCGAGGCGAAGCGCGCCAAGGCCGACGCGGCCGACTCTCGGCCGCCGTGAGGGGGCTGCCGATTTTGCTTGCGTCGCGGGGGCCCGCGCCTTAGGGTCGGCCCGGACCAATTCCAGCGGCGTCTGGGCGTTGCGGGGGCCGTTGTCGGCCGGCCAGTCGGCCCATGCCCGGCCGGTCGGCGGCTCGACGCGGGGTGCTGAGGCGGTACCGCATTTATCCGGACCATCGGATTTCATCGTTGGGGGTGCTCATGCCTACCGTAACCAAGAAGCAGCTCACCGACCGCATCGCCGACGCTACCGGAAACAAACGCGTTCTCGTCAAGCAGATCGTTCAGGAGTTCCTGAACGAGGTGGTCTCCGAGTTGGGACAGGGCAACCGCCTGGAGTTCCGCGACTTCGGCGTCTTCGAGGTCCGAACGCACGAGGCCCGGACCGCCCGCAACCCCCGGACCGGCAAACGCGTGCCCGTGCCCGAGAAGCGAACCGTCAAGTTCAAGCCCGGCCGCCTGATGCGCGACCGCGTGCAGGAGGGAGCGACCGAGGAGGACGACGAAGCGCCGGGCACGCCCGTCGGGCGACCGGTGGCCCAGGAAGCCGGCCGACCGCAGGTGGGCTGAGGAGCCGACCGTCGCCGGGGGGCCGGTCTGCGGCCCTCGCCCGGCCGCTTCGGGACCGCCCGGACGGCGGGTGACACCCCCGCAGCGAGGCCCAGCGAGGAATACGCTGTTGACGAACCGTGATCAGACGAGCCAGCGGCTCGCCCTCCAGATCTTCGACCTCCTGAAGCGAACCTGGATCCAGTCGCAGCGGGAGAAGTTCAAGGGCGGCTACGACCTGTCCGAATCGGAGTTCCTGACCCTGGACGCCCTCGAAGGACGCGACGAATCCCTCACCGTCGGCGAGCTTCGGCGGTACGTCGGCGTCCTGCCCGCCCAGATGTCGCGGATCATCAAGGCCCTCGAGCAGCGATACGACGAGAAGCTCGTCGTCTGCTCCATCAACCCCGACGACAAGCGAAGGATCGACGTGGCCCTGACGCCGAAGGGACGCCGGGCCGTCAAGGCCTACCGCGACGCCAAGGTCCGCTCGACCTTCGAGGCGATCCGATCGCTCTCGGACCGCGACCTGGCGGCCTTCGAGAAGCTACTCGACAAGATCGAGGCCAGCATGAACGGCGGGGGCTGATCGGCCCGCCGGTGACGGCCCGGCCCCGGCGACGTCCGTGGAGGACCCCAGCAGGGAGGCATCGCTGGTGAACGCAGCTCTGACCGGGCTCGGCCTCGCGGGCAAGACGTGCCTGTTCGACGCCCTCGCCGGCGGGACGATCGACTCGGCCGCCCACCCCGCACGGCCCGACCACCCGAACGTCGCGAGCGTCGCCCTGCCGGACGAGCGGCTCGACTGGCTGGTCGAGCTGTATGAGGCCACGAAGCGGACGCCCGTCCACGTTGACCTGATGGACCTGCCGGGCCTGGCGCCCGGCCGCCCCGACTTCAAGCCCGCCAACACGGCCATCACCGAGCACCTCCGGCGGGCCGACGCCCTGGTCTACGTCCTTCGAGCCTTCGAAGACGCCCGCGCTCCCCACCCCGAGGGCCGCGTCGACCCGGCCGCCGACGCCGCGAAGCTTTTCGGGGAGTTCCTCATCGCCGACCTCGACGTCACGCTTCGCCGCATCGAGAAGCTGGAGAAACAGGTCGCCAGGCCCACGCCCGAGCGCGACGCCCACCAGCGCGAGCTGGCCCTCCTGGAGAAGGTCCGCGAGTGCCTCGAATCGGAGCGACCGGTCTCGGAGGCCGTCCGGTCCGACGCCGACCGGGCGGCCCTCCGCGGCTTCACGTTCCTCACGGAGAAGCCCGTCCTGGCGGTGCTGAACGTCGACGAGGACCACGCGGGGGGCCCCGACGAGGCCCAGGCCGTCCGGGCCTGGAGCGGGCTGCCCGGGCATCGCGGCCAGGCCCCGGTGGTGGCGCTGGCGGCGTCGCTGGAGGCCGAGATCGGACAGCTCGACCCCAGGGAGCGGCCGGCGTTCCTGGAGGAGATGGGCCTCAAGCGGTTCCACACGCCGCAGGTGCTTCACGGCATCCACGACGCCCTCGACCGGATCACGTTCTACACGTGCAGCGAGAAGGAGGTGACGGCCCGGAGCCTGCCGCGGGGCTCGGCCGCCATCGAGGCCGCCGCCGACGTCCACACCGACATGGCTGCCGGCTTCATCCGGGCCGAGGTGGTCGCCTACGAGTACCTCCGGCACGCCGGGACCACCAAGGAGGCCCGGGCGGCCGGCCACGTCCGGGCCGAGGGCCGCGACTACGTCGTCCAGGACGGCGACATCATCTTCTTCCACTTCACCCGTTGAATCGCCGTATCCGGGCCCGGTGGGGCCGCCGCGTCGAGCGGGAGTGTGTTGGGACGGGCCCGGAGCGGAAGCTCCGGAACACGCGTGGAGTCCCCGACATCTCCACAAGCAACAGGGAGCGAACGTGCAAGCCGTCATCCTTTCCGTCGGCAGCGAGCTGGTCACCGGTCTGCGTCTCGACACGCACGGGGCCGAGATCGCCCGCTCCCTGGCCGAGACCGGCGTCGAGGTCCGACGCCACGAGTCGCTCGACGACGACGTTCCCGGCATCGCCGATGCGTTCCGCCGGGCCCTCGACGAGGCCGACCTCGTCGTTGCCACCGGCGGGCTCGGCCCGACGCCGGACGACCTGACGCGGGAGGGTCTCGCCGAGGCGATGGGCGTCTCCCTGGGCGAGGATGCGGCCGCCCGGCGGATGCTCGACGACTGGGCGGCCTCCCGCGGCCGAAAGCTGACCGCCTCGAACCTGCGCCAGGCCCGGCTCCCCGCCGGGGCCGAGGCGCTCCCGAACCCGGTCGGCTCGGCCCCCGGTATCCACCTGCCGGCACACGAGGGCCGGGCCGAGGTTTTCTGTCTGCCCGGGGTGCCGCACGAGATGCGGACCCTGCTCGCCGAGCAGGTCCTGCCCCGCCTTGAGGGCGCGAGCGAAGGGCGCGTCTCACGCGTGCGGACCGTCCGGACGCTCGGGATGCCCGAGTCGGAGATCGGCGAGCGCCTGGCCGACCTCATGCAGCCGGGCCGGACCGTCCGCGTCGCCACCGCCGCCCACGCCGGCCTCATCGACGTCCATCTCCACGCGACCGGCCTGAGGGAGAAGGTCGTCGCCGTCCTGGACGCCGAGGCCGCCGAGGTCGAGCACCGCCTGGGCGGCGTCGTCTTCGGACGCGACCGGACGACGCTGGCCGAAGCCGCAGCGGAGCGGCTCGGCCGGGCGGGAAAGACGTTCGCCCTGGCCGAGTCGTGCACCGGCGGCATGATCGCGTCCGAACTGGTCGCCGTGCCGGGCATCTCCGCGTGCCTGCTGGAGGCCATAGTCTGCTACTCGGACGCCTCCAAGACCCGCCTGCTCGGGGTGCCGCCGGAGCTGATCGCCGAGCACGGGGCGGTCAGCGAACCCGTGGCCCGGGCGATGGCCGAAGGGGCCCGCATCCGGGCCGGGGCCGACCTCGCCGTTGCCGTCACAGGCATCGCCGGCCCGTCGGGCGGCACGCCCGAGAAGCCCGTCGGCACGGTCTGGTTCGCCCTCGCCGCCGCCGCCGGCACCGAGACCGCCCGCCACGTCTTTCCCGGCGACCGCGAGCACGTCCGCCGCCGGGCCACGAACGTCGCCCTGAACCTCCTCCGGCTCCGTCTCCTCGCGGCGAAGTGACGGAAGCTTCCTTTCGTTTGCCTTGGACCCCGCCGCCTGCGTATCGTATGCTCAAAGGGGAGGGCGGCCAGACCAACCCATGGTACGTGGCAGTCACAAGGAGCTCGGGCGAGCCATCCTTGCAGCGGCCGTTGCGCTGCTTGTCGCAGGCGGACCGTTCGCCGCGCCGGTGCGGGCCGAGGTCACCGACGACCAGATCCGCCAGGCCGTCGAGAAGGCCAGGGACTATCTCCTCTCGAAGCAGACCGACGGCGTCTGGCCGGAGAGGGCCTATTACCACGCCCCGGAACCGTGCGGCACGACCGAGCTATGCGTCTTGGCGCTCGCGTTCATCGGCGTCAGCCCGAACCACCCGGCCGTCTCGAAGGGCATCGACGAAGTCCTCTCCCGCGACACCGGCTATACCTACGCCGTCAGCGCCCGCCTGATGGCCCTTGCGCACCTGGAACGGGACCTCGCCGGCAATAACCAGCGGCGCGTCCGCGACGCCATGCGCCGAGACGTCGCTTGGCTCCAGGCCACGCAGAACGCCGAAGGCGGATGGGGCTACACGGGCACGGGCGGGGCCAAGTCGAGCCCCAGCTACATGGACCTGTCGAACACGCAGATGGCGGTCCTTGCCCTCCGCGATGCCGAGCGGGCACGCATCGAGGTGGCCCCGCGCACGTGGCAGCGGGCCCAGCGGCTCTACTTCGCCACCCAAAAGCCCGAAGACGGGTCCTGGCCCTACGGCGAGACCGATCGCCGCGTCAGCCGCCAGTTCCCCGACGGGTACGGGTCGATGACGGCGGCGGGCTTGGCCTCGATCTACATCACGTCCGACGCCCTGAACGCCGGCAGCGGGTGCCCCTGCCGCGGGGGCCGGTCCCGGCCGACCATGCGGCACGAAATCGACCGGCGGACCGACGCCGCCCTCGACTGGCTCGACAAGCACTTCGAGGTCAACCGAAACCCGGCGGGCGGGTCGATCTTCGGTCGGCGGGTCCACTACTGGCTCTACAGCGTCGAGCGGGCCGGCTCCGCCTCCGGCTACAAGTACTTCGGCGGCCACGACTGGTTCCGCGAGGCCGCCGAGTATCTGGTCGAGAAGCAGCAGTCCGACGGCTCCTGGGCCGGGCAATACGGGTCGCTGGTGACGACGTGCTTCGCGGCGATGTTCCTCCAGAAGGGCCGGGCGCCGATCCTGTTCAACAAGCTCGAGTTCGACGGCGAGTGGAACGCCCACCGCCGCGACATCGCCCATCTCACGTACTACCTCGGCCGGGCCAAGGAGCAGCGGTTCAACTGGCAGATCGTCGACCTCGGCCGACCCATCGAGGAGCTCCACGACGCCCCCATCCTCTACCTGACGGCCGAATCGGCGCCCCGGTTCACCGGGGCCGACGAGGCGAAGCTCCGGGCGTTCACCGACACTGGCGGGACGCTGCTCGTTGAGGCGTCGTGCGGCAACCCGACGGTGCAGCGGTGGTTCCAGGCCTTCGCCGGGCGGGTTTGGCCGGAGTGGCCGCTGGAGCGCCTCGAGCCGGACCACCCCGTCTTCTCCCACCCGCAGCCGCTCACGGCCCGGCCGGTGCTCCTCGGGGTCGACGACGGCATCCGGACCTTCCTCTACTACAGCCCGGCCGACGTCTCGTGTGCGTGGCAGATGAAGGCCTACGCGGCGAAGGAGCACCTGTTCGCATTCGGCGTCAACCTGGTGGCGGTGTCGACCGACGAGGCGCCGCTGCGGGCCAAGCTGGCGGGCGAGGCCCAGGCCGAGGAGCCCCGCTACGCCGCCGCCAACGTCCAGGCCGGGCCGCGGAAGCGGCTCCGCGTGGCCCGGGTGCGCCACGGCGGGAACTGGCGCGTCGGGGCCCATTACGGTGGACTGGAGCGGCTCGCGGCGAAAGTGAAGGAGACGGCCGGCCTCGAGCTGGAACTCGCACGCGAGGGCGTCGTGCCGGCCGAGCTCGCCGGCTGGGACGTGGCGTACATCGTGGGCAGCGAGCCGTGGGAGCCGGAGGAGGCCGAGGTCGCCGCCCTCAAGGCGTTCGTCGCGGGCGGCGGGAGGCTGTGGTTGGAGGCGGCGATGGGGTCGGCCGACTTCCATCGGTCGCTTGTGGCGGTCGCGGAGCGGGCCGGGTGGGAATTGAGGATCCTGCCGCGGATGCACCCGCTGCTGTCCGGCCGCATGCCGCCCGCCGAGGGGTACAACGTCTCGGGTCAGGTCCGGTTCCGCCGGGCGCTCGACCTGCCGGAGTCGCGCCGGACGCACGCGGAGGTGTGGGGCGCCTTCGACGGCGAGCGAATGATCGGCGTCTACTCGCCGTTCGACGTTGCGTTCGCCGTCACACCGTACGAGGCGTTCGACTGCCGCGGCTATCGGCCGGCCCATGCGGCGGCGGTGGGCACGAACGTCGCGCTCTACCTGACGACCCTCCTGCCGGCGGAGGGAGAGGCGGGGGATTGAGCGGCCGCCTGGGCGTCGGCTTCAGTCGTCTGGGAGGCCAGCGGCTCACAGCCGGTCGCGGATGAAGATCTCGCGGATCTCGCGGAGGGTGTACCGGCGCTTCAGGTCCTGGATGAGCCGGACGCGGCGGACGGCCGTCTCGTCGAACAGGCGGTGCCCGCCGGGCGTCCGCTCGGTCTCGGCGATCAGGCCGTACATGCAGTAGCTGCTGACGACCTGGCGCGAGACGCCGGCCCGTTCGGCGACCTCGCCGATGCGGAGCAGGCGGCTGCTTTCGTGCGGGTCTTCCGACGTGTCCATGACTGGCTCGCTCAGGAGCCATATCGGGCCCACGGGGAACCGGACTTGAGATGATTGCCCGCTGGCCGCCCACGCCCGAGCGGCGCCGCCGGGGAACGCCGAGGGGGAAGGAGGCGCGAGGCCATGGCTCGACCGACGATCGGCTGTGCCCTGTGGTCGCTGGCCATCCCTGACACCGTCCGGGCCCTTGAGCGGGCCGCCGAGCTGGGCTTCGAGGCCGTCCAGTTCGCCTTTTGCCGGGCGGGCGACCTGGAATCCGAACGTCGCGCGGAGATCGCGGCGGCCCTGGAGCGGACGGGCCTCGAGACGCCCGCCGGCATGATCGCCTTTGCCGGCGAGGACTACGCCTCCATCGCCTCGATCCGCCGGACGGGCGGCCTCGTCATGCCTGGGACGTTTCCCGAGCGCCTGGAGCACACCCGGCGCGTCGGCCCGGCGATCGCCGAACTGGGAATCACGCACGTGACGACCCACGCCGGGTCCTTCCCCCAGCCGGGCGGCGACGCCTGGGCGGACGCCCTCGCCAGGGTCCGGCACGTGGCCGAGGCCCTTGGCGGGTGCGGCCTGGCGGTCGGCCTGGAGACGGGGCAGGAGACCTCGGCCGTCCTGCTTCGGGTGCTCGATGAGGTGGGCCTGGACTTCGTCTCGGTCAACTTCGACCCGGCGAACTTCGTCCTGTACGGGACCCAGGACCCGGTCGAGGCGGCCCGGGCCCTGGCCCCGCGGGTCACGCTGATGCACGCCAAGGACGCCGCCTGGTCCGACCGGCCGGGCGAGACCTGGGGCCTGGAGGTGCCCCTGGGAGAGGGCGACGTCGACTTCCCCGCCGTCTTCGAAGCCCTGCGGGAGGGCGGCTTCGACGGGCCGGTGGTCATCGAGCGGGAGGCCGGCGACGACCGGGCGGGAGACATCACGGCCGGCCGCGAGTTCCTCGACGGGCTGGGGTGCTAGGCTCCCTGGCCACGGCCGATTCCGGCCGATTTGGTTCCGCCTTTGAGCAAAAAAAACCCTTTCTTCCGCGAATTTTTCGCTGGCGTCCGGGCCGTTCCGTTCGTATGGTATTGTGTACGGCCAAGGGCGGGGGCTCAAGATTCAGTATCCTTGCCTGTACCCGTGAAGGGACGGGGCGATCATGGCCAAAGCTGTTGCCGTGGCCGCCGCGGCGCTTGAAGGGGCACGAAAGCGCGCCGCAGCGGATTACGACGTCCAGCTGATGCTGGCGTTCCAGAAGGGCGACGAGCGTTCGTTCCAGGAGTTGGTCGAACGCAATCACGCCCGCGTCATCGGGCTGATCTACCGGTTTGTGACCGATGCCGCCGACGCCGAGGACCTCGCCCAGGAGGTCTTCCTTCGTATCTACCGGGCCCGCCACAACTACAAGCCCACCGCGAAGTTCTCGACGTGGATGTTCCGTATCGCGGCCAACGTCAGCCTGAACGCCCTCCGGGCCCGCTCGAACCGCCGCGACGACGTCTCGATGGAGCAGCTCGCGAAGTCCCACGACGGCCCCCAGACGCTGCCCGACCCCGAGGCGCCGGCCCCGGACGGGCACATGCAGCGGTCCGAGCTCCAGGACAAGGTCCGCGAGGCCGTCCAGGAGTTGCCCGAGAAGCAGCAGATGGCCGTCGTCCTCAACAAGTACGAGGGCATGAGCTACGCCGACATCGCCCAGACACTCGGGTGCAGCACGATGGCCGTCAAGAGCCTCTTGGCCCGGGCCCGCGAAAACCTCAAGCACCGCCTCGTGTTGTACCTCCGGACCGGCCGCGAGCGCCAGCGCGTCGGCTAGACGCTCTCTCGCCGGGTCCGCTTCCCGCCGCCGATCAGTTATCCACGGAACTGCTCCGCCGGCACTGGGTTTAACGTGATGCGCCGGCGCGCGCCGAAGAATCCCTGTGGGTGGACCCATAGCCGCTGCACCGGCACCGCCTCGGGCCACCGGGGCCACGCGAGCCTGACCATGGGCAAGACCGTCTGCACTTGGGTGCGAAGCGTCCTCGCGGCCTACCTGGACGGCGAACTCGGTTCGGCGTCGGCGGAGGCCGTCCGCCGGCACCTGGAGCATTGCGAGTCGTGCCGGGCCCACAAGCGGCTCCTGGAGGGCACGTGGGAGCTGCTCGATGAGGGCCGCACTCCCCCTGTTCGGTCCGGGTTCACCCGCCGGATGATGGGCCGCCTGGCCGAGGATCGCGAGTTGGAGCGGCTCCAGGCCCGCGCCGTCCGGCGGCGCCGCCTCCGCCGCGTCGTGAGCGGCCTGGCGGGACTGGCGGCCGGGCTCGTCGTCGGCTTCGCCGGCTACGCCTGGTCCGGGCACTGGCGGCAGCCCAAGGGCCTGGTGGAGCGGGAGGTCAGCCACCACGTGAGCTTCCTGGAGGACGCCGAGCTCCTGGACGACGTGGCGGTCATCGAGGCGCTCGACCGCCTCGCCCGGGAGAAGGACGAGCGAGAGGGCACCTGACGTGGCCACGCGTCGCGACATCCTGAGACGGTTGCGTCGGCGGGAGCGGCGGCTACGCCTGATCGGCCTCTCGGCCGCCACGGCCGTCCTCTGCGGCGCGATCGTCGCCGTCCTGATGCCCGAGGTGCTGATCGGCGGCCAGCGAAAGACGGCCCCGACGGTTGGTGCCCCGGCCGCTGCGCCGGCCGAGCGCCCCGCCGGTCCGCTGCGACTTTCCGAGCATTTGCAGCTCGAGACGGACCAGGTCCGCGAGAACGCCCGCCGCTGGACCCGCATGCCCGAGCGGGAACGGGGCCGGTTCTATGCCGCCTACTGGCGCCTCGCCGACCTCGACGAAGCCCAGCGGGCCGAGCTCTTCGATCGGCACCGGGCGTTCCGCAGCCAACCTGCACGGCGACAGGAGGACCTGCGGAAGCGGGCCCGCGAGCTTCAGCACTTCATCGACACGGAGCTCGGTCCCCAAGACCAGGCCATCCTGAACCGGATGCCCCCCGAGAAACGGGCCGAGCGAATCCTCGAGCTCTGGCGGGCCCGACGGGGCGGCTGACCGGGACGACGGGCGTGTGGGCGTGCGTTCGCGGGGGGACGCACGCCTCGTTTATCCTGTCCGGCCCCGGCGGCGATCTCCGTGGCCCGACCCATCCGCCGGCCGTCTTCCCGAAGCGTCAGTACCGCCCCAGCCGGCCCTCAAGAAGGACGTCCGGCCCCAGCCGTTCGATCTCCAGGTCCGAGACCGCCAGGGCGTCGCACAGGGCCCGCTCGTCCGGCCCGGCGACGGGCCCGAGGGCGGCCGCCGCACCGAGAATCCGCGGGTTGACGAACACCGCCACCCGGTCGACCAGCTCCCCGCCGAAAAACGAGCCGAAGACACGCGCACCCCCCTCGACGAGCACGCGGCTCATCCCCCGCTCGTAGAGGTCTTCCAGAACGGGCCGAAGCGCCACCCCCTCCGGGGCCGGGTCGACGGCGACCAGGGCGCACCCAACCGCCTCGAGGGCCGCCGCCCGCTCCGGGGCATGCTCCAGGCCCTCGGCCTTGGTGTAGACCAGCACGGGCACCTCGGCCGCCGACGCCGCCGGCTCACGCGAGGGGGCCATCTCGAGCTTCTCGTCGAGGACGATCCGCGTCGGCTGCCCCCGCCCGGTAAACGGCTCGACGTGCCGCACCGTCAGCGACGGCGCGTCGTTGGTGACCGTCCCGACGCCGACGAGGACGCCGTCGGCGACCCGCCGCATCTCGTGGACCCGCAGGCGGCTGGCATCGGAGGAGATCCACCGGCTCTCGCCGGTGGGCGAGGCGATCCGCCCGTCGAGCGTCATCGCCCATTTTGCAGTGACCAGCGGCAAGCCGGTTTCCTGGCGCTTGAAGTAGGCGGCATTGAGGAGGCGGGCCTCCTCGGCCAGGGGGCCGACCTCGACCAGCAGCCCCGCCTTGCGGAGCCTCGCCAGGCCCACGCCGGAGACCTTCGGGAAGGGGTCCGCCAGCGCCGCCACCACCCGGTAGATGCCCGACTCCAGGACCGCCTCGGTGCAGGGCGGGGTCTTGCCGTGATGGCAGCACGGCTCGAGGGTGACGTAGAGGTCGGCGCCCCGTGCGGCGTCGCCGGCCGCTTCGAGGGCGGCGATCTCGGCGTGCGGGCCGCCGAACCGCTCGTGGTGCCCCTCGCCGACGACCTGCCCGTTGCCGACGACGACGGCGCCGACCATCGGGTTCGGCTCGACGCGTCCCAAGCCGCGGGCGGCCAGCTCCAGGGCCCGGCGCATGAATCGCTCGTCGGTTTCGGGGTCGGCCACGGCAGGGCTCCTGACGAGGCGGACTTGGTGCTGCCGTACGTTTCTAGGATTCGGCCGGCCGGTCACGGCCGGTGAACAGGCACGTCACCGCCACGCCCACGACGCCGACCACCAGGAACACGTCCGCCAGGTTGAACACGTACGGCCAGCCGAAGGTCCGTCCGAAGAGGTCGACCTCGGCGGTGACCTCGAGAAAATCGCGGACATACCCGAAGACGATCCGGTCGAACAGGTTGCCCAGGGCCCCGGCCAGGACCAGGCCGCACAGAACGTGAACGCCCCATTGGCGGCGAAGGGACGTGGCGAAGATATAGAAGATGAGCAACGCGGTGGCCGCCGTGAGGACGGCCGTGAGCACCCGCGCCCACGCCTCCCCGAGACCCAGGCCCTCGGCCGGGTTGAAACCGAACACGATGCCGCGATTGGCGCTCGTGACGAGATGAAGGAAGCCCGGGAGGACGGCATGGGGATCGTTTCGACCGCCGGCTTCCGGCGGGGGGCCCAGCAGATGCCAGGCCAGGGACTTGCTTGCGAGGTCCGCCGCCAGCCCTGCGCCGACGACCAGCCACAACCGCAGGTGGCTGCGGCGATCGGTCAGAGCATGCCCTTTTCTTCGAGGCGTTTGCATTGAATGCAGAGCTTGGCGTGCGGGATGGCCTTCAGGCGGGCCTTCGGGATGGCCTCGCCACAGGAGACGCACTTGCCGTACTCGCCCTTGTCGATCCGCTCCAGGGCTTCCTCGATCTCCTTCAGCGTGGCCTGCTCGGTCTCGATCAGGCCCAGCGTAAACTCCTGCTCGTAGTTGTCCGAGCCGATGTCGGCCATGTCGTGGGGCATTTTCGACAGGTCGCCGGACGCTTCCTGTCGGTTCCGCTGGAGGGCCGACCGCTCCAGGGCGCTGACGTCTCCGACGAGCTCCTGCCGCTTCGAGAGGAGGAGTTTCTTGAGGCTGTCGAGTTCTCTCGTCCTCATTCTGCCAATTCCCTTCGCTGCAACCACGTCCGGTCCGACCCTAAAAGCACAGCAGTATAGGCCGTCTCGCAAGGCCTGTCAAGGTTGGCTCGGAGACGCTTTTTCCGGGTCTTCGCCCCAGCCCCCCGAGCCCCCCGTTTTGGCCCCCGAGGGCCTTCCGGCTCGCCCGCACGGGGTGAGGACACTTGATTTGCGCCGCTGCGGGTCTATCATGCGGGGTCGAGACCGGGGAACTCTATCGGCGCGCATGGCGAGGCGGCATGAGACGGCCTATCGGCATTTTCGACTCCGGCCTGGGCGGACTGACGGTCGTCCGGGCCATCCGCCGACGTCTCCCCACCGAGCCGATCGTCTATTTCGGCGATACGGCCCGCGTGCCCTACGGCATCAAGAGCGGCGAGACCGTGTCCCGCTTCGCCGTCGAGGACGCCGCGTTCCTGGGCCGGTGGGACCCGAAGTTCCTGGTGGTGGCGTGCAACACGGCGAGCGCGGCAGCGATGCCCGCCCTGGCCGAGCGGTTCGACCTGCCCCTCTGCGGGGTCATCGAGCCGGGGGCCCGCGGCGCGGTCGAGGCGGCCGACCGGCGGCCGGTGGGCGTCATCGCCACCGAGGCCACCATCGCCAGCGGCGCCTACCGCGACGCCATCCGCCGGGTCGACCCGTCGGCCCTCATCGTCGAACGGGCGTGTCCGCTCCTCGTGCCCCTGGTGGAGGAGGGCCGGCCGCAGGAGGACCCCATCGTCCGGGCCGTGTTGCGCGAGTACCTCGACCCGCTGCGGGAGGCGGGTGTCGGGGCGGTGGTGCTGGGGTGCACGCACTACCCGCTGCTGGCCGGGGCCATCGGCGAGGTCCTCGGCCCAGGTGTGGCGCTGGTGGATTCGGCCGAGGCCGTGGCCGACGAGGTGGCCCGCCGGCTGGCCGAGGAAGGCCTGGTGGAGCCGGGCGGCGAACGCACCGCCGTCCGCTGCTTCGTCAGCGACAACCCCGACCGGTTCCGGGCCGTCGGCCGGCGGTTCATGGGCGAGCCGATCGACGTCGTCACGTTCGTCCCGCCGGAGGTGTTCTTTGGGCCGCCCGAGGCCGCGGGCCGCGGACGAGAGGCCGAGGCGGTCCATGCGGGTCGTCCCGGCGCCCCCGTGGAGGAAGACGCGTGACCCGAACGTTCCTCTTGGTCGCTTTGCTCATCGGTGCGGTGGCTGCCGGCTGCGGCCAGTCGCTGGGCACGCGGGTCCGTCAGCTCGAGAGCGAGGACCCCGGCGTTCGCCGCGGGGCCGCCCTCGCCGTCGGGAACCATCGGGGGGCCGACAAGTACCCGAAGGTCGTCGAACTGATGTGCTTGGTGGCCAAGAGCGACCCGGAGCGGACCGTCCGGGCGGCGGGGGCCGACGCCCTGGCAGAGCTCGACGGCGAACCGGTGGTCCAGACGCTCGCCGACATCCTCCGCCAGGACAAGAGCCCGTTCGTTCGTACCCACGCGGCCCATGCCCTGGGGCAGCACGAGGGGACGCCGGCGGTCATCGACCCGCTGGCCCAGGCCCTGCGGACCGACCCGGACGTCGACGTCCGCATCGCCGCGGCCGAATCGCTGCGCGGATTCAAGGAGCCCGCTGCGGCCGAGGCCCTCGCCGACGGCGTCGCCGACACCGACGTCGCCGTCTCCTACAAGTCCTGGGAGCACCTGCGGTACATGACCGGCCAGGACCTGCCGCGGGAGACCGGGCCGTGGAAGGAGTTCCTCGCGTCCGCCGAGAAACCGTTCAAGAAGTACGGCTGGCCGCCCCGGATGCCGAGGGGCAGGGACCAACGGCCGTTCATCCGCGAGGGGGTGGGCGATTCGCTGAAACGGGCGTTCGGCAAGGATGTCTACGAGCAGGAGCTGGAGTAGCCCCCCGCGCCCGCTCCGATTGCCTGCCTGGAGACCCCATGAAGGCCTGCGTCTTCGACGGCCGCCGTGTCCGCGTCGATCCCGCTTACCCCGAGCCGGAACCCGGCCCGGGAGAGGTGGTCGTCGAGGTCCGCGCCGCGGGCGTCTGCCGGACCGACCTGGAGCTCCTCCGAGGCTACATGGGCTTCACCGGCGTGCCGGGCCACGAGTTCGTCGGGACCGCCCGCTCGGGCGAGCACGCCGCGCGGCGCGTCGTCGGCGGGATCAACTGCCCCTGCGGCGAGTGCGACCTCTGCCGCCAGGGCCTGCCGACCCACTGCCGCGACCGGACGGTCCTGGGGATCCAGGGCCGGGACGGGGCGTTCGCCGAGCGCCTGGCCCTGCCGGAGACGAACCTCGTGCCGGTGCCCGACGAGGTGCCGGACGAGGCGGCCGTCTTCGCCGAGCCGCTGGCGGCGGCGATCCAGGTGACCCGCCAGGTCGAGATCGAGGCCGGCCAGGGAGCGGTCGTGCTGGGCGACGGGCGGCTGGGGCTGCTCGTCGCGCAGGTCCTGAAGGCCGCCGGGGCCGAGACGCACGTCGTCGGCAAGCACCCCGAGAAGCTCGGCCTCGCCCGGGAGCTCGGCATCGAGGCCGTCGCTGCCGCCGACGTCCGGCCGATGCAGGACGTGCCGCTCGTGGTCGAATGCACCGGCTCGACGGAGGGGCTGGCGATGGCGATGGAGCTGGTCCGGCCGCGGGGAACGATCGTCCTCAAGAGCACCGTGGCCGACGAAACCGGGCCGAGCCTGACGCCGGTCGTCGTCGACGAGGTGACCGTCGTCGGGTCGCGGTGCGGGCCGATGGGCCCGGCCGTCGCAATGCTCGCCGGAGGCGAGGTGAGCGTCGAGCGGCTGGTGACGGCGTCGTACTCGCTGGACGACGCGCCGGCGGCCCTCGATGCGGCCACCGCACCGACCGCCATCAAGGTCCTCCTCCGGCCGTAGGATTCCCGGGGCCTCTCGGATGGCTGAAAGGAAGCCGTTGACCGTGGCGCTCGTGAGCGGCGGGATGGACTCCTGCGTCGCTTTGGCGTGGGCCGCCGCCCGGTACCGCACGGCGATGCTCCACGTCCGCTACGGCCAGCGGACCGCGGCGAAGGAACGGGCGTGCTTCGACCGGCTCGTCGACCATTTCCGGCCCGAAGCGCACCTGGCGGTCGATGCGGCGTACTTGGGCCGGACCGGCGGGAGCAGCCTCACCGATCCGCAAGCCGAGGTTCCCGAGGACGACACGCCCGGCGAGGTCCCGAGCACCTACGTTCCGTTCCGCAACGCCAACTTCCTGGCCATCGCGACGGCTTGGGCCGAGACGATCGGCGCGTCGCGGATCGTCATCGGGGCCGTCGAGCAGGACGCCCCCGGCTACCCGGACTGCCGGCCCGAGTTCTACGAGGCGGCCGAGCGGCTCATCGAGCTGGGGACGCGGCCCGAGACGCACATCACGATCGAGACGCCCGTCATCGGCCTCTCGAAGGCCGAGGTGGTCCGCCTGGGGAGCGAGCTCGGGGCCCCGCTGGAGCTGACCTGGTCGTGCTACCGGAGCGTCGAATCGCCGTGCGGGGCGTGCGCGAGCTGCCGCCGGCGGGCGGAGGCGTTCGCCGAGGCGGGCTTGGCCGACCCGCTCCTCGAACGAGGCTGACCGCGCCGGGCCCGTGAGCTGACCGTGGCGGCGCTCCCCTTTCACGGGGCGCCAACGAAAAAGAGGCAGGGCCGTCGCCCTGCCTCTCGTAGGCGCAGACACTTCGCGATGGGCCCATCGCGCGAGGCTTATCGTCCGTCACGCACAGGCCATGGCCGTCTGAAACGGTGCGCACCGACTTGCTTTCGGGAGGGCCCGCGTCCCGCTCGCAGGTTTCGGAGGTCCGGCGCGGCCCGGCGCCCGAGTTCGTTTCCTGGGCCACCGGCCGCACCGCCCGCCGATGCGTTGGGTGGTTTCGCGAGAGCTTTTCCTGGGCCCTCCACAGGGAACTATAATCGACTTTCGCGGAAAGTCAAACGGGTCTCGCTCTTGTTTTGCGGGGCTGTCGGCCGCGCCGCTCAGTCGTCGTCCGGCTTCTTGAAGATGTCCTTGAAGAAGTCGCGGAGCTCTTCACGCGGCTTCTTCTCTTCGGGCCCCTCCTGCTCGGGCTTCTTCTCCTCCGGCGGGGGCCCCTTGGGCGGTTCGGGGGGCGGTTGCTCCGGCGCCTTCTCCTCGGGCGGCGGGTCCCCCTCCTTCGGTTTCTTAAAGAGGTCTTTAAGCTTCTCACCGATGTCCTTGAGCGGGCGGCCGTTCTCGCCCTCGCCGCCCCCGGGTCGGAGGATGTCGGTGAACGATTTCAGCACCGCCTCGCCCAGCCGCTTCTCGTCCAGGCGCGGCGACGTGACCGTCCCGGTGAGCGGCACGCGGACCAGCTTGTCCGTCAGAAGGAACCGCCGGTCGGCCTTGACGCCGAACCTCTCCAGCAGGCCCTCCGTCAGGGGCATCGTGACCATGACGTTCATCGCGCCGTCGGCGGCCCGGACGGTCCCGTCGACGCGGAGCTTCAGGCCGCCCTGGAGCGTCACGGCCTGCTCGTCGAGGTAGATGAGGCCCTGCTTCAGCTGGACGTGGACCGGGCCGAGCGTCTGGGGCTTGATCTCCTCCTTCGCCCCGAGCCACTTCGCCAGGAACGCGAACGGCCCGCCGAACGTCGTCTGGAAATCGGCGACGCTGAAGACGCCGTCGAAGCTGGCCGTCTCGAGCATATTCTCGCCCATCGGAATATCGGCCCTATTGATCGTCATCGACAGCCGCCCGCGCGGCGAGACGCTCGACCCCAGCAGCGGGCTCAGGTACGCGAGCATCTCCCGGGCCAGCTCGCCCGTAAGCTGGACCTCCCGGGCGAACTCGACGGGGTCCTCGACGCGGAACCGGGCCTCCTCGCCCTTCAGGTCCATCTCGCCGTCCAGCGTCACGGTGCCCTCGTTGACGGCCAGCGTCCCGAATTGGTTCCGGTCGGCGGTCCGGGTGACCTTCCCCTCGCCCATCGTCCACCGGATTTGCTGGTTCTCGCCCTCGGCCCGCACGCCCCGGAAGGTCAGCCTGGCCACCTGGATGACGCCCTCGCTGTCGAGACGGCGGACCATCTGGTTCCACGTCCCGGCCTCCATGTTCACCGGCCCCTTCGCCGCCGCCGTCAGGCGGTACGGCCCCGCCATCTCCATGTCCGGCGGCAGGGCCGTGCCGAGCGCCCGCCGCATCCGGGCCCCGTCGAAGTCGAGCTCGACGTCTCCCTCGATGTCCAGGAGGTCGCCTCGCGGCGTCATCGCCGCATGCACCTTGCCCGACGCCAGCTTCCCCTGGATGCCGTCCAGCCTGAGGTCGACCGTCTGCGTCTCGAGCAGGTAGACCGCGTGGACCGGCACGACCAGCTTGTCCTCGACGACCGTCGTGCCGGTGTCGGGCAGATGGACGTCGAGGTTCGCCAAGTCGAGCGTGCCGTCGGCCTCGACGCGTCGGCTGCGGGTGGCGACGGAGCCGTCGAACGCCGCCGTCCCGGCCAGCCGCGACCCCGCCGCCACCACGCCAACCGATTCGAGCAGCCCCGAGAGCTTGGCCAGGTCGAAGCGGGCCTCGGCCTTGCCGTCGGCCGTCAGGGCGCCGGCCTTGGCGGCGCCGGTGGTCGCCCTGCCGTCGGCCTGCACGTGGATGCCGTGACCTTCCACCTGGAACTTCCTGACGAGGACCTCTCGTGCCTGGCCGCGGGCGGTCGTGTCGAGGTCGGCGGTGACGTCGACGTCCTGGACGGACGTGGCCCGTCCCGGGGCGGTGCCGCCGGCCGAGGGCTGGACGTAGGCCAGGTCGGTCGTGCGGGCCCGGAGCCCGGCGGTGAGCTTCCCGGTCGGCTTGCCCTGGGCCGACGCCTGGAGGTGCCACGTGCCGTCCAGGCCGACCGCCTGGTCGCGACCGGTCCGTCCGAGGTAACCGGCGATCTGGGAGGAGAGCTTGCCCAGGCTGCCCGAGCCGGTCGCGTCGACGTCGATCGTCCATTCGGGGCTGGTGCGGCGAATCGCGGCCGTGCCGCTCAGGGTGCCGGCTGCGGCCTCGACCTCGACGGGCTTGGCGAGGACGGCCTTGAGGGCCTTGGCCTGGTCGAACGCGAGGTCGGCGTGGGCGGCGAACGTGGCCCGCGGCTCCTGCCAGGTGCTCCCCTCGCCGAACGCCAGGGCCAGGTCGGTCGCCTCGGCCGACGCGTCCAGGCGGACGCTTTCGCCCCAGGTGCCGCTCGTCTTAACGTTGGCCACGAGATCGCCGCTCGCGCCGAACTCGCCGAGGTCGACGAACTGACTGACCTCCTGCATGGCCTCGTCGAGGTGGAGCTCGGCCTGGAGGGCGAGCGCGTCGAGGCGGCCGCTGCCCTGGACCCGGCCGAACACGCTCGTCGCCGTCATCTGCCTCAGGTTCAGCCCCTGCCGGTCCGTGACGACGTCGGCCTCGACGTTGATCGGCGCCAGCGCGATCTGCTTTTCGCCGCGCCGGCCGGCCACGTCTTTCACGTCGGCGGCAAAGGCGATGGCGTTGACCTCCGTGCCGGGCTTGACGGCCAGGTTGGCCGTCAGTTGTCCGCCGGTAAGCTGGACGTCCTCGTGGAGGCCGATCGTGTTCGGGAACATCCGCGACACGGCCGCGAGATCGGCATTGACGACGGCGGTGGCTTCGCCGACATCCCCCGCGGCGGTCCCCTGGGGCGCCCTCTGGGCGAGCAGCGCCCCCAGGTCGAACGTTCCTTTCGCCCGGGCCGTCGCGACCGGCGTCGTCAGGTCCAGCGACCGGACGGTGACGGCCTCGCCGGCCAGCTCCAGGTCGGCCGTCAGGTCGAGCGTCTTCAACTCGGGCCGGTCGCCGTTCAGGGCGTCGCCCGTCGCCCAGACGTCCGTTCCGGTCCACCGGGTGGTGACGGCGGTGCGGCCGGAGCGGTCGCGTTTGACGTCGGCGTTGCCGGCCAGCACGCCGCCGCCCTTGACGTCGACGTCGAGGGCCGCGAGGACCCCCAGGACGGCCGAGACGGGCACCTCCCGGGCCTTGAGGGTGGCGTCGAGGCCGATGGCCTCGGGGCCCTGCCAGTCGGACGACAGGCCGCGGATCGTCCCGCTCGCGGTGCCGGTGCCGGTCTTCGCCCCGTGGCGGATGGCGAAGGCGGCGTCGAAGGTGTCGGCCGCCTCGCCGGTCTTGAAGGTGGCCTCCTTGATGTGGACGGTGGCGTCGGTCGCGTGGAGGTCGAAGCCGGTGATCGTGACCTCGAGGGGCAGGGGCCCGGGCGGCACGCCCGCGGCGGGCTCCTCCGGCCGGTCCTCGGCGGCCGTCCGGGACGGGGCCTCTCCGAGACGGCGGAGGTTCTCGACCCGCCCGGCGCCGTTCGCCAGGCGAACTCGCCCCAGGCGGCCGGGGCCGATGGCCAAGCTGGCCAGGCCCTGCTCCAGGGTGCAGTTGAGGCCGCTCAGGGCCTCCTCGCCGTCGGCCGTCTCGACCGAGAGGCCGTCGACGCGCTGCGAGCCGAACCAGGACAGGCTCAGCCCCTCGGCCGAGACGCGGCCCCCGACCAGCGTGCCGACGTGGCTGAAGATCCGCGTGCGGGCCGGCCCGGTGCTGAGGATCGTCGGCCCGAGGGCGACGATGGCCACGAGGACGAGCACGATGGCCGCGATCACGTACCGCTTGCGTCGACCCTTCGGTTTGGCGGCCCCGCCGCCTCCCGCGTTCGGGCTTCGGGGTGTGTGCTGGCTCATGGTCCGACCCTTTCGTGTTCGCCTCGGCAACCGTCGGGCGTGTTTGCCAACTCAGACGACTTCGGCGGCCGATTGTTCGCGCCGCTTGCTCTTTGGGGCCCCCCTGTCGGAGCTGGCGCGGAGCGCCCCATGTCCCCTATGATACGCCGCCGGAGGCTTGCGGTCAGGTCAAATCGGAGCTACTATGACAGTGAGGGGGTGCAAGGCGTGAACCGGGTGTCCCGTCGATGCGCGGCGGCGGCGGGGGCAGGTGGACCATGGCGGACGACCTGCGGCGATTCCTGGAGAAGTGGCCCTACGACCCGGACCAGCCCGTCCGGGTGGTCCGCGGCCGCGACGGCGCCCGGAAGCTCCAGCTCCGCCTCCCCCTGGGCGTCGAGCAGTACGAGTTGGACGGCCGGCCCGACGGCAAGACGCCCCGCGGGTTCACCTCGCTCCTGGCGTTCTGGGAGGGCCGCCTGAGGACCCATCGCCGCCGGCGCGGGTCCGACCGGGGGTTCTCCGTGCCCGCCCGGACGTGCCGCGACCTCCGCGACGAGTCACTTCTCTACTATTATCGCTACGTGCTCCTCTTTCAGCTCGGGGAGTACGGGCGGTGTGCCCGCGACACGGCCCGGAACCTGCGGTGCCTCGACCTGATCGGCCGCTACGGCGAGACGGACGACGAGCGGAAGTCGCTGGAATCGTACCGGCCGTACATCGTGCGGATGAACCGGGCCAGCCGGGCCCTGCTGGCGATGCGCCGGAGCCAGTACGACATCGCCCTGGGCGAACTCCAGGCCGGGGCCCGGACGATCGCCGACCTCGACCCGGAGGACGGGACGGGTTTTCGGTTCGAGAAGAAACGCTCGATCGCGTTCCTGAAGCAGCTCGAGCGGGAGATCCGCCGGGCCCGGCCCCTGACGCCCCTGGAGCGGCTGGAGCGAAAACTGAAGCGGGCCGTCCGGCGCGAGAACTACGAGCTGGCCGCCCACCTGCGCGACCGCATCGAGAAGCTCCGCACGCGCACCGCCCGCTCGCAGGACTGACCCCACGTCGTTCGAAACCGTGATCCGACCGCAGAGCACGGTCCCAACCCGGCGCCCGACCTCACTCGTCCTCCCCGGGGATCGGGCCGACGGCCTCCTTCAGCGACACGTTGTCGAAGTAGTACACGCCCGGCGGCCAGTAGGCGTACAGCTTCAGCTTCACGAACTCGACCGGCGAATGGGTGTCGGTCGGGATGCGGCAGATGCGCACGCCGTGTTTCCACTGGTCGAACTTCTCGAGCGACCGCAGGGCGAGGTACGCATCGTAGACCACTCGCTTCTCGCCCTGCACGTTGCCGTAGCCCCGGATGAACACCTTGGGGAAGAAGAAGTCCGTGCTCCGGCACCGGTAATCGACCTCGACCTTGTAGGCCTTGCCGGGCTCGACGGGGACCGGGTCGCAGACGAACTCGACGCCGTAGATGCCCGCCACGGTGTTGTACTTCGGGCCGGAGGTGGGCGTTTTCCGGGGGGCGGCCTCGGGCGGGGCCCCGGCCCGCCACCGCTCTCGCCATTTCACCCACTGATCGTGATACACGTCCGTGTCGATCTTCAGGCACTTGCCGGCCGGGCTGACCCCCGAGACGCGGAACGTCGTCAGACCGTCGAGCCGGTCCCAGCCCGTCGGGTGCACTTCCCCCAGCTCGAAACCGCCGTTGCCGACGAGGTTCGGCCCGCGTGTCGGGACCTTCGCGTCGGCCTCGGGCGTCGCCTCGGCGACCGGCTTCTTCTTGAGCCCCGAGAGCTTCTCCAGGATGGCGTCCTGGACGGGGTTCAGGAGCTGGGGCTCGGCGGCCGCCGCCCGGTGGGTCATCGAGCGGGGCTCGTCGCCGCGAACGTCGACGCCGCGGGCGTCGATGCGAAAGCCCTCCCCGTGCGGCTGCACGTCGCCCCACAGGCCGAGGTGGGCCTGGAACCGGTCGCGAAGGAGGACCGCGACGGCGGCGGGCGGCGTCTCGAGCGTGGGCGGCTCGGCACCGCTCATCGCATCCGTGACGCTCATCGGATCGACGACGACGAGGCCCAGCCGCCGGGCCCGGAGGCGGAGCCGCTCGGCGATCTTCCGCCCGGCCCGCCCCGCGTCCGGCGAGGTGAACGGAAAGACAACGAGGACCGCCTCAGGCCCCGTCGCCGCAGACGCCTTCGCCTTGGCCGCCTTCTCGTCGGCCGCACCGGCCGCAGCCACGGGCGAAGACGCGACGCAGACTGTCGCGACAAGCGCCAAGGCGAACGCCGCGCCCGCCGCACGGAAGCGCCTGGGGACATCCGGCAGGAGGTCACCCTCGGCAACCGACTGCCCCCCGTCAGTCGTCGTCTTCTTCATCCTCATCGTCATCGTCGTCGTCCTGGCGCAGCCTGCGGGCGACGCTTCGGAGCCGCTCCAGCATCCGGTCCCGCGGATACGTCTCGTCCCGGAACAGGATGCCGGACACCTGCTTCCAGTCGGAGACGATCTGGACCGACGCGGGGAGCTCCCGGACCTCCTCGGCGATCTCCTCGTAGTCCTCCGGGTCGTCCTCCGACCAGTCGACCGGCAGGATGAGGACCGACCGCATGCCGTTTCGGGCGTAGGCCTGGGCGTCGGAAAACTTATCGCCAATTCCTATCTGAATCTTCTGGAAAGTCTGCCGAAGGGCCGCCAGCCGCTCCGTCTTGAACGTGCCGCTGCCCTCGACCATGCCCGCGAGCGTGCTTGTCAGGACGGGGCCCCGCGGGAAGCCGTGCGTCCGCAGCCACGTCTTGCTCGCGTGGCTCAGGAAGTCCGGCCGGTGCGTCAGGTAAACGATCGTGTGGTCCTTGTCGAGCCGCCGCAGGACCGACGCCGAGTCCGGCATGGGCTTGGCCTTGCCCACCAGGACGTAGGCGAAGCTGCTCGCGACGACCGTCTTGTCGAGGTCGACGATGGCGATGGGGGCGTCGGGCCGCCGGGCGGCGACCAGCAGCGTCGCGTCCGAGACGGTCTTCTCCGGCTGGTCGTCCGGGTGCAGGCCCACGCGGATGCGGTAGTCGCCGGGCTTCTCGGGCACGGCGAACTCGATCGCCGCGTCGCCGTCGTCGTCGGTGACTCGCTCGCCGAGGAACTGCTTGTCGAGGTAGAACCGGAGCCGCTTCGCCTCGATGCCGTCGAAGCGGAAGCCGGTGCGGAGGCTGGCCCGCAGGCTGACGGCCTTGCCCGGCTCGACGAGGAGGTCGTACGTCAGGACGACCCACCGCTTGCGGAGGTCCTGGAGCCAGTCGCCGATGCCGCCGCGGGCCGACGGGTGGCACGCCCCCGCCGCCAATGCGAACGCCGCCACTGCCGCCACCAGACGCGCACGTTTCATGACGCCCGAGACTACTCGCCGCCCGGCCTCGGGTCAAGAGGTGCGACGCATCGACCGTGCGGCACTCACGGGGGCGCGACTTCGTCGACGCGGCCTTGACCCGCGTGGGCCGCCGACGTTACAGTTCAAGGCTCGCCGTGCGGCGGGCACCCGCTCAAAGGGCGATCCATGGCCCCCAAGATGCCCCGCTCCGACCTCGTGGACCTCCACGTCCACACGACCGCCAGCGACGGCGTCTACACGCCGGGCGAGATGGTCCGCCACGCCGCCGAATCGGGCCTCCGGGCCGTCGCCATCACCGACCACGACACGGCAGCCGGCGTCGCCGAGGCCGTCCGGGCCGCGGAGACGTTCGGCATCGAGGTCGTCCCAGGTGTCGAGATATCGGCCGAGTTCGAGGACGGCGCCTGCCACGTCCTGGGCTACTTCATCGACCCGGCCCACGGGCCGCTCCGGGCCGCCCTGGCCGAGGCCCGCGAAGGGCGCGACCGCCGCAACCGCGAGGTCCTCGAAAGGCTCCGCGGACTCGGCATCGAGCTGGCGATGGACGACGTCCGGGCCCGGGCCCACGGCGGGAGCGTCACGCGGGCCCACTTCGCCGCGGCCATGCTCGAAAAACGATATGTCCGGTCCTGGGACGAGGCGTTCGAGCGGTACCTCGGCCGGGGCAAACCCGCCTACGTCTATCGGGAGCGGATCGAGCCGGAGGCGGCGATCGGCGTCGTCCACGGGGCAGGGGGGTTGGCGGTCCTGGCCCACCCGCGGCAGCTCAACCGCCCCGCCGCCGAGGTCGAGCGGTTCGTCGAGCACCTCGCCGGGGCCGGACTCGACGGCCTCGAGACCCAGAGCCCCGACCACTCCGCCGCCTACGCCCGCAGGTACCGGGCCCTCGCCGCGAGGCTCGGCCTCGTGGAGGCCGGCGGCACAGACTGGCACGGCCGCGCCGACTCCGACATCCGCCTGGGCGTCGGGACGGGGGCCATCCGCGTGCCCTACGCCGTCGTCGACGCCATGAAGGCCCGCCTCGCCGAGCGGCCGGGCGGGTGATTGCCCGGAGGGCCTGTCAGGGATGCCGCTCCATGGGCTCCCTCTCCCCTCCGTCGGCCTCGCCCCATTGGGGGAGAGGGGTTGCCTGCCCGCCGTAGCCGCTCCGTCGCCATAGCTATGGAGCGTCGGCGACTTGGCGAAGACAGGGGGGGTGAGGGGGCGACGCCCCTATTCGTACGCCACGTCGAGGTCCCGCAGGATCGCCTTCAACGCCTGCACCGCCTTCCGAAAGAGGTCCGGCCCGCTGAACCCCTTCATCCGGCCCGCGACCTTCAGGTGCGGCTCCAGGCTCAGGAACCCCTCGTACCCCCGGGCGCACAGGGCGTCGCGGAGGATCGCCGGGATCGACCCGTCCCCTTCGCCCGCCGGGACGACCTTCCCCGCCCCCGCGATGGCATCCTTGATATGAAAATAAACCACGTGGTCCTTCAGGGACCCCCACGCCTCGGCCGGCTTGACGCCGGACTGCACGAAGTTCGCCGGATCGAAGATCAGGCCCAGCCCGGGAACGTTCTCGGCCAGGTCGCGGCACCCCTCGATGCCCTCGCCGTAGATGCCGCCCTCGTTCTCATGCAGAAGCGTGATGCCTCGCGGCCCGGCCATCCGGACCTGCTCCCTCAGGCGGCGGAGCACCTCGTCGCGATGGTCGCCGATCGACCCGCCCTCCGGCGGGTAGTAGCTGAACAGCCGGATGTTCGGCGCCTCGAAGTGCTCGGCCGCGTCGAGGGCCGTCCGGAACCGCTCGACGTGGCCCTCCCACGGCTCGTCGATGCGCACCTTGCCGATGGGCGACCCGATCGACGAGACGCCGATGCCCGCCGCGTCGAGCCGCGACTTGATCTCGGCCCGCTGCTCGGCCGAGAAGTCCAGGACGTTCGTGTCCCACACGCCCCTCAGCTCCAGGTGCTTCATGTCCTCGCTCTGGAGCGTCTCGATCTGTTCGCCAAGATCGGGGCTGATCTCGTCCGCGAATCCGGTCAGTGTGATCATCCGCCACTCCGTCCCCCGGTGCCTTCGTGCCTACCTCGTCTCGCTCCACTGATCCCTCAGAAACTCGAGCGCCGGACCGAGCTCCCTCCGCATGTCCTCCCACCGGCATTCCAGGCTGATCCGCCCCGCGTACCCGATGGCCTTCAGCGTCGCCATCAGCGGACCGTAGTCGGCACCCCCCGGCCCCGGCGGCCCACGGTCCTCCGGGTCGGACACGTGGACGTGCACCAGCCGCTCGCCCGCCGCCGCCAGGTGCTCGAGGGGCTCGCCCTCGACGCTCAGGTGGAAAAAGTCCGCCAGCACCGCCACGCCCGGGGCGTCGGCCGCTTCGACCAGCTCCAGCGCCTCCTCCACCGTGTTGAGGACGTTCGACTCGGCCTTCCGCAGCGGCTCCAACGCGATCGTCACGCCGGCCTCGCGGGCCAGCGGGCCGGTCGCCTGGAGCACCTCGACGAGCTGCTCCTCGGCCCGGTCGCGCGGCCACCCGTCCGCCACCTGCCGGGCCCCGCCCGAACCGAGGGCGACGACCTTCGCCCCCATCCGGGCCGCCCGCTCGAAGGCCCGCCCGGCGTACGTCGTCACGGCCTCCAGGTCCGCCTTCGGGCCGGTCAGCTTCAGCTCCCGCGGAAAGAAACCGTTGAACGCCGCCACGGGAAGGGGTAGACGAGCCGGGGCGACCGGCGGCGCCCAGTCGGCCTGCCTCGGTGCGAGCACCGGCTGGACCCCGCCCTCGATGAAGTCCGCCCCGGTCTCGGCGATCCAGTCGGCCTCCTGGGGCGCGGCACACACGCCGAATCGCATCCTGTCGCCTCCGCCACGCCGATCCGAACGGGTTGCCTGGCCGCAGGGCCGGCAGAGGTCGCCGAGGAAGACCGACGGCCGAATCCTCCCACCGCGGCAGCCGTCTCGGTCGTGTCTGTCAATCCGCAGCCCCCGCTGAAAGGCCGTGCTCAGCGTTCTCAGCGTTTGGAGCCACGCGTGCCTCAGCCGCCCGCAATGGAGCGGTCGACTATAGGCCGCCGGGGGGAGAGGTCAAGCGATTTCGCACCGCGCACCAAGCGCCGGGCGACTGCGCTCGTGCAGGCGTTCAGCGAGAAGCTTGCTACGTTGGCGCTGCGGGCGACGCCGAAACTTGCCCCCGTCGCCGTCTTGGGCTATACTTCCCCCACCATCCCCACGGGCGGTTAGCTCAGTCGGCTAGAGCGCTTCCCTTACAAGGAAGAAGTCAGAGGTTCGAGTCCTCTACCGCCCATTGACCTGGGCCGGCCCAGGTCGATAGAGCAGGTGAGCAGGCGACACGGGAGCAGGGGAGGGCCCCGCCTCGGCCGACGCCGCGCCGGCGGCCGGGTCGAACGGGGTAAGGGATATCCCGAGCCGCCGATGTAAGTCGGCGGGGACGCGCGGCCGGGCTCCCCGCGGAGCGGCCTCAGGCCCGAGACGCGCCGGTGGTCCGTCAGGCATCGGCATCGAGCACCGTGCCTGGAGTCGGCGGCGTTGGACGTTGAGCGCTCGGCGTTGGACGTTCGGCGTTGGACGTTCTGTCTCTGAGTCGAACGAGAAAAAGACACTAAGTGTCTTTTTTTTCCTGTGGAGACGAGAGGGGTTCAAAGTGGCCCGCAGGAGGCGAAAGAAGCGGCATCTGGGCGCCAGCGCGAATGGGTGCGTGCGTCGGTCGGCCGAAGGCAAGAACGACGTGTGGGCGTGGGACTTCATCCACGACCGGGACGAGGCGGGTCGGCCGCTGAAGTGGCTGAGCCTCGTGGACGAGTTCACGCGGGAGTGTCTGCTGCTGGAGGTCGAGCGGAGCCTGAAGGCGGCGGACGTGGTGGCCCTGGTGAGCGAGGCGATGGCGATCCGGGGCGTGCCGCGTCACATCCGGTCGGACAACGGGCCGGAGTTCATCGCACGGGCGCTCGGCCGGTTCCTGGCGGCGGCCGAGGTCGAGACGCTGTACATCGAGCCGGGCAGTCCGTGGGAGAACGGGTACGCGGAGAGTTTTCACAGCCGGCTTCGGGACGAGTTGCTGGACGCGGAGATCCTCACCGGCCTGCGGGACGCCAAAGCGCTGGCGGCGGGCTGGAAGAACGAGTACAATCATCGTCGGCCGCACTCGTCGCTGGGGTACCGGACCCCGGCGGCCTATGCGGCGACGCTTGCCGGGCCTGCGGTCGGGGCTCCGCCCCTCCCTCCGCCCCGGCAAGCGAAGGACCCCCTGGAGGCCCCGACTCTCATAGCGCCTGGCACATAAAATGAGGGCAGGTCAGCGGAGCGCCGCCGAGAGCGATTGCTGGATCGCGACGCTGGATGGGCGCGAACGGGAGTTTCGTCGAGTGTCGGGCGCGATCCGCACGTTCCGAACCCCCGACGAGAAAACGCGAGTGCTTTCAGACCCCACGGATCCCCAATGGACAAGCCGTAAGCATTACGTGGAGGCCGTGGCCAAGGACGGTGTCGTCATTCGGATTCGCGTGGCGGACGAAGCAATCGAAGGCGACGGGGCGGTCCGCTCAGGGGCGTCGACGGTCCCTTGAATGACCAGCAGGGAATCGTACAGGGCATGGTGGTATGTAAAGGGCGGAGCAAGACCGTGAGCGGTGAAGCCGGGAAGAGGTCGACCGTCTTCCTGTGCCCAACGAGGCCGACGCAGCGGACCTTGTAGCCTGAAGCCCACAACCTCTTGCTCAAGGCGGTCCCGGCGCAGGGCGCCGAAGCCGGAGCCGCGACCAAGCCGAAAGAACTTGGTCCCATGGGCAGCCTGTACCTCTCGCAGCAACTCCTGTTGCCGTAACCAAGGAGAGAAGCGATGCCTGACCGGAAGAACATCCTCATCC
>CAZGKW010000015.1:0-91474 GCA_964526295.1 uncultured Anaerolineales bacterium
GCCCCTCCCTCCGCCCCGGCAAGCGAAGGACCCCCTGGAGGCCCCGACTCTCATAACGCCTGGCACATAAAATGGGGGCAGGTCAGGCCCTTCGCCCGGCGCAAGACGTCTCGCGACAGAAGGAGCCGGGCGCCGGCGCGTCAGACAGCAATTGCACTTCCTTGCGCTGGACCTCCTCCAACCCCATGTCGAGCAAGCAGGTGCAGACCAAGCCCTCAAGCCCCTCCTTGCCAGAGCTGCGGCGGTCGGCCTGCACGCGCTGGTAGGCCATCAGGCAAGCCGACGCCAGGACAGCCGCCCGGCGTTCCTCCGGAGCGGGCGAGCGTCCTTCGGCAATCCAGGGGAAGCGATCCCTGTCCAAACACCTGACGACGACCTCCACAAGCCGCCTGATGGCCTTCGGATCGTCGGCCAGGCTGGAAGGGGCCAGTGAACTCACATCCGCAAGCGTCTTCAAGTCGTCTTCCGAAACGGGCGGGCCCGCCAGAGAGCGAAACGCCAGCATGGCCTCTTTATCGCCCAGGATGGCGAGCAACTCCTCGGCCCCGAGATTCTGCAACTCGGAGCATGAATCGAGCAGGCCCCGTACGATCTCCCGATGCTGCGAGACGGCCTTGGCGTACGCATCAAGGGGCTCGGAAAAACGCTCCCGCCGGAACTCAGCGATGGCCCGCTGCCGGTCCTGCTCGAGCTCTTCGGGCGTCCACCTCGGCGGGTCAACCACTGGCGTCTCCCGCGAGAAGGGCGTCCGGCCCGGGAACCAGAAGCCTTTCCATTTCCCGGGGCTCGAACTTGGTCAGGCCGCCGGCGTAGGTGCGCCCGTCGCGAAGACTCACGTTGCGGCGGAGGAAGGCAGCCAGCTCCCGCAGAAGCCTCTCGGACATTTCAAGCCGGGGATATAGGCCGTGAGCAATATTCAGGTGCCGCGCCCCGACCCGGTTCACGACAAACGCCGGCGGGCGCCGGGCCATGTAGGTGGCCAGAATCGGCGCCGGCTCACGCAGACGCACCGACCACCACGGCGTTCGGTGCGTCGCAATGTAGCCCCCGTGGGCGCCGCGCGACCGCGCGTGGGCCAGAAAGGCTTCCACCATCCGGCGCTCCTCCGGCGGCAAGACGCCCAAGTCGCCCGGCAGGTCGATGACGCGGCGGAGGCCCTCGTCGCTGCGCAGCTCGTCCCCCGCCTCGTAAAGCTCTCTCGCCCGCGTGATGGCCCTGAAGAGGACCGAATCCGGAAGGGGCGGCCCGTCGTCGCCGGCTATCCAGATACGATTGGCTCCCGTCACCTGTCCCCGGTGGACGCGGCAGAGCTCCCCGAGCTCGACGTATCCTTTCGGGGGGCGTCGGGTGGGTCGGAGCAGGCTGGACCACTTCCGGTTCGCCTCGAAGGCGCTTCGGGGAAGGGCCCGGATCGGTCTGCCCCGGAACAGGTCGCCCAGCCTGGCGACCTGCCGGAAGGACACGGACTCGGGCTGCTCGCCCGGCTTTGCGCAAGCGATGACGGCCGTCGTCTGCGCGTCGGCGAACGCCTTGGTCTTGGCGTCCAGCAGAACGAGTTCCTCAAGGCCGAGACCGTTCAGCAGGAGGTCTCGCAACATTCGGCCGTAGTTGACGTCCAGCCACTCGGCCGACGTCACCAGGCACACGACGTCACCGGGACGGGCAACCTTCGCAACGGCCAAGTAGAAGTGGACGTGCAAGCCCGCAAGTCCGCTGGCCTTCACCCCCATCCTGGCGGCCTCACGGTCGAGCCACCCCTTCCAATGCCGGTCGATCAGGTGGTGTCGAACGTAGGGCGGGTTGCCTATGAAAAGTGTGCGCTTGCGCGGCGCCAGCGGCGGAATCTCTGCGTCACGGAAGTCGCCGACCATGACTTCTGCCCGCTCTCCCAGCCCGGCGGCAGCAAGATGGGCCCGGCACAGGAGCCCTGCCAGCGGGTCCAGCTCCACGCCGAGAAGATGAGCCCGGGGGAAGGCCCTTCCCGCGGCCACGAGAAAGCGCCCGGACCCGGCGCCAGGATCCACCACGCGAGCGGGCTGGCCCTGACGAGCCGCCCAAGCCACCATCGCGTCGACCAGCGCGGGCGGCGTGTAGACGGCTCCCGCGCCGCGCCTTTCTGCCGCAGACCGAATCCGGCAGAATCGCTCCCCCAGGGGATCTCGCCCCTCGGCAATCTGGACGGCGAAGTGGCGGGGCAGGGACGGCAATACGTCGAGGGCCCATTGGGCCAGCGCCTGTTCGGCGGACGAGAGCTTCCCCACCTCGCGCGCCCCGAGGGCAAGGGCGGTCCCAGCCAACTCGCGCTCCTGTTGTTCCTTCGCCGTCAAACCAGCGCCCCTCAAGCAGGCATTGGCGGGCCGGATTGGCCCAATTATACTACCTTCCGGGTGACTCGCCAAGCATCCTATGGCCTGCTCCCCAAAACTTGACCCAGGCGTTATGAGAGTCTCTACTGCCCGGACGGGCAAGGAGATTCTCGATGAGCCGACGGAAGCGACATACGCCTCTTGAGATCGTGGCCAGGCTGCGTGAGGCGGACGCCCTGCTGAATGCCGGCCAGGCGCTTGCCCAGGGGATCCAGCACCTGGGACTCAAGGACGACGAGCAGGTCGATGTCGCTGTCGGGGTCGGGGTCGCCGCGGGCCTCCGAGCCGTAGAGGATGACGGAGTGGAAGCGGTCGCCGAAGGCGTCGGCGAGGGCGGACTTGATTCGCCGGAGGAGTTCGTCGCGGTCCATGGCGGGGCGCCCCTGGTGACGGCGGTCCACAGCGCCCGTGAGCCGATGCGAAGAAGCGCGTGCGAAACGGCACGCGCTCCCCTGCGGGTCGCGGCTAAACGCAGCCCGTCGACGTGCGACCCGGAGCGATGGGTGCGGAAACCGACCCCGCCAAAACGCGAGCCGGCCCCCTAGCCGACGGCCTCGTCAAGGGCGGCCTTGAGGTCGTCCTTGTTCGTCACGCCGGTGAACCGCTTGGCCACCTCGCCGCCCTTGAACACGATCAGCGTGGGGATGGCCGTGATGCCGAACTTGGCGGCCGTGTCCCGGTTGGCATCGGTGTCGAGTTTGGCCACCTTGGCCTTGCCCTCGTACTCGGAGGCCAGCTCCTCGACGGTGGGGGCGACCATGCGGCAGGGGGGACACCACTCGGCCCAGAAGTCGACCAGGCACACGCCGTCGTCCTGCTCGACCTCGGACTCGAAGTTCGCGTCCGTCAGTTCGATCACGTTCTCGGCCATCGGCTGTCTCCGTTGGGCTAGGGTCGGTTCTCGAGCGTCCCGGTTCGGGGCCCGTCCGGGCCCGCTCCGTCTACGGCGCCTCCTCGGCGGCGAAGAACAGGGCGCAGTGGCATTTCCCGCCGGCGGCGATCTCCGCCTCGTGCGACGCACACGGGCACACGTTCGGGTCGTCGGTCACCGGGTCGCCGGTGACGACGCGGCAGGGGCAGTAGTAGTCGCCGAAGCGGACGCGGCGCTTGACGAGCCCGCCGACGAGGGCCTCGACGGCCTTCTCGCTCGGGTTCAGCCGGTACCCCGTGGCCTTCACGTGGGCGTCGATCCGTTCGGTGATTTCGCGGCGATACGCCTCGATCTCTTGCTGTGTCGGCTCGTCGGCCATGGCGCCTCGTGCATCGCTGCCCCGCACGTCAGCACCGATTATAGGAAGGTGCCGGGCCGGCGGTCAAAGCAAAAAGCAGCCCGTCGGGGGGCGTGCATGGACCCGGTTACGGGGGCGCTCTCGAGGGCGGGGGCCCGCCACGGCGCTGCGGCGACCTGCCGCCTACGCTGAGGCTGCGGCGTGGCCGGCCCGGTCGGCGCTCGACACGGGCGCGCCGCCGGTGAAGGCGTCCTTGCGTCCGGGCTCGTTCGCGCGGTAGCATTGCTTCGTGTCGAGTGCCACCTGTCATCCGAAACCGCGAAAGGGGGATGCCATGAAGCCCCGCCGATATGCAGCGCTGCTGGCAGCGCTCGCCCTGGCCGCCGGCTGCGGGGGCTCCGACGAGACGGACTACTCGAAGCTCCCCGAGGCGCCGGAGCAGGAGGGGTACACCGGGCCGAAGCTGTCGCTGTGCCTGCGGTGGACGCCCGGGGCCTACGAGATGGTTACCGAGACGGGCATGGAGCTGACGGTGACGCCCGAGGGCCAGGCCGCCCGGCGGCAGAAGATGACCCAGGAGGTCGAAGTCCGGCTCGACGTCGGCTCGCCCAACGAGGCCGGGATGAAGGAGGCCCGCCTGTCGTACGAATCGGTCGACCAGAAGATGACGGCCGGGGGGCGGACGTTCGCCTTCGACAGCGCCGGCCCCGCCGAGCGGAACTCGGCGGAGCTGGCGGCGGCGCTGGGGCCCCTGTTGGAGGCCGACATCCGGATCGTGTTCGACGTCGAGGACCGGGTCGCCGAGGTCCGGGGCCTGAACGAGGTCTGGGACCGGGTCGCCGGGACGAACCCCGGGATGGCGCAGATGTCGGCCCAGATGAAGGACGAGATGGGCGACCAGATGGTCCGCCAGCTCCTGAACGGGTCCGCCGACTTGCTGCCCACGGGACCCGTCGGGCCGGGCGACACGTGGTCCGCGACCATCCCGCTGAACCTGCCGTTCGTCGGGCGGGCCGGCCTGGAATACGAGTGCCGCCTCGACGACGTGGAGGAGACGGCCGAGGGGCGCGTGGCCCACGTCGCGTTCCGCGGCCGGATGAGGGAAGAGGGGCCGACCGCCGCCTCGGTGGGCCCCAACGCGGTGACCATCACGGACGTCGACTTCCAGCAGGTCGGGTCGCTGTCATTTGATATCGATATGGGCATGATCACCGGCACGAGCATGAAGCAGACGGGCCGCATGTCGATGACCGTCCAGGGGACGACCGCGACGGCCACGCAGGACATGACGGTGGAGCAGGCGCTCCGGAGACGCTACTAGGCCCAAAACAAGCGTATTCCCCCGGGCGTGAAGGGGGTGGCGGGGGCGTGACGGCGCGGCGCAAGGGGCCCCCGCCAGGCCTCGCCGGCCCGCCGCCGCGTCCCGAACCGGGACGGGCCGCGCCGAACGTGCCCGGAGCCGTCAGTCGGCTTCCGACGCCCACAGGCCCCGGCCGTGCCGGCGGGCCTCGTGCTCCTGCATCAAGAGCTCGTTGCGATAGACGTAGGCTGCGTCGCGGTCGACGCGCAGGAGCCCGTCGCGGACGAGCGTCGCCCCGAGCAGCCGCATCCTTTCATGGGGGAACCAGTCCTCGCCCGCCGCGCCCTCGGGCGGCAGCCAGACGGACGCCCGGCGCGGTCCCGCCGACGCGCCGTCCCCATCATCGCCCGGCTCGGGCTCGACGTAGACGCGGCCGGCGGCGGCCTCCACCAGGGCCTCGACGCGGGCCGCGACGGCCGACGCCTCCGCCTCGCGGCTTTCGTCCGGCAGCCGGACGCCCGCCGGCTCGACCACCGTGCCGTCGTCCAGGCGCAGGCCGTGCGGGGGCACCACCTCGCGGACCGTGAGGTATCGGCCGGCGGAGGCGTCGCCCGGCCGGGGCGGGGCGGGCAGTCCCCGTCGGCTGATGCGTCGGACGGCCGGCGCCATGAGGACGGCGCCGGCGCTGAGCGCCAGGAGCAGGGTCAGGGCGAGCAGGGCGGTCCTTAGGGCCCCGCCGCCGCCCGGTCGGTCGCGCCGCTGGGGCATGCGGGCACCGCCTAGGCCGGGGGTTCCTGGCCCATCTCGAAGGCATCGTGGAGGACCCGCAGGGCGGTCTCGGCCGAGTCGCGGTCGATGATACAAGAGATCTTGATTTCGCTGGTTGAGATCATCTGGATGTTGATTTTGGCCTCGGCCAGGGCGCTGAACATCTTCTCGGCGACGCCCGTGTGCGACCGCATCCCCACGCCGACGACGCTCACTTTCGAGACCGAATCGTCGGTCAGGACCTCCTCGGCCCCGAGGTCCTTGACCAGCGACTCGGCCTTCGTGACGGCCGAGGCGAGGTCGCCCAGGGTCACGGTGAAGCTGACGTCGGCGTGGCCCTCGCGGCTGACGTTCTGGATGATGTCGTCGACGACGACGTTGGCGGCGGCGATCTCCTGGAAGATGCGGGCCGCGATGCCGGGCTGGTCGGGCACGCCGCGGATGGTCACTTTGGCGAGGTCCTTCGTCATGGCGGCCCCGCGGACGGTGATCTGCTCCATGTCCTCGGCCTCCTCGATGATCAGGGTCCCCGGCTCGTCGGTCAGGCTGGACCGGACGTGGATGGGGATGCCGTATTTCTTGCCGAACTCGACGGCCCGGCTGTGCATGACGCCGGCGCCGAGGCTGGCGAGTTCGAGCATCTCGTCGCAGGCGACCTGGTCGATCTTCCGGGCGTTGGGGACGATCCGGGGATCGGCCGTGAACACCCCGTCGACGTCGGTGTAGATCTCGCAGACCTCGGCCTGGAGGACCGCCGCCAGGGCGACGGCGGTGGTGTCGCTGCCGCCCCGGCCGAGGGTCGTGATGTTCTGGTTCGCATCGACGCCCTGGAACCCTGCCACGATGACGATGTTGCCCCGCTGGAACTCGTGGTGGACCCGCTCGACGTCGACGCTCTGGATGCGGGCCTTCGTGTGGATCGAGTCGGTCACCAGGCCCACCTGGCCGCCCGTGAAGCTGATGGCGCCGTGTCCGGCGGCGTGGAGGGCCATGGCCATCAGGGCGATCGAGATCTGCTCGCCGGTCGAGACGAGCTGGTCCATCTCCCGCGGGTCGGGCCGGTCGGTGATCTCGCGGGCCAGGGCGATCAGCTCGTCGGTCGTCTTGCCCCGGGCCGAGACGACGACGACGACGTCGCGGCCCGCTTCCTTGGCGCGTAGGGCCCGGCCGGCGGCGCGGCGGACCAGGTCGGCCGTCGCGACGCTCGTGCCGCCGAACTTCATCACGACGATGCTCATCCTCTTCCTCGCACTCGGACCTCTTTGGCAAGCGTCGTATTCAACGCGGTCAAACAGGGGCCTTCGGGCCCACGGCCGTACCATGAAAATGGGGCGGTCCATCGGCGCGGGCCACAGCAGCTTGTTTGTCACGCCCCATTTTCAGAGCAGAGACCGCAGAGACGGCTGAGCAAACAACCGCTTCCGAACAGGTCCTGAAAAAACCGGCAAGAACCATCGCGGCAGTCTTTCTGTTTCACCCCGATGAAGACCGTGCTTTTCTTTGCGTTCGCTGCGCTCTCTGCGTCAAGAAACCCGGCTGCGTAGAACTAACGTTTCAAGAAGTATTCCATCAGTTCGTGGCCGACCTCGACGTTCATGCCGGCCCCGGCGGCGCACGCCTCGGTCATCGCCTCGGCCGGACGCAGCGGCTTCAGGCCCGTCCCCATCATGGCGAACGGCACCGGGTCGGCGTGGTGGGTCCGGAGGTCGATGGGCGTCAGGTGATCGGGCGAGACGAGGACCCGCCAGTCCTCGCCGCCGGCCTCCAGCGCTTCGAGCACCGGCCCGACGACGTTGGCGTCGATCTCCTCCAGGGCCCGGACCTTTTCGTGGGCGTCGCCGTTGTGGCCCGCCTCGTCGGTCGCCTCCACGTGGACCAGGACCAGGTCCCGCTCGGCCAGGGCGCGGACGGCCGCCTGCCCCTTGCCGGCGTAGTTCGTGTCGTAGTAGCCGGTGGCGCCCTCGACCTCGATGACGTCCCAGCCGATGAGCTTGGCGATGCCCCGCACGAGGTCCACCGCCGTGATCGCCGCCCCCTTCAGGCCCCACCGCGTCTCGAACCATTCGAGGCGGGGCTTGCGGCCCTCGCCCCAGAACCAGACCTGCGTGGCCGGACTCTCCCCGAGGTCCGTCCGGACCCGGTTCACCGGATGGTCCTCCAGGACCGTCACCGAGGCGTGCATCAGCTCGACCAGCCGCTTGGCGTTCCGGCCTTTCGGCATGTGCCGGCGGATCGGCTCGCCCATGATGTCGTGCGGCGGCGTCGTGCGGACCTTGAACTCTTCGCCCTGGACGACCAGCAGGTGGCGGTACCCGACGCCGGCGTAGAACCGCAGGCCGGGCCGGCCGAGCTGGTCCTGGAGGGCGTCGACCAGCAGGGCCGCCTCCCGCGTCGTGATGTGGCCGGCCGAATAGTCCACCATCTCGCCGTCGACCACCGTCACGAGGTTCATCCGGAAGACCCAGTCGGTCTCCTCCAGAGGGATGCCTTGGGCGACCGCCTCGATGGGTGCCCGGCCGGTGTAGCACGCCGCCGGGTCGTAGCCCACGAGACTGAGGATGCAGACGTCGCTGCCCGGCGGCAGGTCGGGCGGCGCGTAGCGGACCGTGCCAAGCCGGCCCTCGCGGGCGATCCGGTCCATGTTCGGGACCCGCGCCACCTCGAAGGGCGTCTTGCCGCCCAGCGAGTCGGTGGGCCAGTCGGCCGCCCCGTCCGGGATGACGATCGCGAACTTCACGCCGCCGGCTCCTCCTCCAGCATCCGGACCCGCACGCTCCGGCCCTTGACGGCCGCCAGGCCCCGGATCGCATCCATCGCCGACCGCAGGCTCGACTCCAGGGCGTCGTGGGTCGTGATGACGAGCGGCACGTGCTCCGGGTCGGCCGATTCGTGCTGAAGGACGGACGCGATGCTGATCTCGTTGCGGCCGAGGATGCCGGCGATCTCGCCGAGGACGCCCGGCTGGTCGGCCACGTCGAACCGCAGGTAGTTGCGCGTCCGGACCTTGCCGATGGGCCGCACCGGCGGCCGGGCCCGCCGACCGGCCAGCCAGGCCAGCCGCTCGAAGGTCGTCCGGGCCCGCCCGAGGGCCGCATCGATCACGTCGGCGACGACCGCCGAGGCGGTCGGCATCATGCCGGCGCCCGGCCCGTAATAGAGCGTATCGCCCACGGCGTGGCCGGTGACGAGCACGGCGTTGTTCGCCCCGGAGACGGTCGCCAGCGGGCTCTCGCGCGGGACGAACGTCGGATGGACCCGCAGGCTGATGCCGTCGCCGCCGGACCGGCCGATGGCCAGCAGCTTCAGGACGTAGCCGAGCTGGCCGCCGAACTCGATGTCCGACCGGTGGACCCCGGTGATGCCCTCGCAGTGGATGTCCTGGAGCCGCACGTCGGCCCCGAACGCCAGCCCGGCCAGGATGGCCAGCTTGTGGCGGGCGTCCTCGCCGCTGACGTCGAGCGTCGGGTCGGGTTCGGCGTAGCCGTGCTGCTGGGCCTCGCGGAGGGCCTGTTTGTAGGCCGCTCCGGTGGCGGTCATCCGGCTCAGGACGTAATTGCACGTCCCGTTCAGGATGCCCGTCAGGGCGGTGATGCGATTGGCGATGAGGCCGTCGCGGATGGCCCGGATGACGGGGATGCCCCCGCCGCAGGAGGCCTCGAAGCTGATGGATCGGCCGGCGTCGCGGGCCGATCCGAAGAGCTCCGTCCCCCGCTCGGCCAGGGCGGCCTTGTTGGCCGTCACGACGTCCTTGCCCGCCGCCAGCAGCCGCTTCATGACCTCGACGGCGACGGTCGTGCCGCCGATCGTCTCGACCGCGATCGTGACCGACTCGTCCGCCAGGACCCGCTCCAGGTCGTCGTGAAGGAGGCCGTCGGGCACCGCCACGGGGCGGGGCCGATCCAGGTCGACGTCGACGACGTGCCGCAGGTCGAGCCGGCAGCCGGCGGCGTCGGCCAGACGGTCGGCGTCCTCGACGAGGAGCCTGACGACCCCCGCGCCGACCGTGCCGAACCCGATGACCGCTACGCCTGTGCCGTCCATGAGCTTTCTGGGCCCTCCGGCCGCCGTCACGCAGGCGGCCGACAAGCGCCCTGGGCCTTACTGCTGCGCGCGGCGGGTCCGGAGTGCCCGCCGCCTCCTCCCCAATCGTCCGGCGCAGTGGGCACGGAGCCCCCCCCGCGCAAATCCCGTAGCAGGCCGCCGCCTCCAATGTGGAAACGGGCCGCCGGAATGTACGGACGGGCGGGGGGCTTTTCAAGCGAAAAGGAATCCCCGTTGCGGCGGCGGGCGTGCACCTGAGAAGAATGGCCCGTCTCAGTTGGCACAGAGCACTGGGCGGGCGCGAAGGTGCCGGTCACCGACGGGGCTCGGCCCAGGCAGATAGGATACGGAGCAGGGCAGGGCCCGAAGGACGGCGTTACCGTCCCCGTGCCGCGCGGGCCTTCGCGACCAGGGCCGCCAGGTCGTCGGCCTCGTCCTGGGCGGGGTGGGTCCACGACTTCGGCAGGGTGTCGCCGCGGGCGGCCAGGCGGGCCTCGGCGTCGTCCCGAGCGTCCTCGATCTGCCGCCGCTTCCCCGCCAGCAGCGCCTCGATCTCGTCCAGCGAGTGGAACGAGGCCCGCCACTTGACGATCCCGTGCCGCAGGCGGAGCGGCTCGGGGGCCTCGTCAAGCGACGCCTCGATCAGGCGGCTCCGGCCCAACGCTTCGGCCGCCCGGCTCCTCAGGTCCAGAAGGCCCTGCTCGGCGGACTTCCGCTGCATGGCGGGCCCCGCGAGCCTGGCGTCGTGCTCGGCCCGGGCGGCCTCGATGCGGGCCTCGAGTTGGACGATTGTCCTTTCCAGCTCGGGCTTCTGTTTCCTGGCCTCCTTCTGGGCCTCCTCGAAGCGTCCCTTCTGCTGCTCGTAGACCTCCTTGCGGCGTTTGTTGCGGCGCTCGACCTGCTCCCGCTGCATCTCCCAGAAGTCGCGGAGCTTCTCGTCCTTGGGCTTCTTCGGCTCCTTCTCGTAGACGGGCTTGCGGGGCGGGTCGGCATCCAGGACCCGCTCGCAGTACCGCAGCCGGCCCCGGGCCTGCGACAGCTCCTGGCTGAGGGGCCGCGTCTCGGCGGCAAACTCGTACCGGATGCGGCGGATCTCCCCTGCCGCCCGGTTCAGCTCCTCCCGGTAGCCGCGGGTCTGGCCGGCGAGGGCCTCCAGCTCGGCCCGGGCCCGGCGGTAGTCGCCGAAAAGCGTGTCGATGTCGACCCACTCGCCCTGGTGACGGACCCGGTCGCTCCCGGGCTGCGGGGCCGTCTTGACGGACCGGCCGGCCAGCTCGTCGAAGATGCTCGCATCGTCGTCGCCTGCGGCGAAGGCCGGTGCGGCAAGGCCCCAGGCGAGACCCAGCGCGGCCAGAATGGGCCGGACGTGCTTCATGGGCGAGTCTGTGCTCCTGAGGGCCGGCTTCAGGCCCGGCCGCCGCCAGGGGGCCGGCGATCGCGACGGTCACCGAGGACCGCCGCGCCGGACGCGTATCGGCCGTCTACTTGCCGAGGGCGGCCTTGACCCGTTCGATGAGGGCCTTGAGCCGGTCCATCTTGTCCTGCCCGGGGTGCCGCCAGTCGGACGGGAACTCGCGTCCGGCCCGCTCGGCGGCCGACTGGAGCTCCTGACGGACCTCGGCGATCTCGGCGGCCGTCTTCTCGTACTCCGTCTCGAGGTCGGCCAGGCGGCGGTAGGTGCCGTCCCATGCGATCAGGTCGAGTTTCCACATGACCTCGGGCGGGGCCTGGTCGAGGGCCTCCTCGATCAGTTGCCGCCGGCGCAGCAGCGACGCCGCCTCAGACCGGAGGTCCTGGAGCTCGCCCTCGACGGCCTTGCGTTTCTCGTCCAGGGGGGCGACCTTGGCGTCGAACTCCTCCTGGACCGCCTCGAGCTTCTTGTCGATTTCGTCGATCTGCTGCTGGAGCTTCCGGATCTCCTCTTTAGCCTTCTTCTGGGCCTCCCCGAGTTCGTTGACCTTCTCTTCGTACTCCTCCTTGCGGTGCTCGTTCTCGCGTCGGATGCGTTCGCGTTCGCGTTCCCAGTTGCGGACCCGCCGGTCGTAGTCGTCGTTGGTCGTGTGGCCGAAGGCCCGCCGGCTCGGCCGTTTGGGTTCGACCAGAAGCCTCGGCGGCTGCGGCGGACGCTGGCGAAGGACGGCCTCGAACCGGGCCTTCTGCCTGAACAGGTCGGTCCGCTCGCGGTGGAGGGGGAACTGCCGGCTCCGCTGCTCGTTGCGGAGCTGGGTGATCTCGCGGCCGATCAGGTACAGCCGCTGGCGGATCTCCTTGCCCTTGTCGAGGAGCGGGGCCATCTGCTTTTCGAGGGCCTGAATCTGGCCGTGGAGCTCCTCGACCGAGACCCACTTGTTCTGGTAGCGGACCTCGCCCTGCTCGTAATGCTGACGGGCCTCGGAGTCGAGCACCTGGTCGAGGCCCTGAGCGGCCCGCCCGCGGCCCGCCCCGGCCGCAACGACGGCGGCCAGGACCGAGACAGCGACGACCGGCCACGGACCCGCCGCGCGGGCGATGGGCCTCGCGACCCTGTTGAACGGCACCTTCCGCGCCATGACAACTGCCTCCGACACTCGGACGTGGAGACCGACCCTACCATTCTATACGGGCGCCGGGGCCGCCGAGCAAGCCGTTTTCGCACGGAGACGGCCAGGCGGGCCGCCCGAAGGCACGGGTGTCGCCGGCGGCAAGCCCCGCCTGTTCCGGCCGAGGACCTTGTCGCGCCTGCCGGCGCGACGGGGCGGCAACCCCATCGACCAGACGATCGTTGCTTCCGCCATGACGTGACAACGGCCGGCCGGGCCCCGCGTTGCCACCCCGTCGGCGACCACTGCCGCAGCGGCGCCCATTGCGCCCTTGCAGTAGGATGCGAGGGGGACTACACTTAGCGCGCCGGTTTGCCCGAGCCGCCGGCACAGTCTGGCGGCCAGGGCGTCCCGCCCCCGCAAGCTGTTGGGCACTCTAGGGCGATTCACGGATGGCGAAACGCAATACGCACCGCGTCAAGCCAAGGCACGGCGCCTCCTCACCCCCGGCCTCGGCCGCCAAGGCAGCGGGAGGGCGGGGACCGGCCGGCCGACGCGACGACGGCGACAGGGGGGCCCCCCGCGTCGACCTCGACTACGCCCGCAGCGTCCTGGAGACCGAGGCCCGGGCCGTCCAGGGCCTCGTCGAGCGGATCGGGGACGACTTCCGGCAGGCCGCTCGCATGATCCACGCCTGCCAGGGCACGGTCATCGCCAGCGGCATCGGCAAGGCCGGCATCATCGCCCGCAAGATCTCTGCCACGCTCGCCAGCACCGGCACGCCCAGCCATTTCCTCCACGCCGCCGAGGCGGTGCACGGCGACCTGGGCCGCGTCCGGGCAGGCGACCTCGTCCTGGTCCTCTCCTATGGGGGCGAGACGCCGGAAGTCACGCGGCTGCTGGCGCAGCTCGATCGGATGGGCGTGCCCGTGATCGCCCTGACGGGCAATACCGACTCGACGCTGGCCCGCCAGGCCCGGGTGCTCCTGTCGCTGGGGCAGATCGACGAGGCGTGTCCGCTGGGCCTGGCGCCGAGCGCGACGACCACGGCGATGCTGGCCCTGGGCGACGCCCTGGCCCTGACGGTCCTGAAGATGCGCCAGGCCGGCGGGCGGTTCGGCCGCGACGAGTTCGCCCTGTATCACCCCGGCGGCAGCCTGGGACGCAAGCTCCTCCTCGTCGACGCCGTCATGCGGAAGGGCAAGGACCTGCCCCAGGCCCGCGAGACCGTCACGGTGGGGGAGGCGCTGACGTCCCTGAAGGGCATGAAGCGGCGGAGCGGGGCCGTCTGCCTCGTCGACGGGCGAGGCCGGCTGAGGGGCATCTTCACCGACGCGGACCTCCGGCGGCTCCTCGAAAGCGGCCCCGAGGGGTGCCTCGCCCGGCCCATCCGCGAGGTCATGACGCCGCGCCCGAAGTTCGTGCGGCAGGGGGCCCCGGCGGCCCAGGCCATCGGCCTCATCAACCGGTACTTCATCGAGGAGCTTCCCGTCCTGGACGAGAACGACCGCCTCGTCGGCCTCGTGGACGTGCAGGACCTGTTCGCCGAGGGCGTCGGTCTTTGAATCGTGTGGGGAACGCAGAGAATACAAACAGACAATGGTACCACAATATCACTTGTGTCTGTTTCCTCGGCGGTCTCTGCGGCCCCCGCGTTGAAATCGGAACACCCAAGCGTGCTTGACGGCATCGGCATCCTGGTGCTGGACGTCGACGGCGTGATGACCGACGGGCGGATCGTCTACGACTCCGACGGCCGCGAGGTCAAGCGGTTCGACGTCCGCGACGGGCAGGGCGTCAAGTACTGGTGCCGGGCGGGGCACCGGGCGGCGATCCTGTCGGGCCGCTCCTCTCCGATCCTGGCCCGCCGGGCCGAGGAGCTGGGCGTCGGGGCCGTCTACGAGGACGCGAAGAAAAAGCTCCCCGTCTTCGAGACGCTGCTCGAGGACTTCGACGCCGAGGCCGACCAGGTCTGCTTCATCGGCGACGACCTGCCGGACGTGCCCGTCCTGGCGCGGGTCGGCTTCGCGGTGGCCGTCGCCGACGCCGTCGAGGAAGTCCGGCGGGTGGCCCACTACGTGACGCGGCACCCCGGCGGGGCGGGGGCCATCCGCGAGACGGTCGAGCTGGTCCTGAAGTACCAGGGGCGGTGGGCCGGTGTCATCGCCCGCTACGCCGACGCCCTGCCGGCCGACCTGCCGCCTGCAAGACATCCCTGGAGGTCCGGACGTTGAACACCCGCCGTCTGACGCGGATCGTCGTGCCCCTGGCGGCGCTCGCCGCGTGCGTCCTCCTCGTCCATCACGTTCTCCGCAACTATATCGCCAGCTTCGACCCGTCCCGCCGCCACGGCGCCGAGGGCGGCGCCGCCGTGGAGGGCGGCGGCGGTTCCTTCGAGGGGAAACAGTACGGCCACCTCGTCTCCGAGAACGTCGACATCACGCGCAAGGACGAGACGGGCCGCATCACCATGCGGATCGTGGCCGAGAAGGTCCTGCATTACCCGGACAACAGGTCCCGAATCGTCAATCCCATCATCATCTATTACAGCGAGGCGGGCGAGACGCTCGCCCTCGTCGGAGACGAGGCCGACATCTTGCGAAAGGGCAACGGCGGCCTCGAACTCGGCGACATCCGCTCCGGCACGGTCCGCGGGGACGTCGTCCTGTCGCATGACCGGGGGACGCCCGAAAACTCGCTCGACGACTTCCTGGTCGGCCTGGACGACCTTTCCTTCGACAACCACACCGACGAGATGCGGACCGAGGGGCCCGTCATCCTGGTCGGCGACGAGATCTCCCTGACGGCCCGGCGGATGCTCATCGTCATGGACCGCGACACCGGCCGCGTCAGCGCCATGACCTTCTACGAAGACATCCTGGCCAGCCTGAAGGCGGGGGACCGGCTGCGGATGGGCCTGGCACGGATGCCGGGCGAGCCCGAGCCGGAAGCGGACCCTTCGAACGTTGACGCCGGTTCGCCCGAAGCGGGCACCGGCGACACCGAGGACCCTGCGCCGTCTCCCACGGCGGGGACCGGCGGGGGCGACGACGACGAAGGCCCCGTCCTGTGGCGGATCGACGCCGCCGGCGACGTCGATGCCCGCCAGCTCGACCAGCGGCTGACGGCCCCGCGGGTCGGTCTCTACAGCGAGATGGCCCGGCCGCTGGCCGAGTCGCGAGAGGGCGCCGCCGTGCCCGCCGAGGGCAACAGCGGGGACGTCCCTGCGCCGGGCGACCGCAGCGCCGCAGGCGGCAGCGGCGCCCCCTCGGCGCCGAGCGAGCCCGGCGAGAGTGACGCGGAAACCGACTCCGGCGCCCCCCTGATGGTCATCGCCGACGGGCCGCTTATCATCACGCCCGTCGACGCCGACGAGCTGGCCCTGATGGGGCCCCGGCGGCACGAACTGGCCGCCTCGGGCGGGCGGGTGACGCTGCGAGACGGCGACCTGCGGGTCGAGGGCGACGAGGTCGTCTACAACGTCCGCTCGGGCGAGGGCCGGATCGCCGGCGACGAGGGCGGCGTCGCCCTCCGCCAGCCGGGGCGGCTCGATCTGACGGGCGAGTCGCTCCGTTTCAGCCGGCGCGACGGAACGGCGGTCGTCTCGGGACCCGGCCGCCTGAAGGCGTCCCTCGATGCCCCCGGCCTCATGGCCGGCCCGGACGCGGGCCACGGCGGCGGATCGGAAAGACACCCGGCCGGCGGAGACCCCGGCCCCGAGGCGTTCGAGGCCTCGTGGCTGCAATCCATGAAGCTCCATTTCGGCCGGACGGACGACCTCTCGGGCGAGGCCCTGCCCGAGGTCCTCCGGGCCGAGTTCCACGGCTCGGCCGCCGTCAAGCAGCGGGGCGGGGTGCTCAAGGGCGACGACCTGGCGATCGACTTCCACCCCCGCCGCCCCGGCCGACGCGACGTCGCGGTCCCGCTGTGGCTGACGCTGGCCGAGGAGGCCGACCCCGAGCGGGGGCTCGTCCCGCTGGACATCCCGAAGGGGACGATCACGTCGTGGCACGTGGGGCCGGGAGCGGACGTCGAGACCGGCGACGTGCTCGCCACCATCGACGTGGGCGGCGCCATCGAGGCGGTGGCCAGCCCGGCCGACGGGCGAGTGGCGCGGGTCCTGCGGGCCGCCGGCTCCGACGTGCTGCCCGGCGACGTCGTGGCCGTCGTCGAGACGCCCGGCCGGCAGGCCGTCCGCCGGCTTACCGCCACGAAAGACGTCTACCTGGCCGGCACCGACCCCGTGGGGACCGAAGGCGGCCCGTTGGGCCGCGTCGGCAGCATCGCCTGCCGCGACGAGCTGATCGTCGACTTCGTGACCGAGGCGAACGGCGGCTCGATCCCGAAGACGCTCGACGCCCGGGGCGCCGTCCGCGTCCGCGACGCCGAGGGCGAGGTCCGGGCCGAGCGGCTCCACACGAAGTTCGCCCGCACGGAGGAGGGCGACGTCGACGTCCTCTGGATGGAAGCCCAAGGCGACGTTCGCGTCGACCGGGGCGAGACACGCGCCGAGGGCGATTACGTCCTCCGCGACGTGCCCGGCGGCAGGCTCGTTCTGGTCGGTCGGCCGGCGACGGCCTCGCGCGGCACGGGGTCCGACCGGCGGCACATCGTCGGCCCCCAGATCGCGTTCCTGGAGGGCGAAGGCCGGGCCGAGGTTCGGGGCAAGGGCGAGCTGACCGTCCCCACGACGACGGACCTTCGTGGCCGACCCCGCGAGGCCGCCCGCCCCCTGACCGTGCACTGGTCGAAGGGGATGGCCTTCCGGGAGGAGCGGAACTTCGCCCAGTTTGCCGGCACCGTGGCGGTCCACACGGGCGGGAGCCGCCTGAACGCCGAGGACCTCTGGATCCTGTTCAAGGACGTGCCGCCCGAGCCGGCCGGGGAGACCGCAACGACTCCGGAGGATGTGCCGGACGAGGACAAGGCCGACGAGGAAGCCGCCCTGGCCGGCCTCGGCGAGCTGAACCGCCTGCTGGAGGGTAAGGCCGTCGAGCGGATCGTCACCCAGGGGCCGACCGACATCGTCGAACAGGAGACCGACCCCGACGGGGGCGTCCGGTTCCGGTTCGAGCTGATCGGCGAGGACCTGACCTTCCTGGACGAGGACCGCAAGGCCTATACGCGCAAGGCCGGCCGCCTCTGGGTGCTGGCCCGCGACGTCCCGGCCGAGGGCGAACCGCCGGGGCCGCCCCTGCCGCCGCCGCAGGCCGAGCGCCTGTGGGAGCGAGACGTGCCCGACGGCTACAGCCGCATCGGCATCGGCTGGACCGACGAGATGGCCTTCGACGAACGGACCTATCGGGCTTACTTCAGCGGCGGCGTGGAGACCGACTACGTCGGGCGGGCGGTCTCGCCTGCGGGCGGGGCCGCCTCGGGCGGCGCGGCAGGCGGCGCGAGACGGAGCCGCGTCCGCGTCGAGAGCGGCGACCTCCAGGTGGCCTTCGTCGAAGCCCCCGACGAGGGGGCCGACGTCGACCCCGCCGACCCGCAGACGCTGGCCGTCGACAAGTTCGTCGCCGACAAGGGCGTGGACCTGACGGTGGACGACCGCCAGGGATCGGCCCATCGGCTGTATTACCAGCGGAAGCCGGAGATGCTCCGCCTCTACTCCGGCCCGGGCCGGGACGCCCGCCTGTGGCGCGAGAACGAGTCGGAGCAGGAGTTCGACCTGGTCGTCGCCCGCGAGATCACCTACTATCCCGCGACCGGACGCATCGACGTGAAAGGGCAGAAAGTGATCTCGGGGGCCACCGAGTCGGGCAGCCCGTGATCCCCCGCCCACCCGCGCACCCGACCATCAAGTCATCAAGGAGCCGCCATGGACGCGATGGAAGCCCTTCGGACGCGCCGTTCGTGCCGCCGGTTTGAGGACCGGGAGGTCCCCGACGACCTTATCGAGCAGATCGTCGATGCAGGACGGCTGGCCGCGACGGCCCGCAACGAGCAGCCCTGGGAGTTTGTCGTGGTGACGGACCCCGCCGTCCGGAGCGATCTCGCCGCGATGGCCGACTACGGGCGGTTCATCGCCGACGCGCCGGTGTGCATCGTGGTCCTGTCGGCCGACACGAAGTACTACCTGGAGGACGGGTCGGCCGCAACAGAGAACCTGCTCGTGGCGGCCCACGCCCTGGGCCTGGGGGCCTGCTGGGTGGCCGGCGATAAGAAGGCGTATGCCCAGGACGTGGCGGTGCGGGTCGGGGCGCCGGCGTCGATGCGGCTGGTGTCGATGGTGGCGGTAGGCTGGCCGGGTGGGCCGCTGCCGGAGCCGTCGAAGCGGCCCCTGGACGAGGTGCTCCACCGGGAGACGTTCTGAAGATCCTCGCTGCCCTCTCTCGCGGCGGGTCTCTGTGCCCGCCGCGGCCGGTCTCCACGAGTCCCGCTCAAGGCCGCGTTGCCGGTCGGCCGATGCGCGCCTATAATCGACTGATTCGGTTGCGGTTGGTCCGTGCCTTCTCCAGGAGATGAATATGCATAAGCCGTGCCCGCGTGGCCGTTCTGCTGCTCTCGCCGGCTTCTGTCTCGCCGCCATTGCGTGCAGCCCGGGCCTGGCCGCCGAGGCCGGCGGAGAGGCCGTCAAGTCCTGCGACGGGGCGGGGTTCTGGTTCCCCGCCGAGCCCGAGGTCCTGACCAAGGTCTGCGACCGGTTCATGGAAGGGGCGATGGAGCTGCCCCAGCGGCCGATCGCCCTGATCGCCCCTCACGCCGGCTATCGCTACTGCGCTCACGTCCAGGCCCGGGCCTACGGGACGCTGAGAGGGCACACCTACAAGCGGGTGGTCCTGATCGGCTTCAGCCACCGGGACCTGGTGAAACGGGCGTCCGTCCTGAACGTTGATGCCTACGAGACACCGCTGGGGCGGATTCCGGTCGACGTCGAGGCCCGCGACGCCTTGCTCAAGCTCGACGCCGTCACGGAACAGCCGGAAGCCCATGGGCGGGAGCACTCGGTGGAAAACCAGCTCCCGTTCCTCCAGCGTGCCGTGAAGGACTTCCGCATGGTCGAGCTGCTGGTCGGCCACCTGACGCCTGCCGACCGGGCGGCCCTGGCCGAGGCGATCCGGTCGCTTCGGACCGAGGAAACGCTGCTCGTCGCGAGCACCGACTTCTGCCACTACGGCCCGAACTACGGCTACGTCCCCTTCAAGGAGAAGGTGCCGCAGCACCTCGCGGGCATGAACGCCGTGGCCGTCCAGGAGGTGCTCCAGGTGGACGTGCGGGGCTGGGACAAGTTCCTGGCCGAGACGCGGAACACGATCTGCGGGCGGGAGGCCGTTGGGCTGTTGCTGAAGGTGCTGGAGCCGATCGAGGACGCCCAGGGCCTCCGCGTCGGGTTCGACATGAGCGGCCGGCTGGCCGGCGACTACACCAACTCCGTGACGTACGCGTCGATCGTTTTCTGGCGCGCCGGCGAGGGCCTGACGCCGGCCGAGCAGGGGACCCTCCTTCGCGTGGCCCGCGATGCGGTCGGCGCCTTCGTCAAGACCGGCGAGCCCCCCAAGCTCGACGCCGGGGACTATCCGCTGACGCCGGCCCTGAAGGCCCCCGGGGCGGCGTTCGTGACGCTCAACAACGGCGACCGGCTCCGGGGCTGCATCGGGCACCTGATGCCGATCCGGCCGCTGGTCGTCTCGGTGGTCGAGAACGCGTGCAGCGCCTGCCGCGATCCGCGGTTCCGCGACCAACCCATCACCCAGGAGGAGCTGGCCGAGCTGGCCATCGACATCTCGGTCCTCTCGCCGATGCGGCGGCTGACCGATCCGCAGAAGGTCCGCGTGGGCGTCGACGGGCTGGTGATCTCGCGCGGCCGGCAGCGGGGGCTGCTCCTGCCGCAGGTGCCGGTCGAGCAGCACTGGTCGCGGGAGGAGTTCCTCCAGGGGACGTGCCGCAAGGCCGGCTTGGAGGCCGACGCGTGGAAGGACGCCGAGACGGAGATCTATCGGTTCAGCGCCCAGATGTTCAGCCAGGAGGCGCCGGGGCCCGCTGCCGGCGAACCGGCCCCGTCGGAAACCGCGGAGGCCGGCACATGATGGACCGGCGACGATTCCTGGCCCAGGCGGGTATCGGGGCGGCTGCGGCGGCCGGCGCCGCCATGGGCCTCTCCTGCGCCGAGGCGGGCGAGGCGCCCAAGGCCGGCCCTTCCGGCGGAAAGCGAGCCCGGGTCGTCGTCCTTCGCGACGAGGCCTTCAAGGCGGAGAAGCCCACGCCGAAGACGGTCCGGCCGCTCCTGGATCGCGCGGTCTCCGTCCTGGATGCCGAGAAGAAGCCCGCCGACGCATGGGCCCGCCACTTCCGGCCCACCGACCGGGTCGGCATCAAGGTGAACTGCCTCGGGCTGCCGACCAGCCCGGCGGTGGCGCTCGCGCTGGCCGAGGCGATCCAGGCGGCCGAGGTCCCGCCCGAGAGCGTCCTCGTCTGGGACCGGTTCAACCGCGAGCTGCACGCTGCCGGCTATGAGCTCCGCGGCCGGGGCAGCGGGATCCGGTGCTTCGGCACGGACGCACTCGCGTCCCGCGGCAAGGGCGGGTACGCCGCCCGCATCGCCGTCAGCGGCGAGATCGGCAGCCTCTACAGCCGCATCGTCACCGACGAGACGACGGCCCTGGCGAGCGCCCCGGTCCTGAAGGACCACAACCTGGCGGGCCTCTCGTGCGGCATGAAGAACTTCTACGGGGCCATTCACAATCCCAATAAATATCACGATAACGGATGCTCGCCGTTCGTCGCGGACGTCTGCGCCCATGCGTACGTCCGCGACCGGCTGAGGCTGGTCGTCTGCGATGCGACCCGGCCGCAGTACCACGGCGGGCCGCCCCGGCGGGGCCGGTGGCAGTGGCCCTACGGCGGCATCCTCGTCGGCACGGACCCCGTGGCCGTCGACGCCGTCGCGGCGGCCATCCTGGAGCGGAAGCGCCGGGTCGCCGGCATGAAGCCCCTCGCCGAGGAGGGCCGGCCCGTCCGGTACCTCGTGAGCGGGGCACAGCGCGGCCTCGGGACGGCCGACCTGAAGGCCGTCGAAGTGGTCAGCGTGGGGAAGCCATGGCTGGAGACGGGATGAGCGGGATGAGGGACCGATCGCGGCGCGAGTTCCTGCGGACCGTGGCGGGGGGCGCGTGCGCAGCGTGCGCGTCGGCCACGCTGGGCCCCGTCGCCGGCGGTCAGACGGTGGCCCGGCCGCAGCCGCACCTGGCGGTCCGCGACGCCATGTGGTTCGAGAAGCTCGCCGACAAGGCGGTCCGGTGCACGCTTTGTCCGCGGGAGTGCCTCGTCGCCGACGTCGAGCGAGGCTACTGCGGCGCCCGTGAGAATCGGGGCGGCGAGTACAAGACCCTCGTCTACGGCAACCTGTGCAGCATGAACGCCGACCCCATCGAGAAGAAGCCGCTGTACCATTACCTGCCGGGGACGGCCGCCCTGAGCGTCGCGACGGCGGGTTGCAACATGGAGTGCAAGTTCTGCCAGAACTGGGAGATCAGCCAGTTCCGGCCCGAGCAGGTCAACAGCGTCCTCGTCTCGCCGACCGACCTCGTGCGGATGGCCCGCGAGCGCGGCATCGCCACCATCGCGTACACGTATTCCGAACCGGTCATCTTTTACGAGTACGCCCACGACACGGCCGAGGCCGGGCGAGGGCAGGGCGTCGGCAGCGTCATCATCTCGAACGGCTACATCAACGAGCCCGCCCTGCGCCGGTTGTGCAAGCACCTCACCGGCGTCAAGATCGACCTGAAGGCGTTCACCGAGACGTTCTACCGCGACTACTGTGCGGGCGAGCTGAAGCCCGTCCTTCACACGCTCGAGGTGCTCGCCGACTTGGGCATGCATACCGAGGTGGTCGTCCTGATCATCCCGACGCTGAACGACTCGGCCTCCGAGATTCGCGAGATGGCCAAGTGGCTCGTCAAGCACGTGGGCCCGGACGTGCCGACGCACTTCAGCCGGTTCCACCCGACGTACCGCATCCAGAACCTGCCGCAGACGCCCGTCGCGACGATGGAGCGGGCCCGCAAGGTCGCCCAGGACGCGGGCCTCAACTACGTTTACCTGGGGAACATCCCGTTCCACGAGGGCGGCCACACGTACTGCCCGTCGTGCGGGAAGGTGGCCATCAAGCGGGTCGGCTACCGCATCGACGCCTCGGGCCTCAAGGGCGGCGCCTGCGCATCGTGCGGCACGAAACTCCCCGGCGTCTGGTCGCAGAAGCAGGCCCTGGCGCGCTCGTAGGACACAGCGCGACAGTCAACGCCCCAGGGCTGCGGTCCTGGGACCTGCTGACGTCAAGCGCGCACAGGCCACGAACAGGCCGCTGGCGACCTTCAGCGACGCGACCACGAGACACGTGCCGCTGACGCCGAGGACCGGCACCAGGACGACCCCCGTCACCAGGGCCCCCGCACACGCGCCGACGTGGTCGGCGGCGTCGATCGCGCCTGCGGCGCGGCCCGTCTCCGGCCGGTCGCGCACGAAGACCGCCGCCGCCAGCGGGAAGACCAGCCCGCCCAACATGCCCGCGACCGCCACCAGGGCGAACGTCGCCACCTGGACCGGCCAGTCCGCCGCGGCAGTCCGCAACAGTGCCAGGATGATGACCAGCCCCGCGGCGAAGACCGCCACGGCGACGTCCAGGGCGAGGACCGTCCCGAGTCCCGGCCGGCGGCGGGGCTCGGCCCTCGTGCGGCGCAGACGACGCGTCATCCAGTAGCTGCCCGCCACCAGGCCCGCCATGAACACGCCGATCACGAGGCCGACCATCGAGTAGACGTACCCGTAGAGCGTCTGAAAGGTGTACAGAAGGACGATCTCGACCGCCATGCCGGCAAAGCCGGTCGTGCCGACGCTCCAGAGGAGGGCCCCGGTTCGAAGGCCGCGCCGACCCCGAGGCGCCCCCGCCAGCGCCGCCAGGGTCGTGGCCCCGGCCACGGCCGCCAGCACCCACTCCATCCGCAGATCGAGCAGCGACTCCAGGAGCACGGCCCTGTCCTCGGGCGGCGCGTCCGCCCCGGCGTGGGCCGCCCCCGTCGTCCGCTGCCACAGGACCATTCGGTAGAGCGCCGCGGCGGGCCGCTCGTCGGTGTTGACCAACCGGGGCGGATGCCGCGCGAGCCGCGCCCGCAGGTCCGCCCGCTTCGCGGCGTCCAAGAGGTCCGACGCCCCCTCGAACCAGAGCGGATCGAAGTAGTCCGACGCGACGCCGCGTTCTTCATAGCGCCGCGCGAGGATCCCGCCGTCCGCGGTCAGCACATCTTTGCTCCGGGCGGCGAAGACGTGCATCGTCGCCCCGAACGTGAGAAGCACGTCGGGGAAGACCCGCACGAGCGGCGCCACGATGCTCCCGACGTAATGCGACGCCTCCGGCCCCCAGTGCCCCACCGACCCGGTCAGGCTGAACGCCAGGACCCCGTCGTCGGCCATCGCCCCGGCCAGCTCGGCGAAGAACTCCTCCGTGTAGAGCCGCGCCTCCAGGACCGACGAGGGCTCCGAGGCGGCCAGGACCACGAGGTCGTAGGGCGGCCGGCCCGCGGCCCGGTTTCGCTTCACGAACCGGCGGGCGTCCGTGAAGTGCGTGGTCGGGCGAACGGCGTCGGCGGCCCGCCGGTCGGCCTCGGGAAGGCGGGCGTAGACCGCCTCGTACGGCCGCTCGTCGAGCATCACCAGGTCGAGCCGGTCGGGCCCGTGCGCCAGGAGCTCCTTCAGCAGCCCCTCCAGGCCGCCGCCGAGGACGAGGATACGCCGCGGCGACGGGTGCTGGCACGCCATCAGGTGGGCCTCGACGGCCAGCTCGTACGGGTTCGGCCACGTCGCCGCCACCGTCCCGTTCGTGTACAGGCTGAACTGGTCCTGGAGCCGGCCGACGGCGACGTTCTGGTGCCGCGTGTCGAAGCACGTCTCGAGCTCCAGGCCCGGCGCAAAGCTTTCCCATCGCCGAAGGATCGTCCAGCGATTGAGTGCGTGCTCCCATCCGACCGTTCCGGCTGAGACGCGCTCGGCGCCGCGGAGATAGACGACCGTCTGGAGGAGCGCGAGGCCGACTGCGGCCAGACCCGCCACGCCGATCAGCCACACCCGGGCCGTCCTGTCCGCAACGACGAGGACCATGGCCGCCGCCACCAACGACCCGGGCCCGACGATGACCCAGAAGACGTCCGGGTACGAGACGCCGACGAACGACCACAGGGCCCCGCCTACCAGGCTGCCGGCCGACTCGGCCAGGTAGACCCAGCCGACGGCCCGGGCTTTGGACGCGCCGTCGAGGGCCTCGCGGCCCACCAGGGCGCTCGCCGCAGGGAACGCCAGGCCGACCCACACGCTGACGGGGACCGCTGCGGCGGCGGCGACGGCGACCATCGGCCCCAGGCCGACGTACTGACCCGGCCCGACGCCCAGCAGTGGCCGGGCCACCCTCAGCAGGACGACCTCGCCGACGAGGACGAGCGGCATCGCGAGGCCCGCCACGCCGAGAACCAGCCCGGGTCTTCGGGCCCGCTCGATCCGCCGGCCGGCCAGGTGGGCCCCCAGGGCCACGCCGCTCAGCCAGAACGCCAGCACCAGCCCCCAGGAAAGCTCCGAGCCGAACAGCAGGACCTGGGCCTCGCGCAGCAGCATCGCCTGGGCCGCCACCGCATAGCCGCCCAGCAGGAAGTACGCGATCAGGATGGTCCACCGCCTCGGAAGGCGTCGCATGCGAGCCTCGAATGAGCCGCATCCTAGGCGCGGCGTCCGCCCTGTTCAAGCTCTCGGACGATTCGGCTTGTGCTTCCCCGCTGCCGCCGCCTATGATGGGGCGGGCCGGACCCAGGGCCTGGAGGAGAGCGCGTGCCAGACGAGAAGCTGATCGAGCGGTTCGCGAGCGTGCGTACCTCGGACGCCTCGGACGCCCTCGACGCGATGGGCCTCGTGGACGTCCAGATCTTGGACCCGGTCATCCGCCCGGTCTGGGGCCCTGGAATGAAGGCCGCGGGGCGGGCCCGGACGGCCTGCCTGGTGCCGAGCGCTCGGCGGATCCCCCGGATGACGCTCGATGAGTACCGCGAGCGGCTCGGCGAGATGACCGACGACTGCTATCAGATCACGGGGGCCGTCGAGGACGGCGACTTCCTCGTCATCGACGCGGGCCGGGTGGCCGCCGGCTTCTGCGGCTCCGACATGATCATGGGCCTCATGGAGAAGGGCGTCCGCGGCGTGGCCATCGACGGCGGGTGCCGCGACTCGTACGAGGTCGGGTTGGAACGCGGCCCGGTCTGGTGCACCGTCCGGACCTGCGCGCACGTCATCGGCCGGCTGAAGCTCGGAAGCATCGGCGAGCCGGTCGATTGTGCCGGTGTGACGGTCGAGACGGGCGACGTGGTTGTGGCGGACGACGACGCGGTCGTGGTCGTCCCGCAGGCGCTAGCCGAGGAGGTGATCGAGATCGCCGAGGCGGTCCTGGCGGCCGACAAGGTTTCGCGGCGGAAGCACTACGAGACGCTGGGCCTGGAGCCCGACGAGACCGTTTAGCGACCGTCCGACTGGGGCGTCTGGCCGCGACCTGACTTCGCCCTGCGGGCTTCGTCGGGCGAATGCCCGCAGGGGGGCCCGCCATCCGGCGGGCCTGCGTGCTACGAAGGAGTGACACGTGCCAAGCGTTTTCGACAAGGTCCTCGGCTGCATCGCGGCCAGCCAGATCGGCTCGGCCATGGGGGCCGCCGTCGAGGGATGGACCTGGCGGGCCATCGAGGAGAAGCACGGCCGGCTCGAGCACCTCCTGGCGTACGAGCATTACGGCAACGGGTGGACCCGCCCGCCGGGGACGACCGAGGACGGCATCGAGCGCCAGCGGGTGTTCCTGCGTGCGATCCGCCGGGCCCAAGGCCGGCCCAGTGCCGCCGACGTTGCCGCCGTCTGGCGCGACGAGGTCGACGCCGACAAGGCCGAGTGGTGCATGGAACCGTTCGATCGGCGGCTGATCCGGCTGTCGAAGGCGGGCGTCGCGGGACCGGACCTGGGTCGGTTCAACCCGTTCGGGCAGATCGTGAGCCTGGCGCGCTCGTGCCACCCGGTGGGCCTGGTGAATGCGGGCGACCCGGCGGGCGCGGTCGCATCCGTTGGAGATGCCGGGCGGGCGCTTTTCCCGCCGACGGCCGATGCCATCGCGTGGGCGGGCGTCGTGGCGGCTGGCATCGCGGCCGCTTTCCTGCCACACGCCTCGGCCGATTCGGTCCTCGGCGCTGCCCGCGAGGCGGCGCCGGAGGCCCTCCACCGCGAGATCGACCGGGCCCTCGACGTGGCCCGCGACGCGGACGACCCGGTCGGCATGCGGGAGGCGTTCGACGGGATCTACAGCGGCCGCGGGACGCCGTACGCCCTCAGCTTCGCGGGGGAGGTCGTCTCGAAGGGCCTGGCGGTCTTCCTGGCGACGAAGGGCGACCCGCGGGGGGCCATCGTGACGGCGGTCAACTTCGGCCGCGACACGGATTGCCTGGCGGCCGTGGCGGGGGGCTTGGCCGGGGCCCTGGGCGGGACCGAGCCGCTGCCGGCGGAATGGCTGGCACGGGTGGATGCCGCGACGCAAGTCAGCCCCTACACGAACCTGAAGCTGTCGCTGGAAGCCCAGGCCCAGATCGTGTGGGATGCCTTGGAGCTGGAGCAGGAGCGGGCGGCCGAGCGGATGGCGGTCCTGAAGGAAATCCTGAAATCGTGACGCCGCAGGCGCGAACCGGTCGGCCTGGGTACAATGCAGGTCGGCGGGTCCTGCCGCACCGAACGACCGCCGTACCAGGAAGGAGAACGCGATGGACCTGTTCGAGGCAATCGAAAAGCGGGCGAGCGTCCGGGCCTTCGAGCCGGCCGAGGTGTCCGAGGCCGACATGACGAAGGTCCTCGACGCCGGGCGACGGGCGCCCTCGGGGGGCAACCGCCAGCCGCTCCGGTACATCGTCATCCGCGACGCCGAGACCCTCAAGGCCCTGGAGAAGACGCAGGGCTCGCTGGCGTCGGCGTCGGCGGCCGTCGCAATCGTAGCTGATCCGGCGGCTTCACGGTGGTGGCTGGAGGACGCGGCGGCGGCGGCCGAGAACATGCTCCTGGCCATCACGGCCCTCGGGTATGCGTCCGTGTGGGTCGAGGGGACGCTGCTGAAGGTCGAGGACTGGGCGAAACAACTCCTCGACGTGCCGGCGGAGAAGCGGCTGATCGTCCTCCTGCCCATCGGCAAGGCCCCCCAGGAGACGCCCCAGGCCGACAAGAAGCCGATCGATGAGCTCGTCTGGCACGAGCGGTACGGGAAACGCTAGCAAGGGGCGGCCATGACGACCCGATCGACGACGATCCTATCGGTCCGGCGCGACGGCCGCGTCGCCGTCGGCGGAGACGGACAGGTCACGCTCAAGGACACGATCGTGAAGGCGGACGCCCTGAAAATCCGCCGCCTCGGTGACGACGGGGAGGTGATCTGCGGCTTTGCCGGCGGGGCCGCCGACGCATTCGCCCTGATGGAGCGGTTCGAGGCGAAGCTGAAGGACGCCTCGGGCAACCTCCGCAAGGCCGCCGTCGAGCTGGCCAAGGCCTGGCGGATGGACCGGGCCCTGCGGCGCCTGGAGAGCCTCCTGGCCGTCGTCGACCGCGAGACGAGCCTCATCATCTCCGGGGCCGGCGACGTCATCGAGCCGGCCGACGGGCTGATTGGCATCGGTTCCGGCGGGGCCTACGCCCGGAGCGCCGCGGCGGCCCTGCTGAAGCACACGGACCTGCCGGCCGAGGAGGTCGTCCGCGAGGGTCTTCTGATCGCCGCCGAGACGTGCGTCTATACGAACGACCGGATCCACGTGGAGGTCCTTCCCGAATGAGCGCCGCACGGCCCGGCTGCGCAGACTCACCCTCGCGGGACGCCCCGGCGCGGAGCGCCGATGCGGCCCCGTCGCGGGCCCTAGAAGCCCCGCCGACCGCCCCGCAGGAGCTGACGCCCCGCGAGATCGTCGCCCGCCTGGACCGGTACATCATCAGCCAGAACGAGGCGAAACGGGCCATCGCCATCGCCATGCGGAACCGGTGGCGGCGGCTCCGCCTGCCCGACGACCTCCGCGACGAGGTCGCCCCGAAGAACATCATCATGATCGGCCCGACGGGCGTCGGCAAGACCGAGATCGCCCGCCGCATGGCCGCCCTCGTCGGTGCCCCGTTCATCAAGGTCGAGGTCACCAAGTACACCGAGGTGGGGTATGTCGGGCGCGACGTCGAGTCGATCGTCCGCGACCTGACGGAGTTGTCGGTGAACCTTGTGCGGCAGGAGGCCCGCGAGGCCGTCCGGGAGGAGGCCGAGCAGGCCGCCGAGGAGCGGCTCGTGGACGTGCTCCTTCCGAGCGGCCGATGGGCCGCCGCCCGCTCCGGCGGCGAGGTCCCCCAGGAGGAAGTCGACGCCCAGCGGCAATCAAGCCGCGAGAAGATCCGCCAGAAGCTCCGGGCGGGCGTCCTGGAGGACCGCATCGTCGAGATCGAGGTCGTCGAGAAGGTCGACCTGGGCATGATCGGCGGGCCCGAGCAGGAGCAGATGATCGGCCTCCAGGAGATGATGGAGCGGTTCATGCCGCCGCGGACGAAAAAGCGCCGCGTGACCGTCCGGGAGGCCCGCGAAATCCTCACCGCCCAGGAAGCCGACCGCATGGTCGACCAGTCGCACGTCAACTCGGAGGCCCTGCGCCGGGTCCAGTCGTTGGGCATCGTCTTTCTGGACGAGCTGGACAAGGTCGCCGGGACCGAGGCGAAGTTCGGCCCGGACGTGAGCCGCCAGGGCGTCCAGCGTGACCTCCTGCCCATCGTCGAGGGGAGCACGGTCGGCACGCGGTACGGCCTGGTGAAGACCGACCATATTCTGTTCATCGGGGCGGGGGCGTTCACCCAGGCCAAGCCCTCGGACCTGATGCCGGAGCTCCAGGGCCGGTTCCCCATCCGCGTCGAGCTGACGGACCTGGCGGCCGATGCGTTCGAGCGGATCCTCACCGAGCCGGACAACGCCCTCGTGAAGCAGCACCGGGCGATGCTGGCGACCGAGGGCGTCCTGCTCGACTTCGACGACTCGGCGGTCCGCGAGATCGCCGCCATCGCCTATCGGATCAACCAGTCGGCGCAGAACATCGGGGCCCGGCGGCTGTACACGGTGATGGAGAAGCTGGTCGAGGACCTCTCGTTCGAGGCGCCCGACCTGCCGGAGGACCGGCGGGAGGTGCACGTCGATGCCGACTACGTGCGAGAGAAGCTTGCCGACATCGCCGAGAGCGAGGACCTGGCGAAGTATATCCTCTGAACGAGCCCGGAGCGGAAGCTCCAGGTTACGTGCACCCGGGCAGCCAACTCCGCGAACCGATCACGCCCCCCCCCGGGCCTACGACTTCAGCACGCCCACGACGTGGTTCCACCGGGGGTCCCGGCGGAGTTTCTCCAGGTCGGGGTCCTGCTCCATGTGCTCCACGTCGCGGTACCCGAGATCGATCGCTTTCTTCAAGGCGGCCACGGCCCGGCTGGGCTCCTCCAGGAGCGACCAGGAGCACGCCAGGTTGTAGTGGGCGATGGGGTCGCGGGGCTTCAGGCCCACCAGCTTCATGTCGACGGCCAGGCCGTCGCGGTACCGGCCCGCCTCGGTATAAAGATGGCCGAGGTTCTCCAGGGCATCGCGGTCCTCGCCGCCCCGGGCCAGCACGTCCTCCAGGAACCGGATGGCGAACGCGTCCTCGTCCTCCTGGAACCGCTCGACGAGGGCGTCGGGCAGGGGCCCCCGGACCGACGCAACCAAGTCCCAGTGCGACCAGTTGACCGTCGTGCGCTCGAGGAAAGCCATGGCACCTCTCCCCAGTCCCGTGGGATTATACACGAGTCTTCGGGAAAAGCGAGTGTCAAGCGGCGAGGGGCCCCCCCCGGCTCGTTGCAGCCGCCAGGCGCCGCCCTATAATGGCCGACGCCTCCCTGAAGGAAAGGAACTCCCGTGAGCGACCTCTGCCGACGACTCCAGGAAGCGATTCGCGATCTGCCGGCCATCGACTGCCACAGCCACGTCGATCCGCGGTCTCCCCACGCCACCGCCCTGGGTGACCTTCTCGGCTATCACTACTACACCGAGCTTGCCCACTCGGCCGGCATGCCCGCCGAGGCGGTTGACACGTCCCTGCCCGAAGCCGACCGCACTGCGGAGATGGTCCGCCGCCTCGAGGCCATCGACAACACGGTCCAGCACAGTTGGCTGCTGGAGGCGGCCCGGGCCCTGTTCGGCTTCGAGGAGCGGCGGCTGACGCCGGAGAACTGGACGGGCCTGGCCGAGGCGGTGGCCGAAGCGGGCACGCGGCACCACCGGTACCGCGAGGTGCTCGAGGCCGCCCGTCTGGAGCGAGTCTTCCTGACGAACCGGTTCGACGAGGACCTCGAGGACACCCCGGACGTCTTCGTGCCGTGTCTGCGGACGGACGACCTGGTGTTCGGTCTGGCAGACGCGTCGGTGCGGGCGCGGCTGGCGGAGACGACGGGGGTTGAGGTCGGGACGCCGGCGGACCTGCGGCGGGCGGTGGGGGCAGTGTTCGAGCGGTTCGTCTCGCACGGTGCGGGATCGGCGGCCATCAGCCTGCCGCCGGGCTTCGCCCCCGAGGCTGCGGACGAGTCGGCCGCCGAGCGGGGGCTTGGCGCGGCCGGTCGCGGCGAGGAGATCGATGCCACAGACGCCGACGCACTCGCCCGATTCACCTTCGACATCGTCGCGGGCGGGTGTCGCGACTTCGGCAAGCCCTTCCAGCTGATGATCGGCGTTCTGCGGAACGTCTATCCGGCGGGCGTCGAAGGCGGCCGAGACCTCCTGTCGAAGCGGGGCAGCCTGGTCCAGTACGCCGACCTGTTCCGCCGCTACCCGGCAGTCGACTTCACCGTCAGCGTCCTCTCGACGGCGTGGGCCCACGAGCTGGCGACGTTCGCCTGGATCTTCCCGAACGTGAAGCCATCGGGCCACTGGTGGTACACGAACGTGCCGGTTCACATCGCCGCCGACCTCCGGGGACGCCTCCAGGCGTTGCCGAAGACGAAGCTGATCGGCTACTACAGCGACGCGTACAAGGTGGAGTTCTGCCTGCCCAAGTTCGCGATGTATCGGCGGGTGCTGGCGGAGGTGCTGGCGGGGGACTTCGTCGAGCCGGGCCGGATGACCGAGGACGAGGCCGTCTCGACGGCCCGCCTGCTGCTCCACGCAAACCCGAAGCGTATCTTCGGCGTGTAAAGGCCACTCGCCGGCGGGGCCCCGGTCTCAGCCGTCCAGGATGGGGGCGAAGACGTCCTCGTAGAGCCGCTCGAGGTTCTCTTCGGTGGGCGTCCCGAAGGTAAAGCCGGGCCGCTTTCGGGCCTTCTCCAGGTCCCGCTTCAGGTCCAGCTCGTACTGGGAGATGCCATGGAACCGTTCGCGGTTGTAATGGATGGCGGCCAGGACCTCCTGCTCGGACTGGCCCGGGGTCGGTATCAGGAGGGCCTTCTTGCGGATCTCGGCCAGCTCCATGAGCGTCGTGTAGCCGCTGCGGCAGACGATCATCCGGGCCCGGTTCATCATCTCGGCCTGTTGCCGGCGGGTCAGGTAGGTGTGGACGGTGATGTTCTTCCCGATCCGCCACGAGCGGCGCTCCTCGGGCTTGCCCAGGGTCACGACAACGCGTTGGCCGTCGAGCTCGTGGATATGGTCCATGACGACGCGCTCGAAGTCGACCCGCTGAGGCTCGGGGCCCGAGACCGAGATGAAAACGTCGAGGTCCTCCGGCACGGGCATCTTCTCGACGCCCGAAAGGATGCCGGCATAGTACACCTGCTCGGGCTTGATCCGCAGGAGATTGTGCGACATCCGGCCGGAGAGGCACTCCTCCGGGTCGGCGTAGTCCGGCACGATGACGCGGTCGAACGGCGCCAGGATCCGCTCGTTCCACAACTCCAGGGTGAACATGAGGAACCCCAGGCTGCTGCGGCGAAGGCCCGCCGACGCCATGAAGCAGAGCTGATGGTAGATGATGAAGCTCGGGACTTCGGGGTGGTAGATGCCGTAGCGATTGTCGCCGATGACCATGTCGAACGGGCGGCGCTCGAGCAGGCGGCGAAGGCGGCGAGTCTCGCCGGTGATGCCGGCGTGGATCTGCGAGTAGTTCAGGATCAGCTTCGTCAGGAGGAAGGGCGCGGAGATGTTGGGCATCCGGTAGTCGCGGAACTCGATGCACTCGCACTCGGGCGCTTCGGCGGCACAGATGCGAAGGGCCCGCCCCTCGGCCCCGATCGTCACCCTGTGCCCCCGCCGCGCCAGGTACCGCGCCACCACCATCGTTCGCGTCGCGTGGCCCAGTCCCCAGGACAGCGGACAGAGCAGAATCCGTTTCATGCCTCACCCTCGGCCCGGGCGGCGCCGTTGGGCCGGCCGCCCCTCATGGCTCGCTCCCCGCCGGTCACTCCCCCAGCAGTGGCGCAAAAAGTTCGTCGTAAAGCCGCTCGACGTCGGACTGTGTATCGGCGGGGAACGGGATCCCCGTCATCTGCCGGGCCCGCTCCAGGTCGCGCGGCAGGTCCAGATCGTACTGGCTTGCCGAATGGAAGAACCCCCGCTCGGCGTGATACTCACCCAGATATTCCTGCTCGGTCTGGCCGGGCGTCGGCACGAACAGGGCCTTCTTGCCCAGCTCGGCCAGCTCCATGATGGTCGTGTATCCGCTGCGGCAGACGATCATGCGGGCCCGGTTCATCATCGTCTGCTGGGCCTTGCGGTCGAGGTATCCGTGGACCGTGGTCCGGTCGTTGAGTCGGCGGACCTCCTCGACCTCCGGCTTGCCCAGCGTGATGACGATCCGTTCGGCCGACAGCTCCTCGACCCGCTCCATGATAATCCGCTCGAACTCGGTCCGCTGCGGCTCGGGGCCCGAGATGCTGATGAACAGGTCCACGTCCTCCTCGACGTCCACCCGCTCGACGCTGGCCAGGATGCCGGCGTAGTAGATCTTCCGCCGCGGCAGGCGCGTCAGGGCGTGCGACATCCGCCCCGACAGGTTCTCCTCGGGATCGGCGTAGTCCGGCACGATGACCCGTCGGAACCGCCCCTGGAACCGGGCGTTCCAGCTCTCCGTGACGAATTCGAACGGCTTCAGCAACTTCGGCACCATGAACCGCACCTGGTGCGAGATGATGAAGCTCGGTATCTCCGGGCTGCAAACGTTGAACCGGTTGTCGCTCAGGACCAGGTCGAACGACCGCTTCTTCAGGAGCCGCTCGAAGTTCTCTTTCTCCCGCACCATCGCCGTCAGCATCAGCGGCGCCGTCGCGATGAATTTCTCCACGAAGTGCTTCGAAGCCGTATACGGCGGCGGATAGTCCTCCAGCTCGACGAAACCGCACTGCGGCACTTCCTGCTGCAGCAGGGCCAGCGCCCGGCCCGTGGCGGCAACCGTCACCGCGTGGCCCCGTTCCAGGAAATGCCGGATGATCGGCAAGTCCCGCGTGGCGTGGCCGAGGCCCCACGACAGTGGGCTGACGACGATCTGTTTCATGCCGGTCGCCCCGCCCGCGAGGGCGGAGAAGCCGCCGGGGCTTTCGGGCGCGACCGACGCCGCGACGGGTCGGGTCGGCCCGGAGCAAACGCTGCCACCGCCCGGGCGTAGGCGTCCGGCCGGCCGGTGTCGTACCGCTCGCCGGCGACGAGGACCCCCCAGCAACCTTCCTCGCGCCGCAGCATCTCCAGCGCATCGGTCAACTGGAACTCGCCTCCCCTCCGAAGGTTCGCATCACGCAACCGCTGGAGATGGTCGAAAACCGCCGCCTCCAACGCGTACAGGCCGAAGAAGCTCAGGAACCCGTCCTCGACGCCTTCGACCCGCAGCCTCGAACGGGCATACTCCAGCGACGGCTTCTCCGCCAGCTCCGTCACGGCCAGGCGGGCGCCGCCCTCTTCCCACACCCCCGAGGCCACGCCGAAATTCGACACCTCCTCCTCCGGCGTCACGCACAGGCCCAGCACGCTTCCTCCCGTCCCCTCGTGGGCCGACACCACCTGGGCCGCACAGGGCTCGTCCGCGTCCGACCGGTAGACGTGGTCGCCCAGCATCAGGAGGAACGGCTCGCCGCCGACCCACTCGCGGGCCCGCAGGACGGCGTCGCCGAAGCCTTCCGGCTCCTCCTGAAAGACGAACGTGACCCGGCGGCCCAGCGTCCGAAGGTACCGGGCGTGTTCCCGCAGGTCCGTCGGGAGCCCGTTATAGTGCTGAGGCGACAGCGGCGAACGAAAAAAGGCCTCAAAAAGCGGCCGGTCCCCCGGCTGGATGACCAGGGCGATCTCCTCGATCCCGGCCCGCACCGCCTCCTCGACCACCACCTGGACCACCGGCTTGGCCAGCCCGTCGCGGTCGACAATCGGCGCCAACTCCTTCTTGACCGCCTTTGACGCCGGAAACATCCGCGTCCCGAACCCGGCCGCCGGCACCACGGCCTTGCGGATACGCCTCGGCGGCGCGAGGTCGAGAGGCAGCGAGTCCAGCCCCAGGTCGCGCTTCAGGACCTCGGCGACCTCTCGGCGGTCCTCGGCGTTGCGGGCGACGACCTGGGCCGCCCCGTCGCCCCCGCTTCCCACCCCCTTGCCGCCCCAGACAAGCCCTTGGATCGGCCCGTACGCGAGCACCTCGTGGAGCTTCGGCGCCGCCAGCTCCTCCAGGCTGTGCGGCGCCAGATGGACGTCGAACCCGCTCTGGGCCTCGGTCATGAGCCGGCCGAGGGCCTCGGCGTCGCCGGCCTCGATCGCCCCGACGGCCTCGGCGACGGTCCGGGCGTTGATCGGCCCCAGGTACTCGTGGACCGCCCGCTCCTCGGGCGATTCGGCGAACGGGAAGCAGGCGTTCAGGTCGTGCAGGATCCGCCGGGTGTCCTTGCCGCGGCCCAAGTCGACGATCAGCATGTGGATCGGCCCGCCGATCCGTAGCGGCTCGACCTCCACCAAGTCGGCGTCGAAGGTCATCAGCACCGGCCGCTGCCCGAATGCGCAGCCCTGGTCCATCCGCCCGCACCGGCTGGGCGTGGTCAGCTCGCCTCGATAGGCGGCCTCCATCTCGCCGCGGCGGGTCAGCTTCAGGTCGTAGACCCGGTTGAACGCCCGGGCCGTCAGGACGCAGATGGCCGCCGACGAGGCGAGGCCTTTCCGAACGGGCAGGTCGGTCTCCGTGTTGTCGATGACCAGGCCCTGGACGTGGTGGTGCGTCAGGATCTGGCAGGCCACCCCCGCGACGTAAGCGAACGGCCCTCCGCCCTGGGCCTCCGCCCGCAGGGCCTGCGGATCCATCGGGATGCTGTGGGGGCCCACCCGCTCGGCACCCCCCAGGTCGGCCGTCACCACCAGGTGCGTGGGATGGGGCTGGACCCGGGCCCGGATGCCCTGGTTCGTGCCGGTGATGACACACCGCCCCGGCTCGATGGCCGAATTGATCCGCCGGTACGAACCCGCCCAATCGGAGTGCTCTCCGAACAGGCAGATGCGGCCCGGCATGAACAGGTCCATCAGGTCCTCCCGGTGTGCAAGAGGGGCGCCGCCCCAGACGCGCTCGTGGCTCACGATTCAGGCCCGGGCGACCGGACCGACGGACTGCGAGGCGCGGGCGCAGGCGGCGCATCAAACTAATACCCACCCCTGGGCCTGTCAAGGCGATTGACGCCCTCGGCCGGTTCTGCCGACGCCGCGGGGGCGGCATGCAGACCGTTGTCCTGTCCCCGCCGCACGGGTATACTGGACCAAGCGCCTGTCTACAGGCGGACAGGCATACAGGGCGAGTGGCACGGCCACACGGGTGGACGGTGCCGCCGCGCCACTCGCGCGAGAGCGGCGATGCCGATCCGACGCAACATCGATGCTATCCTTGGCGAGATGCAGCGTGTCCTGGGCGAAGTCCCTGCGGAGGGGCCGGAACGGCTCGCTGAGGCCGTCCTGGCGACCGACCGGGTCTATGTCGCGGGGGGCGGACGGAGCGGCCTGATGGCCCGGGCCTTCGCCATGCGGCTGATGCACCTCGGTCTCAGCTCGTACGTCGTCGGCGAGACCACCACGCCCGCCATCCGCGGGGGTGACCTGCTGATCGGCTGCTCCGCCAGCGGCGAGACCCACGTGACGGTCGTCGTCGCCCAGGTCGCCCAGGAGGCCGGGGCCAGCGTCTTCGCCATCACCGCCACGCCGGATTCGCCCCTGGCGAGCCTGGCCGACGAGATGATCCTGATCCCCGGCCCGTCCAAGCGGGGCCGGCAGTGGCCCGGCCGGTCGGCCCAGTACGGCGGGTCGCTGTTCGAGCAGGCCCTCTTGGTGCTTCTCGACGCCGTCAGCTCCGACGTCGGACGCCGTCTCGGCATGACAAGCCAGGAAATCGACTCCCGGCACGCCAATCTCGAATGAACGAAGCAGGCACCAGGCATCGGGTTTCGACCGCCGGGCACGCGCGCCCTGGCGACCCGCCTGCATACGAGGTCCGCGTGACCGCACCGACCGACAACCCGGACGGCGTGGCGCCGGTCAACCGGCCGCACGCTTGCGAGGTCGAGACCGTCCTCGGCCGCCTCGGCCGGTGGCTTTCGCGGCTTACGGGACAGGTCCGCCGGCAGTACCTGTCGCGGCTGTTCCCGGGGTACGTGTATCGGTCGCGACAGCGGCGGCGCGGGGCGTGCCGACGCTGCGGGGCATGCTGCGACCTGACGTTCCACTGCCCGTACCTCGACGAGGACCGGCGGTGCACGCACTACGAGCGCCGGCCGCTGACGTGCCGCGATTTCCCCATCGACACCCGCGACCTTCGGCTGACCCGCGTGCCGTGCGGGCACTACTTCGGCCCCCTACCGGAGGGCTCGGGTCTTCGGATACCCCTCGCGCCCTATGGCCGTCGCGAGGTCATCCTGTTCGGGGGCGCGGCCCTTGCGGGGTTGGCCCTGTCGGCGGCCTTCTTCTGGTACGCGGCCCCGGTGTTCGCCCTCGGCCTCGCGTTCGTGCTCTACTTCTTCCGCGACCCCGCCCGCTGCGTGCCGGACGGGGACGGGGTCCTCGTCGCCCCGGCCGACGGGACGGTCGTCGAGGTGGGCCGAGTCGAGGGCGCCGAACTCGCGGGCCTTCCCGCTCCGGTCTCCCAGGCCATCGGGCAAGGCCCGGTGCACCGGATCGCCATCTTCATGTCGCCCCTCGACGTCCACGTCAACCGGTCGCCGTGCGAGGGGCGGGTCGAGTCCGTCGTGCACCGGCCCGGGCGGTTCCACAACGCCCGGACGCCCGAGGCATCGGCGGAAAACGAGAGCACGACCGTGGCGCTGGCCGACATAGAGGGTGGGGCAGGGCGGGTGGTCGTCCGCCAGGTGGCGGGCGTCTTGGCCCGCCGCATCGTCTGTGACGCCTCGGTGGGGAATCGCCTCAAGCGGGGCCAGCGGTTCGGCATGATCAAGTTCGGCTCGCGGGCCGAGGTCTATGTCCCGCGCGACGCCGGGTTCAGCCCCGCCGTCGACCTCGGCTCCCGTGTCCGTGCCGGCGAGACGATTCTCGGGACGATCGCGAGGACCGAGGAATGAGTGAGGCGCCCATGAACCGCGTCGCCATCCTGCCGGCCCTGTGCACGCTGGGCAACGCCCTGGCCGGCCTGGCCGCCGTCACGTTCACGTGGAAGGCCGTGGTCGGCGAGCACGCCAACCCGCTGGCGCCTCGGGACGTGCTCATTGCCGGCTATTGCGTCATCCTCGGGATGGTCTTCGACGCCCTGGACGGCCGGCTGGCCCGGGCGGCGCGGGCCACCAGCGGCTTCGGCGGCCAACTCGACAGCCTGGCCGACGCGATCACCTTCGGCCTGGCCCCGGCGTTCCTGATGAACCGGGTCGTCGTCGAGCCGCTGCGAGGATCCATGCCGGACGCCCTCGAGCCCGTCCTCATGGTGACGTGGGTCTGCGCGGCGGTGTACCTGTCGTGTGCCCTGATCCGCCTGGCGCGGTTCAACGTGGAGAACGTCGAGGACGAGGAGGCCCACCAGTGGTTTCGGGGCCTCCCGTCGCCGGCCGCCGCCGGCGCCCTCGTGTCGGTGGTCATCGTGGTTGCCACCTTCTGGCAGGACCAGACCTATCCCCGGCTGGGGACGGTGGTGCTCTGCATCATGCCGCTGGTCGCCGTGGTGCTGGGCGTCCTCATGGTCTCAAGCGTCCGCTACGTCCATCTGCTGAACTTCGTGATCCGGGGCCGGCGGCCGATCAATCACCTCGTCGGGACCGTCCTGGCCATCGCGGTCGGCATCCTGATCCTGTGGCTGCTGGGCCACGCGGTCGGCCTGGTGCTGGGTTTCGCGATCGGCCTTGTGCTCGGGTTCGGGGGATACGCGCTCAGCGGCCCCGTGGGCTGGGTGATACGCCGCAGTTGGCGGCCGGCGGCGACCAGCGACACAGCGGAGTGGTCCAGCGAGGGGGGGCCTTCGGGGCTGTCGTCAGAGGGACCGCCACCCGAGGAGCCGCTGGCCGAGGCCGACGGCAGTTGACTCACCGTCACGGGCCCGGCAAGTGCAATAGCCTTGACACCCCAGCAGGCCGCCTCTAGCATCCGATCCGAACAGGAGGGCGGAGTCCTGTGCGCGAGACCGCCGGCCAGACCTGCATGTTGCGGCGCGTTCCTCGGCGGCCGCTACAGGGCCTTGCAGTCCTGCTGGCGGGGCTCGTGGGCCTTGCCGCGGCCGGCTGCGGCGGGGCCGTCACGCGGAGCATGGGCTTCGGATCGGCCCACATGCAGGCCGACACGGCAAGCCCGTCCGGGGCGTTCACCGCCGACCGGCGCCAGTTCGCCTACGACGCCGAGCCGGTTACCTTTCAGTTCGACACCGAGGGGGGGGCCCTGACGTACGTGGTCTTCAACATTGAGGGGCGGGACACGGTGGTCGAGCTGCCCAAGACGATGGGCCGCTACGAGCTGACTCACCGGTTCCGCGCGGGCCATCAGCCGCTCGATTACGTCGTCTATGCGACGGCCTTCGTCGTCCGCGGTCGGCGAGACTGGATCTACGACAAGAACGACGGGACGTGGCACCTGCACCCCCGGCCGGACGACCCGGCGGACGTGATCGTCACGCGGCAGCAGACGATCCAGGTCACCTGCTACCGTCAACCGATCCGCCTGACGTTCGAATCGCCCCGCGGGGCCCCGAAAAGCCTGGCCCTGGTGTTGACGACGGCGACCGGCCGACGGACGGAAGTGCCCCGCCGACCGGGCCCCGAGGACCCCCAGGCGGGGTTCCTGGCGACCGGGTCGGCCACGGGCGGGACGTGGGAAGTGTCCTACACGCCCACCTACGAGGAGGTCAGCCGGTCGGGGACGACCCACGTGGAGCTCCTCGTCAAGCACGCGGACGGGTCGCTGGAGCGGGTCGAGGCCGAAGTCGAGACGCCCTGACCGCATCGCCCGGCGGCCCTTTTCCGAGGCCCTCTGATGAAGATCCAGTCGGTTCGAGGCACGCGCGACTTCTACCCGGACGAGATGCGCCTCCGCCGGTGGCTGGTCGACGTTTGGCGCCGCGTCAGTCGCCGGGCCGGCTTCGTCGAGGTCGACGGGCCGGAGCTGGAGCCCCTGGAGCTCTACACCGAAAAGAGCGGGCCGGGCATCGTCGAGGAGCTGTACTGCTTCAAGGACAAGGCGGGCCGGGACCTGGCGCTTCGGCCGGAGTTTACGCCCACGCTGGCCCGCATGATCGCCGCCCGCCAGGCGGCCCTGCCGCTGCCGATCCGCTGGTTCAACGTCTCCCGCTGCTTCCGGTACGAGCGGATGCAGAAGGGCCGCTCCCGCGAGTTCTTCCAGTGGAACGTCGACCTGGTGGGCATCGGGGGCGAGGTCGCCGACGCCGAATGCATCGCCGTCGCCGTCGATGCCCTGCGAGAGACGGGCCTTGGCCCCGACGATGCCGAGGTCCGCATCAGCGACCGGCGTCTCATCACGGCGCTGGTGCGGCACGAGGGCATCCCGGATGAATCGCTGCCGCAGGTCTTCACGGTCCTCGACAAGCGGGAGAAGCTGCCGCCTGACGCCTTGGCCGAGGCCCTCTCGGAGGCCGGCCTCTCGAGCGCCCAGCAGGCCGGTCTGGAACGGATCCTCGCCTGGCGCGGCCTGGATGACATCGACCCGGACCAGCGGCAGAACGAGGCCGTCCGCGAGGCGCTCGGGGCCATCGAGCGGCTTTTCGACCTGCTTGAGGCTTACGGCGTGGCCGAGTGGTGCCGGTTCGACATCGGTATCGTCCGCGGCCTGGCTTACTACACCGGCCCGGTGTGGGAGGTCTCGGACAGACGGGGCGAGCTGCGGGCCGTCTTCGGCGGCGGCCGGTACGACCGGCTGCTCGGGGACCTCGGGGCCCGGCCGATGCCCGCCTGCGGGTTCGGCTGCGGCGACGTCGTCCTGGGCATCCTGCTCGGCCAGCGAGGCCTCGCCCCCGAGCCGGAACCCGAGGCCGACTGCTATGTCGTCTCCCGCAACCGGCAGTGGCCGCAGGTGCTCAAGACCGTCCGGTTCCTCCGGGAAAAGGTCGGCCTCCGGACGCAGTTCGACCTGAAACAGGCCGGCTGGAACCGCCAGCACAAGAACGCCGTCCAATCCGGGGCGCGGTTCAGGGCCGTGATCGGGGAAGGGCCCTGGCCCCTCGTACGTCTCATAGACAGTAAGCCCGGCGACTCCGGCATGCCGACGACGAGGAGTATCGACGTCGTTCGGGCGGACGAAGCGGAGATCGCCGACCTGAAACGACTGGCCACCCCAGAGGGCCAGACCTGATCGCCGAGACCATGGCCAACCGGCAGGTCATCTACGAAGCCGCTTTCGAAGATTACCTCCGGTCATCGGGCATTCCGTATGTGGCCGTCGACGAGGCCAAGAAGGCCCTCTTTGCCGGCGTCCAATTGAAAAGCTTCGACTTCGTCGTATACAGTAACGGGGGGACGAACCTGCTGGTCGACGTCAAGGGCCGCCGGTTTCCCTACGAGACCCGCAGCGGCCGGCGCTACTGGGAGAACTGGGTCGAGCGGGAGGACCTCGAGAGCCTGGCCCGATGGGAGGACGTCTTCGGCCGCGGGTTTGCAGGGCTGCTCCTGTTCTGCTACCATCTGATGCGTCCGGAGGCGGTCGACCGGATGGACGTGGTCCACCTGTTTCGCGGCGAATACTTCGGCCTCGTCGGGGTCTGTCGAAAAGCGTACGCCGAGGCGTGCCGCACGCGAAGCCGGGCGTGGGGGACCGTCTACGTGCCGGCGAAGCCGTTCCGGGCGATGGTGCGGCCGGTGACGGCGTACCTCTGACCGAAGCAACTGGCGGCCGCAAAACGAGGGCGACGGGCGAACGTCGATGGCGCTGTCTAAGCCCACGAGGCGGCGCCCCGCGGGCCCACGAACCGGAGTTTCGTGAAGGGACGAACGCCATGAGCAACCGCGCGACGTGGCGGCAAACGGCAACTCGGGCGGCGGCCATCGCGGCAACGCTCGCGCCCGCCGGGGTCGCCCTGGCAGCCGACCCGACCGGCGACGCCCCCAACTACGCCATTCAGAGTCTCGTCGCCGTCGTGATGTGCCTGGTGGTCTTGGTGATCGCCTGCAAACGGTTCGGCCGAACGTAGGCCGAGAGGATGGAACCGCTCGCCCCCGAAGCGAGCAGGAAAGGAGACACCCGATGGATGGAAAGACGGTGGCCATTGCGGCCCTGGTGCTGACGGCGATGCTTCTGGCCGGCGTCGTCGGCAGCGCCCTGAGGCCTCGCCCGGCCTACGGGCAAGGCGGTGTGTACGCGACGTACCTGGCGCTGACGGCGGAGGTCCGCGACGACTACGTCCACTTCGTCATCGCCGACACCGAGCAGCGCCGCCTGATCTTCTACGCCTACAACCCCACGGACAAGAGCCTCACGCCGGCCGACGGGCGGCAGCTCGCGGTCGATTTCCGGCGCAAGCTTCCGAAACTCCCGTAGGCAGCGGGCGAACCCGACTGGAGAAGGACTTCCCATGCACACAAAAGATATACTTCTGATAGCTTTATTATGCGTCAACGTTTCGCTGGCGGCCATCGCCGGCGCGCTCCTCGCGGTCGACGGCCAGCAGCAGGCCCACGCCGCCGTCCAGTCCCGGGCCGGCGATTACATCATGGTCACCGGCAACGTCACCAGCAGCCGCGAAGCCCTGCTCGTCATCGACCAGATCGCCCGCCGGGCGAACGTCTACGTGCCGGAGGCCGGCACCGGCGCCGGCGGCATTCGGTGGCAGCTTGCCGCGACCCGGCCGCTGGACACCGACTTCGGCAGGTAACGGCGGGTGCGCCGGAACGGCTATCCAGCGGCGCGCGCCGAAGCGGCAGCCTGCGCCGAGCGGGTCCTCGCCGGCGAGGCCCTCGACCGGACCGACGCGCTGGGCCTGCTCCGGGCGGCCGAAGCCGACCCGTGGCCCCTGCTCGGTGCGGCGAACCGTGTCCGCCAGCACTTCCGCGGGCGCACCGTTTACCTTTGCGCGATCGCGGCCGTCAAGCTCGGCCGCTGCGGCGAGGACTGCGGCTGGTGCGCCCAGAGCGGCCGGTGGCGAACGGGCATCGAGCCGCGCGGTGTGCCGCCAATGGAGGAGCTTCTCGCCGCCGCGCGGTCGGCCGCCGACGCCGGGGCAGGGCACTTCGGCCTCGTTACGAGCGGGGCCCGTCTCGCCGGGGCCGAGCTCCGGGACGTCATCGACGCCGGCCGGGCCATCCGCGATGCAACAGGCCTCGAGGTCTGCGGGAGCTTCGGCGCCCTGACGCCCGAGACGGCCGACCGACTCCGAGACGCCGGCTTTCACCGATACAACCACAACCTCGAGACGAGCCGCCGGCACTTCCCGGCCGTCTGCACCACGCATTCGTGGGAGGACCGCCGCCGCACCGCCGAGATCGCTCGCGACGCGGGCTTGGAGCTCTGCTGCGGCGCGATATTCGGTGTGGGCGAGTCCGACGCCGACCGCGTTGACGTGGCCCTGGCCGTCCGCGACCTCGGCGCCCGCGTCGTGCCGCTCAATTTCCTCCATCCCATGGCGGGCACGCCGCTCGCCGACGCCGAGCCGCTTCCACCCATGAAGGTCCTGTCGATCGTGGCCACGTTCCGTCTGCTGCTGCCCGACCGCACGATCAAGCTGGCGGGAGGGCGCGAGCACAACCTCCGCGACCTCCAGGCCCTCATGTTCATGGCCGGCGCGGATGCCTGTCTGGTGGGCGGCTACCTGACGACCCGCGGCCGCGGGGCCGAGGATGATCTGGGCATGATCCGCGACCTTGGGCTGGAGCCGGCCGCGTCCGTCGCCGCCCCCCGCGGGTCCCGCCATGCCTGAACGGATGCGAGCGCTCATCACCGGTCTGGGCCTCGTCCTGCCCTCCGGCACAGGGCCTGGCGCCGCCGACGCCGTCTTCCGCGGCGAAAGCGCCGTCACCTTCGTGCCTCAGATTGAAGGGCTGCCCGAGGCAACGGGTGCTGCGGCGACGGAGTTCGTCCCACCGGCAGGCACCGAACGCGCCGACCGGGCCGTCCAGTTTGCCGTCGCCGCGGCCGAAGGGGCCCTCGCCGACGCAGAGCTCGTGGTTCCGCCGGCCGACCCGCAGCGCGCGGCCGTCATCTTCTCGCTCAGCAAGGGGTGCCTGGAGGGGCTGTCCGCCGCGGCCGCAGGCCGTGCGGGCGCCGACTGGGCCGAGGCCGCGCCGGACGCCGCCGCCCGATGGATCGCCCGACGCATCGGCTTCGCCGGTCCGTGTCCGGCACCCGTGACGGCGTGCGCGTCCGGCGGGCACGCCCTCGTGTGGGGCGCCCGGCTGATCGAGCGGGGAGCGGCCGACGTGGCCGTGGTGGGGGCGGCCGAGGCGCCGCTCGTCCCGATCGTCCTCGGCTCGTATCGTCGCCTTGGCATTCTTGCGACCGGCACCGATCCGCGGACGTCCGTCCGGCCCTTCTCGGCGACAAGGCGGGGCTTCGCCCTCGGCGAAGGGGCAGGGGCCCTGGTGCTCGAATCGCCGGACTCGGTCCGGCGGCGCCGGGCCCGGCCGCTCGCGCTGCTCGCCGGGTGGGCCTGCGGTGCCCACGCCGCCAGCCTCACGGACGTCGAGCCGGACGGCCGAGCGTTGGCCCGGCTGATGAAGGATGCCCTGGACCGGGCGGGCCTCGGCCCGTCCCTCGTCGACTACGTCAACGCCCACGGGTCGGCGACGACCTCGAACGACCTGGCCGAAGCCCGGGCGATCCGGCTGGCGTTCGGACGGGCGGCCGAAGGCTTGAGTGTCTCGGCGACCAAGGGGGCCCACGGCCACCTGCTCGGGGCCGCCACGGCCGTCGAGACCGTCCTCACGATCATGGCGATGGAACGCGGGGAGGTGCCCCCGACGGCAAACCTGACGGACCCCGACCCGGCGATCCAGCTCGAGTGCACGCCGCTCGTGGCCCGGCCGCGTCCGATCCGCAACGCCCTGAAGATCGCCAGCGGCTTCGGCGGCCAGGCCATCGCCCTCGCGCTCCGTGCCGCCGTGCCGTAGCGCGAGTGGCCCGGAACAGGGCGAGGCACCTTTTCGGGCGGTCAGAGGTGGAGGTCGCGGTTCGGCCAGGTCACGGGCGGCTCGGGCCAGGTGACCGGCGGGCCGGGCATCTCGCCGACGAGGTCCGGGAGTCTTTCCCACGCGAGGTCCGCCCCCAGGGCCCCGAGACGGGCCGTCACGAGGTCGGCCGCGGCGATCCACCCCTGGAGGTCGACGTTCTCGGGCAGCTCGACGCCGGCGCTGCGGGCGGCTCGCAGGTGGTCGAACCAGGTCTCCCGGGCGGCGCGCCAGTGCTCGATCGTCTCGGCAAGTCGGCGCTGGCCGCGGGCCAACGCCAATCGGGCCGCCTCCGCCTCGCCCTCCCGCCACAGGGCCAGGCCGGCCTCGAGGTCCCGCCGGGTCTGGGCCAGCAGGCGCGAACCGTAGTAGAGATCGAGATTCGGGTAGGTCAACGCCGGTCGGAACGTTCGCAGCGCCGCGAGGAACGCCGCGTCCTCTGCGACCGGTTCGCCCTCTTCCTCGAACTCGACCGCGGCCTCCCACCGTTCGATGGCCCGGTCGAGGGCCGCGAGGCCCCGTTGAAACTCGAAGATGCCGCCCCCCGGACCGCGGCGCCGGCCTTCTACGGCTTTGCCGAACAGGATGTACGCATCCTGGACGAGGGCCGCCGCATGCAGGCGCGGCAGGTCTTCGAGAGACAGGCGGGCCTGGAACGCCTCCAGGTCTCGAACGGCCGTGCCTGCATCGTTGTAGAAGCGGGTATAGACATCCTTGAGCGATGGGTGGGTGCTCGGGCGGTCCCACCGCAGGCCGTGAGCATGCCATTCCTGCCGGGCCCATTCCCAGGCGGCGATGGCGTCCGCCAGACGGGCCCGCCCGGCGGCCAGTTGATCGGCCGCCTCGCCCTTCCGCCCGGCCAGCGTCGCCTCGGCCGCCTCCTCCAGCCGTTCGTACGCCATGAGCGTTGTCTCGGTCGCGTAGTCGGTGGCGGCGTGGCAGGCCTGGCTGTAGACCACGGGCTTGCCCAGGGACCCTGTGAGCGTGCCGTACCGGTCGTTGGCCGTCCGGGCCCGATCGTACCATTCGTAGGCGATGAGGAAGGTGCTCCGGCCCTCGTCCTCCCAGATCCGCCGGCGGTAATAGGGGGCTTCCTGGGACTTGCCGAGCTTGTCGAGATAGATGCGTCCGAGCTCGCGCATGATCTCGGCGCTGCGGGGGTTGCGGCGGTGGCCCTCCTCGCCAAACTCGATGGCCCGCCGGATCCACTGGTACTTCCGTTCCAGCGATTGCCACTGGACGCTGACGTTCCAGGCCATGTTCCACATGTGGAAGACCCAGACCTCGGCGTAGTCGGGTTGGAGGGCGGCGATCTTGTGGTACCGGTCGATCAGGTCGAAGTGCTCCCGCTGCTGTTTCTCCTCCTCGACCTGCATCCAGAGGTAGATGGCGTAGGGACCTCGGAACCCGCCAAGGACGAGCAGGGCGGCCTCGGCCGGAAGGTCCTCCAGGGCCCGGTCGGGACGGCCGGGCACGATGCGGTACGACGCCCCGGCCGCCGTCCGGAACGCGAACTCCGACGCCCGGGCCAACCGGCGGCCCGGCGGCTCGGTCCAGCCGAGCAGCGCTCGGCGCCGGGCCTCGACGTGCCGACGAAGCGGATAGACTGCGCCCCCCACGAGGACGAGGAGCGCGGCGGCATACAGCGCCGTACGCCCCAGCCCCGATCTCGACCGGCCGGGCGTCATGCCGCAATCTCCCGTCCGCGATACAGCAGCACCCCCACGAGAAACGCCAGCCCCACCCAGACGCCGGCGTACACCATCTGCCACCCGAGGTGCCCGATCGACAGGGCGACGCCCTGCTGGACGCTCTCCGGGGGCAGCAGGACCGTCAAGTCGGGCAGCGGCAGGGGCGAGAGCTCGATCAGCGCCATCCAGTCCACGCCCTCCCATCGCTCCGCCAGCCATCGGACCATCATCCGCACCAGGAACCGAACCGGCGTCGACGTCAGGATGAAATCCTTGAGCGCCGCCACAATGAAGAAGCCGATCGTCGCGAACATCGCTACGAACCACGACATCCGCGTGCTCATCGCCACGCCCACCGACGCCGTCACCATGCCGAACAGCCACACGGCCGTCATCGCCTTCAGCAGGTTCCACGCGAACGGCCCGGCGCCCAGGCGAAGGTGGACGCTGTCGCGGCGGACGCCGATCAGGTCGCCTTGTGTCCGGCAGGCGACGTGGACCTCCAGCGGCCCCCTGCCGCGCCATAGTTCCGCGTCGACATAGAGGATGCTCGCCCGGTGGGGTTCGGGCGTGAAGGGGACGGGGGCCTGGCGGCCACCGGTGGACGGGTTGACGAACGTCACCTCGGCGGTCGTCTCGACCGTGGCCGGGCTCATCGAATCGAGCCCTCCCGTGAACTCCACCGCCGCAGGCCCCTCGCCAAGGACCCCGGCCGAGACGCCGCCCAGGCGTAGCAAGGCCACCTGGCGCGGCGGCGTCGGTCGGCCGGCGATCCAGAGCCGACCTCGCGTCCCTTGAGCGACCGCCTCGGGCCCATCGGGCAGGGCGATCCGCTCGCCGCCCGCCCGGACGACCTCCAGCGACCGCCCGCCCGCCCCCAGCAGGAAGCCCGACAGCTCGTCGCGCGGGGCGATCAGGGCCACCTCCACCCGGAACGGCACGTCGCCCGGCAACGGCAGCCCTCCCGACGCCTCAGCGAACCCTTCAGCGTACAGCGGCAGCTCCAGCACGCCGTCCTCCGGCATCTGCCGCTGCGCGGTGAACCGTTCGCGGAACTCGTCGCTCTCGAACTGGCGGCTCTGCTCCGGCGTCAGGTCGGGCACGATGCGAACCGATACCGCCGCCGGCCGGCGCTCGACGCCGGGCGGGGGACGAAGCTTCAGGCGGAGACGGAGCAGGCCCGGCCCGGCGGCCAGCCAGTCGGCGACCGGCAGCTCCCGAACGTCCCAGAGGAGCTTCATGCCGTCGGCCGCCAGGGACCACGTCGCCGCAGAGGGGGGCCGACCGGCGGCGCCGAAGTCGATCTGCACCTCCGGCCCCTCGGCGGCCGCTACGTAACGATGGAACCGCATCGGACCGGCCTGGAGCACCCGCCGGACCGCGTTCAGGTCGGCCTCGTGAGCGCCCCGCCCGGGCGCCTCGGCCAGGCGGGACTCGGCCAGGCCCCGCACCTCGACCGACCGAACCCGCATGTATCCGTAGGCCCCGGCCCCGATGAGGCCCAGGATGACCGCCATCAGCACGCCCATCCCCGCGGTCTTGCCCAGCACGATCTCCCAACGGCGGATGGGCTTCGTCGTCAACGTGTAAGCGACGCGGGTGTAGATGTCGGTCGGCAGCGAGTAGGTGGCGAAGAAGATGGCGACCAAGGCCGCGACGACGGCCATCACGAGCAGCGTCGTACCGAGCGCGGCCGGAATGGCGTCGAAGATCGGGTCGAACCGCGGGGCGGAGAGGTCGGCCACGACGATTACCGCGATCGCCAGCGGCGCGAGGACCCAAAGCCACATCCGCATCCCTTGGCGGAACGTGACCAGGGCGACCGCCCAGACGCGACGAACCGACCACAAGACTGCCTGCGACCGGCTGGGGCTCGGGCTGGGCTTGGGTTCGGCCATCGCGCGGTCCGCGGCGGTCCCTCTCGGTGATTGTACGCCGGCCCCAGGTGTCCCGTGGGGGCCCCGAGGCTTGGGACGGGTCAGACGTCCGAGGCAGCGCCGGCCTGCCGGGCCTCGGCGGTTGCGGTGTCGGCCTCCGGGGTAGCCTCGTCCGCGCCGCCCTGGCGGACGACGCGCAGGAAGAGGTCCTCCAAGCTGGTCGTCGGATGCTCGGCCGAGACGACAGTGGCCCCGGCCTTCTCGGCGGCGGTCCGGATGGCCTCCGCCGCTTCGGGGCCCACGCCGCTCGCCCGAAGCTGGAACAGGTCGCGGACGAGGAGCAGGTCTCGGACCCGGCCGCACTCCCGCAGCCGACCGCGGGCCAGGATGCCGATCCGGTCGCAGACATCCTGGACGTCGGCCAGAAGGTGAGACGAGAGGAGGATGGTCTTGCCTTGGGCCTTGAGGCGGAGAATCAGGTCTTTCATCTCCCGCGTGCCGATCGGGTCGAGGCCGGTGGTCGGCTCGTCGAGGAGGAGGAGCTTGGGGTCGTTGACCAGGGCCTGGGCCAGGCCGATCCGCCGGCTCATGCCCTTGGAGTACTCCTTGAGCTGGCGCCGGCGGGCCCGCTTGTCGAGCCCGACCAGCTCGAGCAGCTCGTCGGTCCGTCGGCGCCGTTCGTGGCGCGAGAGGCCAAACAGGCGACCGTAGAAATCGACCGTTTCCTCGCCCGTCAGGAACCGGTGAAGATAGGACTCCTCGGGCAGATACCCCGCGAGGTCGTTGACGGCCGGCGTGCCGGGCGGGCGGCCGAAGATCTCGGCCTCGCCGGCCGTGGGAAAGATGAGCCCCAGAAGGAGCTTGATCGTCGTGCTCTTACCGGAGCCGTTGGGGCCGAGAAGCCCGAAGACCTCTCCGGGCTCCAGCGCGAGATTGAGCCCGACCAGGGCGTGGACCTTGGGACGGCCCCAGAAGTCCACGTAGACCTTCGTCAGATCACGGGTGACGACCGGCTGGGCCACGTCCATCGAGGCGGCTCCCGAATCCCCGCGTCGCGTCCGAGGGGGCCCTCCAGGGGACCTCCTTCCGCGGTGGCAAAGGGGGTCAGCGCGAGGCGGCGCGCTGTTTCCTCAGCGCCTGCCGCTGGGCCTTCCGGAGCTGGCGCCGGCGCCGCTCGCTGGGCTTCTCGTAGTAGGAGTTGCGCTTAATCTCTTTGTTGAGGCCCTCTTTTTCGCAGAGCTTCTTGAAGCGCTTCAACATCTGCGCCACGCTCTCGTTGCCTCGCGCGCGAATCTTAAGCATGCCGTCTCACGTCTCCTTTCGAAACGGTCCCGGTTCCTCCGTGTCAAGCACCCAACCATACCACCCGCAAGCGGAGTCGGCAAGCCCTTTTCCGCGGGACGCGGCGCGCCAGGCAGGGCCCGACGTCGCCCGACCCGAGCCAGCGGCGCGCCGGACCGGCGGGCCAGGACTGCGCAAATGCACGCGGAAGAGGTATGGCGGGATAGAAGACGACCGACGACGGGGCGCAACGGGCCTGCGACTCGCCGCCCGCTTCCCGGCGGCGCCGAAGGCCAAAAGGAGGGGCCGCCATGGACAGCGCCATCCTGGAGCGACGACGTGGCGCCCCGCGCCTCCCGGTCGCAGGTGTGTGGCTGGGTGTGCTCCTGGCGGCGGCGCCGCTTGCGGCCCGTCAGGCCCACGAACGGAGCTTGGCACACCGCTAAGCGGGACAGTTGGTCCCGGAGGGCCGGTACGAGCAGGCCCTGGAACTCGTAGACGGCTTTCCTTTCGCTGGGCTGGTCGACAGGGCCGCCAGGTTGGCCCAGAATGAGGGCGACGAGGCCCGGGCAGCGGCCCTGCATCGTGCCTGGTTGGACTAATTCCCGTTTGCGTCGCGCCGGTCGGCCGTGTCAAGGTGGTCCTGGGCGAAGTACGCCAAGCACGCCGAGAAGTCCCTCGAACTCGTCCGAAAGGTCGGCACGGAGGAAGACCGGCGGCATGCCGCAGCGGACCTGGCCGCCGAGGAGGATTTCCGGCGGCCCGGCGAGCTGCGCAGGAAATCCGACTTGGGCGTCATTCAGGCCCAAGCCATTCCATGGCGAAGAAGGACTGGGCCGAGGCCCCGGGCAGGTGGACTGCCTGGAAGCCCACGAGCAGGTCCGGGACGGCCACGCGCCTCATGCAAAACCAGCGGAAAGCGAATATCGCCAAGTGCCGGGCGAAACTTCACGAGCCGCGGAACCACAGTCGTGATCGGATTCGCGCCCCCCACAAGACCGCCCTGGCGGCCCCTCCAGCCGCATGGTCCGATAATGTATGTTATGTTGCGCAAGCGGCACCGAGGCAAACAGGGCGGGTCGGCACTGGATCGTCGTGAGCGATGCCGCCGACTGCGAACGCGGGCCGTGAGGGACGAGGGTCGCGTCTGAATCGAGACACCGGGCAAGCCAAGGCAGCGTGCTGCCCAGGCGTCTCACCCGGCACACGGATGGTCGGCCTGGGCTTGCCATGCGCAGGACAAGCGCTGTCGTCCGGCCGGTGGGTGTTGTGCCAGAACGTTCTACTCGTCGAGGAGGTCCTCGTCGGAGATGCGGAGGACCCCTTCGTCCTCCTCCGAGACGGCCTCGGGAGGCTTCTGTGGCGGGGTCGCAGGCGGCTGAGGCTGGGAGCGACCGGTGCCCGCCATCCGTTCGAGCGACGCCAGAACGTCCTCGCCGCCGCCGCGGGTCTCGGGCTTCCGGGGCGGCGCGGCCTGCGGCTGAGGAGCGGGCGGCTTCGACGGCTGGGACTGAGGAGGCGCTGTCTCGGGGGTCGGTGCAGGCGGCGACGGCGAGACGGGCTCCGGCTCGGCCTGGGGAGGCGTTGCGGGGGCCCCGGGCGCCTCGGGGGCCTCGCGCTGGCCGTCGATCTCGACGACAAACTCCAACGGGCCGATCACCACCCGGTCTCCGGGCTTCAGGACCTGTTCCCGGACTCGCTCGCCGTTGACGAAGGAGCCGTTGCTGCTTCCTTTGTCGCGGAGGATGACCGATTGCCCGTCGTTGACGACTTCACAGTGGTTTCGAGACACCCGGGTCGAGGCAATGATCAGGTCATTGGTCTCGGCGCGGCCAATGGAGCGGGCCCCTTCCGGAACATTAAGCACTTTGCCCTTCGGGTTGCCGCGGACGACGTGCAGCTTGACCTCCATAGGACGTGTCCTCCCGGAAAAAGGTGGCGTCTAGGCGTACCGTAGCAGAAGCGGGCCGGTCAATCAACAGAATTATCGAGGCCGCGTCCGCCGTGCGGCTGCCCCTCGGGCGAGGCAGTCGCCCGCGGGGATGCGAATCGAGCCGTGTCCCTCTGGGGGCCCAAAACGCTTAATGCCGTCCGCCGGGGCCTGCCGATAAGTGGGTCCAGACGGCGGTCACACCCCTACATTGTGCGGCAGTTCTCTCGCACAGGCGGCGGCGGGCATTTTGACGGGCCGGAAAATCGGGCCGAATCCGCCTCTGCCTCGCATCGCTGCGGCACCCACCCCGAGAAGGGCCCCTGCCCTGAGACGGCCATGCTGGGCGTAACTCGTTGTCCGCGAACGACTTAGGCGCCGTGGCCGGCCTGCCAGGGCGGACGGTCCGCGGCGGGCCAGCAGGAATTTGACGACGGCGAAGGCGCCCTTAGGGTTGCGAAAGCGGGCAAGACCGCCAGGCCGAGACGGGGCCTAACCGAGAGGAACGACAGATGGCACGCAGGAAGCAGACGTTGCTGCCGATCGGCATCCATCTGAACCTGGACTACGTCCAGTTGGCTCAGTTGGAGCAGAAGGACACATCGCTACAATTGGTCTCCTCGGCCGGTCAGGCGTTCCGGTCGGCAGCCGAGGAACTGGGCTCCGACGGGTCGGCGCCGGACCCGAACGCCGTGGCGTCGCTGCTCGATCGCCGCTTCTCCCAGGCCCGCAGCTTCATCCGGCGCAAGGTCTCGTCGAACGGGTTCCGGGGCAAAGACGTCGTGATCAGCCTGCCGGGCGAATACCTGGTGATCCAGCACGTGCGTCTTGCGCCGGTCCAGCCGGACGAGCTGGCGAACGCCCTGCCCTGGGAGCTCCAGGGCAAGCTGCCGTTCGACCCGCGGGCGGCGGTGATCCGGCACATCACGGTCGGGGCGGTCTCGGAGAACAACGAGACGAAGCAGGACGTGATCGCCCTGGCCGCACGCCGCGAAGTCGTCGAGAAATACGTCACGTCGATCGAGAAGCTCGGCCTGCAGGTGCTGGGAGTGGGCGTGGAGCCGTGTGCGATGTGCCACCCGTACGCCTTCGAGGTCCTCCACAGCCCCCGCGATCAGGAAGGGCCGGCCAGCCAGATGCTGGTGCTGATGGCCGGCCGCGTCGCGCACGTTGCCATCATGCGGGGCCCCGAGACGATGTTCGTCAAAGACGTCGAGTGGGGGTCGGAGCACCTGGCCGCGGCCGTCGCCAAGGCCGCCGGCACCAACATCGCCCAGGCCCGCCAGATGCGGGCAAGCTGGAAGGAGGCCAAGGAGGACGAGCGGGCCGCCGCCGGCCAGGAGGCGATCAAGCAGTACCAGGCGGTCCGTGGGGCGCTGGAGCTGTTCGCCGGCGAGCTTCACTCGTGCATGCGGTATCACGCCTCGCTGTCTCGCGGGGCCAGCATCAACCGGGTGGTCTTTCTGGGCCCGGAGGCCCGCGACCACGCGTTGGCGAAAGTCTTGGGCGCCCATCTGGGCGTCCCGTGCGAGGTAGGCGATCCGGGGGCCATCGCGGGGTCCGGCAACGCCGACCCCGAACTGGGGGTCGCCATGGGGCTGAGCCTGTTCAACGCCCAATAGGCGGCGAGGACATCCGACATGAACGTCATCAACTTTCTGCCCAGCGATTACGTCGAACGCCGGAGCCGGCGTCACGCCAACACTCTGTGCGTGCTGATCGGCGGCGGGTCGCTCCTGCTGATCGCGGCGATGGTGGGCCTGACTCTGCTTCGTGCCGCCGCCGCCACGCAGAAGCGACTGTACACGGAGCACAAGTACCAGCAGGCGAGCCAAGAGATCGAGCGGCTCAGGCAGCTGGAGGACCGCAAGGCCGGCCTGCTGCGGAAGGTCGAGCTGAGCTCCGACCTGCTGGAGCGGGTGCCCCGGAGCCACCTGCTGGCCCGACTGGCCAACACGCTGCCGGAGCATACGGCGATCCAGACGCTGGCGGTGGCGCTGAAGGACGTGAAGGTCCGGATGCCGGCACCGCCCGCGGCCCCGGGGGCCGCCGGGTCCGGCCCGAAGTCCGTCCGGGAGGCCCGCCAGCGGATGCGGACCGTCCAGCAGCTCCAGTTCATCCTATCGGGCTTCGCCGAGACGGACGTCCAGGTGGCCGAGTACATCGGCCGGCTCAACGCCGACCCGCTGTTCGACGAGGTCAACCTGGAGTTCTCCGAGCAGTTCCCGTACTCGGAAGACGTGGAGCTGAGGCGATTCGAAATCGTGTTCATTCTGTCGGAGAAGGCGGCCAAGGTGCTGGAGACGCCCGTCGACGTGGGGTCGCCGACGGTGGTCCAGACGACCGACGCACGAGGTGAGCTATGAGCGGTCCGGTCCGGATTCTTCTGACGATCGTGGGGGCCTTGGTGATCGGGGCGGCGGCGGTGTTCCTGGTGGTCCAGCCGGCGCGGCTGCGGATCGGCCAGGACCAGCAGGTGACCCGCGACCTCCAGGCCCAGCTTGACAAGTTCTGGCGGGTCACGCGTCGGATCACCGACCTGGAGGGCGAGATTCGCCGGCTCGAGGAAGCCCTGGCGTTTTTCGAGAGCCGCCTGCCGCAGGAACGGGAGATCGACGTCGTCCTCCGCGAGGTGTGGCTCATCGCCGACGGCCAGGAACTGCTGTGCCAGAGCGTTCGGACCCACAAGCTCGAGGTGATGCCCCGCTACAACTCCCAGCCGATCAAGCTTTCGCTCGAGGGCCGCTTCGACGGGTTCTATCAGTTTCTCCTGGGACTGGAGCAGCTTCCCCGGATCACGAAGATCCGGGAGCTCGAGGTGACGCAGTCCCCGACCGAGGAGGAGACGGTCCACGCCGAAATCCTCCTGGATATCTTTTTTGAGAAATAGCCATGCCACCTGACCAAGCGCAGCCGATCGACGAGTTTCAGATCACCGACGGCCCGGTTGAGCCGGGCGGCCCGGGCGACATGGCCCCCGTCGAGGAGGAGCCGAGCGGCCCGCGCAGCCGAAAGCGCGGCGGCGGGACCGGGTTCGGCGACACGAAAAAGCTGATCATCCTCGGGGCCCTGCTGGCGTTAGGCGTCGGCGTGGTGGCCTGGCAGTTCCTGCGGGCCCGGGGCGCGAAGCCCGCCACGGCCACGCCGACGGCGCCGGCGGCGACCATGCCGTCCAGCGTCAACAACACCGAGATTCAGACCGTCCTGCGACGCCTGGAGCGTCCGAACGCGGGCGAGGAGTTCTCGGTCGCCCGGGTCGAACAGCTCGTCAACGAGTTTGACAGCTACGTGCGTGACCGGCAGGTCCCGCTGGCCCACCTCAAGGGCGACCCGTTCCAGGTGACGCTCCGCGAAAAGGGCCCATCGCCGGAGGAGATCGCGCGGGCCGAGGCGGAGGCCGCCGCGGCCGCCGCGGCCGCGGCCGCCGAGATGGAGGCCCAGGAGGCCCGCGAAGCGGCCGAACGCGAGGCGGCCCGGCTGAGGCAGATCCGCGAGACCGCCGGCCGGCTCTCCCTGGGGTCCATCCTGATCGGCGGCGGCCGGCGGATGGCCGTCATCAACGGCCGCGTCTGCCTCGAAGGAGACGTCGTGGCGGGGTTCACCATCGAGGAGATCGCCAACAGCCGCGTGACCCTGACCTTCGACGACACGACCGTCAACCTCGACCTGTTTGCCGGCACGGGCAGACCCAGATAAGAGGAAAGCCATGGCTGACGACGACCTGAGGACTCCGGTGGCGGTGGAGGAACGGCCCTCGGACGCCGCTTCGACGGCGGGCCCCTCCCCGGCCAAGAAACGGATGGGCGACCTGCTGGTCCAGCGGGGCATCGTCTCGCCCCAGCAGTTGGAAGAGTGTCTGGCCCTCCAGAAGTCGAGCATGGGCGAGCGCCTGGGACAGGTCCTCATCCGCAAGGGCTACGCCAACGAAGACGAGGTCATGACGTGCCTGGCCGAGGAGTACGGCCTCCAGTTCGTGCACGTGCTCCAGCAGGAGGTGCCGCCCGGCGTCATGGAGCTCCTTCCGCTTGATTTCTGTCGGGCGAACAAGGTCATCGTCATCGGCACGGACGAGGAGACGGACGCCGTGACGGTGGCGACGGCGGACCCGGCGAACGTGTTCCTGATCGACGACATCCGGCGGCGGGTGGGCCGGCCCGTCCGCCTGGCCGTCTCGACGGCCGCCGAGATCTCCAAGGCCCTGGAGGAGGTCCATGCCGGCGCCGAGGACTTCGAGCTGGACGAGCTGGTCGCCGACATGGCCGACGACGCCGTCGAGGTCATCGAGGACAACGACGACGACATCCCCGACCTGGCGAAGGTGGCGGGCGAGTCGCCGACCATCCGGCTGGCCAATTACCTCATCTGCAACGCCGTCAAGGAGGGGGCCAGCGACATCCACATTGAGCCCGGCGAGAAGCAGATGCGGGTCCGGTACCGCATCGACGGGATCCTGTTCGAGGTGATGTCGCCTCCGCAGGCCATGCACGCCGCCCTCGTGTCGCGCCTCAAGATCATGGCCAACCTGGACATCTCGGAGCGTCGCCTCCCCCAGGACGGCCGCATCCGGGCCATCGTCCGCAACCGCTACGTCGACTTCCGCGTCAACACGCTTCCGACAACCCAGGGCGAGAAGACCGTCATCCGGATCCTGGACAACCGGTCGATCCTGATCGGCCTGGAGAAGCTCGGCTTCGAATCCGACCACCTGGAGGTCTTCAAGGAACAGATCAGTCGTCCCAACGGGATCATCCTGGTCACCGGGCCGACCGGCTCGGGCAAGACGACGACGCTGTACTCGTCGCTGCTGACGGTCAACGGCAACGAGATGAACATCTCGACCGTCGAGGACCCGGTGGAGTACTTCCTGGGGTTCGCCAACCAGGTGCACATCAAGGAACGCATCGGGTTCACGTTCGCCAGCGCCCTGAGGGCCCTGCTCCGCCAGGACCCGGACGTGATCATGGTGGGCGAGATCCGCGACGAGGAGACCGCCCGGATCAGCGTCCAGGCCGCCCTGACGGGCCACCTGGTCCTGTCGACGCTCCACACCAATGACGCCCCGTCGACCATCACCCGCCTGATCAACATCGGCATCGAGCCGTACCTGATCAGCGCGTCGCTGAACTGCGTCATCGCCCAGCGTCTCGTCCGGCGAATCTGCGACAACTGCAAGACCTCCCTCCAGCCGTCCGACGAGATCCGCCAGGTCCTCGAGCGCAACGAGATCGACGTCGACCGACTCTACAAAGGCGAGGGCTGCGACAAGTGCCGCAACACCGGCTACAGCGGCCGGTGCGGCATCTACGAGGTGCTCGTCCTGGACGACCCGTTCCGCGACCTGGTGGCCTCCAACCCCAGCGTGACCGACCTGAGGCGGTACTGCCAGGAGCGGGGCATGGTCACGCTTCGCGACGACGGCATCCGTAAGCTGCGTCAAGGCGTTACGTCGATCGAGGAAGTCCTCCGAGTCACGATCGACCTCTGACCGGGACGTCGGCGGTCCAAGGTGAAGGAGTCCACCGTGAGCCGGATCCTGTCGCTCCTGGAGAAGACGATCCAGCATGGGGCGAGCGACCTCCACGTGCTGTCGGGTCATCCGCCCCTGATTCGCGTCCACACGATCCTCGGGCCGGTCGAAGGCGAAGACGTCCTGACGGACGAAGAGACCCACGCCTTTGTTCAGGAGCTCCTGAACGAGAAGCAGTACGCCCGGCTCATCGAGCGGCGGGACGTCGACTTCTCGGCCTACCTGCCCCAGGGGCCCCGGTTCCGGGTCAACGCCCACTTTCAGCGGAACTCCGTCGCCCTGGCCTTCCGAGCGATCCCGGAGAAGGTGCCGGCCCTGTCCTCGCTCAACCTGCCGCCCGTCGTCGAGGATTTCGCGAACATCCCCACCGGCCTGGTGCTGGTGACCGGCGAGACCGGCAGCGGCAAGTCGACCACCCTGGCCTCCATGATCGACCACATGAACGACCAGTATCCGTACCACGTGATCACGCTCGAAGACCCCATCGAGTACAGCCTCCACTCCCACAAGTGCGTCATCGAGCAGCGGGAGGTGGGCATCGACGTGGAGAACTTCCCGTCGGGCCTGCGGCACGCCCTTCGGCAGGACCCCGACGTCATCCTGATCGGCGAGATGCGAGACCTGGAGACCATCTCGACGGCCCTGACGGCCGCCGAGACCGGGCACGTCGTCCTCTCGACCCTCCACACCAACGACGCGGCCAGCACGGTCGAGCGAATCGTGGACATCTTCCCGGCGGCCCAGCAGGTCCAGATCCGCTCGATGCTGGCCAACACGCTCCGCGGCGTGGTGTGCCAGCGGCTGTTCCCCCGGGTCGACCAGCCGGGCATGATCCCGGCGTGCGAGATCCTGGTCTCCACCCCCGCCGTCCGCAACTGCATCCGGGAGAACCGCGTCTACGAGATCCCCCAGATCATCGAGACGAACCGGGCCATCGGCATGCAGCTCTTCGACGAGTCGCTGAAGCGGCTCTACTTCAGCGGCTGCATCAGCCGCGACGATGCCCTGGGCAACGCCCGCAACCCCGACCAGCTCGAACGGGCCCTCAGTGCCTGACAGGTGTCCTATGCCTACTTTTCAGTATCAGCTCAAACGTCCCGGCGGCCAGGTCGTCAGCGGCACCCTCCGGGCCGAGACGCTCGTCGCCGCGACCCAGCAGGTTCGCGGGATGGGCGGCGTCATCCTCGACGTGTTCCGCGTCGGCGACGAGGAGGCCCGGGGCCAGGCCTCGGGACGGGGCCTCAACCTCCGGTTCGGCCAGCGCGTCGGCTCCAAGGACATCCTCTCGTTCACCAACCAGCTCGCCGTCATGGCCAAGGCCGGCATCGGCCTGACGAGCGCCCTGGAGGGCATCGGCGACCAGACCACGAACCCCAAGATGCAGGCGGTCGTCAACACGCTCAAACGCGACGTCGAGGCCGGCCGCCAGTTCTCCGAGAGCCTCCAGCGCTTTCCGAAGGTCTTCTCCCTCCTGTACGTCAACATGGTAAAGGCCAGCGAGCTGTCGGGCTCCTTCGCCCACATGCTGGAGCGGATCTCCACGTACCTGGCGCAGCAGGTCGAGACGCGGCGGCAGGTCGTCGGGGCGATGATCTACCCCATCATCATCGTCTGCATGGCCGTCCTGACGACCATCTTCATGCTGACGTTCGTCCTGCCCAGGTTCATGGTGCTGTTCCAGGGCAAGGAGCACATTCTGCCGCTGCCGACCAAGATGCTCATGGCCATGAGCGCTTCACTGTGCAACTGGTGGTTCCTGTACCTGATCGGGGGTGCAGGCGTAGGTGTCGGGGGCTACTTTCTCGTCCGGACCGACGGGGGGCGGACGTGGTGGGACGGCATGAAGCTGAAGCTGCCCCTCCTGTCTAGCCTCTGCCACGCCCTCTACCTGTCGCGGTCGCTGCGAACGATGGGCGAGCTGGTCAGCGCCGGCGTGCCGATGCTCGACACCATCGCCATCACGGCCGACGTCTCCGGCAACATCCACTACAAGCGGGTGTGGAACCGGGTCCACGGGGCCGTCCGGAAGGGCCAGCGGATCGCCCCCACCCTGGCGCAGAGCCAACTGATCCCGAACAGCGTGGCCCAGATGATCGCCGCCGGCGAAGAGACCGGCTCGCTCTCGGAGATCCTCAACGACGTCAGCGAGTTCTACGAGAAGGCCCTCAAAAGCACCATCAAGTCCGTGACGGCGGCCATCGAGCCCCTCATGATCATCGTCATGGGTGGTATCGTGGCGTTCATCGCGGCGTCGATCCTGCTCCCGATCTTCAAGATGTCGCAGCTCGTCAAGTGATCCGTGCCCGACCTGCCCGGCCCTGCCCGGCCACGACGCCGGGGAGGCATGCGGCGGCAAGCGAGAGGGCGGCCCCGAGGGGTGCCGCCCTCCTGTATGCGCGAAGATGGGGTGTCTGGGGAAAATCGAGGGGTTTTGCGAGGCGCCTCCGGCCGAACCGACCGAATCGGGGGCGGAAGCCGGAACGACTCGCCGCGAACGAATGGCCCTAAACCCCGCTACGACAAGCATTTACGTCCTGTTTGCCGGCGCCAGCTGGAACCGTCATCCCCTCGTGTGAAACGCCGTTTGACCGGTCTCCTGCCGCGCATAGGCTTTCCTTTGGCGAAGGTCCTCAAGTGAGCCGCAGTCAGATAGGACGACCATGAGCACGAAGCCCGCGAATCCATCGGCCCGCCGCGGCGGTCGACGCCGCCGGGGGTTCACCCTGGCCGAGGTCCTCATCTCCTCGGCCATCCTCTCGCTCGTCTTCGTGGCCCTGCTGGCAGCGTTCGGCCACGGGTCGCTGGTCGTGCAGCGCGGCGAGGAGGTGACCGTGGCCACGTTTCTGGCCGAAGAGGTCCGCGACATGGCCATCCAGATGGACTTCTCCGATATCTTCCTGCTCCACCAGGAGACCTTCGATCCGGCCATCCTGAGCACCGGCGAGAGCCAGAGCCGCACCGAGTACGCCCAATCGGTCGTCGTGATGCCCCTGGATAGCGCGACGCTCGCACTGACCAGCCCGATGACGGCCGACGCCGCCCTGCTCGCCGTGACGGTGACCTGCCGGGGGGAGCCGGTCGTGACGCAGTTCTTCCACGTGTTCGACCTGTCGGGCGTCCAGTACGTGGAGGAATGACCTAACCGTTGCCGCGGGCCCGTCTCCGGTCCGGGGCCGAGGGGTGCAAGCCATGCGTAGGACACGTTCGAATCGACGGTTCGCAAGCCAGGGCACTGCCCTGCTGGTGACGCTCATCTTTATGGCCGTCTTCGCCTGCCTGGCGGTGGCGGTGGCCGTCGTCGCCGACATGAACATGATGGTGTCGCGGAACCGGATGCACAGCCGCCAGGCGGAGGCGTTCGCCGAGACCGGCCTGCACCTGGTCCAGATGCACCTGAGCGGCACCGCCGTCTCGGGCACCGACAGCGTCGCGGACCTCCACGAGGCGATTGCGACCCACCTCGACCCGATCTGGGCCCAGCTCTCGGGCGAGGCCGACGGCGCGTTCTTCGACGAAACCGAGGTCCTTCTCTCCACCGTCGAGTCGGAGGTCGGCGACCTTGGCACCGGCCAGATCGAGCTTCGGATCACGGCCGACCGGGGAGCCACCGAATCGCCCGACATCACCATCGCCAGCACCGGCCGCTTCGGCAACGCCGAACGGACCGCGTACTACACGTTCACCGCCCTGCCGGGCATGTCGATCCTCGGGAAGTACGGCATCGCCAGCAAGTCGGCCATCAAGATGAAGGGCAACCCCGGGGTCATCGGGGTCAACCGGACGGAGGAAGGCAGCGTCGTCTCGGCCACCGAGATCACCCTCGAAGCCATCGACCTCCAGGGCCATGTCAACATCACCGGCGACGTCGCCGTCACCAACCCGGAGGCTACGATCACCACCAAAGGCAACGTCAACATCGGCGGGGACGAGGTCTACGGCGCCGCCGAACCCCAATGGCCCGAGGTCGACACGGGCATCTTCGAGCCCTTTGCCACCAACATCTACACCGGCAACGAGGGCAATGTCCTGACGAACATTCGCATTCCGGCCGGCACCAACCCGACGTTCAACTCCGACATGCAGCTCAAGGGCGTCATCTACATCGAATCGCCCAACCAGGTCAAGTTCAACGGCAACTGCGATGTCCAGGGCGTCATCGTGTGCGAAAAACCGGCCACCGAGAACTACGACGCCAACACGCTCAGTTTCGCCGGCACGTGCGACGCCCAGGGCGTGGAGTCCCTGCCCGATACCGAGGAGTGGGCCGCACTCAGACAGCTTAAGGGCAGCTTTATCCTGGCCGAAGGGTGGAACCTCAACTTCACCGGCAACTTCGGCATGGTCAACGGCTACATCGTTGGAAGCAAGTTCAGCTTCTCCGGCAACGCGGGCGGCACCGTCCGGGGTGGCATCATCAACGTCTCAGATTCCTTCTTCGAGGTGGACGGCAACGTCGAGATCCTCATCGACAAGGACAACGCCGAGAAGAACCCCGCGGGCCTCATCAACAAGTACTTCCTGGTCTGCGTCGAAGGGTCGTACCACGAGTAGAGGTGTACGCGATGGCTCCACGGCGACGAAGAGCGTGCGGGTTCACGCTGGTCGAGATGATCATCGGCTTGAGTCTGACGGCCGTCATTCTGGCGGCCGTGGCGACCGCTATGCACGCAGCGCGGGAGAGCCACGACTACAACGCCGAGAAGTCCGACCTGGTGGCCTGCGCCCGAGGGGTACTCGACCGCATCGTCGACGACGTCCGCCACGCCGAGTCGACCGCCGTCTCCGAGGCCGGCGACGCCGTCAACGTCCTGGTGGTCAAGCCGGGCGGGGACCGGATCTGGCGCCAGTACCGTCGACAGTGGGACAGCCAGGCCAGGAACTACGTGCTGCTGGTCTACGAGGACGCCACGGGCATCCCCTTCCCGCCCACCCAACCGGAACAGGGCACGCCGTCGGAGACCCTGGCCCGGAACGTCACGAACTTCAACGTTGTCCCGCACATGACCTCGCCGCAAAGCCACGTGGAACAGCTTTATTTTCACATTGTGGCCACCTGTGGCGAGAATGCGGGCAACGAGTACATCATGCCTATGAAGGAAGGCGTCTACGTCCTGAAGCTTTCCGAGACCCAGTTCAACGAGGTGGGGCCCGTCGATGGCGTGGACATCCTGGAACCCCGACCACGCTACCAAGCCGACGATACCCCCAATGTCTACTGGCTCTGCATGGAGGACGCCCAGGCCCCGGCCGTCGCGTTGTCGGGGGCCGACTGGGACTTTGAGGACCTCATGGTCCGGGTCACCGAGTACTCCAACGAGGTCGAATTCGAGGTTCACTGGGGCACCGGCTCCTATACCCGTGACATCATGGCACCGGACGGCTCGATCCTGTATCCCTGCGTCGGCGGGACGCACACCTACACGTACACCCCCCCGTTCGGCGTGGACTGCGACGGCGTGCGGGTCGACCTGGAACTGGAGAACGACGGTGTGGCCGCCGGCGCGTCGACCACGGCGACTCAGCGGCGCCACGCCTTCCGGCTCAACAAGGACTAGGAGAGAGGCGGCCCCGAGACACGCTCACGGGGGAGAAAGCCCATGATCACACGCCGCAGCCCCGTGAACGGCCTGACCCTGGTCGAGATCATAGTCGGCCTGTCGCTGACGGCCGTCCTTATGGCGGCCGTCGTCATGGCCATGCACGCCGCCTCGGTCAGCCACTTCTCGACGAGCTGCAAGAGCGAACTGGTGGCGCAGGCCAGGGGGCTCCTGGACCGGGTAACGGCCGACATCCATCACGCCGAGGTGACGCTGGTCGCCGAGACGGGCGACGCCGTCAACATCCAGGTGGTCAAGCCCGGCGGGAACCGCGTCTGGCGCCAATACCGCCGGACCTGGGACGAGCAGGAGGGCGGATGGGTCGTCAAGCTGTACCAGTCATACGAAGCGATTCCCCTGCCGCCCTATACGCCGGCGGCGGACGTCCCCAGCGAGGTCCTCGCCCGCAACTGCAAGGTCTTCAACGTCCAGACCCTGGTTACCTCGACCCGAAGTGTCGCTGAGACCCTTTACTGCCGGGTCACCACGTGCGACCCTGCCCCGGAGGGACAATACATCATCCCCTTCAAGAAGGGACCGTACGTCCTGAAGCTCTCTCAGACCCAGTTCGACGAGATCGGCCTCCAGGAGGGCGTCGACCAGCCGATCGACCCGCGGGTCCGGTACGAGGAGGACGAAAACCCCAACACCTACTGGCTCGGCATCGAGGACTGCCAGTCGCCCAGCACCTACTACGAGCCCTGGGCCGACTGGGACTTCGAAGACGTCCTCGTCAAGGTCACCGAAACCCCGAACAGCGTCGACCTGGAGGTCTACTCCGGCACCGGCGGCTACCGGTGGGACATCCTGGGGCCCGACGGGACCGTCCTGTGGGAGGACCTCTCCGGGGCCAACAGCTACAGCTACGTCCCCTACGTCGTCGACGCCGACACGGTCCGCATCGAGCTGGAACTCGAAGACAACGGATTCACCGCGGGTGCGACGACCACGGCGACGCAGAGACGACACGTGTTCTGAACCTGAGGCGCGGCCAGTGAACTCGCCCGACCGGGCGCCGTCCGGCCGCGCACCATGATACGGAGAAACGCCCTTGCCCCGACGAACGACGCAGCGACGCGGACTGACCCTGACTGAAATGCTCGTGGGCCTCTCTCTGCTGGCCCTTGTCCTCACGGCCGCTGCCGCCGGCATGCACGCCGCCAAGGTCAGCCATTCCTACAATGAGTGCAAGTCCGACCTGGTGGCCCAGGCCCGAGGGGTGCTGGACCGGGTGGCGCACGATGTCCGCCACGCCGATTCCGTGCTCGTCTCGGATGCCGGCGACGCGGTCAACATCCTCGTCGTCAAGCCCGGCGGGATGCGCCTCTGGCGCCAGTACCGCCGGGAATACGATCAGAACGGCGGGTACGTGATCAAGCTGTACCAGGACACGAAGGCCATCGCCTTCCCGCCGTACCATCCCGACGAGACGGCCTCGTCGGAGGTCCTCGCGGAGGACGTCAGCACGTTCCAGATCCACACGTCGGTGACGGCCACCCGCAGCGTCGTCGAAACGTTGTACTGCCGGGTCACCACGTGCGACCCTGCCCCGGAGGGACAATACATCATCCCCTTCAAGAAGGGACCGTACGTCCTGAAGCTCTCTCAGACCCAGTTCGACGAGATCGGCCTCCAGGAGGGCGTCGACCAGCCGATCGACCCGCGGGTCCGGTACGAGGAGGACGAAAACCCCAACACCTACTGGCTCGGCATCGAGGACTGCCAGTCGCCCAGCACCTACTACGAGCCCTGGGCCGACTGGGACTTCGAAGACGTCCTCGTCAAGGTCACCGAAACCCCGAACAGCGTCGACCTGGAGGTCTATTCCGGCCACGGCGGGTACCAGTGGGACATCCTGGGGCCCGACGGGACCGTCCTGTGGGAGGACCTGGCCGGGGCCCAGCAGTACAGCTACACGCCCTACGCCATCGACGCCGAAGCCGTCCGCGTCCAGCTGGAGCTCGAACGCGACGGCGCCACGGCCGGCGGGACGGTGACGGCGACGCAGCGGCGGCACATCTTCTAGGAGCAGTGCTTCGGGCGGACGGCCCGCAGACAGTCAACAGCCGGTCCCGCGGGCGGAACATGCCCCCGGGCCGATGGACATAGACGAGCGCGGCGCCCGTACCGCGGGTGCCGCGCCCGTTTCGTCCCATCAGGCTCCGCCGGCGGCGATCAGAACTGGCGAAGGAACCGCCGGTCGTTCTCAAAGAGCAGCCGGATGTCGTTGATCCCGTACTTCAGCATCGCCGGCCGCTCGATGCCGAACCCGAACGCGAACCCGGTCAGCTTCTCCGCGTCGTAGCCGACCGCCTCGAAGACGTTCGGGTCGACCATGCCGCATCCGCCGATCTCCATCCATCCGGTCCGCTTGCAGGCCGGGCACCCGGCTCCGCCGCACAGGAGGCACGAGACGTACAGCTCGGCGCTCGGCTCGGTGAACGGGAAGTAGCTCGGCAGGAGGCGCGTCCGCGTCTCGGGCCCGAAGAAGGCCCGGGCGAACGTTGCCAACGCCCCCCTCAGGTCGGCGAACGTCACGCCCTCCTCCACCCACAGGCCCTCGAGCTGGTGGAACATGTTCGAGTGGCCCGCGTCGATCGTGTCGGGACGGTAAACGCGGCCCGGGGCGACAATCCTCACGGGCGGCCGACGGTGCTCCATCACCCGAATCTGGACCGTCGAGGTCTGCGTCCGCAGCAGGACGTTCTCGCCGATGTAGTAGTTGTCGAGCGGGTCGCGGGCGGGGTGCTCGGCCGGGATGTTCAGCGCGATGAAGTTGTGCCACTCGTCCTCCACCTCGCGGTCCTCGACCACCTCGAACCCCAGGCGCCCGAAGATTTCGCACATCTCGCGGGTGGCCCGGGTGACGGGATGGACGTGCCCCAGCTCGAGGGGCCGGCCGGGCATCGTCACGTCCACCTTCGGCCGGGGGGCCGCCGGCACGGCCAGTTTCTCTTTCCGGGCGTCGAGGGCCTCCGCCACGTCGCTCTTAGCGGCGTTGACGGCCTTGCCGAAGTCGGCCCGCATCTCCTGCGGCACGGTGGGGATGGAGCGGAGCAGCTCGGTGATCCGCCCGCCGCGGCGACCGAGCCACTCGATGCGCAACGCCTCCAGGGCGCGGCCGGCGTCGGCCTTCTCGATCCGCCGCAGGGCCTCGCGCTTCAGTCTCTTGACTTCGTCCAGGCCGTCCACCTCAGTCGCTCTCCAGGCCCGAGCGGGCCTCGGCGACGACGGCGTCGAACGCCGCCGGGTCGTTCAGCGCCAGCTCCGCCAGGGCCTTCCGGTCGAGCTGGACCTGGGCCTTCCTGAGGCCGCCCATGAACTGGCTGTAGCTGATGTCGCGCTGCCGGCAGGCGGCGCTGATCCGCGTGATCCACAGCCGCCGGAAGTCGCGCTTCTTCCGCCGCCGGTCGCGGTAGGCGTACTGGTCGCTCCGCATGACGGCCTGCTTGGCCACGCGGTAAAGTTTGCTTCGCGACCCGAAGTAGCCTTTGGCGCGTCGGAGGAGGCGTTTGCGCGCCTGCCGCCGGGCAGCCCCTTTGCGTGTTCGTGGCATGGCGTGTCTCCCTCACCCCGGGGGCTTAGTCCCTCATCAGCCGCCGGTAGACCTTCTGTCGGGCCTTGGCGGTGACCGTGTCCTTGCGGCGGAGCTGCCGCTTGCGTTTGCTGGACATCCCGCTCATCAGATGGCTGCGGTTGGCCCGTCCGCGGACGACCTTTCCCCTGCGGGTGAGCTTCATCCGCTTCTTGAGTCCTTTGTGGGTCTTCATCTTGGGCATGGTCGGCCCTTTCTTTCCTCATGGTTTCGACAACCCGCTCCCGCCCTCGTGCCGGACGCACGGGTGGACGGGCCCGGCCGGTCATTCCCGCGCCGCTCGGCCCTCAGGACGTCTTCTTGGGGGCGAGAATCAGGATCATCCGCCGCCCCGTCCGCGTCGGGCCGCGCTCCACCTTGGCGACGTCGGCGAGCTGCTCGATGAACGCCTGCATGTTCTGCTGGGCGTAGTCGAGGTGCGTGACCTCCCGCCCGCGGAACAGCATGTTCACGGTCACCTTGTCGCCGGCTTCCAGGAACTCGCGGGCCCGCTTGATCTTGAAGTCGCGGTCGTGGACCTCGGTCTTGGGCCGGATGCGGACCTCTTTCATATGGACTTCGTGATGCTTGCCCTTGCTGGTCCGCTTCGACTGCCGGTATTTGAACTTGCCGTAGTCCATGATCCGGCAGACGGGCGGGCGGCTGTTCGGGGCCACCTCCACCAGGTCCAGTCCGGCCTCCTCGGCCAACCTCAGCGCTTCGTCCCGCTCCAGGATGCCCAACTGCTCGCCGTCCTCCCCGATCACCCGCAGCGGTGAGATGCGAATCTGATCGTTGACCCGCTGCCTGTAATCCTTCAAGCCTCCCTCCTTATGCCAGGTCCCTGTCCGTCGCCGGCCGGGATGCGTCCCGCCCGACTCACCCCTCCTGCGGCTCCGGTCTCAATCGCTTCACGCGGACCTCTTCGCCGGCCCGCTCGAGGAACGCCTCCAGGGTCTCGGCCCCCAGGTCGCCGAGGGCCTTGTCGCGAACGCTCACGGTGCCCGCCTCGGCCTCCTTGCCTCCGACCACCAGCATGTACGGAATCCGCCTCAGCGTGGCCCGGCGGATCTTGGCCCCGATCTTGTCGCTCGAATCGTCCATCTCGGCCCGCAGGCCCGCCCCTTGCAGCTTCGCCAGCACCTCCGACCCGTACTCGTTGAACCGGTCGCTGACGGGCAGGACGGTCGCCTGGACCGGGGCCATCCACAGGGGGAAGTCGCCCCCGTAGTGCTCGATCAGGATGCCCAGGAACCGCTCGATGCTCCCCAGAATGGCCCGGTGCACCATCACGGGCCGGTGCTCGGCGTTGTCCGCCCCAACGTAAGTCAGGTCGAACCGCTCCGGCATGGCCAGGTCGACCTGGATCGTGCCGCACTGCCAGCTCCGGCCCAGGCAGTCGCGAATGTGGTAGTCGATCTTCGGGGCGTAGAACGCTCCCTCCCCTTCGTTGACTTTGTACTCGATGCCGCGGCGCTTCAGGGCCTCCCGCAGCGCCCCGGTCGCCTGCTCCCACTGCTCGTCGGTGCCGATCGAGTGCTCCGGCCGGGTCGAGAGCTCCACCCGCACCTGGTCGAACCCGAACGCCCGGTACATCCGGTCCACCAGGTCGATGACGCCCACCACCTCGTCGGTGAGCTGCTCCGGCAGGCAGAAGATGTGGGCGTCGTCCTGGGTGAACTGGCGGACCCGCATCAGGCCGTGCAGCACGCCGCTCTTCTCGTGCCGGTGCACCAGGCCCAGCTCCGCCACCCGCATGGGGAACTCGCGGTACGAATGCGGCCGGTCGCGGTAGATCAGGAGCCCCCCGGGGCAGTTCATCGGCTTGACGGCGAAGGCGTCCTCGTCGATCGTGGTGAAATACATTGCATCGCGGTAGTTGTCCCAGTGGCCGCTCCGGTGCCACAAGGCCTCCGACAGGATGATGGGCGTCCGGACCTCCTCGTAGCCCGCCTTGCGATGGAGGTCCCGCCAGAAGCCCAGGATTTCGTTCAGGACCGTCATCCCCGCCGGATGGAGGAACGCGAACCCCGGCCCCTCCTCGTGGAAGCTGAACAGGTCCAGGTCCTTGCCGAGGCGGCGATGGTCCCGCTTCTTCGCCTCCTCCAGACGCTCCAGGTGCGCCTGAAGGTCCTGCTTCGAGAAGAACGCCGTCCCGTAGACCCGCTGGAGCATGGGCCGCCGCTCGTCGCCCCGCCAGTAGCTCCCCGAGACGGTCAACAGCCTGAAAGCGGCGACCTTGCCGGTATGCGGCAGGTGCGGCCCGCGGCAGAGGTCCACGAACTCGCCCGTCCGATAGAGGGTGACGGTGGCGGCACCGGCCTCGGGCTTGGCCTCGGCGTCCTCGAGCTCCTCGTCCGCCGACAGGCCCCCCGAGGCGATGTCGTCCAGCAGCTCGACCTTGCACCACTGGCCGGCCTGGTCCATGCGGCGGCGGGCCTCGTCGAACGGCACCTCCTCGCGGATGAAGGGCTCTTCGTCGGCGATGATCCGGGCCATCTCGGCCTCGATCCGCGGCAGGTCGTCCTCGGTGATCCGCTCGGGCAGATCGAAGTCGTAATAGAAGCCGTTCTCGATGGCGGGGCCGATGCCGAACTTCGCCGCCTCGCCCCACAGACGGCGCACCGCGGCCGCCATGACGTGACTGGTGGAGTGGCGCAGTATCCGAAGGGCTTCGTCGCTTTTGTCGGTCAGGATCTGGAGGTCGTACTCGCCGTTGCCTTCGAGCACGGTCGCCAGGTCCACCGACTCGCCGTTCAGCCTGGCAGCGACGGCTGCACGAGCCAGGCCTGAACCGATCTGTGCGGCTACGTCGGCGACGCTTGCCCCCTCGGCCACTTCCATCGCGGATCCGTCCGGAAGCTTGACCTTGGGCATCGCGTATCGTCGTGCCGGGCCGCCCGGAACGCTCGACGCAGCGTTCGATTGCTCGAAGCACCGCTGGTTGCGTCCGGGGCCCGGCCGTCTCGGCCTCCCCTGTGGGTCCTTGGTGGTCCTCTCCCAACGAGAGCAAGGCAATAGTAATCGCACTGAGGGGCCCTGTCAAGCTGCTTCCGAAGCCGCGAGGGCCGTCTGGAGCTGCGAGACCGCCAACCAGGCGAAGCCCGCCGCCGTCACGACCAGGATGCCGGCGCAGACCAGGAGCAGCGCCATATAGGCCCGGCCCTGGAGGAACCGCCGCCCGCGCGACACGCCTGCCGCCACGATCGCCAGCCAACCCAGGTCGACACTGATGTGGGCGATGAAAAACACCAGGATGCCGAGCCACCCGGCCAGGGCGGCGCCGGCGACCATGGCCGCCCCGATCGTCGCCCACCAGACGTACCAGTAGGGGTTGGCGGCACTGGTGAGGGCCCCCGCCCGGACGCCGCCGATGGCGCGGGACGCTTCGGCGCCCTCCTCGCCCGGCCCCGTCGGCCGAAGCGCCTGCCGCACCATGCCAATGCACATCCACACCATGGCGGCCGACCCGACCGCGGCGACGGGCCCGAGCACCCAGGGCTCCTTCACGTACCGCTTGAAGCCCAGCATCAGGCCCACGACGACCGGCACCTCCACGATGGCGTGGCCCAGGACCACCCGCGGCCCGTACCAGAAGCCGTGTCGGCGCGCCCCCGCGATGGTCACCGCCAGGACGGGTCCGGGCATCAACGCGCCCGAGAGGGTCGCCGTTACGCTGGTTACTGCGATGGCTGCCAGCTCTGCAATCACCTCTGCGTCCTCTTCGATAGTTCCACGCCCGCGAATTCTACCGGCCGGCCGCCCGCCGCGACAAGGCCCGGACGATAGCTCGGCCTCAGTCTCGCACGGAGGCGGCGATTCCACCCGATAACACGGCCGCCACAAGAAAACGACCGCACGGCACTTGGCTTTTCAGCCGGTACCGTGTACAATGCCGCGACCCGGAAGGAGTGAAAGCTTGCCCTGGCTACTCAGTTGTATACGCCGAGCCGACGAAGCTCGCGTCAAGCACAAGGTCAAGGCGAAGGCCCACGCCGAGTTCAGCGAGTGGGCCGACTCCTACGACCGCGACTGGCTCAAGCACTTCCTGTTCGAGCCCGCCCACGCGATGCTCCTGAAGGAGCTGGGCCGGCTGCCCCGCGGCCGGTCGCTGGACATCGGCTGCGGCACGGGCGAACTGGCCACCCGCCTGGCGCAGCGGGGTTGGCAGGCCACCGCCCTGGATCTGTGCGAAAGTATGCTCCGGTGCGCCAAGCGGAAGACCAGCGACGAGCTCCGCGTCGATTTGGCCGCCGGCGACAGCGAGCACCTGCCCTTCCCCGACGGCGCCTTCGACGTCATCACCTGCGCCAACTGCTTCCACCACTTTCCGCACCAGCAGAACGTCCTGCACGAGATGCGGCGGGCGCTGAAGCCGGGCGGCCGGCTGTTCATCGTCGACGGCTGGCGGGACCGCGTCGTGGGGTGGGTGCTCTACGACCTGATCATCACCCACGTCGAGGGCGGAGATGTCAAGCACCGAAGCGCCGAAGACATGCGGTCCCTGTTCGACGTGGCTGGCCTTCAGGACGTGTCTCACCATCGGCACCACGGTCCGTTCCCGCTGCTCCTGACGCGGGGCACGGTGCCGGCCTAAGGGGCCTGCCGTAGGTCCTCCAGGGGGAACCGCCATGACACCGGGCCTCGACCCAGCCCCGACCGCCCCCCGGGCCGGCGCCTGTCTGCTCGCCGCTGCCTTGATTGCCGGTGCGCTCGCGGGACGGGGCGGCGTCTTGGCCGCCGCCGCGGAGGACGAATCGCTCACGACCGAGGCCAGGGCGGCCATCTACCCCCACGGGGCCTCGCGGGTCGAGCCGGTGGTGCGCCGCGATCCCCTCGCCTTTCTCAAGCTCGCCGAGAGCTGGCACGAGGCCCGCATTCACGGCTACACCGCCACCTTCAGCCGCCGCGAGCTGGTCAAGGGCAAGCTCCAGCCATGGGAGGTCGTGTCCCTGAAGTTCCGGGAGCAGCCCCTCGGCATCTACATGAAGTGGATCAAGGGCAAGGGCAAGGGCCAGGAGGCCCTGTACGCCGAGGGCAAGCACGACGGCAAGGTCCTCGTCCATCCCTCGGGCCTGACGGGCCTCTTGTTCCCAAAGGTCAAGATCGCACCGGAGGGCGACTTCGCCAAGAAGCACTCCCGCCGGCCCATCACCGAGGCCGGCATGCTCAACCAGCTCAAGGTCATCATCCCCCAGATCGAAGAGGCCCGCGACAAGGGCGATCTGACGCTCGAGTACGTCGGCCTTCGCGACGTCGACGAGAGGCCCGCCTACACCATCCTTCGGACGCTGCCCGAGGGCAAGGGCTGGCCCTGCCACAAGCTCTACCTTTACCTCGATGCGCGGTTCCTGGTCTGCGTCCGGACCGAGGCCTACGACTGGCAGGACCGCCTGGTCAGCGACTACATCTATAGCGATCTCACGATCAACCCCGGCCTGACGGACGAGGACTTCGATCCCGACAACGACGAGTACGGCTACTGACGCGAGCCGGTCGTCGGCCTGCCGGCGGGGGGGGGACCAGCGACGAAGCGGGGAGGCGCGCCCCACGTGTTCGACAGGGTCGAGGTGGTCCTCTTCGACATGGGCGGCACCCTGATCGAGTACCCGCTGCCTCGGTGGCCGACGATGATCGCCCGGAGCCTTCGGGCGGCCTTCCGGTTCGTGTTCCGAACGCAGCGGGACCTGCCCCCGCCTGCGGCCGACGTCCCCCCGCCCGACCAGGCGTCCGCCCGCCGCAGCCCCGCCGGGCCCGACACCGCCCTGCTCCACCGCGCGACGGTCGGCCTGCGGCGAGTCGTACGGGCCCTCAGCGGCCGGACCCTGCCGCGGATCGCCGAGGTCTGCGCCCGGCCCATCCTGGCCGAGGGCCGGCTGTACCCGGAGACGGTCCCGGTCCTGGAGGCCCTGCGGGACGCCGGTTACCGCATGGGCCTCGTCTCGAACACCCCATGGGGCACGCCGGACTACCTGTGGGAGAAGCAGATCGACCGCTTCGGCCTGAGCGGGTTCTTCGAGGTCCGCCTGTTCTCGAGCGGCATCGGGTTCCAGAAGCCCGACACCCGGATCTTCCGCGCGGCCTTGCGGGCGATGGGCGCCTCGCCGGAGGAGGCGCTGTTCGTAGGCGACGAGCCCCAGGCCGACATCGACGGCGCCCGCCGGGCCGGCCTGGCGACGGCGTGGCTCGTGCGAGGCCGGCCGCCCCGCAAGGTCCACGGCGCCAACGCCGACGTCTGGGTCCAGAGCCTGACGGACCTCCTCGGCGGCCTGCCGGACCGCCCACGAGGGCTGCCTCGCGATTGAGAAGACCTCCGACCGAAAAGGCCCCGCGACCCTTTTGGCGGAGGGCGGGCCGCGCTTGACACCGCGCTGGCACGCCCCTAGCATGCCCGCTCTTCGGGCGGTACCATAGGCGGCACGACTCGCCCAGCACGCGAAGGGTATGACCGCATGGCACACGACGTGACGTTGGTCACCGGCGACGGCGTGGGACCCGAGCTGGCCGCGGCGGCACGGGCCTGCATCGACGCCACCGGGGCCGAGATCGACTGGGACATCCAGGAGGCCGGCACGGACTGTCTGGAGAAGTACGGCACGCCGCTGCCCGAGCCGCTCATGGAAAGCATCCGCCGGACGCGGGTCGCCCTCAAGGCCCCCATCACGACGCCGGTCGGCAAGGGGTTCCGCAGCGTCAACGTCCATCTGCGGCAGACCTTCCACCTGTACGCCTGTCTCCGGCCCTGCAAGTGGTACCCCGGCGTCCGCAGCCACTACGAGGACATCGACCTCGTGGTCGTCCGCGAGAACACCGAGGACCTCTACGCCGGCGTCGAGTTCAAACGCGGCGAGGAGCCGACCCGGACCCTCTTGCGAACCATCAACGACCTCAGCACGGACAAGAAGGTCCGCACCGGCGAGGACACGACCGGCATCAGCATCAAGCCCATCAGCGTCGAGGGCACCCGCCGCGTTCACGAGTTCGCCTTCCGCTACGCCCTGGAGTACGGCCGCAAGAAGGTCACCACCGTCCACAAGGCCAACATCATGAAGCACTCCGACGGCCTGTGGCTGGAGGTCGCCCGCCAGACCGCCAAGGACTTCCCCGACGTCGAGTTCGAGGACCGCATCGTCGATAACATGTGCATGCAGCTCGTCCAGAAGCCCGAACTGTACGACGTGCTGGTCCTGCCGAACCTCTACGGCGACATCATCAGCGACCTGTGCGCGGGGCTGGTCGGCGGGCTCGGCGTCGCGCCGGGGGCGAACATCGGCGACGACTGCGCGATCTTTGAGGCCACCCACGGCTCGGCCCCCAAGTACAAGGGCCAGAACAAGGTCAACCCGACGGCCCTCATTCTCTCGGGCATCCTGATGCTCCGCCATCTCCACGAGAACGGCGCCGCCGACCGGCTCGAGGCGGCCGTCGCCGCCGTCATCGCCGAGGGCGCCAGCGTCACCTATGACATGAAGCCCAGCCGCGACGACCCGACGGCGGTCGGCACCCGCGAGATGGCCCAGGCGATCATCGACAAGCTGTAGTCTGCCGATTCAGCGGCATTGGCCGCACAGGCGCAGAAGACGCAGAAGACGGCCAGGACGGGTCAACAGCAAAGAAGCTCTTTGTTGTTTTCTGTCTGTTTTTTGTTCTGTTTCCGCTGCGCCGCTGCGGTTGGACCACGCTTTCGAAGCCGCGGGGAGGGCACGGCCATGTCACTTTCGGCGCCGGTTGACGACCGCCGAGGTGCCTGGCTGCGGCTCGTCTCGGGGGAGGTCGAGGGCCCCCTTGCCGCCCTCGGCCGGGCGGCACTCGTGCCCCTGGCGGGGCTTTACCGCGTCGGCCTCGCCGGCCGGGAGGTCGCCCTCTTTTTGCGGGGTCGGCCCTGCCGGGCCCCCTGCCCTGTCGTCAGCGTCGGCAACCTGACGGTCGGCGGGACGGGCAAGACGCCCATGACCGCCTGGCTCGTCGGCGCGGCACGCGACCTGGGTGTTCGGCCGCTCGTTGTGAGCCGGGGCTACGCCGCCCGGCCCGGCAAGCCCAATGACGAGGCCCTGGAGCTCGCCCACGTCGCGGCCGACGTGCCGCACGCTCAGCACCCCGACCGGGTGGCGGCCATCAAACAGGCCGGGCGCGAAGGGCCGGTCGACCTGGTCATCCTGGACGACGGCTTCCAGCACCGCCGTATCCATCGCGACCTCGACCTCGTCCTGGTCGATGCCCTGTGCCCGTTCGGCTTCGGCCACCTGCTGCCGCGCGGACTCCTGCGAGAACCCCTGTCGGCCTTGGCCCGCGCCACCCACGTCGTCCTCACCCGGGCCGACCGGGTGGAAGCGAGTTCGCTGGAAGCGATCCGTCGTTGCGTGCGGAAGCACGCCGACCGCGGCCGTTCGGCGCCGCTGCCGGTCTTGGCCGCGGCCCACCGACCGTCGCGCCTTCTCGTGGACGAGGAGCCCCCGAAGGGGCCCGAAAGCCTCCGCGGTACGCCCGTCGCAGCCGCCTGCGGGATCGGCAACCCTCGGGCTTTTCGGCTCGCCCTGGAAGATCTCGGCGCGACGATCGTCCAGTGGACGGCCTTCCCCGACCATCACGCCTACACGGCGGCCGACCTGGCCGACCTGGCGACCCGGGCGAAGGCCGCCGGCGCCGAGAGGCTTGTCACGACGGTCAAGGACCATGTAAAATGGCGGGCGCTCGGGGATGGGGCGGGCGCCGGGCCGGACGTGCCCCTGGCCGCTCTCGAAGTCCGCCTCGAACTGCTCGAAGGCGAGGACGGACTTCGCCGGGACCTCAAGCGCCTGCTCGGGCGATAGCTGCTCCGCGTGGAGGGCCGGATGCGAAAGCCCAGGAGCTACGGGCCCATCGACCTGGAGGACCTCCAGGTCTTCCCCATCGCCGAGCGCCGCCACAAAGTCCACCTGGAGGACCTGGCCGTCCCGGCCGAGCCCGACGTGTCGCTGGCGGACTTCCTCGATTCCCTGCCCCAGACGCCCGTGACGACGGGCCTTCGGCGCCTCGCGGCCGACGTCGCCGCCGCCGTCGCCGCCGACGCCCCCGTCGGCATTGCCTTCGGGGGGCACGTCATCAAGTGCGGACTCGGCCCGGTGCTGGTGGACCTGATGGAACGGGGCGTCGTGACGGTGCTGGCGACGCACGGCGCGGGGGCGATCCACGACCTGGAGCTGGCCTTCCACGGCCAGACCAGCGAGGAGCCCGGCGAGACGATGCGCGACGGCCGCTTCGGCATGGTCGAGGAGACCGCCGCCCATTTCGCCGATGCCGCCCTCCTCGGTCGGCACCGGGGTCTCGGCTCGGGTCTCGGCGACCTGATCAACGAGGCCCCGGAGGAGTTTCCCTGCGCCGACCGGAGCGTCTTCGCCGCCGCCAGCCGACTGGACTGCCTCGCGACGGTGCACGTCGCGCTTGGCACGGACACGGTGCACATGCACGCTGACGCTGACGGCGCCGCCCTCGGCGAGGCGTCGCTGCTCGATTTCCGGAAGCTGTGCTCGGCCGTGGCGGACATCGGCGGCGGGGTGTGGATCAACATCGGATCGGCCGTCGTCCTGCCCGAGGTCTTCATGAAGGCCTACACGGTGGCGGCGAACCTCGGGGCCGACCTCGAGGGCCTCGTGACGGCCAACCTGGACCAGATCCAGCACTACCGGCCGACGCGGAACGTCCTCCAGCGGCCTGCCGACCGCCATTACGCCTTCACCGGCCACCACGAGATCATGGTGCCGCTCCTTCGCCACGTCGTCCTGGCCCAGCTCAAGGAGGAGGAGGAGGAGGCGTGACCGCCACCGGATACCGGGAGCTGATCGACCTCGTGGAACGGCTCGGCCGGCCGCGCATCGCCGTCGTCGGCGACCTCATGCTCGACCGGTACGTCTTCGGCGACGCCGAACGGATCAGCCCGGAGGCGCCCATTCAGGTCCTGCGGGTCGCCCACGAGGAGAGCCGCCTCGGCGGCGCGGGCTCGGTCGTTAACAATCTCGCCCGGCTCGGGACCGACGTCGACGTCTTCGGCGTCGTCGGCTGCGACCCCGAGGGCGAGATGGTCCTGGCGGCCCTGCAGGCAATCGGCGCTTCCACCGAGGGCGTTTTCGGCGTCGAGGACCGCCCGACGACCCTGAAAGTCCGCTTCGTCGGCCGGGCCCAGCACCGCATCCCCCAGCAGGTGCTCCGCGTCGACTGGGAGAAGGCCGAGGACGTGTCGTCGGCCCACCAGGGCCGCCTGCTGGAGGCGTTCGAGGGGACGCTCGCGGCCCGCCGGCCGGGCGCCGTCCTGTTGAGCGACTACGGCAAGGGGGCCCTGTCGGCCACGCTGACGGCCGAGCTGATCGGCAAGGCGCGCGAACTCGACATCCCGGTGATCGTCGATCCCATTCGCGCCGCCGGCTATGGAAAGTACCGCGGCGCCACGCTCCTGACGCCGAACCGCGACGAGGCCCAGGTCGCCTCGGGCATCTGTTTCACCGCCGAGCCCGAGCTGCACGACGCCTGCGGCCGGCTCATCGACGCGCTCGACCTCGGCGCCGTCGTCGTGACGCTCGACAAGCAAGGCGCCTATCTCCGCGAGGCGGGCGGGCCCGGCCGCATGGTCCGCACCCGGCCGCGCGAGGTCTTCGACAACGCCGGCGCCGGCGACATGGTGGTCGCCGTCATCGCCCTGGCGGTCGCCGCGGGCGCGTCCCGCCTGGACGCCGTCCGCCTGGCGAACGTGGCGGCGGGCATCGAGGTGGAGAAGTTCGGCGTCCAGCCCGTCTCGCGCGAGGAGATCATCGCCGACCTCCTCGGCGAAGCCCACCGCCACGGCGACAAGCGGCGAAAACTCGAGAACCTCCTCATCGACCTGTCGCGCCACCGAGGCCTCGACGAGACCGTCGTCTTCACGAACGGCTGCTTCGACGTCCTCCACGCCGGCCACATCGCCTTCCTCGAGGCCGCCGCCCGGGAGGGCGACGTGCTCGTCGTCGGCCTGAATTCCGACGCCAGCGTCCGCCGCCTGAAGGGTCCCGGCCGGCCGGTGTGCCGCGAGGACGAGAGGGTCCGCGTCCTGGAGGCCCTCCAGCCGGTCGATTACGTCGTTGTGTTCGACGAGGACACGCCCGCCCGGCTCGTCGACGCCATTCGCCCGGACGTCCTCGTCAAAGGCGAGGACTGGCGCGACAAGGGCGTCGTCGGCCGCGAGACCGTCGAGGCCGCAGGCGGACGCGTCGTCCTCGTGCCGCTCGTGTCGGGCATGAGCACGACGGGGCTCCTGGAGCGGATCCGTGGCGGGGGGCCGAGAGAAGGAGGCGACGCATGATCGACGCGATTCGCGACGAGATCGCCGAGGCCATCGCGGTGCTGGGCGAGACGGCCGCCGACCTGGCCGCTCCGGCGGCACAGACCGCCGACCTCCTCGTGGCTGCCGTCCGCGAGGGTCGACGCATCTATGTCTGTGGTGATGGCGGCAGCGCGGCCCAGGCCCAGCACTTCGCCGCCGAGCTGGTCGGACGGTTCCTCATCGACCGGCCCGCCCTGCCCTGCGTCTCTCTGACGACCGACACGAGCGTCCTGACCTCGGTGGCCAACGACTACGATTTCGAGCAGGTCTTCGAGCGGCAGGTGGAGGCCCTCCTCCGCGAGGGAGACGTTCTCGTGTGCCTCTCGACCAGCGGCCAGAGCGCCAACGTCCTGAAGGCCGCCCGCGAGGCCCGCGCCCGCGGGGCACGCGTGGTCGGGCTGTCGGGCCGCACGGGCGGTCGGCTCAAGGAACTCTCCGACGTCTGCCTGTGCGTGCCGGCCGAGACCAGCCCGCGCGTCCAGGAGGGCCATCTCGTACTACTCCACGTCCTGTGCCGCCAGGTCGAGGAGGCCCTCTTCGCCCGCGACCACGGCCCGCCTGCTGCACCCGCCGAGCGGGCCGGCACCTACGAGACCGCCGAGGAGTGACCCGTGCCCAGACCGGCCGTCTTCCTGGACCGCGACGGTACGATCATCGAGGAGGTCGGCTATCCCTCCCGGCCCGAGCAGGTCCGCATCCTGCCGGGCGCGGCCGAGGCCCTCGCCCGCCTCAAGGAGGCCGGATACGCCCTGGTCGTCGTCACGAACCAGTCGGGCATCGCCCGCGGGCTGATGAACGAGGACCAGCTCAACCACATCCACGAGACGCTCGACGACCGCTTCGCCGCCCGCGGGGCCGACATCGAGGCGTTTTACGCCTGCCCCCACCACCCCGATCCGCTCGTCGCCAAGCGCCGCGACCTGGCCGTCGAGTGCGAGTGCCGCAAGCCCAAGCCCGGGATGGTCCTCCAGGCCGCCGAGGACCTCGATCTCGATCTGGCGGCGTCCTGGCTCGTCGGCGACGGCTGGCGCGACGTCCAGGCGGGGCAGGCGGCGGGCGTCCGGACGATCAAGCTGCCCGCCCCGCCGACCCAGGAGACCCCGCGTCCGCGGGAGGTCGATCCGCCCACCGCCGAGGTGGACGATTTGGCGGCGGCGGCGGACGTCATCCTGGGGACCGAAGGCGCCCCGCCCGAGGAAGGGCCGGTCGACCAGCAGGCGACGCGGGACGCACCGCCGGCCAAGCCGGCGGAGAACCGGCCGCGGATCGAGGTGGCTTCCGAGGCGCCGCAACCGCACGAGCCGCCGCCTCGCCCCGAGCGGCCGGTGATCATCGAGGAGACGCCCGTGCCTCCCCCGCCGGCACCACCGCCGCAGGGGGCCCCGGTGGGTAGGAAGCCTGCGACGTCTGTCCCGCCTGCCGTGCCGCCTCCTGAGCAGCGCCTCGAGCCGACCGCGGCGGCGCCTGCGGAGGAGGTGGCGGAGGGGCCGGAGGAAGCGGGTGCCCGGTCGGGTGTCCCTCCGACCTCCCGGTCGCCGCTGGAGGAGAGTGCTGAGGCGACTCAGCCGGCCGCGGCGGCCGAGGAGGCGCCCGGGCCGGCCGGCGAGCCGGCGGAGGTGCCTCCCGAGGCACGCCCCGCACCGACGCTGTTGGGCGAGACGTGTGCCCGCTGCGGACGCGACATCCCAAGGGCCGACCTCAAGGCCGGCCGGGCGGTCGTCCGCGACGGGTTCCTCCTGTGCCCGGATTGCCTGACCACCCAGCCGCCGGAGACGGCGGGCGAGCCGACCGGCACCGAGGGTCTGCTCCGGGCGATCCTGCTGGAGCTTCGCCGCGCCGGCCGCCGGGCCGAGCCCGAGGGCCTGATGCTAACGCGTCTGTTTGCTTACATTCTTCAGTTGGCGGCCCTGACGAGCGCCCTGTTTGCCGCCTTGCTGCCCGGCGGCCGCGACACCCTCCTCCTGGTCGCTGTCTTCGTCCAGCTCCTGGTGGTGGCCCTGCTCCTGATGGAAAGGAAGCCGTGACGGCCGATCCACCGTCGTTTCCGTTCGTGACGATTCCGTTCCGTTCTCTGCGCTCCCTGCGGTCTCTGTGCTGAAGACGAGCCCGGGACCCGGCGCTGGGAGAGGCGAGATGCTCGACCGCGACGTGCTCCAGGCGATCCGAGAGGGCGCGTCCCGCCCGGCGGGCCTGGCGTCGATCGTCATCGCCCACTACCAGACCGAGCCGCTTGTGCGGCTCTGCCTCCGGGCCGTCCGCCGCTTCACGGACCACCCGTTCGAGACGATCGTCGTCGACAACGGCTCGGCCGACGGTTCGCTCGACTACCTTCGATCGGTGGGATGGGTCCGGCTCATCGAGCGGGGCGCCTCGGCCGAGGCGAACGGCGTCGTGGCCCACGCCGCCGCCATGGACCTCGGGACGACCGAGGCCCGGGGCCGGTGGCTCGTCAGCCTGCACACCGACACGATCGTCCACCGGCCGGGCTGGCTGGGCGAGCTGCTCGCCCGTCTGTCGGCCCAGGTCGGGGCGGCGTGCCTCGGCTCTGGGAAGCTCGACGACGACCCGGCGTGGTACGCCGCCATCAAGCGCCTCGTCGACAAGCGGCGATACGCTCGGGCGCTGGCCCGTCTGTGGGGCCGCCCTCCCCCGCCGCGCGCCGAGGAGCCGGACTGGTATGCCCGGACGTACGCGGCCGTTTACGACCTCGATCGCGTCCGGGAGCTGGGCCTGTCGTTCGCGCCGGCGCCGGACCGGCGGGCCGGCGAGCAGCTCTACCGGGGCCTGGTGGAGGCGGGCCACACGGCCGTGCGCCTTCCGCCCGAGGAGATGCGGCGATACGTCCATCACATCGGCCACGGGACGGCCCTGCTCGGCCGGGGGGGCCTTCGCCGGTGGCGCGACACGGTCAAGGTCCGCCGCCGCGTCCGCCGGACGCTGGGCGGCCCCCTGGCCCGCGAGCTCCTCGACGACGAGACCCTCGACCGGTGAGGCCCATGGCCCGTCTCGACGTCCATCCCGACTGGCGGCCGGTGCTCGATGCGACGGGGCTGGCGGACTTTGACGCCCTCTTCAGCGCCGGCGAGGCGAACCGCGTCGACGGCCACCTCCGGCGGAGCGTCTCGCGCCTCGAGCTGGAGCAGCCCGGCGGGGGGACGGTCTCGGTCTACCTGAAGCGGCGGTGGGGCCCCGCGGCCGGCCGGTCCTGGGCCGAGCTGCTCCACGGCCGGTGGCCGAGCTACCCCGAAAAACGCGAATGGCGGAACGCGGTCCGCCTGGCCGAGGCGGGCGTGCCCGTCGCCGAACCCGTTGCCTGTGGCCGGGACGAAGGGACCCGAGGGCCGCGGTCCCTCGTCGCCTTTCGCGAGGTGCCGGGCACGAGCCTCGCCGCCTGGGCGGCGGCCCCGCCGGCGGGACCCCACGACGCGGAGGCTTTGCGGCAGCGCCGGGCCGTCGCCACGGCCGTCGGCCGTTTGGTCGCCCACTTGCACGGGGCCGGCTTCGCCTTCCGAGACCTGTACGCCAAACACGTGTACCTCGATCTGGCATCCGGCGGTGAGCCTGACACCTATCTGATCGACCCCCAGCGTGTGCGGCGGATCAACCGGCGGTGGCAGGTCCACGACCTTGCGGCCCTCTACGCCACGACTGTCGAGCCGGGCGTCCGCGGGACCGACCGCGTCCGGTTCCTGCGGACCTATCTGGGGACTGCCCGTCTCGGCCCGGCCGCCAGGCGCCTGGCCCGCGAGGTGGTGGCGGCGGCCGAGAGGATCGCCGGTCGCGGAGGGGACCCCCACCTCATCCCCGAGCGCCGGGTCGCCCCGCCCGGCATGGTCCCGACCGGCGACGAGCGGTTCGTCCACGCCGACGACCGGCGGCTGTGGATCAACGAGGCGTTCCGGGAGGCCCTGGAGGCGGCGAGCCTGGCGACGCTCGACGCTCTCATGGCCTTCGAGGGCGGCCGGCCGTACCGCGTCGTCCAGGGACGCCGGACCGTTCGGACCGAGCTGCCCGGGCCGGGCGGGCCGCCCGTCGCGGTCTACCTGAAGCGCTACACCGGCGTGCCATTGCGGACGGCTGTGCGGCGGACGATCAGCCTCGGCGAGCCGGTGTCGTTCGCCTTTCGCGAGGCCCGCACGATCTGGCGGCTGACCGAGCTTGGCATCCCGACGATGCGGGTCGCGGCCGTCGGGGAAGAGCTGTCCGCCGGGGGCCGGCGGGAGCGGAGCTGCCTCGTCACGGAGGAAGTCGCCGGGGCGACCCAGGCGGACGACTACGCCGAGGCCCGCTTCGGCGGCGAATGCGGCCCCGAGGCGACCCGCGAGAAGCGGGCCCTCGTCCGGCAGATCGGGCAGCTCGCGCGTCGGTTCCACCGCGAAGGGTTCGTCCATCGCGACTTTTACCTGTGCCACATCCTCGTGCGGCCCGTCGAGGGCGGCGAGCCGGTGCTCCATTTGATCGACCTCCAGCGGGTGAAGCGGCGGCGACGCGGCCCGCTGCGGCGATGGATCGTCAAGGACTTGGCGGCCCTGCTCTTTTCGTCGTGGCCGTCGCCCGCGACGGGCATCCGGTCCGGAGTTTTCCGTGACACGGACCGCATGCGGTTCGCGCGGGAGTACTTCGGCTGCGACCGCTTGACGGCGGAGCAGAAGTTGCTCCTGCGGGCGGCCGTGCGAAAGGCCCGCCGCATCGACCGGCACGAGCGTCGCCGGCGGCGGGCCTGAGTGGCGGGGGCCTTCCTTGCTATCGCGCACGCGGCCTTTTATAGTCGCGTCACGACGTGGCATCGCGCGCGGCGTGTTTGAGGAGTAGCGATTGGACAAACTGACGCGAGCTCTGGTCCAGGCCGCCGTCGATGTTTTCCGGCCGCCGGCCCCCGTTCTGGAGATCGGTTCGCGACAAGTCCAAGGGCCGGGGCTCGCGGACATGCGGCCGCTGTTTCCGGCGGCCGACTACGTGGGTTGCGATATGGAGCCGGGCCCCGGGGTGGATGCCATAAGCCGCATCGAATCATTGGGTTTCCAGGACGGATGGGCCGGGACGGTCCTGTGCTTGAACGTCTTGGAGCACGCGTGGGGGTTCCGCGAGGGGATCGACGAAATTGTCCGCGTGACGCGCGCCGGGGGCCTTGTCCTGCTGGTAACAGTCTTCAGCTTCCGGGTCCACGCGTACCCCTGCGACTACTGGCGGTTCACGCCGCACGCGCTGGCCCGGTTGCTGGCCCCGTTCGAGACGGTTCTTTACGGATGGCAAGGCCACAGAAAACAGCCCCGCTTGGTGTTCGCGCTTGGGCAAAAGGGCCGGATGGAGCGTCCTGCTGAGCGGGCGGAGACGTGGAGGTATCGGTCGCTTGTCCATTGGAGCGAGCACTTGCCGTGGCGGGCCCGGATAGGTGCCGCCATCGGGGGACCGCTCTTCGGACGACGTTATTTCCGGACGGTGCGGCATTGGTGGGACCTGACGATCCGGGTCGCGGACAGCGGACGGAAGGCCTGACCCGGGCCGGCTCGGCGGCAACAGTACGGAGGGTCCAGGCGTGACCGAACCGGCTTCTGGTGACCGGCCGGCTGACCGGCAACTGGAAGAAGTGCCGTGCGACTACTGTGGCCAGTGGGACGCCGACCGTCTCTACACGGGCCGCGATCGGCTCCACGGTCTGCCGGGCGAGTTCCACGTGGTCGTGTGCCGCCGGTGCGGCCTGGCGCGGACGAACCCGCGTCCCGTGGCGGAAAGCCTGGCGGAGACGTACCCGTCGGACTACGGGCCCCACGAGGCCGCGCCTGGGTCTTTTGCCTCACCAAGCGGTGCGCTTCGCTGGCTGCTCGTCAACTACCGGGGGTACCCGCTCGGCCGTCCGGCGCCGCCTATCGCGCGGGCGCTGGCCTGGCCTTGGGCGGCCATGCGGCTCACCCGCCGCCGACTCCTGCGGTTCGTCCGGTGGACGGACGACGGGCAGCTCCTCGACGTGGGCTGTGGAACGGGTCGGTACGTCGCACAGATGGCCGCCGTCGGGTGGCAGGCAGAGGGGATCGATCCGAGCGCGTCGGCCGTGGCGGCCGGACGCCGGGCAGGGCTTGCGATTCAGGAGGGGACGCTTCCGGGGACCGATTTGCCGGAGGCGTCGTTCGATGCGGTGACGATGTGGCACGCGCTGGAGCACGTGCCGAGCCCCGCGGCGACACTCCTGGAGGTGCGCCGAGTGCTACGACCCGGCGGGCGGTTCTACCTTACGGTGCCGCGCCTGGATTCTCTGATGGCTCGGTGGCTCGGGGCGGACTGGATTGGGCTGGACATGCCGCGTCATCTGACGCACTTCACCGAGCGGACGCTCCGGCGGCATGTATCGGCGGCGGGGCTCGAGGTCAAGGCAGTTCGGGCGCTACGGATGACCGGTGCGGCCCGGACGACGTGCCGGTTGCGAGGCGAAGCCGGGGGCCGTTGGCTGGACCGGCGTCTCGGGCGGTCACGTCTGCTGCTGGGTCTCGCCGGATACGCGGCGGCGGTGGTCGGCCGTTCGGACGCGATGTTTCTGTCGGCCCGCCGTGCGGACCAGATGGCGGCTTTCGCCGGCAAGACCGGCCGTTAGCGTCCTTCCTGCCGCAGCGCAAACTGCGTCCGAGATGGGGCAAGGCGTGAAGATCGGTTTTCAGATCGAGCATCTCGACCCGGCCCGCGGTGGCGCGGAGGCCTACGTGTACCGCTTCGCCGAGGACCTGCTGGCCGCCGGGCACGAGGTCCACGTGTTCGCGGGCGGGTTCGGCAAGGTGCCGGCGGGGGCGTTCTCGCACCGGCTGTTCCGGCGGGGCCTGACGCGGCCGCACCGGGACTGGCGGTTCGCGCAGACGGCCCAGCGGGCCGCCCGCCGGGCCGCGTGCGACGTCGTCATGGCCGTCGGCCACACGTTCGGCGCGGACGTCCTCCAGCCGCACGGCGGGACGATGCGGGCGAGCCGGCGACAGAACCTGCGGCTCGTCCGCAACCCGGTCCTTCGACGCCTCAAGTGGCTGTCGGACCTGGTGAACCCGCGGGTCCGGACGCGGCTGGCCATCGAGGGGCTCCAGTACGCCTCGCCGCCGGTGCCGGAGGTGGTCGCCATCAGCGAGATGGTCCGGCGTGACCTCGTGGAGTCCTATCACGTGCCGGAGGAGCACCTGCACCTGGTCTACAACGGGGTGGACGTGGAACGGTTCCACCCGGAGGCGTGCGCCGCGAAGCGGGCCGAGTCGCGCGAATCGCTCGGCCTTCGAGACGAGGAGACGTGCTATCTGCTCGTCGCACACAACTTCCGCCTGAAGGGCCTGCGCGAGCTGATCGAAGGGGCGGCCCGGCTGGACGAGGCGGGCGGCCCGTGGCGGCTCGTCGTCGTGGGCAAGGCGGACCCGGCGCCGTATCGGCGGCTGGCCGGGCGGCTCGGGTGCGAAGGGCGGCTCGTCTTCGCCGGGGCGATGGCGGACGTGCTGCCGGCGTACGCCGCGGCGGATGCGTACGTCCACCCCACGTGGTACGACCCGTGCAGCCTGGTGGTGCTGGAGGCCCTGGCGTGCGGCCTGCCGGTTGTCACGACGCCGAGCAACGGGGCGAGCGAGCTGATGGCCGACGGCCGGGAGGGGTTCGTGGTTGCCTCGCCGGATGATGCGGCGGCGCTGGCCGCGGCGATGGACGCGCTTCGCAACGCGGCCCGCCGTGAGGAGATGGGCCGCCGGGCCCGCGAGGCGGCCGAGGCGCATCCGCTGGAGCGGAACTTCCGCGAGATGATGACGGTGTTCGAGCGGGCCGCGGCCCGCAAGAAGGAGGCTGCCTCGTGATGACGGTCCTGACGGTCGCCGGATGGTTCGTCGGCGGATACCTGGCCGGGTCGGTGCCGTTCGGCTGGCTGATCGGCCGGCTGCGCGGCGTGGACATCCGCGAGCACGGGTCGAAGAATATCGGTTCGACGAACTGTGGGCGCGTGTGCGGGACACCGTGGGGGGGCCTGGCGTTCGTCCTGGACGTGGCGAAGGGGTTCGGGCCCGTGTTCGTCCTCGGCTGGTGGATGCTGCCGCGGATGGTGGCCGAGCCGGCGCAGGTCGGCCCTCGGGAGGCCACCCTCGTCCTCGTCATCGCGGCGGTCGGGCCGATCCTCGGGCACACGTTCCCGGTGTGGCTGAGGTTCCGCGGCGGCAAGGCCGTGGCGACGAGCCTGGGCGTCCTGTTGGCGATGCCGATGCTCTGGCCGCTGGCGCTGGCGGCCCTGGGTCTCTGGGTGATCGTGCTCTTCGCGACGCGGTACGTCTCGGTGGCCTCGTCGGCGGCGGCGGTGGGGTTCGTCGTCGGGTATCTCGTGTTCGAGCGGGCCCGGGCATGGGGCGACTACCTCCCGGTCACCGTGTTCGTCCTGCTGCTCGTCGTGCTGGTCCTGGTGCGGCACACGTCGAACTATAAGCGCCTGATGGCGGGGACGGAGAACAAGTTCGGCTCGCCGCCTCAGCACACGGCGGCCCAGCACCTCCAGTTCGGCCGGCCTCCCCCGGGCGAACCGGGCCTCGAGGCGGCCCAGGAGACCGGCTCGGACGAAGAGGCGTGAGGGGCGGCGCCGCTCACGCGCCGAGCTTCTCCTCCAGGACCTGCCGGACCACCTGCGGGTTCGCCTTGCCGCCTGAGGCCCGCATCGTCTCGCCGATGAGGCGGCCGATGGCCTTCGTCTTGCCGCCCCGGTAATCGGCCACGGTCGACGGGTTGTCGGCGATCACGCGGTCGATGAGGGCGCCCAGCTCGCCGGCGTCGCTGGTCTGGGCGAGGTCCTCGGCCTCGACGATCGTCCGGGCCGAGCGGTCGGTCCGGAGCATCTTCTCGAACACCTCGGTCGCCGTGCTCCGGTTGATCGTCCCCTCGGCCACCAGCGCGATGAGCTCCGCCAGCCGCTCCGGCGCGAGGCCCAGCTCGCCCACGGTCACCTTCCGCTCGTTCAGGGCCCGCATCAGCTCCGTCATGACCCAGTTCGAGGCCGCCTTCGGGTCGTCGACCTGCCCCGCGACCGCCTCGAAGAAGTCGGCCACCTCCCGCTCGGCCGTCAGGACGCCCGCATCGTACTCCGGGAGCCCATGCTGGGCGACGAACCGCTGCCGCCGGGCCTCGGGCAACTCCGGCAGCTCCGCCCGCAGCCGCTCGACCCACGTTCGCTCGGGGGCAAACGGGACGAGGTCGGGCTCCGGGAAATAGCGGTAGTCGTGGGCCTCCTCTTTCGACCGCTGGAGGAACGTCACCTCCCGGTCGTCGATCCAACCGCGGGTCTGCTTGCCGAGGCGCTGGAGCGTGTAGCCCTCCGGGTCGGCCTCGAACTCGTCGCGGTGGCGGGCGATCTCGTAGGCGACCGCCCGCTCGACGCTTCGAAACGAATTGAGGTTCTTGATCTCGGCGATGGGCGTGTAGCGGGGTTCGCCCTGCGGCCCCGTCCCGACGCGGAGGCTGATGTTCGGCTCGAACCGCATCTGCCCCCGCTCCATGTCGCAATCGCTGACGCCGAGGTACACGGCGATCTGCCGCAGGGCCGTCGAGTAGGCCCGGACCTCGTCGGGACCGTTCAGGTCCGGCTCGCTGACGATCTCGAGCAGGGGCGTCCCCGCGCGGTTCAGGTCGACGACGCTGGCCCCGCCACCCCCCACGACGTGCACGAGCTTGCCGGCGTCCTCCTCCAGGTGGACGCGGGTGATGCCGACCCGCTTCGAGCGGCCCTCCAGGTCGACGTCGAGCCACCCGCCGACGCCCAGCGGCTGATCGTATTCCGATATCTGGTAGTTCTTCGGCAGGTCGGGATAGTAGTAGTGCTTCCGGTCCCACTTGGCGCAGTCGGGGATGCGACAATTGAACGCCAGGGCCATCCGCACGGCCAGCTCGACCGCCCGCTCGTTCATCACCGGCATCACGCCCGGCATCCCCAGGCACACCGGGCACACCCGTGAGTTGGGCGGGGCGTCGTACTCCACGCGGCACCCACAGAACAGCTTCGTCCGCGTCGCCAGGTGCAGGTGCACCTCCAGGCCGATCGTCGGGACCACCTCGTCGGGAGCCATACGCATGCCTTCGAAGCCCACAGGCGGCGCCACGCGGGCCCACCGTCGGCCGCGGCGCTTGCGCCGCGCTTCGTGCAACGCCACGCGGCGGCCAGGGCCGCCGGCTGACACCCGCCGCCGGCGTGCCGCTTCACACGCTGCAAAGCTCGGGCGCCCGCGCCGCCCAGTCCGTCTCTCGCTCGTACATCCGGGCCACCCGCAGCAGCCGCTCCTCCGTGAACACGTCGCCCACGACCTGGAGACCCACCGGCAGGCCGCCCTCTGTAAACCCGCACGGCACGCTCACCGCGGCGATCGCCGCCAGGCTGCATCCCACCGTATACACGTCACACAGGTACATCGTCAGCGGGTCGGCCGTCTTCGCCCCCAGCGGAAACGCCGCCGTCGGGCTCGTCGGGCCCATCAGGCAGTCGACCTCGCGGAACACCCGGTCGAAGTCCTGCCGGACCAGCCGTCGCACCTTCAGGGCCCGCTTGTAATAGGCGTCGTAATAGCCCGCGCTCAGGGCGTAGGTGCCGAGCATGATCCGCCGCTTCACCTCGTCGCCGAACCCCTCGGCACGGCTCTGCATGTACATGTCGATAAGATCGGCGTGCTCGGACGAACGGTGCCCGTAATGGACGCCGTCGTAGCGGGCCAGGTTCGACGACGCCTCGCTCGTCGCAACCAGGTAATACGTCGCTATGGCGTGATGCGTCGAGAGCGGCAGGTCCACCTCCACCAGCTCCGCCCCCAGCCCTTCGAACACGCCGAGCGCCGCCCGCACGCACCCCTCCACCTCCGGGGCCAGGCCCTCCTCGAAGAACTGCTTCGGCACACCCACCCGCAGCCCCTCCACGGGCTCCTCCAGCTGCGCCAGGTAGTCCGGCACCGCCCCCTCGACGCTCGTCGAGTCGCGCGGGTCGTGCCCCGCCGTCGCCTGAAGGAGCAGGGCCGCGTCCTCCACCGTCCTCGACAGCGGCCCGATCTGGTCCAGGCTCGAAGCGAACGCCACCAGCCCGTACCGGCTCACCCGGCCGTAAGTCGGCTTCATCCCCACCACGCCGCACAGGGCCGCCGGCTGCCGGATCGACCCGCCGGTGTCCGAGCCCAGGGCGAGGGGCACCATGCGGGCCCCGACGGCGGCGGCGCTTCCCCCGCTCGACCCGCCCGGCACCCTGTCGAGGGCCCAGGGGTTCCGCGTCGGGAAGTAGCCGGAGTTCTCGGTCGACGAGCCCATGGCAAACTCATCGAGGTTCGTCTTGCCCACGATGATCGCACCCTCGGCCCTCAGACGCTCCACCACGTGGGCGTCGTACGGCGCCCGCCAGCCCTCCAAAATGCGGCTGCCGCACGTCGTCGTCTGCCCGTCGCGGGTGCACAGGTTGTCCTTCACGGCGACGGGCACGCCCGCCAGCAGGCCGAGCGTCTCGCCGGCGGCGCGGCGGGCGTCGAGTGCGGCGGCCCGCTTCCGCGCCCCCTCGGCGTCGACCGACAGGAACGCCTTCACCTGCGGGTCGAGCAGCTCGATGGACCCCAGGCTCCGCTCGGTCGCCTCGACGGCCGAGAGGTCCCCCGCAACAAACGCGTCGCGCAGCTGCCGGGCTGTCAACTCGCAAACGTTCATCGCCTGTCGTCAGTTCGTTTCTAACCGCAGTTTGGTTCTAACCGCAAAGGGCGCAAAGATCGCAAAGGAAGGCTTGATCAAAAGGAAAACAACCGAACAGGACAAGCCTGTCTCTGTTTCGCTGTTCCACCAGCCTGGGCCGTTCTTGGCCTTGACCCAGCCTGCGGTGTCCTTTGTGTTCTCGGCGGTTCAATCGGTTCACGCGGAGGTGCCGTCGTCGATGACGCGGGGCACGCGGAACAGGTTCCCCTCGGCCGAGTCGGGCGCCCCGCCCACCGCCTCCTCCGGCCCGAGCGACTCGCGGGGCTCGTCCGGACGCAGGACGTTCCGGATCGGCAACGCGTGGGCCAGCGGCTCCACCTCGCCGGTGTCCAGCTCGCCGAGCCGCTCGACGTAGCCCAGGATAGCCGACAGCTGCGACGAGAACCGTTCGACCTCGGCCTCCGAGAGCTTGATCCGCCCCAGCAGGCCGACCTTCAGCACCTCGTCCTTCGAAATAGACATGGATGTCGAGCCTTCATCCACCCCGGAGCGGGAAGTCCGGGTCACGACTGCCAAGGCAGTCCGCCCCCACGAACAACTGCGCGCGGCGGGCCTTGCCCCCCGTAGCCTTGGCGAACGCGGGTCACCCTTCCGCCGGCACCTGCCGCGGGCCGGGCTTCTTCACCTTCCCCGCCCTCAGGCACTGGGCGCAGACCCGCATCCGAGTCCGCGTCCCGTTGGCCAGCTCCACCCGCACCCGCTGAAGGTTGGGCCGGAACTGGCGGCGCGTGATCCCGGTCACCTTGCGGCCCACGCCGCCCAGGTACTTCGCCTTGCCCCGCCGGCTGATCGACGACCCGACCTGGGGGGCCTTTCCGCATATCGCACACTTGGCTGGCACGTCTCGTCCTCCACGTGTCCCTTCGGGCATCCCGAGTCGCGATAGTATAGCGACCGGCGGCCGCCCATCAAGCCCAATTCGAGAGCACCGAGGGACCAAGCGACAGAGCGACGAAGCCGCGAGCTTCACGAGCCGCCGACCCAAGTCGGCACAACGAAGCAGGCGGCACCCTCGCCGATGCCGCCCGAGCCGTCTGGGGCCGCAGCGGCGCTCGGGTCGGTTAAGAGGGTTGCCCCATCCTCCGCGGCGACGCCCGGCAGCCTGCCGCCCTACTTGGGCGGCATGCTCTTCGCCGCCACCTCTTCCAGGCAGACGACCAACTCGACCCACTTGCAGAGCGCCTGCCGGGCCTCTTCGCGGTCGGTCAGTTCCTTGTCCTGGTGGGCCACATACGTGTTGCGGAACGTGTACACCTCCGTCAGCAGGCCGAGAAGCCCCGTGCCGCGCAGGTCACGGAAGTTGCGGCGGATGGACTCAAGCACCCCGCGCGCGTGGTCCGCCGGCGACTCGGCGTACTCCAGGCAGAACCTGAGGATGCCCGTCGGCATGATGGGCGAGTTGTAAACCAGCAGTTTCTGGATGCGCCTGGCGTTGTCCATCAGGTACTTGGCTCGACCGCCTTTGACGTCCAGGTATGGCTCGAAATAATCCCGCTGGTCTCGCTCGCTCCGTGGAATGTCGTCCACGAGCCGGTTGAAGACGATGTCCTGCGCACAGGCGTCAATCGGCCCTTGGAGCGGCGTGAAGACCGGGGAGAGAAGAATCCCCTCCTTGCCCTCCATGAAGCGGAGAAGTTGCACGCCTTGGGCCACCCGGTCTGCCGTTGGCTCAGGCAGCCCTGCCAATGCGTCGGCGCTGATGAACTCCTCGATCCTCGTCGGCGGCGCCACTTCCTCGACCGCCTCAAACGGAAGCGTCATCTGGCCCGAGTCCTTCTCCTCCCTCAGCAGGTCAACCAGTGCGGGGGCGCATAAGCGCGCCAGTTCGTCAAAGGTGTTGCCGGTAATCCGCTCAAAGACGCCCTGCGGGACATAGACATACTCCCACTTCACCTTCTTCGACGAGGCCGACTTGCACCACTCCACCGCCGTCCGCGCCTTGGCCGGCACGTCCAGGTCCGTGCGCCCCTTTGTTTCGACAAGCAGGTAGTTGCCGGCCTTCTTGCGGACCAGGAAGTCCGGCGTGTAGAACGCCAGCCGCCCACCCGCCGCCAGGTAGTCGATCCGGAGCGCCTGCGGCCCGGCGTTCTTGCAGAACGCCGCCACGTCCGGCGCCCGGTCGGCATAGTGCGTCAGCGCCACTTCCAGTTCGCGGTTGCAGGGCACGAGGTTGAAGGGAGTGT
>CAZGKW010000016.1:0-89374 GCA_964526295.1 uncultured Anaerolineales bacterium
GGCGTTGCCGTTCTGGGTGGCCTTGTACCGGCCGGAGGCGACCTGCCGGCGGGGCTGGCCAGGTGGCCGCCGTCGAATCGGCCTCGACGCGGCATCGAGAAAGGCTGGAAAAGACAAGCGGCTTTCGGTTACCCTGTGTGATCGCGATGGCCTTTCGTGGGCAGGACGGGTTTTCCTGCAAGTCCCTATCCTGCCAGCCCTTAGGGCATTGTGCCACGTTTATGTTCATGAATGTGGTGACATATGCGGGCAACGGGCTTTTCGCGGGAGTGGCGGAACCGGCAGACGCGCGGGACTTAGGATCCCGTGCCCTTCGGGGTCTGGGGGTTCGAATCCCCCCTCCCGCACCAATCGCCCGCCCCCGGTCGACGGCCGTGTCGCCTAGTCGAAGCTCGTCGTGGCCCGTCCGGGTTTATCGAGGGCCCGGAGGAAGTTCTCGGGCGGCAACGGCTCGGAGGAGAACCGGACTTCGTCGAGCCAGCCCGACCAGCCGTGCCCCTGGCCGTTCTCCGGGCCGCCGATGAACAGGGCATACTCCGGCCCCCCGTGGATGACCCGCTTCGACTCGTCCTCGACCGTGTGGCTCGTCTTCAGTTCGTGGTCCCAGTAGAGCTTCATCTCGCCGGTGCGGGGGTCGTAGGTGTAGGCGAAGTGGTGCCAGGCCTCCTCGGTGACGGTGGGGTTGCTGGTCTGGTGGGGCTGGACGAGGTCCATGCCCTTCGGGTGGAGCTTCATCTTCATCTTCTTGATGCCGCCCGGGTGCCAGTCCTCGACGGCCAGGCCGAACGGCTGGGGGTACTTCTTGCCCTCCCGGTGCTGGACCAGGACGGTGGTCCACTGGGCGATGCGGACCCCCGGCTCGTGCTTGATGAACCCCTCGATGGTGAAGCCCCGGGGCAGCGGCCCGCCCGCCCCCGGCACCTCGACGACGTCGGCAACGGCCTTCTCCTCGCCGGCGATCGTCTCCGTGCCGGAATGGAACCGCATGGACGCCTGGTTCCGCTTGTTGCTCCGCGTGGCCGGGTCGAAGATGTACGGTCCGGGGACGTCCTCGGCGTAAACGAGCCGGGGCGTCTCGCCCGGCGCCTTGGCGGCCTTGCCGGCCATCTGTTTCGGGTTGACCTCCGAGCCGATGGGCCGGTTGCCCGGCCCCGATCCGGGCCGCCCTTCGAACCGCCACCAGCCGAGCGTGTCGGCGGCGGCCGTCGCGGCGACCGCCAGCGACAGACCCACCGCCAGTGCCAAGTCTCGCAGTCGCATCGTCGGACCTCCTTTCGGACGTGACTCGAACCCGCCCGCACCGCACCGCAAGGACCGTGGCGCGAGCGCGATTGGCCGATGCGTCGCTGCCGGGCCGCTACGGGATGCCCAGCAGCCACCGCAGGCCGAACATCGCCGGCACGTAGGCCACCAGGTACAGGACCAGCCAGGCCCAGTCGCCCGCCCACGCCAGCGGGCCCCACAGGACCCGCGGCCCCTCCGGCTGCGGGTACATCACCTCCAGCGAACGGAGCGGCGACCCCTCCGGGCCGGTCACCCCCGTCCGTCCCGGCGGATGGCCCTGGCCCAGGACGATCTCGATGCCCAGCGGCGGAGCGTCGTCGGTCCGCACCGTCACGTCGAACCGGCCGGCGGCGTCCTCGTCCGACGTCACCTGCCACGTCACCCGCTGCGGCGGGACGCCCGCCTCCAGGAACGCCCGGAGCGACATTCGTTGGGCGGCCTTCTCGGCCACCTGCCGCACGCGGTCCGGCAATTCGTCGTGCTCGGCCGGGCTCGTCAGGGCCTCGGCGTGGGCCTCGAGGACCTGCCGGATGGGCGGCAGGTTGCGGACCGCCTCGCTCGTCTCCGCGAGGACCAGCGGCTCGTCGACGTCCAGTGCGAACGGGTCGGTGAACTCGCCGTCGACCGTCGCGACGACGCTTGCGGTCGAGCCCGGGTCGGCGTTCCATCCGGCCGGGACCATCCGCTCTCCGAGCCAGAGGAACACCAGGACCATCGGCCCGAGGAGGACGGCCAGCGGCACGAACGCCGCCGCCACCAGCCGGGCCTGGACGGGCGTCGTCAGGGCGTCGATGGCCCGGCGTCGGGGCGAGTCGGCGGGCAGCTCCGCCGCTTCCTTCGTCAGGCGGTTCGACCGCCGCTTCGCCTCCCGCAGCCTGACGTGGTCCGTCAGCAGCCGCTGCCCGACCATCGTCGCCGCGGCGAACACGCCCGCCACGATCAGCACGGTAGCCGGCCGGCCGACCGACGCGATCAGCGGCCACAGCAGCCGATCGAGCCCCCGCAGGCACGGCTCCCAGACCCACCCGCTCGGGACGACGTCGCCCCAAGAGAGCAGCACCACCAGGAGCACCGCCCCCCAGGCGAGCAGCGAGACGTTGCGGACCCGCGCGGCGATCCGCTCGCCCCGGCCTGGAACGGGCGGCACGTGGGCCGGCTCGATTCGCGTGCTGCCTGGATCGGCGGCCGCTGCGTCTCCGGCCGGCTCGGCCTCGGCGCCGGCCCGCAGGACGGCCCCGTGATGGCCGTCGAGCGTGATCTCTTCGCCGTCGGCGAACAGGCTCGTCGCGTCCGGCAGGACGACCGCGGGAATGCCCATCTCGCGGGCGACGATGGCCCCGTGCGAGAGCGTCCCGCCCTGCTCCAGGACGAGGCCCGCCGCCCCGACGAACAGGGGCGTCCAGGCCGGGTCCGTCGACGGACAGACGAGGACGTAGTCCCGGCCGAGGTCCCCCGCCTCCTCCGGCGAGTGAACGATCCGGGCCGGCCCGGTCGCCGTTCCGTGCGAGACCGGGAATGCCGGAAGGTGGTCGCCGGCGGCCGGCGGGCGGGGCTCGCCGAGCGTCGCGACCGCCTCGGCGTCGATCGTGTGGGGCAGGGAGGCCCCGGCCTCGGCCCGGCGCTCCATCCGGCGTGCCGCCAGGACGTCCTTCGGCGCCGCTCCTTCCGCCAGAGACGCCGTCAGCTCATCGAACGTCAGGAGGAAGACATCGTCGTCGACGCCGAGCCGCCTGCCCGCCTCCAGCGCCAGGTCCCGTAGCAGGTCGTGGCCCAGCATAAGGTAGTGCTTGCCGTCCTCGCGGAACCGGATGTAGCGGCGGACCATGGCGAGCCGTCGGTCGAACTCGTCCCGCTCGGGGCCCCCGAGCCGCTGCCGCAGGTCCCTGACCTTGGTCTCCGCCTCGGCCAGACGGTGCCGGTGCAGGGCCATGGGGTCGCGGCCGTCCTTCAGGCGCTCGGTCATGGCCCGGACCTCGTCGGTCTGCTCCCGCCACCGGGGCGCGGCCAGGTCGAACTCCCGCGGCCCGCGGTGGCCGTACGACCCCAGCCACGCCTCCATCGTGAGCCGCCCGTGCGCCAGCTCGTAGAGCCCCGCGTTCTGCTCGACCGTCTTGTCGGGCACCGGGCTGACGGCGACCGTGTCGACCAGCTCGTCGGGGTCCTGGTCCCAGAAGCCCTCGGCCACCGTGGTGCGGAGGTCCGCCATCGCCATCGCGCCGATGAGGCTCGGCAGGAAGGCCCGCGGGGCGAACTCGTCCAGCACCCGCCGCTCCCGCTCCGCCCAAAGCGCCTGCCACGCCTCGGGCGAGAGGGCCGCCAAGTCGCGGTCCTTTTCCGTCCGACACCACCCGACGAACGCCGGGACGATTTCGTCGTCGAACCGTCGGTCGAAGTCCTCGGCCAGGTGGTGGAGCGTCCGGTTGGCCGCGGCCACCTGCCGCCCCGCCCGGAGCCGGGCCCGCAGGCCCCCCCTCGGCACCGTCGGCGGCGACTGGGAGGCGTCCGGCCGGGTCCGCAGCTCCTCCAGGTCGTATGCGAACGGGAAGTCCTCGAAGAACATCTCGGGGGCAAGGGCCGCGTCCATGTAGGCCCGGCCGACGATCTGCTGGAGAAACCCCTCCCGCTCGACCCGGGGCGACGGCTCGAACCCCGCCATCCGGTACATCCGCCCGAAGCCGCCCCCGCCCGACATGAACCGCCCGATGACGCTCCACGTCAGCGGCGTGGGGTGGGGCAGCGTTTCGCTGATGTTGTGGATGACCCACGGTCCGCGACCTGCCGCCAGGAGCGACTCGAGCTCCGCGCGTGCCTCGCCGATGACCGCCTCATAGGCCTCGACCTGCTCCAGCGTCGTGATGGGTCGCGACTGGAGGAGGAACACCTCGCCCTCGGCCATGGCCCACTCGATGTCCTGCGGGGCGCCGAAGTGCTCCTCCACGCGGAGACCGAGCTCCCGCAGCTTGGCCGTGTCCTCCGGGGCCAGGCAGGGCGTTTGCCGCCGGTCGTCCGCCACGGGCACTTCGCGGCCCGTCGCGGGGTCGACGGCGATGCGCTTGTCGGCGACATAGGTGTCGACGGTCTCGCCCGTCTTGCGGTCGAGGCGCACGACGTCGGGCTGGACCCGGCCGGAGACGACGGCCTCGCCCAGGCCCCAGGCGGCCTCGATAAGCATCTCGCCCCGCCGCCCGGCGTGGGGGTTCGAGGTGAACAGGACTCCCGCCACCTCGGCCGCGACCAGCCGCTGGACCACGACGGCCATCGAGACCGCCGACGGGTCGATGCCGTGCTCGGCCAGGTACGTCCCGACCCGGTCGCTTCGGAGGCTGGCCCAGCACCGGGCGACGGCGGCCACGAGGTCGTCCTCGCCCGCCACGTCGAGGAACGTCTCATACTGGCCCGCCATGGAGGCCTCGGCCAGGTCTTCGGCGGTGGCGCTGGAGCGGGCGGCCACGCGGGGCGAGCCGAGGCGGCGATACCTCTCCCGGACCGGTTCGGCGACCGCCTCCGGCACGCCGTCGGAGCCGGCCTCCCGCGCGAGGGCGTGGGCCGCGGTCGTCACGACGAACCCGCCCGGCACGGGCAGGCCCGCCCGGATCAGTCGCGCGAGGTTGACCGCCTTGCCGCCGACGAGCGACGCCTCGACGCTCTCGGCCAGGTCCAGCACCAGGGGCCTCTGCTGCGGGTCGCTCATTCGATCACCTTCCCCGCGTAGCACCGCAGGCCCCCCGTCTCGCTGCCGACGAAGACGCGGCCCCCCGCCACCGCCGGCGAGCTGAGCGTCAGCCCCATCTCGCCGGGGCGCCCCTCGTTGTTGATGTAATGCTTCTCCACGACCGTCCCGTCGCGGGCCCGGATGAGGGCCAGGTAGCCGTCCTTGCTGACCGCGTAGATGAGGGGCCCGGCCACCGCCGGGGCCGCCAGCAGCGGGGCCCGGCCGCTGACCGTCGGCGGGTTTGACCACAGCGGCTTCCCGTCATCCAGGCCCAGGGCGACCACGTGACCGTCGCGGACCGCGCAGACCAGCACGCCGTCGGCCGCCGCCACCGCCCCCAGGACGGCGTCGTCCAGGCGCCGTTCCCATCGCACCTCGCCGGTCCGGCGGTCGAGGGCCATGACGATCCCTGCGGGGTTCGGGTCGGCGTAGACGTAGTTGCCGTTTCCCCCGCCGATGATGACCAGGTCCTTGACCAGCGTGACGGCCCCCGTGGCGGGGTAGGGCGTCTCGGTCCGCCAGAGGAGCCGCTCCTCTCCCCTGGCAGCCAGCACCTCGTCCGGCTCGGTCCGAAGGGCCACCACCGCCTCGCCGTTGAACCCGCTGCCGATGTAGGCGATGCCCTCGGCGTCGATGACCGGGCTGCTCTCCGGGTCGGCCACGTCGTAGCGCCAAAGCTCCTTGCCGTCGGAGATGCGGACGCCGAAGACGTACCCGGGGTGGCCGCGAGGCTTCATGTCGGGCCCCTCGACGGCCCCGGCGCCGACGACGGCCAGGTCGCCCCGCACCGCCGGCGACCCCTCGATGTGAAGCGGCGTCCGGATCCGCCAGTGGAGCTTGCCCGTCTCGGCCTCCAGGCAGATCAGGTCGCAGTGCGTGTCGTAGTGGAGGCCCTGGCCGATCACGAGGTACCGGCCGTCGGCCGTCACGGCGGGCGAGCTGAAAAAGCCCTTCAGCTCCTCGCCCGCCACCTCGTCGACCAGCCAGAGGGTCTTGCCGGTCTCGGCGTCCAGGCAGAAGACGGCCCCGTAGTTCGCCCCGACGTCGACCAGGCAGGTGGCCCCGAAGACCCGCCGGCCCACCACCGCCGGCGACGACAGGACCATCTCGTCGGGGTACTCGTTGTACTGCCACACCTCGCGGAGGTCGCGGGGCACGGGGCCGCCGTCGTAGCCGGTCCGCTCGACGTTCCGGCGGAAGATGTGGGCCTGGCCGGACGACTGGACGGACGCGAAGGGCGCGAGGCCCCGGCCCGCCTGGTGCCGGATGATTTCCCGGGCCACGTCGGCCCAGTCGATCTGGGAGACGGCGTCGCGGTCGGCGGGGCCGGACGCCAAGGCCACGTAGAGCTTCGTCCCGCCCAGCCACAGGGGGTAGACGGCCCCCAGGACGAGGACCATGACCACGGGGACCCACGGCTTGCGGCGGAAGAGGCGCAACAGCTCCCGCGGCTTGAACAAGAGGGCCACCGCGCTCGACAGACCCGCCACGATGGCCGGCAGGATGGCCGCCCCGACGTTGACGAAGATCGGCACGATGGCCACTGCCTCGAGCCCGCACCCCGCTTGGCTGAGTCCACCTGGATCCATACGCGCTCCTTGCCTGTCCCGGCCGGTCCCCGCGAGAACGACGCCCGTGGCAGGAGGCGTCGCCCCACGGGGGGGTCACGGGCCGCCACATTCTAACGGCTTGGGGGTAGGATTTGAACCCCCGCCCGGGCGTCTCCGTCGCGGAGAAAGCGGCCGCACGCAGGCGCCCCGGCGAACCAGGTGGGACTGTGATCGACGCCCCCTCAGCAACCGGCCCGTGCCCGCGCCGCCGACTCCCGGGGCGGCCAGGTCCGACGGTCAAGCACCTCGCCGTTCAGGGCGACGGCCTCCAGCGAGGCCCCCTCGGCCTCGACGCGGACCAGGCAATAGTGGAACCGGCTGGCGAAGACCGCCGAGTGCGGGTTCTGCTCCGGGTCTCCGCGATTCCGGTAGAGGTAAGACCCGGCGCCGCCGGTCGTGACGAGCGTCGGCCCCTCGGGCAGCTCGGACCGTTCGTAGCAGTGATCGTGACCGGCGAACAGGGCCGCCGCGCCGTGCTCGGCGAGCAGCGGGACGATCGTCTCGCGGGCCGCCCGGCAGGGGGGTTCGGCGGGCAGGCCGTCGTCATCCAGGCGGCCGTGGTTTGCCGACGACCATGCCGGGAAATGGTCGAAGGCGAAGATGAACCGGGCCTCGGTGCCCGCGAGCCGGGCCGCGAGCCACGCGGCGAGCGCCCCGCCGGGAGTCCAGTCGGCCGCCCCGTCGAGTCCGACGAACAGGGCGCCGCCGATCTCCTGGGCCCAGTTCAGGCCCCCACCCGGCGGCCCGGGCTCCCCGTCGGGGGTCACGAAGATCTGTCGCACAAGCTCCCCGCTCTCGTCGTGGTTCCCGGCGATGGGGTAGAACGGGACCGATGCGAAGAGCTCCGGGGCCGGGCCGAGGAACCGCTCGTCCCAGATCCAATCCCGCGTGCCGCCCGAGACCATGTCGCCCGTGAAGACGGCCAGGGCGGGCCGGCGTGCGGCCACGGCCGCGGCGATCTCGCGCCAGACGTCGGTCCGCGTGGCCGAGTCACCCAGGACGGCGAACTCGAACGGCGGGCCGGCCGGCGGCGTGCGGGCCGAGCCCGTCCGGGCCGCGGCGCCCTCGGCTTCGGCCGGCGCGAGCCGGTAGTCCGCCTCGGCGCCCGGCTCGAGGCCGGCCACACGGAACCGGTGGGAAAGGCCCGGCTCGGACACCTGGTCCCGGCCCGCCACGGCCAGGCGGACGGCTGCGGGCATATTCGTCCGGCACGCCACCGTGAAAAAGCGCGGCCCGGCGCAGCCGAGGATCGGCCCCGTGCGGATGCGGGCGTCGGCGGGTGTGAGGCCGAAAAGGCGCCCCTCGGCCCGGAGGCGCGTCGCGTGGCCGCTGCCCTGGAAGGACCGGAGTCCCTCCACACGTCCGCCGCGGGCCGACTCGGTCTCGTCCCAGCCGAGCGTCAGCTCGTTCTCGCCCGGCCGGAGCATCGAGACCGGCACCGCCGGCACGGTCCGGTAACGCATCGGCTCGAACGGGACGGGGATCGGACGGCCGTTGAGGTCCGGCCGCCGGGACTCCGACCCCACGAAGACCAGCGCGTCGAACCGCCCCGGCTCGTCCACCGTGAACGCCCGCCTGGCCCCGACGATGAACGATGCCTCGGGCTCGGCCGGGGGCGCCACGACGCGTGTCGCCTCGGTCGCCAGGGCCCACCCGCCGGCGCCGCTGATGACGCGGACGGCCAGCACGTGCCGCCCCGCCTCCAGGTCGACCGGGAACTCGTGGGCCGTTTGCAGGAGCGGGTGCCGGTTGCCCGTCTGGAGCGAGTCCCAGACGTGCCACCCGTCGACCCACCACTGCATCCACCAGTCGGCCCCGGCGTGGACGGTGATGCGGCGGTTGCGATCCGCCTGCACCTCGGCGAAGAGGTACGCCATCCGGCCGTTGCGGGGCTCGCCGAAGGCGGCCGTGAGGTCCACCACGCCCCGCGAGTCGGCCCGGAGGGTGCGTCGCTCCAGGGCGTGGCCGTCCAGAAGGAGCATCTCGGGCACCCGGGCGAGCAGGACCTCGCCGGGCACCTCGCCGCTTCGCGTGTCGCTGGTGGTCCGGAAGGGGCCCTTGGCCTCCAGGGGGCCGAAGGCCGTCCACTCGGCGGGCCAGGGGACGTGCTCCCGCCGGGCGACGAGGCCGTCGACGGCCTCCGCGACGGTGGCCCGCCACGGCCGGGCGCGGCCGTCGACGACCGCCCGGTACTGCCAGGCCGATCCGCCGGTCAGCTCGACGCCTACCGGCTCGTTCGCGTTCGACATGGCGGGACTTTCCTGGACTGCCCCCGTCGCGGAGGGATTGTGGCGGGTGCTTCGTGTTCAGGTCAAGCAGCAATTGCACCGGGACAGGGGCCCGCGGCGGCCCATCACGGCTCCGCTGCGGCGGCAGGCGCGTCGCGGTCGGCCGTCAGGACGACCGGCTTCGCCTCCGACAGGTCGACCGGCCAGGTACGCGCGTCGCCGTCGCCGTAGCGGACGGCCAGCGTGTACCGGCCGGGGCGAAGGACGGCCAGGTTGACCGTGTCGGGTCCGCGGCAGCCGGTGGCGACGTTCGACCCGACGTCGCGGCGAGCGACGACCTGCCCGTTCGCATCGGCGAGCGTCACGCGGGCGCCGAGGACGCCGACGCGGCCCCGCACGTGGACCGTCAGGATGCGGGCATCGAGCAACTGTTGAAGGTCGTCGATAGGATGCTCGACGGGCCGGCGGACGGACAGGGTGTCGTTGAGGAGCAGCGTCAGGACGCCGTGGGCGTTTCCGAGCAGCAGGTCGTTGGCCCCGTCGCCGTCGACGTCGCCGGCGGCGGCGCCCCAGCCGCCCGACTGGTGGGCCGGCCCCCGGAAGATCGGGCCGTAATGGGTGTTCTTGGCGGCGTGCATGAAAACGCCGTAGCCGCGGTTGATGAGGAAGCGGTTGTGGCCGTTCGGGGCCCGGCTGACGGTGTACAGGTCGGGCAGGCCGTCGACGTTCAGGTCCTCGGCGACCGTCGCAAGGTGGAGGTGCGACCCTTCGGATATCTCGCCGCCGTATCCGGTGACGTCGCGCGGCGTGCCGGCCTGGTACGCGAGCAGCGTCCAGCCGTTCTCGTTCGGGACGACCAGGTCGAGCCGGTCGAAGCCGAGAAGGGGCGTGAAGCAGCCCGCCCCCGTCAGGCCGGCTTGGCGCTGCGGGCCGGAGCGGAAGTCGAAGTGCGTTCCGTGAGGCAGGGGCTCGAAGACGCCCGCCGCGTTCTGAACGAGCAGCAGGCCGTCGCCGGCGGCATAGAACAGGTCGGCCCGCCCGTCGCCGTTCCAGTCGCCCGGTGCGAAGAAGCCGTCGAGTCCGGCGCCGCACGCCTTGCGGTCCAGGCCCATCGCAGCCGTCGCGTCCGTGAACGACCGGCCTTTCGGGCCGGGGTTGAGCCAGGCCCGCAGGCCGCCGCCCGAGCGCGAGACGATCACGTCGGGGTAGCCGTCCCCGTTGAGCTCGACGAAAGCGGCGGCCTTGAGGCCGCGGTCGGCCCCCTCGGGCAAGAGGTCCGAGCGGGTGAACCGCCCTTTGAGTCGCTCGCCCGCGAGGTAGACGGCGCCGCCCGCCAGCAGATCGGCCCGGCCGTCGGCGTTGGCGTCGGCGAAGGAGCAGCTCGGCGTAGCGAGGCCCGCCAGGCCGACGTAGTCGGTCGCGTCCGCGAATCCCACCGGCTCGCCGGGCTCGGGGCTGACGTGCAAGAGCAGGGCGTCGCCGGCGTCGGAACAGGCGTAGACGTCGAGGTCGCCGTCGCCGTCCACGTCGTAAAGGGCGACGCCCCGGGCCGGTCCGGCGAGGCGCGCGACCGGCCAGTCCGGGCGGAAGCGACAGTAGGCCTTCCGGGGGAAGAACGCCCGGCCGGCGGCGATGTCGGCGACGAGCCGCTCGAGCGTGGCCGCCGAGCCGCTCCAGGTGCCGCCGAGGGTCGGAACGGCCTGGCCGTCCTCGCCGACGATCTCGAGGTCGTCGTCGTCCCACACCCAGCGCTCGGGCGAGTCGATCGTGCCGATGCCGAAGCCCGCTTCCGTGTAGAACAGGCAATCGTCCTCGTGCCGGCGTCGCCGGCGGCCGGCGAAGGCGACCCACCGGCCCCCGCGGCGCAGGCGACCGTCGCCGTCGGCCGAGGCGAGGATGCGCTTCATGTCGTCCCCCGCGGCGATCGTGATGGTCCGGCCGGCCGGGGCGTCGCCCTGATGGACCCGCTCGATGCGCACGGCGAACGTCCCCGCTGCCGCGTCGACCGCCGTCACCTCGCCCGAGAGGACGGCGTCGTACCGGCGGCACAGGTCGACCGGCTGGAGGTAGGTGTTGATGAGGCCGTGAGCGGTGACGGGGGCGAGGCACGTCGCGGTGAGGACGGCGGCGCCGGCGAGGCGAGCGATGCATCGGGTCATGCGACGGACTCCATCCAACGAACGGCACGCGGGCCGCCGGGTGGAAAGATCGTGGGGCGGTGCCGCCGAGCTACGATTCAATACGGAAGAGGTGGCGCGGCGTCTCGGAGAGGACCTGGCGGGCCACCTTCACCGCCTGGGCCTTGGTGTAGAGGCCCCACGCGACCTTCTCCGCCAGGACGTTCGCCAGGACCTGCCGCACCATGCGGGTCCGGCCGTAGACCCAGTCGGCGCACCAGCCGTCGCTGAAGAAGCCCACCAGGCGCGAGGTGGGCACCATGTCGAGCCGCCGGTGCCACGCCGCGTGCATCACCGAGGGGAAGAACGTCTCCCACCAGTATCCGGAGATGGAGAAGTTGCGATAGCCCTGGGTCATGGAGCACCAGATCGGCTCGTCGGGCTCGTAGCCGTTCAGGAGGTTGAAGTGGAGGTCGGGGAACTCGCCGAGGACGTGGCCCATGCTGCTGGCGAAGTCGGCCGCCGCCCGCTGGACCGGGTGGCGCTCGGGTCCGTCGCCCCTCAAGTACTGCGTCCCGTAGCAGAACTGGAACACCGGCGTGTGCTCAAGAGTGGCCTCGCACATGGCCCGGAAGACCGCCGCGTCGAGGAGCCGGCCCTCGGCCGGGCCGGGCTCGCGGCCGGCCGCCGCGTCGGCCAGGAGCCGGTCGAGGTCGGCCGTCGGGACCGGCCGGAAGTCGGCCAGCGACGAGACCCACGCCACGTTGCCGTACTTGTCCGACCAGTCGAACTCCTGCGAGTAGAAGGCCGAGACGGCCTCGCGGAGCCGGTCGACCGAGTCGACGTCGCGCCCGATACGGCGCCCGAGCCCCGCGAGCCGCCGGCCCCACAGGTTGCCCACCTCGATGTTGCCGCTCGTCGGGGTCTCCTCGACGGTGAAGAGGAGTCGGCCGTCCCACTGGCCGTCGGCCAGGGGGGCGACCTTGATCTGGCTCGACAGCACCCGCTCGGTCCGGGCGGCGTCGAGGACCTGCCGGGGCCAGTCGGCCTGCGACGCCTTCGCCTCGAACGCCTTCTCGATCTCCCCGAAGCGGTCGGCCGTCAGGGGCCCCTCGACCTCGTAGAGGTCCGCCAGGACCTGCTTCAGGACCCATCCGAATCCCGTGGACTCGACCATCGGCCACCGCTCGAACCACTGGGCGAAGAAGGCCTCGCGGTCTTCCGCGTGCCGGGCGTGCGGCATGGTCGAGCCGTCGTAGGCGGCCGATTTCATCGGATGCATGACCATGTGGTAGCCCATGATCTCCGTGAGGTCGCGGGCGGAGATATGGTCGCGATTAATGTGACTGTGAACGTCGATGACCGGCAGGTCGCGGATGGCCTCGTACAGGTCGTCGCGGAGCATCGGCACCTCGATTCGGGTCCTGGCGTCTTCGGGAGCGGCCCGGAATGATACCAGGCCGGGCCGTGCGCGGCAAGGCAGGTCACGTCCGCAGGTGGCCCTCGCCGGTGACGAGCCACTTGTAGGTCGTCAGGTCCCGGCAGCCCATCGGTCCGCGGGCGTGGAGCTTGTCGGTCGAGATGCCCACCTCGGCCCCCAGGCCGTACTCCCCGCCGTCGGAGAAACGCGTCGAGGCGTTCACCATGACGCTCGAGGAGTCGACCGACTCGACGAACTGCCGGATGCGGCGGATGTCCTCCGTCACGATCGCGTCCGTGTGGGCCGAGCCGTACCGGGCGATGTGGTCGATGGCCGCGCCCATGTCGTCGACGACGCGGACGGCCAGGACGAGGTCCAGGTACTCCTCGTACCAGTCGTCCTCGGTGGCCTCCTTCGCCTCGGGCCAGACCTCGCGGGTCCGCTCGCAGCCGCGAAGCTCGACCCCGGCGTCGGTCAGCCGCCGGCAGATGCGCGGCAGGAACCGGGCCGCCACGTGCTCGTGCACCAGCATCGTCTCCATGGCGTTGCACACGCCCGGCCTCTGGACCTTCGCGTTGAAACAGATCTCGGCCGCCATCTCCAGGTCGGCCAGGTCGTCGACGTAGACGTGGCACACGCCCTTGTAGTGCTTGATGACGGGGATAGTGGCCCCCTCGGCGACGGCGCGGATGAGGGCCTCGCCTCCGCGCGGCACGACGAGGTCGATCCAGCGGTCCTGCTTGAGAAGCGCGGCAAGCAGGGCCCGGTCGGGGTCGTCGATCATCTGGACGGCGTCGGCGGGGAGGCCCTGAGTCTCCAGGGCCGACGCGAGCGCTTCGTGGATCGCCAGGTTCGACCGGAGGGCCTCGCGCCCGCCGCGGAGGATGGCCGCGTTCCCGCTCTTCAGGCACAGGCCCGCGATGTCGCTCGTGACGTTCGGACGCGACTCGTAGATCGTCAGGACGACGCCGAGCGGCACGCGGCGGCGCTCGATCCGCAGGCCGTTCGGGCGAACGTAGCCCTCGATGGTCTCGCCGACGGGGTCGCGAAGGGCGGCGATCTCCTCCAGGCTCCGGGCCATCTTCTCGAGCCGGTCCTCCGACAGCGTCAGCCGGTCGACCATCGCCGACGACAGGCCCGCCTCGCGGGCGGCGTCCAGGTCGGCGGCGTTGGCCTCGCGGAGGGTCTCCTCGCGGGTCCGAAGCGCCTCGGCCATGGCGCGGAGGGCGGCGTCCTTGACTTCGGACAAAGCCGGCGCGAGCTGCCGTGCGGCCCGGCGGGCCCGGCGGCCGATCGCCTCGGCGTGAGCGGTCCAGTTGGTCTCGGTCATCGGGGATTCTCCTCCTGCGAGGTGCCGCGGCGGGACCGCTAAGGCCCGGCCCGGCGCTTGAGATTGAAATTGACGGTGGGAAGCCGGCCGACGACCGTCACGCCCGGCGGCAGGCCGACCACCATCGGGTCGCGCCCGATCCACGCCCCCTCGACCGGCTTGTCGTCGGGATTGATGATCACCTGGAGGCTGAGCTTTTCGGGGGTCAGCGGCTCGACGAGCGCGGGTCGGCCTTCCACCTCCAGCTCGACGGGGCCGGGGGGCGCGTCGTCCTGGAACACGATCTCGTAGTCCTTCAGCTTGTCCGGGGAGACGACCAGGACGACGCGGACCCCCTTGAGGGTCTGCGTCTTGAGGGCCGATTCGAGGGTCGCCCGGACGAGGACCCGCGGCGGCGAGAAGCGGGCCGGGATGCCGTCGGCCCCGCCCAGACGGGGCTCCAGGGCGACCGCCTCCTCGATCAGCCGGCCCGGCTGCATCGCCTTGACCTCGACGGTGGCCCGGGCATAGCGCTTCCCCTCCGGCAGCTCCGCCAGGTCGGATGCCGACACGGTGGCCGTGACCTCCGGCGGGATGGCGGAGGCGTCGGTGGCCGTCGCCCCCAGGACGTTCACGCGGACGGGCACCGGAACCTGGGTCTGGCGGTCCAGGGCCACCGTGACCTGGTCGACCCGCCGGTCGCTTTCGCCCTCCAGGATCTCGACGATGCGGACGCCGGCCCAATGGCGGAACCCCTCGACGACCGGCAGGCTGAGCGACTCGTCGGCGATCTCGCGGTCCCTCAGGTCGAACCGGGCCTCATGGAGCTCGGGGCTGTGCCGCAGGTCCTGGATCTCGCGTTGCCGGGCCTCGATGACGACCTTCAGCCTCGCGGGGGAGATGCGCTCGATCTCGTAGTTCTGGGGGACGAGCACCTCGACGTTCTCAACGACGATCCCGGTCTGCTGGACCTGCTCGAGATCGGCCCAGACCCAGATCGTGACGGTCAGGAGGGCGACGGCGAGGAAGGTTCGGATTTGGCTCTTCATGAGGAGGCTTCGGTTTCGGTTTTGGGTTTCTGTTCTTCGGCCATCGGTTCGGGGGCTTCCAGGGCGTGTTCGGTCAGGGTGGCCTCGGCCCCGCGAAGGAGCTCGGCCAGCCGCTCGCGAAGGCCGTCCGGCCCGACGTCCCGCTCCAGGCGGCCCTCGAAAGCGACCGAGATCTGCCCCGTCTCCTCGCTGACGACGACGACGACGGCGTCGGTCTCTTCCGTGAGGCCGATGGCCGCCCGGTGCCGCGTCCCCAGCCTCGGGTCGAGGATGGCCTGCTTCGAGAGGGGGAACTCGACGGCGGCGCCGGCGATGCGGCCGCCCCGGATAATCACGCCCATGTCGTGAAGCGGGGAGCCCGGCCAGAAGATGGTCGTCAGAAGCTGGCTCGTGAGGCGGGCGTCGACCTCGACGCCGCTTTCGATGAGGGCCCCCAAGCGTGCGTCCCGCTCGATGGCGACGATCGCGCCGACCTTGTTGCGGCTGAGGGCCTCGGCGGCCTGGGCGATCCGGTCGATGAACGCCGACGCCCCCTCCTTCAGGAACAGGCGGAACACGGGGTTCTGCCCGAGCCGCATCAGGCTCCGCCTGAGCTCCGGGTGAAACACGATGACCGCCAGGATGACGGCCACCTGGACCAGCTCGCTGTAGAGGAGCTTCAGCCGCTCCATCTGAAAGTAGTCGGCCAGCAGGCGGACGGCGACGAAGCTCAGGACAATCAGGAAGACGAACCCGCGGACGACCCGCGCGCCCCGCGTGCCTCGAAGGCTCCGGTACACCAGGTAGATGAGGCCCGCGATGAGGGCGATCTCGAGCGCATCGGTCCAGCCGAACGTCTCGATCAGGCGCCGGAGATAGCTGAGGATATCGCTCATGACGGTCCGGGGCCGGGCCCCTGGGCCGGCGGTTCGGCGCGGGCGTCGCGGATGGCGGCCGCCACGGCCACCGCCTGGCGCACCTCGGCCACGTCGTGGACCCGCAGCAGGAGCACCCCCCTGGCGACGGCCAGGGCGCACGCCGCCGCCGTCCCGAACGTCCGCTCAGCCGGCGTCGAGACGCCGGTCAGCTCGCCGATGAACCGTTTGCGGCTCGGCCCGACGAGAATGGGCCGGCCCAGGCTCCGCAGCTCGCCGAGCCGGGCGAGCAGGGCCAGGTTGTGCTCCAGCGTCTTGCCGAACCCGATGCCCGGGTCGACGATCGTCTGTTCCTCGCCGATGCCGGCCCGCCGGGCCGCGGCCAGGCCGGCCCGGAGGTAGCGGCACACGTCGGCCAGGAGGTTGTCGTACCGCGGATCGACCTGCATGGTCTTCGGCTCGCCCCGCATGTGCATGAGGACGACGGCGGCGCCGGCCTCGGCGGCCGCCGCGGCCACCTCCGGGTCGCCCTGGAGGCCGGAGACGTCGTTGACGATCGAGGCGCCGGCCGCCAGGGCCTCGCGGGCGACGCGGCCGCGGCGCGTGTCGATGCTGACAGGGACCCCGGCCGACCCGGCCAGCCGCTCGACGACGGGCAGGGCGCGGCGAAGCTCTTCCTCGACCGGGACCGGGTCGCTGCCCGGGCGGGTCGATTCGCCCCCCACGTCCAGGACGTCGGCCCCCTCCTCGACGAGTCGCCGGCCGTGATCGACCGCCGCGTCGGCCTCGAAGTGCTCGCCGCCGTCGCTGAAGCTGTCGGGGGTGACGTTGACGATGCCCACGAGCGCCGGCCGGGGGCCGACGGTCATCGTCCCCCGCGGCAGCGGCACCTCGAAGCGGTCCCGCCGGCGGCCCGCCAGGGCCTGACCGACCTCCCGTCCCATCCCCGCCAAGGCCGGCAGCGGGGCCTGGTCCAGCCCCAGAAGCATCGTCTCGATCTGGGGCCGCGTCCCGACCAGCACGACGTCGGTCTTGCCGTCCCCGGCGGCGTCGGCCCGGCCGAGCCAAGCGTCGGGGCTGACGGCGGCGTCTCCGCCGGCGGCCAACATCTCCTGCTTCAGGAGGTTGGCTTCGACCGCCGCCACGCCCTCCAGGACGACGGCCAGCCCTTCGGCCTTCGGCGCCATCCGTTCGACGCCCCGGTCGGAGCAGCCGAGGCGTCGCATCGCGGCGGCGGCGGCACGGTCCGACGGGTCGATGACGCGCACGTTCCACCGGGGGTCGGCCACGTTACGGTTCCTCGGGCCGGGCGGCGGCCCCGGTCGGGTCGGCCGGGACCTGCTTGTGAAGGGGCAGGTCGTCGATCTCCTGGCGGACCTCCTGGGCCGTCATCGACTCACGATGCAGAAGGGCCTTGGCGATCCGCTCGATGGCCTCGCGGTTCTGCTGGAGGAGGTACTTGGCCTCGTCGTAGTTGGTGCGGATGAGGGCCTGGACCTCCTCGTCGATGATCCGGGCGGTGGCGTCGCTGTGCTCGCGGCTGCCGAAGACCTCGGTGCCCCAGGGGGTCGACTCCTCCTCCCGGGCATAGCGGACGGGCCCGATGCGGTCGCTCATGCCCCAGTCGCAGACCATTCGCCGGGCCAGCATCGTGGCCTGGCGGATGTCGTCGGAGGCGCCGGAGGAGATGTCGCCGAAGAAAATCTCCTCGACCAGCCGGCCGGCGAACGCCACCTTCATCTGCCCGAGACATTGTTTCCGCTTGACGGTGTAGCGGTCCTTCTCGGGGAGGAACATGGTCGATCCGAGCGACATGCCTCGCGGAATGATGCTGACCTTGTGGAGCGGCTCGACGTCGGGCTCCAGGAGGAGGCTCATCAGGACGTGCCCCGCCTCGTGGTGGGCGCTGAGTTCCCGGTCCTCCTCGTCGAGTGCCCGGCTCCGCTTGGCCCGGCCCCAGCGGACCTTGTCGCGGGCCTCCTCGAGGTCGCTCTGGTCGACGGCCCTCTTCTCGAGCATGGTGGCCCGGATGGCGGCCTCGTTGATGATGGCCGCCAGGTCGGCCCCGCTGAAGCCCGGGGTGCCGCGGGCCAGCAGGCCCAAGTCCACCTCTTCGCTGATCCGGACCTGGCGGGCGTGGACCTTAAGGATCGCCTCTCGTTCCTTCAGGTCGGGCAGGTGCAGGATGATTTCGCGGTCGAACCGCCCGGGCCGCCGCAGGGCCGGGTCGAGCACGTCCGGCCGGTTGGTCGAGCCGATGACGATGACCTGCTCGTTGGTGTCGAAGCCGTCCATCTCGACGAGGATGGCGTTGAGGGTCTGCTCGCGTTCGTCGTGGCCGCCTGTGTAGCCCATGCCGCGGCGGCGTCCGACGGCGTCGATCTCGTCGAGGAAGATGATGCAGGGGCTGGATTCCTTGGCCTGTCGGAAGAGGTCGCGGACGCGGCTCGCCCCGACGCCGACGAACATCTCGACGAAGTCGGACCCGCTGATGGAGAAGAAGGGGACCTCGGCCTCTCCGGCGATGGCCTTGGCCAGGAGGGTCTTTCCGGTGCCGGGCGGGCCGACCAGCATGACGCCCCGCGGGATCCGCCCCCCGAGGGCCTGGAACCGCTGGGGGTTCTTCAGGAACTCGATGATCTCCTTGACCTCTTCCTTGGCCTCCTCGATGCCGGCGACGTCGTCGAAGGTGATCTTGACGTGCTCTTTCTTGGCGAGCTTGGCCCGGCTGCGGCCGAAGCTGAGGACCCCCCCCGCACCGGAGGCCGCCCGCATCTGACGCGAGACGATGACCCACAGGACGACCAGGATGATCAGCCACGGGGCCATCGCCAGCAGCGTCTGCCAGACGAACGGGTCCTCCGGGACGTAGCTGGCCTTGTCGTCCCCCTCGGGGTTGCGGATGAAGTGGGCGCCGAACGCCTCGCCCAGGGCCTCGTAGTACTCGTCCACCAGGTCGTGGGGCAGGCTGACCGTGAACTCCTTGGTCTTGTAGATGTTGTCGTAGGGCTCGTTCAGCGTGCCGTGGACGACGTTGCCCTTGATGTAGAGGTGCTTGACGGCGCTTTTCTTCTCGGTCATCAGCTCGCGTAGGTCGGCCCGGGACAGCTCGGGTGTCTCCTGGAAGACCTGCATGAGGACGTAGCCGACGACGAAGATGAGGGCGAAGACGAGCACCCAGGCCCAGATGCCGCGGAACCGCGGGGCGGGTGCGCCGCCGGGCCCCTCGTTGCCGCCGTCCGGTTCACTCGGTCCGCGCATGCGTCCGACTCGCTTCCTGCTCCCGCCCCGGCCGCCGGCCCGGCGTGGGCCGCGGCGGCCGATGCGGCGGGTCTACCAGTCCTCTTCCATGGCCTCGACGATGCGTTCGGCCAGGCGGCGGGTCGCCTCGGTCGTGGCCGAGTCGAGGTTCTCCCCGATGGCCGGGGCGAACGACCCGCTGGCACTGAGCCGTTCACGCCGGGCCAGGACCTGCCCGCTCCGCAGGTCCCGCCACTCGAACCAGCACACCAGCGTCGTCTGGACGTCGATGGCCCGGTCCGTGTCGAGGTCCTCCGAGACGACCGGCGTGTCGAGCTCCAGGACCTCGCCGCGGAGTTCCGTGTCGGCCCCCGACCGGTCGTGCACGACCTTGTAGGGCGTCCGGGCCTCGATCTCTTTGATCAGCTCCGAGGTGAGCTCGAACTCGAGCTCCCGGCGGAATTCGCGCGACGCGAACGTCGGCACGACCACCGTCCGGACGTCGGTCCGGTGGAGGGGGCGCGTCGTGTAGCCGCACCCGGCGACCAAGCCGACCGCCACGAGCGTCAGTCCCGCCCCCGCTGCGACCCGTCCCATGGTCCGCTCCCGCCCGTCGTCCGTCTATTTCGCGCCCGCCGCCGGCGCCGTCCCCTCGGGTGGCCCCACGTCGAGCTTCCCGAGGAGCCGACCGGCCTTCTCGGCCCAGGGCGTGTCCGGGTACTCGCGCTGGACGCGGCGGGCGTAGAACGCCGCCGCCTCGTCCCGGCCGCGCCGCCGGTAGTAGGCCGCCACGTGGTAATCGGACTCGGCCATCATGCTCCGGACCTCCTGAAGGAGGAGCGGCACGCCCTCGGCCTTGGCCTGGTCGGGGTACTTCTCCTGGTACTGGCGGAGCCGGTCGCGGGCCAGGCCCAGGCTGGTCGTATCATACCGCGCCCCGCGGCACGTTTCGATAGCGCATTTGGCCCGCTGGAGCTCGGCGTAGCGGCACTTCTCGGGATTGACGTTCTGGTATTCACGGCAATACTTGTCGTAGTACTCCTCGGCCTCCTCCCACTGGCGCTTGTCGCAGTAGTGGTCGGCGATCTTGAGGACGACGTCGTCGGCCAGGTCGCCGAGGGGCTGGTGCTCGTAGACGCGGCGGAGGATCTCGACGGCTTCCGCTTCGCCCGAGAGCACCGGCACGCCCAGGACGCGGCGACGGGCCGGGCCCAGGTAGAGGTCGGCGATCTCGATCTCGCGGCGCAGCGCATCGTGGTAGTGGGGGCTTCCGGCGTACTGCTCGATCAGCGCTTCGTACTGCTCATAGGCCTTGTAGTACTCCTTCCGCCGGAACAGCGACTCGGCCAGGAGCCACAGGGCCTCCGAGCGGTTCGCCGACGTCGGGAAGTCGTCGACGAGCTTGCGGAACGCCTTTTCGGCGCGGGCGTACTGGCCCGCCTCCCAGGCCTCGGTCCCCTCCCGGTAGAGCCGTCGCTCCTTCTCCGCCGTCGGGCCCCCGCCGAACATTCGCTTGTACCAGGGCGCCTCAGGCGCAGCACCTTCCCTCCGCGACTCGACGACGGGCGAATCGGACCGCGGCGCGGGCCCCGTCTCGGCCTTCTCGGGCGCTCGCGTGATGGCCGGGCGGGCCGGCTTCGGCTCGGGCACGTCGTCGCCCTCGGCCGGGGCGGGGGTCGGGCGGATCGGCCGCGGCGCCGGACGCTCGGCGTCCTCGCCGCCCGGGCGCACCGGTGACGGTTGGGCCGGCGCCGCTTCCGTGCCCGAAGGCGAAAGGGCCGGCACGCCGTCGTCGACGTAGATCCAGGTCTTGTCCTCGTCCCGCCAGATCCAGGCGGCCCGGGCCGACCCGGTTGCCAGGACGATCGCGACAAGTACGATTGCCGGCGTTGCTGCGCGTTGCACGAGAGACCTCCCTTTTCGATCGAGCCGCGCCCCATGCGGGGGCCGCCCATACGCGCCGGCCATCCCGCCCGGCGACTCGCCTCTTCCTAGACGTATCTCAGGGCCGACAGTTCTCGGCCGGCCAGCTCTGCGGCCCGGGCGCCGAAGGCCCGGCGAAGGGCCTCCGCCGTGGGCCCCGAGAGGCGGACCCGCTCGACCTCCGCCCACGGGGCCGATGCCAGGAACGCGACGGCCTTGGCCGCCCGGCCGCTCAGACGGACCACCCGGTCCGGCGGCGTGCAGTTCGGGCAGACGGCCCCGCCCAGCCCGCCGCTGAAGGCGACACCCGCATCGGTCGCGATCGCCGCCCCGCACTGGGCACATCGCCCCAGGTCGGGGCCGTACCCGAGGGCCCCCGTCAGCCGCCAGGCGAATGCGAAGGCCACGGCCCGGGCGGCGTCCGCCTCGGCCGCCGCCAGACGGCGAAGGGCCTCGGTTGCCAGGTCGAACACCTCCGGCGACGGGTCGGCCTCCGGCACGAGGGCCAGGAGCGCCTCGGTGGCCAGGGCCGCCCCGTAGAACGCCGGGAGCTTCGCCCGGAGCCCGTCGAACCGCTCGACGGCGTACAGCTCCATCAGGGTGGCCAGCCGGTTTGGGTCGCGGAGGCTGAAGACGGCCTCCCCGAGGGTCCACCGGTCCAACGGTCCGTCGAACGGATTTCGCCCCCGCTTCGATCCCTTGGCCAGGCACCGGATGAGGCCCGTGTACCGGCCCAGGACCGTCACGACCTGGCTGGTCTCGCTGAAGTCCCCGCACCGGAGCGTGAGGACGAGATCTTTCTGGACGGTCAGGGCGTGGTTCTCCGTCTCGTACCTGCCGGGCCGCCCGGGACCCTCCGCGGGCGGTCGTCGACCGCGCCTCCGGCGTCGGCCTCTCGTGGTCCCTCTCACCTGGCGGCGGGCGGCCCCTCGTCGGCGAGGCCCGGCGGTGCGGCCGGCAGGTCGATCCGAAGCCGCGTGATCCGCCGCTCGTCGGCCTCCAGGACGGTTATCCGGACACCCTCTTCGTCGAACACCTCGCCTGCCGCGGGGATCGTGCCCAGCCGGGCCAGGACGAACCCGCCGATGGTCTCGAAGTCCTCGTCCTCGGGCAAGTCGAGGTCGAGCTCGTCGTTGATCTCGTCGACGTGGACGCGGGCGTCGACCTGGAACGCCCGAGGGTCGAGGCGCCGGATCGGCTGTTCGGGCTCCTCCTCGTACTCGTCGACGATCTCGCCGAAGACCTCCTCGATGATGTCCTCGATGGTCACCAGGCCCGCCGTCCCGCCGTACTCGTCGACGACGATGGCCATGTGGACCTTGTGGGCCTGGAGCTCGGCCTGGAGCTCGTCGAGCTTCTTCGTCTCGGGGATGAACAGCGGCTGGCGCATGACCTCCCGGACGAGGCGGGGCCGGTCGGGCCCGTTGCCGTCGCAGAGCAGGTCCTTGGCGTACAGGATGCCGCTGATGTGGTCGAGGCTCCCTTCCGTGACGGGGATGCGGCTGTGGCCGGAGTCGATGATGAGGCGCCGGGCGTCGTCGGTGGTGGCCTCGGCCTCGATGCTGACGATGTCGGTCCGGGGCGTCATGATCTCGGCGACGTCCTCCTTCTTGAACTCGATGACGCTCTCGATCATGTCGACCTGGTCTTCCTTGATGGCGCCTTCGCGTTCGCCCTCGCTGACGACGCTACGGATCTCCTCCTCAATGTACGAATGGCCGCCCGATTCGCCCGTCACGCCCAGGAGCCGGCGGGTGAGCCCGTCGAGCAGCATGAGCAGCCGATCGGCGGGCGCGAACGCCCTTCGGCACGCCTGAAGCACCGGCAGCACCGCGGCCAGGACGCCTTCGGCCCCGTAGCGGGCCCAGGCCGTGGGGACGACCCCGCCGAGGGTCAGGGCGAGAGCGCCGGCCAAGGCCGCGCCCGCCAGGTACCCGCGCCACAGCGGGCCGAAGCTCTCGACGCTCCAGATGCCGAGGAGCACGGTCATCAGGACGATGCTCGCCGCGTAGAGCAGGGCGGTCGTCCGGGTCAGCGCCTCGTGATGCTCGAAGAGCCGCTGAAGGCGGTCGAGCCGGCCCCGGCCCTGGAGCGTCTCTTCCAGCCGGGCACGGGAGAAGCGACGCAGCGCATGGTGTGCCAGCGAAAAGAACAGGACCAGGCCGGTCGCGCCGAGGCCCGACCAGAGCCACACGTGGGACAAAAACGGGGCCCTCCTATTGGACGGTCGGTCGGCAGGCGTAGACGTTGGAGAAACCGAACGGCTCCAGGAGTTCGTCCTCCCGCTCGTGCATCCGCCGGGCTTCCTCCAGGGTGGTGTCCCCGTAGCCGACCAGGTGAAGCAGCCCGTGGACCAGGTACAGGAGCAGCTCGGCCTGGGGGTCGAGGTCGCGTGCCCGGGCCTGCTCGAGGGCCAGCTCGGCCGAGGCGATGATCTCGCCGTTGACCCCGCCGTTGTGCGATCCGGGCCGCCAGTCCAGGTCCTCCAGCGAAAAGCTGATGACGTCGGTCAACCCGTCGGTGCCGACGTACTCGCGATTGAGGTCGCGAATATGCCGGTTGTCGGTCAGGACGATGCTGAGGCTTCGGGCGGCTCGTCCTTCTTCCTTCATGACGTGTCGCACGACCTGGAGGATGAGTTTCTTGTCGAGCCGTACGTGGTCCTGGAGATCGGTGATCTCGATCTTAGCCATCGCTTGCAACTACCCCGTGCCAATGCCTCCCACAGTAGCGCCGAGCGCCGCGCAGGGCCGGAAGCCGCCGATGCGGCCGGACAGGATGTTTCGCGCGGGCGCCCTCCCCCGGTTGGCGATATATGTCAGGACGCCCCCCTCAGGCGTCGTTGCTGTCGGGTTCCTCGTCAGGGGACCCGCCCTCTCGGCGCGACTCGTCGTCGGCCCGGGCGGACGCCTCGGCCGGCCGGCGCGACTCGGCCCCCTGGTCCGTCACGTCGGCCTCGCGTCCCGTCGGATACGGGATTCGGCCATGATAGACCGAAAGCAGCGTCTTCGTCAAGGTCTCCTCGATTCGATGGAGGTCCGAGAGTCGCAGGCCGCACTCGTCGAGCTGTCCGTCCAGGAGCCGCTTCATGATCATCTCGTGGACCGTCGCGCCGATCTTGGCGGCGGTCGGCTCCTTGAGGCTGCGGGTCGCCCCCTCGCAGGTATCGGCCAGCATGACGATGGCGGTCTCGGGCGACTGGGGCTTCGGGCCGGGGTAGCGGTAGTCCTCTTCGGCGGGGGGCTCGCCCCGTCCGGCGGCCTGCTGGCGTTCCGCCTCCCGGTAGAAGTACTCCACCAGCGTCGTCCCGTGATGCTCGGTGATGAACTGCTTGATGACCCGCGGCAGACCGAGCCTCTCGGCCATCTCCAGGCCGTCCTTGACGTGGCTGGTGATGATAAGGCGGCTCATCTGGGGCGTCAGGTCCTCGTGGGTGGAGGCGTCGTCCCGCCAGTTCTCCACGTAGTAGCGGGGCTTGTTGACCTTGCCGATGTCGTGGTAATAGGCCCCCACGCGGGCCAGCAGGCCGTTGGCGCCGATGGCCTCGGCGGCGGCCTCGGCCAGCGTCCCGATCAGCAGGCTGTGCTGGTACGTGCCCGGGGCCTCGATCGCCAGGCGCCTGAGGGCCGGCTGGTTGACGTCGCACAGCTCCAGCAGGCTGATGTTCGTCACGATGCCGAAGGCCCGCTCGATGAACGGCAGCAGGCCGAGCATCACCACCCCGGCGAGCAGCCCGCTGCCGAAGTACAGGAGCGATCCCTGAAGCTGACCGGCCCACGTATCGGCGTCGAAGCCCAGTCGCCACAGGGCCAGGCCGGTGGCCGCCAGGAAATAGCCGGCCCCCGCCAGGGCGCCGACCCGGATCAGCTTGGACCGGTTGTTGATCTCGCCGACCGACAGGATGGCCACCGAGGTCCCGATGCCCGCGGTCACGACCCAGTCGAAGCCGGACCGGACGGCAATGGCCACGAGCAATCCCATGGCCCCCCCCAGGGCCAGGGCGAAGCGCTCGTTGTAGGCCGTCGTCACGATCATGGCCGCCGTCGCCAGGAAGAACGTCCAGATGGCGAACGACCACGCCGTGTGGGCCACCGCTTTCGACCCGCCCACGACGATCAGGCACAGGACGCACAGGACGAACGTCCGGGGGACCGACCGGGCCACCGGCAGACGCAGGTTGTACGTGTACAGGGCGGCCAGCAGCGTAACCAGGCCGATCACGATGGCCACGCCGACCCAGGCCAGGCCCCGTCGCAGCGGCCCCAGCCGGACCCGGTACGCCTGGTGGGCCTGCTCCAGGAGCCGCCTGTGGGACTCGGTCAGGACGATCGGCTCGACCGGGCTGGCGTCGATCAGGGTGGTGCCCCGCTTGTGCCGGCGGCGGATCTCGGGGACCTTCTCGGCGGCCTCCTTCCGCCGGTTCTTGGTGGGGGCCTCGGCGTAGATGAGGGTCGGCCCGAGGAGCCGGGCCATGGGCTCGGCGAAGTTCCGGCCGGCCCCGGGGCCGAACACCTGTTCCAGCGGCCGCTCCAGTTGCCGCACCAGGCGGGCCCGTATCTCGTTCTGCTCGGGCTGGCGGAGGACCTGCTCCAGGGGGAGCCGTTTGAGCGGTTCCCCGTCGTCGGCCGTCACGACGCTGATGGCCGCCGCCCCCTCCGGGGGACCCATGACGATCTCGGGCGGCACGGAGGAGGGGAGCCCGGTCTCGAGTTCCTTGAGGTCCTGGAGGCGGGCGGCCTCGCTCTGGAAGGCCTCGTCCGGGACGACGGGCAGGACCAGGGGCCGGGCCAGCTCCGAGACGGCGGTCCGGATGGTCTGCTTGGCCTCCTCCAGCTGGCCCGCCTCCCCGCCGAGGGCGGACCTGGCCGCGGCGAACCGGGCCGCGTCGAGCTCCCACTGCGTCCGGAGCGGCTCCGGCACGGCATCCAGGTCGGCGGCCTGCGCGATGGCTTCGATGAGTTGCGTCAGGCCCTGACGCAGGGCGACGACCCCCCCGACGCGGGGCTCGTAGACACTCGGGACCCGCAGGGCCACCAGCTCGCGGGCCCTCTGGGTCGCCTCGCGGTCGACCGACTCGAAGTCGGCCCGGGCGAAGATCGGCTGGGTGATCTTGTCGCCGATCCGCCAGGGCAGGGGCTGCTGGGGGAGCTGGACGATCAGCAGGACCGCCAGGAAGAACGCCAGGAGGATGCCGAGCTGGGCCAGGTTCCGCCGCGTCCGGATCCGCTGGTGCCAAGGCAGGTCGCCCTGGGGCAGGACCCGGTCGACTCGCCGCGGCTTGCCGCGCTTTCGGTTCCAGATGGCCATGCGGTACCCTCAGACGCTGTCCTGCGGCTGCCGTTCGGTTGGGGCCTCGGTGCTCGCCGGGCGGGGGCTGATGGTGCGGTGCTCGGCCCCGCGTTCGCCCCGTTCGTAGGCCCCGACGATGGCCTGGACGAGCCGGTGCCGGACGATGTCTCTCTCGGTCATCTCGTGGACGCAGATGCCGTCGATACCGCCCAGTTTCTCCCAAGCGTCGACCAAGCCGCTCTTGGTGCCGGCCTCCAGGTCCACCTGGGTGATGTCGCCGGTGACGACCATCTTCGACCGCATGCCCATCCGCGTCAGGAACATCTTCATCTGGGCGGTGGTAGTGTTCTGGGCCTCGTCGAGGATGATGTGGGCATCGTTGAGCGTCCGCCCGCGCATGTACGCCAGCGGGATGATCTCGATGACGTCGCTCTCCATCAGGGCCCGGAGCTGTTTGAAGCCCATCATGTCGTGCAGGGCATCGAGCAGCGGCCGGAGGTACGGGTTGACCTTGGCCTGGAGGTCGCCGGGCAGGAACCCGAGCCGCTCGCCGGCCTCGACCGCCGGCCGCACGAGCACGATCCGCTTCGTCTCCTCCCGTTTCAGGGCCTGGGCCGACAGGGCCACCGCCAGGTAGGTCTTGCCGGTCCCGGCCGGGCCGATGCAGAACGTCAGGTCGTTCTCCAGGATGGTCCGGCAATAGGCGAGCTGGCCGGGCGTCTGGGGCCGGACCGTCCGGCCCGAGGCGAAGACCTCGATGGTCAGGCCGGCCGGCCCCCGCCCGGAGCGGCCCACCGTGTCGATGAGCTGTTGGACCTCCCGGTCGGAGACGACCTGGCCGTCCACGGCCATCTGGTCCAGCTCCTCCAGGACGGTCTGGGTGTGGCGGACGGCTTCGGTGGGCCCTTGAACGTGGACGGCACTCTCCCGGGAGGCCAGCCTGACGCCGAACGCCCCGCGTATCATCCGCAGGTGCCGATCGCGGGGGCCGAACACCAGGCGGCGACTGTCCTCGCTGTGCAGTTGGACCAATTTTTCCATGGTGCGGGTGGGCCCGCCGGGCCGCTCCATGCAAGCCGTAACTTCATTATCCGGCCCAGGACGAGCGGGTCAATATCGCTCCCGTTTCGATGGCCATCAGCAGCAGGTAGGCCACCGGGGCGGCCGAAAGCATGGAATCCAGGATGTCGAGCGCCCCCCCGAAGCCGGGGATGGGGCCGCTGTCCTTGACGCCGCAGGCCCGCTTCATAAGGCTCTCGGCGAGGTCGCCGAAGACGCCGCTCGTCGAGACGACGCCCCCGAACACCACCATCTGGAGGGCGCTGAAGCGGCCCCAGATCATGCCGATCGCCAGGGCTGCCACGATGCCGAACGCCAGCGCCCCGACCAGCCCCTCGATCGACTTGGCCGGGCTGAGCCTCGGCACGAGCTTGTGATGGCCGTAGGTGGACCCGACCGCATAGGCCCCGATGTCGCCGATCTTCACCACGCCGAGGGTCAGCAGCAGGTACATCAGGCACCGCAGGGGGTCGGCCGGCTGGCCCGGGTGGGGCCGCATGAACCGGATCTTCGCCAGGAACACCCCCAGAAGACCCACCGTCAGGACCCCCACCAGGGTCCAGCCGACGCTCTCCAACCCCTCGGAGGGGGCCTTGCCGGACCGCTCCACCCGGATGATCTCCGCCACGAACGTCGTGAAGACCAGGGCGATGAAGATCAGCAGGTACATCTCCAGGCCCCGCTCGTGGAGCCAGGTCCGCAGACGCGGCCGGAACTGCGTCTCGGCGAACACCGCCGCCACCATCAACACCACGAAGAACATCCCGATCACGGGCCGGCAGGGCCGGTCCTGGAGCCGCAGCATCTTGAAGAACTCGTACCCCCCGGTCATCAGCGCCCCGAAAAGCATGATCCAGAAGACCGGGGCGTAGCGGAACTCGGCCCAGACGGCCAGGCCCACGTCCACGAGCAGCAGCCCGACGACGGCCGCCATCAGGGCCGCCCCGATCGTGACCCGCGTCATGCGTTTGCTCATGGGGCACGCTCTTTTACCCGGCCGAACCGGCGTTCCCGTCCCGCGTAGGCCCGCATCGCCTCGTGCAGGTCCTGCTCCGAGAAGTCCGGCCAGCACTTCTCCAGGACGAGCAGCTCCGCGTAGGAGATCTGCCACAGCAGGAAGTTGCTGACCCGCATCTCGCCGGCCGTCCGGACCAGGAGGTCCGGGTCCGGCAGGCCGGCCGTGTCGAGCGCCCCGGCGACGGTCTCCTCGGTGATCTCTTCGGGGTCGAGCTCGCCCCGGCGGACGCGTTCGGCGATCCGGCGGGTCGCATCGGTGATCTCCTGCCGCCCGCCGTAGTTGACGGCCAGCGAGAAGACCATCCCCGTGTTGCCGGCCGACATCTCGATCGTCCGGTCGACCTCGGCCAGCGTCCGCTCGGGGATGCCCTCGCGGCGGCCGATGGGGACGAACCGGACGTTGTCCCGCATGAGCTTCGGGCGGTTGGCCGCCAGGAACCGGCGGTAGAGCATCATCAGGAAGTTGACCTCGCGCTTCGAGCGGCGCCAATTCTCGCTCGAAAAGGCGAACAGTGTCAAGCACTCCAGGCCGAGCCGGGCCCCCTCTTCGACCATCCGCACGACGACCTGGCCCCCCCGGCGGTGGCCCTCGATCCGGGGCAGGTGCCGACGCCGGGCCCACCGACCGTTGCCGTCCATGATGATGGCGATGTGGCGGGGCCACTTTTCGCGCGGCACGTCGGCGAGGGGCTCGGGGGTGTCGGTTGCCGGGCTCATTTCGCGTCTCGAGGGGTTCAGCGCAGCGTCATCGCCCCGTCATAGTGCCATCATTGGCCCATCATCGGAGCATTATTGAGCCATCATCGGCCCGTCTTTCGGCCGTCTTATGGGCGGCGGATCGTCTGCTCCCGGTCCGGCCCGACGCTGATCATCCGGACCGGCGAGCCCACGAGCGCCTCGACCCGCTCGACGTAGGCCCGCGCCGGGGGCGGCAGGTCCTCGAACCGCCGGACCCCGGTCAGGTCGTCCGACCACGCCTCCAGCGACTCCAGCTCCGGCTCGGCCCGCGCCAGCACCTGCGGGTCGTCCGGGAACGCCGGCAGGGCCTTTCCGCCGAGGCGGTAGCCCGTGCAGACCTTCAGCTCGGGCAGGCCCGACAGGACGTCCAGGAGCGTGACGACGATGCCGTCGATGCCGTTGACGCGGGCGGCGTAGCGGATGGCGAACGTATCGAGCCACCCGCACCGGCGGGGCCGGCCGGTCGTCGTGCCGTATTCGTTGCCCTGCTCGCGGATCTGCTCGCCGACCGCGTCGTCCAGCTCGGTGGGGAAGGGGCCTTCGCCCACGCGGGTCGTGTAGGCCTTGACGACGCCGAGGACCTGGCCGATCGCCCGCCCCGGAACGCTCGTGCCGGGCCAGATGCCGGCGGCCGAGGCGTTTGAGCTGGTTACGTAGGGATACGTGCCGACGTCGATGTCGAGGAGCGTCCCCTGGGCCCCCTCGAACAGGACCCGCCGCCCGGCGTCGAGCGCCTCGTGCAGCAGGGCCGTCGTATCGCCGATCATCGGCACCAGGGCCTCGGCGTAGGCGGCGTACTCGTCCCAGACGGCGTCGGCGTCGAGGGGCCCCTCGCCGAAGACGGCCTGGAACTCGCGGTTCTTGGCCTCGACGATGCGGCGGACCTTGCTCCGCAGGTGCTCCGGCCGCGTCAGCTCGCCCATCCGGATGGCCATGACGCGGTTGGCCTTCTCGGCGTAGGCCGGCCCGATGCCGCGGAGGGTGGTGCCGATCTTGCCCTTGCCCTGGAACTTCTCGGAGAGGGCTTCGATCTTCTTGTGCCAGGGCCAGATGGTGTGGGCCCGGCTGGAGATGCGGAGCCGCTCGCGCAAGGCGGGGGCCTTCGCCTCGTGCGTCTCGATCTCCTCCAGCAGGACCTGCGGGTCGATCACGAGGCCGCCGCCGATCACCAGGTCGATTCCCTCGTGGAACAGGCCGCACGGGACGAGGTGCAGCTTGTAGGTGTCGCCGTCGAAGGCGACGGTGTGGCCGGCGTTGTTGCCGCCGTTGTAGCGGACGACGACGTCGTGGTCCGGGGCCAGGAGGTCGATGATCTTTCCCTTGGCCTCGTCGCCCCAGGTCAGGCCGACGACACAGGTGTTGCCGCTTGCGTCCACGGTCGGATGCCTCCCCTGCCGGTTCAGTGCCCTGGGCCCGCCCGCCGGGCCGCCGGGCACGTGGGTCGGCGCAAAGCGCCGGCGCGGGCCCTCCGTGGGACCGCGCCGTTAAGGGAGTCTACCGGCGGTCGGCGCCGGATGCCAGCAAAAACCGGGAGGATCGGGCCCGGTATCCGCCGGCACGACCGGCCGTCGGCTTTTCCCTCAAGCGTCCCGCGAAACGGGCCGATACGGGGCGTGAGGCTGTGGGTCAACCCCGGCACACCGCCGGGGGACAGCCCGGACGTACGAGGACCCGGGTCACGGCGAGCCCGGGTCCCGCTTTTTGCGGTGTGCCGGGCATCGAACACGTCGGCCCTGCCGGCCCCCCCGGGCCAACTGGACAACCTCGCCGAGGGGTCAGTAATCCTTTCCGTGGACGCCGGCGAAGACCTTCCCGAGGGCCTGCAACCTATCCTGAAGATCGCGTGGCAAAGGGCCTTCGGTGGCGGCCCGGACGTTCTGCTCCAGCTGGGCGACGCTCGCCGCCCCCGGGATCACCGTGGCGAAGCGCCCGTCGGCCAGGAGGAAGCGGATCGCCAGTTCCGGCAGCGGCAGGCCGGTCTCCCGCACGATGTCGTAGAGCGCCGCAAACCGTCGCCGGAGGTCCTCGTCCATCCAGTCCGGCGGCTGGCTCAGCCATTGCTCGTTGGGCACGGCGAGGCGTCCCTGCTGGAGCGGAGCGCCGAGAACCACGCCGACACCCCGCTGCTCCGCTACCGGCAGAAGGAGCCGTGCCGCGTTACGCCAGATGAGGCTGTACTGAAACGCCACCAGCACCACGTCCACCTCGAGATCGCATTCCCGCAACACCTTGGCCAGCAGGTGGGCATTGTTGCCCGACAGGCCCACCCAGCGGGCGAGTTTCTGCTGCCGGACCCAGCGGAGGAACTCGGCCACCGGAGCCGACGCGTAATCGTACGTCTGCTCCGCCTCAACATGACAGCTCGCCCGCGGGAGGGGCATGTCCCGCCAGTACACGGCCCAGTCGGCTTCGTGAACGTACAGGATGTCCACCCTGTCGCGCCGCAGGTGGGCGAGCGATTCGGCGAATTGGCGCTTGAAGGCGTCCAGCTCGCGATAGGGCCCCTTCTGCCAGTTCCAGCGTCCGCACTTGGTTCCCAGCAGGTAGGGCTCGCCCCGGCCGTCGAGGGCTTCCCCCAGCAGTTCCTGGCTGTTGCCGTACAGGGGGGCCGTGTCGATGTAATTGATGCCGAGTTCGAGCGCCCGGTGCACCACGCGGATCGCCTCGTCGCGCGGCGTGCCGAGGCGCTCGTTGACGTAGAGCCCGCCCAGGGCCAGTTCCGTGACCTCCACACCCGTCCGCCCCAGAGGGCGCGTGTGCAGCGTCTTCATGCGTCCAGTTCCTTTCGGATGAACTCGCGGCTGGAGCGGGCCGATTCCAGCGGGCTCTTGCCCGGCGTCGGGCTGTTCTGCTCGACCGTGATCCAGCCGCGATAGCCGCGCTGCTTCAGCATGCGGAAGACCGCCGCGTAGTCGGTCCGCCCCGCCCCGACCTCCGTGCCGAGCTTGGTCTGGGGGCGCCAATCCTTGAATTCCAGGAAGTCGACCCGGTCCCAGTTCCGCTCCAGGAACAGCGCCGCGCGCCGGGCCTCCGGATGGCCACGGAAGTCCTTGGTGGCGTGGCCGATGTCGAGAAAGCCGAAGAACCGCGCCGGGTCGGTCAGGCGCAGGAGCTGCTCTGTCTCCTCGAGCGTCTCGGCGATCTGGCCGGTGTGGTTGTGATAGCAGGCCCGGATGCCGTAGGCCAGGGCGATCTCGCCGATGCGGTTGAGCAGCTCGGCCAGGCGCGGCAGATCGAGGCCCTGGTTGCGGCCGGACAAGCCGCCGATGGTCACCAGGTGCTCGCAGCCGAGCGAGGCCATCTGCTCGCAGACGCGGCGGAGGGCGGATGCATCGTCCGTGATCATGAAGTCCACGCTGGCCAGCGCCAGGCCGCGGTCCCCGAGGCGCCGGACGAAGTCCGTCTCGCAGACAAAGCGGTTCAGCTCGTCGTCGAAGGTGGCCACGCCCTCATAGCCTGCGGCCGCAACGTCGTCCACCCAGGCGGGCATCTGCGCGTTCGGAAGGCCGAAGCCCCACATCAGGCTCATGCACGCCAGGCGGATGGTCCCTTCATCGCTCACGACGCATTCCTCCTCTTGGCGAGCGAGGGTCACGGACCCTGTTGTCTCAACCGTCCGCCGGCTGACCGCTTGGCGAACGGACGGTCGGCGGCATGGCCCTGAACCCTCCGGGCCGGGATAGCTCACCGGGTTTTCGGTGTCGGGCCGCCCACCCTGCGCGGCTGCACCTCGCCGCCGCCCATGATCGTTCCGATCTCCGCCGGCGTCAGCCCGAAGTCATAATAGCGCAGGTCGTCGAGCAGGCCCTTAAAGGCCGGGGTGTTCCTGGGCCCCCACCACGTGCCTCCCAGTTCGAGGTTGTTCTCGACCGCGAAATGGGGCGGCAGGTACTTGTTGACGATCACCCGGTTGAGCATCTCATTCTCATCGAGATAATAACGAAAAGTGTTCCCATCGAACGTAAACGCCAGGTGATGCCATTCGTCCACGTTCGGCCACGCCGCCGTGACCGTCTGCTGGTGGATCTCCATGGTCAACTCGTCGGTGCGCTTCCGGCCGACCCGCAGTGCGCTTGCGGCCTCCTGCCCCAGGTCGAAGATCGTGCCCCACTGCTGGGCCTTGACCCAGAACGAGACTGTCCATTGCGAGACCGGGTACTGAGCGGGCACGTCCGACACGGTGATGGGGAAGAGGTCGGGACTTCGCTCGACGACGGCTTCCCAATCGCCGTGGCCGCCGCTGAACTCCAGGGCCCCGCCCAGTTTGCCGCCGCCGGGGGCGAACGACGCCGTGTTGCGGACGGTCGCGTCGCGGCCGTTGCCGGAAGCGTCCGCCGCCACGTGGCCGGCCGCCTCGTCGAACTTCAAGTGCAGGACCTTGCGGCGCGCGGTCGGGACCGGCGAGACCGACAGCCGCGCCGGGTTGCTCGTCGCGATGCCTCGGGCGTTGGTCACGCGACACCGGTAAAGCTTACCGTCGTCCGAAAGCGCGACAACGGGTTGGAACTCGGGCGCGGAGGCGCCGGGAACGTTCGACCAGCTCGCCCCGCCGTCGGCGCTGTCCTGCCATTGATAGGTCAGCCCCGTTTCGCCAGCGGCCAAGCAGTAGAAGTACGGCGTCCAGCCGGGGTATACGCCCTGGTCGCGCGGCTGCATCGTGATCGCCGGCGGCCCGGAAGGCGTCTTGAGGCCGACCAGCACGTCCGGATCGAGGACGTAGTGCCGGACGACGTTCCAGCCGATGACCGGGCTTGGGACGACCTCGGAGTTGCCGGCCGCGGCGACATGCAGGCGGCGGTCGCGGTCCTGGCTGATCGTCGGATAGGTCGAGCCCCCCTTCAGACGCAGGACGTGGTTCCATGAGATGCCGTCCCGGCTGATCAGGACATTGGTTTGCCGCGCCCCGCGGTCGTCCACCGCCATGACATGCCAGCCTTGGGCCGGGCCACCGCCGATGTCCAGGCTGGCCACCTCGGCGCCGCGCCCGCCGGCGGTAGCGGTACTCGAGAGTTTCGTCCAGCTTGCGCCGCCGTCGGTCGAGCGGAAGACCGGGCCGGCGCCGTTACCCCGCCGCGTGATAGCCAGCAGGTTGTTGTAGCGTGGATCCAGCACCACAAAGGTCGGTTGAATCACATGCTGGGACGGATTGGTGATCGGCAATGCGATGCGACGCCAGCCTTCGCCGCCGATATATTCTTCCGGGGGAATGACTTCGATCGCGGGGAGGACCCGTTGCCGCACGTTCGTTGCGGTTTCGGCAATCTCCGAGCCCACGAGCAGAGTTCCTGCGGGAAAGGCGGCGTTGGCCTTCGGCAAGCAGAGCGGTCGGTTCTTGGCCGCCCCACGAAACGGGTAACCCGGGCCCGAAGGGGGATTGATGCGAGCGCTCCACGTTTTGCCGCCGTCGCCGGAGGTCCGCAGGAAGAAATTGTTCGTCCGCCATCCGCCCGGATGCAGGTGCAAGATGAGCGGGGCCTTGGCTTCTGCGGGTTGGAAAAGCGGGGACTGCCACATGGGGCCCGGCTTGTCGACCCCAGGTTCGCCCCCTTCCCGGCCGCCGTTGTCCACTTCCAGCCCCTTGACCCAAACGCCCTTCTCTTTGACGGTCACCCAGACGCTCACGTCCGATTCCCCCTCCTCCGTGCCGCCGAACCACGACACGACCAGGTTGCCGTTGTGGGCGTGAGCGTGCATCGCGCCGTGGGTCAGGTGTTGCCACGGGAAGTTGTTGGGCGACGCCACCTCCTCGACAAGCACCGCTTCGGTGCGGCCCACATGGCCTCCGGCGTGAACCGGCGCCGCGGCGGCCAACAGGACCGCAACGGCCGGAAACAGACGCAGGCGAGTACCGGCCGGCATATGCCTCTTCATGACCTTCTCCCTGTTTGCGGAGGAGTGGGGCCTGCGCCCCTGTCCGCCGGGTCCTGTGGAAACCGACCCGCGATCCTCGTTGACCAGGATGTTCGCACGACTCGCGCATCCTACCTGCCGTGCCCGGATTGGCGAAGGGGAAAAGGCCGGCCTGCACGGTGAAAGGACAAACAGGCTGCGGCGGTGGGTTGCCCCCTGACGCGCAACTTGGATCACCTCAAGCTCTCAGCATCCTCGAACCGGAGCAAGGCATGAGCTGCTCGATCAGTGTGACGCCCTGAGACGTCCCGAACGGGCCGGGGCGGATTCGGGCAGACGCAACGGAGAGCCGAGGTCCTCGCTCCCGCCCCGAGATTCGCAGGATACCGCCCGTTCGGGTCCCGGGGGAAGAACGAGGGGCCCACCCACTCCGGGTTGAGCAGTAAACCTTCAACTTCCGGGGACGTCCGTTGCGCGTTCCGGCCGGTTGCCCTCGCCCCCCTATGGCCGGATGACCGCCTTCAGGACGCCGCCCGAGTACCGCTCGACCATCTCGAACGCCTTGGGCGCGTCCTCGAGGCCGAACGTGTGCGTGATCCAGCTCCCCACGTCCATCCGCCCCGAGGCCACCAGGCCGATCGCCTGCCGCGCCGCGAAGCGCGACCGCCGCACGTACTGGACCCGCAGCTCCTTGCGGCGGCCATTGTGGGCGTCCAGGACGATCTCGTCCTCCTCCGGGATGCCCACCAGGGCCACCCGCCCGCCGATGGCCGCGATCTCGTACGCCTGGGGGGCCCCGGCCGCCTTGTTCGTGCACTCGTAGACCAGGTCCGCCCCCCGGCCGCCCGTCAGCTCCTTGACCGCCTCGATCGGGTCGGACTGGTCGACGTTGACCGCGTCGTCGGCGCCGAGCTTCCGGGCCAGCTCCAGGCGGTAGTCGAGCCGGTCGGTGACGATGAGGCGCCCCGCGCCGCCGATGCGGGCCATCTGCATGCACCCCAGGCCCACCGCCCCGCAGCCCACGACCGCGGCGGTCTCGCCCGGGACGGTGCCGACCAGGTTGGCCGCATGGACGGTCACCTGGAGCGGCTCGAGCATCGCCGCCTCGTCGAAGCTCAGGGCCTCGGGAATGGGCACGCACTGCTCGGCCTCCAACGCGGCGAACTCGCACATCAGGCCGTCGTGGGGCGGCGTGCTGCCGAACCGGACGTTCGGGCAGATGTTCGGCCGGCCGGTGGTGCAGAACTCGCACTTGCCGCAGAAGAGGGCCGGCTCGATGGCGACGCGCCGGCCGACCTCCAGCCCCTCGACGCCTTCGCCCAGCTCGGCGACCTCGCCGGAGGCCTCGTGGCCCGGAACCTGGGGCCGCTCGACCACCTGGTCGCCGATCCGCATGTGGGTGTAGTAGTGGACGTCGGACCCGCAGACGCCCACCGAGCGGACCCGCACGAGCACCTGCCCCGGCAGGGGCCTGGGCTTCTCGCGCTCTTCGATCCGCAAGTCGCGTACGCCGTGTAGGACGAGTGCTTTCATTGTATTTTAGTACCTGAGTGCCTGAGTGCCTGAACGACCGCCCCGGCCCGCAGTCATTCCGAGCGACGCTGAGCGAGCGCAGCGAATCGAAGCGGAATCGAGGAATCTCGCCGTGCGTGCTCCTTCAGGGCAGTAGCCCTACGCCTTCCTCGCCAGGCCTTCCGCCTTCTCCTCCAGAGATCGGACCAGGTCCTGGATGGCCTCGACCTCCTTCTCCTCGAAGTACGCCTCTGCGCACTGCCCGCACACCCATGCGGGCACCCTGTCGAGCGCCAGGTGACAGCCGTCCCGGTCGATGTGCACGGGCGCCGTCCCGCGTTTCATCTCTCCACGACAATGGATGCACCGCAGGAGTTCCCCGCCTTTGTCGTTCGTGCCCAGGCACTCGGTCACCCAGGTACTTCGGTACTCGGATGCCCGCGCGGCCCGCAAGCGGGCCGGCGAAACGCGCCTCGGGCCCGATCGCTCAGAATTCCGTCGCGCCGCTGAACTGCACCCCGCGAATCCGCACCGTCGGCACGACGACCGGGCCGCGGACCAGCGTCAGTTCCTTCGACATCCCGTCGATCCGCCCCAGGGCCTCCAGCACGTTCTCCGTGTACCGGAGGTTCTTCACGGGGCCGGCAATCCGGCCGTTCTCCACGAGGAACGTTCCGTCGCGGGTCATCCCCGTCAGGACGGTCCGCATCGAGTCGAGGATATTCGTATAGTGGAACCGCGTCACCAGGAGGCCGCGCTCGGTCCCGGCCACGAGCCCCTCGGCGGTCTCCTCGCCCCCGCCCAGGAAAAGATGCATCGGAAAACACTCGTAGCTCGACGAGGCGGGCAGGGCGTGCCCCGTGCTCGAGGGACGCCCGAGGCGTTTGGCCCGATAGTGGTTCGTTGCGACGCCCTTCGCGACGCCCGCCTCGATCAGCGTGAGCCGCCGCTTCGGCGTCCCCTCGTAATCGAACGGCAGGGGCAGCGTGCGGTCGTCGAGCGAATCGTCCCACAGCGTGACCTGCTCGCCGGTGACCTTCTCGCCCAGGCGGCCCGCCAGGGGGCTGCGGCCCTCGTCGACGTCCTTCCCGCTGAACGCGACATAGGCCAGGTACTCGAGCCACTCGGCAATCGCCGCCGGCTCCAGGACAACGTCGTACCGCCCGGGCTCCAGGGCGCGTGGGCCGCGGCCGGCGTCGGCCTTCCCGGCGGCTCTTTGGCCGATCGCCGCGGCGTCCAGGTCCCCCGCGCGTCGCGCGACGCCCTCGGCGTAGCCCTCGCCGTCGCCGGCGGCCACGACCGTCCCGATCTCCGCCCGGGTCCGGCTGAACGCCGCCGCCACGCCCGCCGTGCTGGCGATGGCGAGCGATTCGTCCTCCGTTTCGACCGCCCCGGCGGCCTGACCCCCGACGGCTTCGGCGGCCGCGATGATCTGGCCGGCCATGTCGGCCCGGGCTTCGGGCGAGGTGTTGGCGGTCGCCTCGTCCCAGGCATCCACCTCCGGCACCGGCTGGGGCTCAGGCAGGCCGGGCCAGTCGTCGACGACCTCGGAGGCCAAGGCGATGTCGCGGGCCGCCCGGATCGTCTCGTCCAGGGCGTCCGGCTCCAGGCCCGAGGCCGTCGCGACGCCGAGCCGCTTCCCGACGACGACGCGGACAATCGCCCCGGCCTCCTCCGTCCCGACGTTCTGGTGGATGCGGTTGCCGCTGAACCGCGTCAGGAACGAGCGGCCCTCCGAGACGAGGACCTCCGTCTCGTCGGCGTCGCTGCGGTCGAAGGTCGCCTTGGCGATGTCGAGGAGTCGGGCCTGGCGGTCGTGGGGGGTCATGCCTGGACTCCCACCCGGACGTCCCGGAACCGGGCCGGGGCCACCCCGTGACCGACGCGGGCGGTCTGGCCCGGCTCGCCCTTGCCGCAGTTCGGCGTGCCCCAGAGCTGCCACGCCTCGGGTCCGCAGACGGCGTCGCAGGCGCTCCAGAACTCGGGCGTCATCCCGGTGTAGTTGGCGTTCTTGTAAAGCGTGCCCAGCTTGCCGCCCTTGATCTCGCGGCAGAGCTCCACCCCGAACTGGAAGTTCAAGCGTTTCTGGTCGATCGACCAGCTCTTGTTGGTGGCCATGAAGAGGCCGTCGCCGGTGTCGGCGATCAGGTCCTCCAGGCTCCCCGCCTCGCCCGGCAGGAGGTTGACGTTGGTCATGCGAATCAGCGGGATGCGGCTCCAGGAACTGGCCCGCATGGCCCCCGAGGAGGTCTGCCCGATGGCCGGGGCCGTCTCGCGGCTCGACAGGTACCCCACGAAGAGGCCCCGGTCGATGATGGGCGTCGCCTGGGCCGCGACGCCCTCGTCGTCGTAGCCGAACGTGCCCAACCCGCCGGCCACGGTGGCGTCGGCCACGATGTTGACGTGCTCCGACCCGTAGCGGAACCCCCCCAGCTTGTCGGTCGTGAGAAAGGAGTCGCCCGCGTACGAGAGTTCCATGCCGAGGACGCGGTCCAGCTCGATGGGATGGCCGCACGATTCGTGGACCTGGAGGGCGAGCTGCCCGCCGTCGAGGACGATCGTCCGCGTGCCTTCGGGCAGGGGCGGGGCGGCCAGCAGCGCTTCGGCCTCGTCGGCCACCCGGGGGGCCTCGCCCACGAGGTCCATCGCCTCGACGAACTCCCACCCGCCCGTGGCGAAGTTGCCCCGGAAGCTGTTCGGGTAGGACCGGACCTGGAGGTCGCCGCCGGAGATGGCCGTCGCAGCGATGCCGCCGCCCGACTGCACGACCCGCTGCTCGATCCGGGCCCCCTCGGTGGAAGCGAAATGCTGGTGCGTCTCGAACGCCGAGAAGAACGCCTGGGCCAGCTTCAGGTTCGGCCCGCTCATGGCCTTCGTCGCGCCGGACAGGAGCGCCAGCTTCGTCTCGAGCGGCACGGCGAACGGGTCGGTCTCGTGCGGCGTCTCGTAACGGTCACGGGCCGGCTCGGCGGGGGCCAGGCGGACGGGCTCTTTGGCGAAGCGGGCACTGGCGCGGGCGATGGCGACCGCCTCCCGGACGACGGCCTCGATCGTCGCCATGTCCACCCGGTGCGAGGCGAAGAACCCCCACGAGCCGTCCACGAGAACTCGCACGCCGAAACCCGCCGACCGGTCGTCGGCCACGTGGTCGGGCCGGCCGTTCTTGACGGCCACCCGCTCGGACCGGTCGGACCGGATGCGGATGTCGCCGTAGGAGGCGCCGCCCTGCTCGATGAGGCTGCACGCACGCTCCAGCAGATCGTCCACGATGCGGGCCTTTCCACGGGGGCCGAGAGGGAAGTATAGGCGGCCGCGCGGCCGATTGCAACGCTCACAGCGAACGGGTGCACCTGTAGGGGCGAGGCATGCCTGGCCCCCGCAAGCCCCGGGCCGCCGGGATGGCCCCCGCCACGTGCAGCACGGCTGCTTCATCTCAGGCGCACCCCCGAACCGGCGGGGCCGAGGGTTTTGCTGAAGGCTACACGCGGGGCAGGGCGATTTACCAGCGCAGAGGGGCGCTGCGCCCCTTGGACGAGGAGGGTCCGCACCGTGGAGGCGGTCCCGGTGACCCAGTGGCTCGCGATTCGTCCGGCGGTGCCCGTGTGGGCGGCCGTCCCGCTCGCCGCCGCACTCGTGGCGGCGACGGTGTGGGCCCTCCGCCGCTGGCCGGCGCCGGTGGCGCGCCAGCGGCGCGTCGTGCTCCGGGTGTTGCGGGCCGCGGCGGTCGCCTGTGCGGTGCTCGTCCTGCTTCGGCCGGTGATCGCGTGGCAGGGGCGGCGCGAGGTCCGCGGCGAGGTGGCGATCCTGCTCGACGCCTCCCGAAGCGGCGCCATCCGCGACGAAATCGGCCCCGGCGGGCGGCCCGTCGCTCGCGTCGAGGCCGTCCGGGGGGCGTTCGCGGACGCCGGCCCGGCGTGGGGGCGGCTGGCGTCGCGGCGGCCGATCCGCGTCTTCGCCTTCGGGAGCCGCCTCCGGGCGGTCGACACGGTCGCCCCGCCCCCGGAGGACCCGCGGACCGACCCGGGTCAGGCGCTCGCCGAGCTCCGGCGAATGGTGCGGCGACCGGCCGCCGTGGTCCTCGTCGGCGACGGCCGGGCGAACCGGCGGCTCGCCGGCCCGCCCGACGAGGTGGCCCGCGAGTTGGCCGCGGCCGGCGCGCCCGTCCACACCGTCGGTGTGGGAAGCCCCGAGCCGACCGACCGCGTCCGCGACACGTTTGTGCGGGACCTCCGGGCCCCGAGCCGCGTCTTCGCCGGGAACCGTGCAGCCGTCCGGGCCGTCGTGGGGGCGCTCGGGATGGCGAGGCGGGGCGTCGAAGTCGTCCTGCGCGTCGACGGGCAGGAGGTGGACCGGCGGACGCTCCGCCCGGCGTCGCACCTCGAGACCCGCGAGGTGGCTTTCAGCCCGGCCCTCGACGACGAGGGCCTCGCGCGGATCAGCGTGAGCGTCGAGCCCGTCGACGGCGAGCCGGCCGAGGCCAACAATCGGGCCGAGACGCGAGTCCGCGTCGAGCGGGGCGGCGTGCGGGTGCTGTATCTGGAGGGCCGGCTCCGGCCGGAGGGCAAGTTCATCGCCCGGGCCCTCGGGCAGGCGACCGAGATCGAGCTGGACCGGCGGATCCTGGTCGGCCCGGCGGCGGCCGAGGCGGCGCCGACGGCCGAAGAGATCGCCGACTACGACGTCGTCCTCCTGGGCGACTTGCGGGCCGACTCGCTTCCGGCCGAGGCGCTCTCGCGGTTGGCCGATCGGGTGCAGAGCGAGGGGACGGGCCTCGGGGCGCTGGCGGGCCTCGATGCGTTCGGGCCCGGCGGGTGGGCCGACACGCCCCTTGCCGACCTCCTGCCCATGACGATCCAGCCGGAGGACGGCCAGGTGCCGGGGCCGGTCGCGTTCCGGCCGACGGCGGCGGGTGGCCGGCACTTCGTCCTGAACGTTGCGCCGAGCGTGTCATCGGCCGCGGTGTTCGAGAAGCTCCCGCCGCATCCGGGTGCGAGCGTCCTCGGCCCGGTGCATCCGGCGGGGCTCGTTCTGGCGGCGTCGGAGGCCGGGAAGCCGCTGCTCGCCGTCCGGGACCTCGGCCGCAGCCGGTCGGCCGTCTTGGCGGTCGAGACGACGTGGCTGTGGGTCCTCGCGCCGGAGGACCCCGCCGGGCCGGAGCACCACGCGCGGTTCTGGCGGCACCTCGTGCTGTGGCTCGCCGGGCGGGAGGACGGGCCGAAGGGCGACCTGTGGGTCGCCGCCGACCGGGCCCGTTACGTGGCACCCGGCCCCGACCGGCCCGTGCACGTCGAGGTCCGGGCCGGCGTCGGCGGCAAGGACGCCTCGCGGCTCGCCGTCGGGCTGACCGGCCCGGACGGTGCGAAGCGCGACGTCGTCCTGTCGGAGGCCGGGCCGGGCCTGTGGCGGAGGGTGCTGCGGCTGAGCGAGCCGGGCTCCTACACGCTCCGGGCGGAGGCGAGGGTGGACGGTGGCGACAGGACGGCCGAGACGACCTTCGAGCTGGAGGTCCGCGACCCCGAGCTGGCCGACGTGCTGGCCGACCACGACGCCCTGCGGCAGATCGCCCGGGTCGGCGGCGGGACGTTCCGGACGCTGGACGACCTGCCGGCGCTTCTGGACGATCTGGCCTCCGCGGCCGCTTCCGAGCCCGAGTCCGAGCCGGTGATGCAACGGGCCGAGGTGACCTCGACGCCGCTCTTCGTGGCGGCGTTTCTCGCCCTGCTGGCGTGCGAGTGGGTGCTGAGGCGTCACTGGGGCCTCGCCTGAGGTCACCGACTTGCCGCCAACCCCTTGTCTGTCCCCCCTTGCGCCTGTACCCTCCGTCCCGACCGCCCGGGTTGGGGCCCGGGCAGCGATGGGGGTCCCGATGAAGAAGCAGACACTGCTCGTTTGCGTGACGGCCTTGGCCATGGCTACGAGTCCGGTGCGCGGCGGCGACCGTCCTCAGTGGGGGCGGGCCTGGTCGCGGAACATGGTTTCACCTGAGACCGGCCTGCCGGAGTCGGTCGATCCGGAGTCGGGGCAGAACGTCAAGTGGACGGCCGCCCTGGGCACGGTCACTTACGGCACGCCGGTCGTGGCCGGGGGCAAGGTGCTGGTCGGCACCAACAACGGGAACCCGCGGGAACCCCGCCGCACGGGCGACGCCGGCGTCCTGATGGCTTTCGACGAGGCGACCGGCGGGTTCCGCTGGCAGCTCGTGGTGCCGAAGCGGCGGTCCCCGCCGGCGACCGACATGGCCCGGGCCGGTTTCTTCGCCACCCCCGCCGTCGAGGGGGACCGCGTCTACGTCGTTACGAACGCCTGCGAGGCGGTGTGCCTCGACCTCGACGGGATGACCGACGGCAACGACGGGCCGTTCACGGGCGAGGGGGCCCGGTGGTTCCGGCCGGACGTCAGCGAGTGGCCGCCCGGTGCCGTCGAGGCGGACGTCATCTGGCGGGTCGACCTCGTGGAGGCGGCCGGCGTCCACCCCCAGGACGGATCGAACGGGTCGCCGCTGGTCCTGGGCGACCTCCTGTACGTGCCGACCTCCAACGGGACGGACATCACGCAGTGGCGGGTGCCGAAGCCCGACGCCCCGGCCGTCGTCGCCCTGGAGAAGTCGACGGGCCGGCTCGTCGGACGGGACCGGTTCGGCATCGGGGCGGGCATCGTCCACGGCCAGTGGTCGCAGGTCTCGCTGGGCAAGGTGGGCGGCGAGCCGCTCCTCGTCTACGGCGGGGGCGACGGGAAGGTCTATGCCTTCGCGCCCCTGCCGGCGTCGGCGGCGGCCCCCGCCGAGCGGGAGACGACGCGGCTCCGCGAGTTCCGCAACGTCTGGTCGTTCGACTGCGACCGCGAACGCCGGGCCGGCCGCCCCGGCTCGTGGGAGCGAGGCGGCAAGCCTCGGCACTGGGCCACCATCGTCGGCACGCCGGTCTTCCACGACGGCCGGGTCTACGTGGCCGCGAGCGGCGACCCCTGGCACGGCAAGCCGGGGTGCTGGTTCGACTGCATCGACGCGACGGGCTCCGGCGACGTCACGGCGACCGCGTCGGTCTGGTCCTTCCCGAGGGACGTCGAGAGCATCGCCACGCCGGCGGTCGCCGACGGGCTGGTCTACGTGACCGACTGCGGCGGGGCGATCCATTGTCTCGACGCCGCCACGGGGGAGGTGTGCTGGACGCACGACGAGCGGGACACGATCTACGCCTCGGCCCTGGTGGCCGACGGGAAGGTGTACGTCGGGACGAAGCGGGGCCGGTTCTTCGTGTTCGCCGCGGGCCGCGAGAAGCGGCTCCTCTCGCAGGCCAAACTCGAGGGGGAGGTGTACGCGACGGCCGTGGCGGCCAACGGCGTCCTCTACGTCGCCACGAGCAAGCGGCTCTACGCGTTCGAGAGGCGGTAGGCCGCCTTGGGCGCGATCTTCGCCGCTTGACGCGGCAGACCCCGTTTGGGCTTGAACCCGGCCGACGGCCGGCTAAACTGTTCGCATGCCGGCCTTCCGGCATTCCGGCCGGCAAGGGTAAGGAGCCCCCTGATGGCGAATATTTACCAAGGGCAGCTCGTCGCGGGCGACCACAAGTTCGGCATCGTCGTCAGCCGGTTCAACGAGTTCATCACCTCGCGGCTCCTGTCGGGGTGCCTGGATGCCCTTCAGCGGCACGGGGCGGACCTCGACACCGTCGACGTCGTGTGGTCGCCGGGGTCGTTCGAGGTGCCGGTTCTGGCGAAGCGGCTCGCCGAGAGCGGCACGTACCATGCGGTCATCTGCCTCGGGGCGGTGATCCGGGGCTCGACGCCGCACTTCGACTACATCGCCGCCGAGGCCGCCAAGGGCGTCGCCCAGACGGCCATGAGCACGGGCGTGCCGGTCATCTTCGGCATCATTACCACCGAGACGATCGAGCAGGCCGTCGAGCGGGCGGGCACGAAGGCCGGCAACAAGGGGGCCGACGCGGCCCACAGCGCCATCGAGATGGCGAACCTGATGGACCAGATCGGCGGCGCGACGGGCTGAGCCGCGCCGCCGGGGGTGGCGAACCCGAGCCCGTCGCCCCCTCGTTCGTCCTTCCGCCATCGCCGTGCGGGCCATGGCGCGCAAGCCGGGCTTCGGAGGGCAAGCCGGCGGCGTCGCCGGCCGCCGAGGACGGGGGCCCGGCAGGATGCTCTTTGATGAGACGGCGGGAACGAGGCCGCGAGATCGCGCTCCAGGCCCTCTACCAGCTCGATCTGCGGGGCGAGGCGTTCGGGCCGGAGACGGTCGCGTTTCTCCGCGAGAGCACGCAGAACCCGGAGGTCTACTTCTTCGCCCGCGATCTGGCCGAGGGGGCATGGGCCTGGCACGACGAGGCCGACCGGCTCGTCTGCCGCGCCGCCGAGCACTGGACGCCCGACCGCATGGCCGTCCTGGACCGGAACATCCTCCGGGTGGCCGCCTACGAGCTGGCCAACTGTCCCGAGGTGCCGGAGCGGGTCGTCCTGGACCAGGCCATCGAGCTGGCAAAGCGGTTCAGCTCGGCCGAGTCCGGGGCGTTCGTCAACGGCGTCCTGGACCACGTGCTGCGGATCCTGAAGAGGTCCGGCGGGCCCCGGAGCGGGTCGGCCGAGGCGACGGGGGACGCCGGGCCGAAGGGCCCCCGCGACGGCCCCGAGTCCCCCCCGGAGAGGTGAACCGAGATGGCCAAGTGGCTGAGCCGCCTGACCCAGGGGTTGGCCAAGACCCGCTCGCGGATCGCCGAGGGCCTGAGCGACCTGTTTCGCGCCGGCCGCAAGATCGACGCCGACTTCCTGGAGCAGCTCGAGGAAACGCTCATCCTGGCCGACATCGGCGTCCAGACGACGATGCACATTATCGACGACCTGTCGGAGCGGTACCGCGACCGCGAGATCGAGAGGGGCGAGGACCTGCTGGCCCTCATCCGCCGGGACCTCAAGGCGAGCTTCGAGGATGCCGACCGCTCCGTCCACTACAACCCCGACGGGCCGACGGTCATCATAGTCGCCGGCGTCAACGGGAGCGGCAAGACGACGGCCTGCGCCCGGCTGGCCCGGCTGTTCCACACGGAGGGGAAGTCGGTCCTCCTGGCGGCCTGCGATACGTTCCGGGCCGCCGCCGACGAACAGCTCGCCATCTGGGCCGACCGAGTCGGCGTCGACATGGTCCGCCACCAGATGGGGGCCGACCCGGGGGCGGTGGCGTTCGACGCGGCCGAGGCCGCCCTGGCCCGGAACGTCGACGTCGTTCTGGCCGACACGGCGGGCCGGCTGCACACGCAGGACCACCTGATGCGGGAGCTCGGGAAGATCCGCCGCGTCTTCGAGAAGCGGGTCCCCGGGGCGCCGCACGAGGTGCTGCTGGTGCTCGATGCGACGACCGGCCAGAACGCCATCGCCCAGGCCAAACAGTTCCGCGAGGCGATCGACGTGACGGGTGTGTTCCTGGCGAAGCTGGACGGCACGGCCAAGGGGGGGATCGTCCTGACCGTCAAGCGGGAGCTGGGCATTCCGGTCAAGTTCGTCGGCATCGGCGAAGGGGCCGACGACGTGGCCCCGTTCGACCCGGAGACGTTCGTCGACGCCCTCTTCGGGGAGACGGCCGAAACGTAATCCGCCGAGCCCGCCGCGGGCTTGTCCTGCATGGCCCGAAGGGCGACGGAGGAAGCGGCGGGACACGTTCGACTGCCCTGGGCCTGTGACACCAGCCGGCCGGAGGTAAGCCCCTCCCGTGAACCGCGACGAGCTTGCCGAGATCGCCCGGAGAGCGATGGCCGGCCGGGCGACGCACGAGGGTCGCGAGGCGGGGTTCGTCCTCCACCACGGGCTCCGCGTGGCCGGCCTCGCGGTGGCGCTGTGGGAGCGGCTCGGCCGGCCCGTCGAGGTCGACCCGGATATCCTCTACGCGGCCGGCCTGTTCCACGACGTGGCCAAGGGCGTCCCGGCCCACAACGAGGCGGGGGCGGCGCAGGTCGGCCGCCTTCTCGCCGGCGTGTGCGAGCCGCAGGAGGTGTCCGAGATCGCCCGGCTCGTCGAGCGGCACTCGCAGCGGGGCCGGGACGACCTGTCGGCGGCCGCCCGCATCCTCCAGGACGCCGACGCGCTCGACCACTTCGGCGGCCAGATGATCTGGCTGCTCTTCGGCTACAGCGCCCGGCACGACCGGGGCCCGTGGGCCGCCCTGGCGTACTACTGGAGCGAGGAGCACCGGGAGTGGATCGACGGGGCCCGGGCGGCGCTGAACCTGGACGCCTCGCGGGAGGCGTTCGATGCGCGTCGCCGCATCGAGGAAGCGTTCCTGGCGCGGTTCCGGGACGAGCTCGACGGGACGCCGTGAGGGCGCGGGGTCGGGGCAGGGCCGGTTCGGTTGGCCGGCGAGGGGCCTCCGGCGCGGTTTCGCTTTCCGCTTGACCCCCGGCGGGGGGCGGTCTAAAACAGGTGGCGACGGGGACGCGGCTGCGGGGGGACGCTTGCCGCCGGCCTCGCCGAACTGCACAACGCTAGCCCCGAGAGGAGAAACCATGGCAGCGGACACACTGGGAAAGCCGGAAGTCATCGACCTGCTGAACGAGGCCCGGGCCGCCGAGCTGGCGGCCATCCTTCAGTATATGGGCCATCATTACGAGCTCGAGGACCAGGACTTCGGCAAGCTGGCCAAGGTCATGAAGACCATCGCCATCGAAGAGATGAAGCATGCCGAGCACCTGGCCGAGCGGATCCTGTTCCTCGGCGGCACGCCGACCTACAAGCCGGACGGCGAGGTCATGAAGGGCCAGTCGATCGCCGACATGCTCGCCACCGACAAGGCCCTCGAGAAGACCGCCATCGACATGTATAATCACCATGCTACCAAGTGCGCCGAGCTGGGCGACCAGATCTCCAAGGACCTCTTCGAGGACCTCCTGGGGGAGGAAGAGGGGCACTGGGACCAGTTCGACAACATCGCCGGCCACGTCGAGGACCTGGGCGCCGCCTACCTGGCGACCCTGGCCGGCGGCGAGGCCGAGTAGCCGAGACCGCGAGTCGGACCGACCGGCCGCTCGGGTCGCATGCCCGGGCGGCCGTCTGCTTGCCGGCACAGGTCGCCCGCCCGAACCCCGCGCCGACCGACCGTCGGCCCGCGCACCGAGGTGATCCATGAAGATCGACGAGACGCTTCAGCCGACCGACCTGGTGCCCGCCATCGAGCGCCTCTGGGGGCTCTCCGGGCCGAAGATCCGGGCCCTCGACGAGCGCTACGACACCTCCACCGGGGCCCCCGTCTTCACGGTCGAGGGCAAGTACACCGCCCGGGGCTGGACCGAATGGACCCAGGGGTTCATGTTCGGCTCGGCGATCCTCCAGTTCGACGCGACCGGCGAGGCGTGGTTTCTCGACTACGGTCGCGAGAGCACCCGCCGCCTGATGGCCCCCCACGTGACGCACTTCGGCGTCCACGACCACGGGTTCAACAACGTCAGCACCTACGGCAACCTCAGGCGGCTGATGCTGGAGGGCCGCATCCCCGAGAACGCGGCCGAGCGGGACTTCTGGGAGCTGGCCCTCAAGTGCTCCGGGGCGGTCCAAGCGAAGCGGTGGACCCCCGTCGCCGGCGGCGGGGGATTCATCTGTAGCTTCAACGGCCCGCACAGCCTGTTCGTCGACACGATGCGGTCGCTCCGGGCGCTGGCCCTGGCGCACCTGCTGGGCCACGTGCTGATGGACGAGAACGACCGGGCGATCTCGCTGCTGGAGCGGCTCGTCGAGCACGCCCGGGCCACGGCCCGCTACGCCGTCTACTACGACGAGGGCCGCGACGCGTTCGACGTCTGGGGCCGGTGCGCCCAGGAGAGCGTCTTCAACACGAACGATGGCAACTACCGCAACCCGAGCACGCAGCAGGGCTGGTCGCCGCGGTCGACGTGGACGCGGGGCCTGGCGTGGGTCATGTGTGCGTGCCCGGAGGAGCTGGAGTTCCTCCAGGTGCTCCCTGACGAGGCGCTGGAGCCGTTCGGCGGGCGCGGCGAGGTCGAGGCGGTCCTCCTTCGCATGGCCCGCGCCACGTGCGACTTCTACATCGCCAACACCCCCTCCGACGGCGTGCCCTATTGGGACACGGGGGCCCCGGGCCTGGCCCGGATGGGCGACTATCTCGAGCGGCCCGCGGACCCGTTCAACGACTATGAGCCGGTGGATAGCTCCGCCGCGACCATCGCCGCCCAGGGGCTCCTGCGTTTGGGGCGATATCTCCAGACGAAGAACGAGGCCGACGGGGCGACGTACTGGCAGGCGGGCCTGACCGTGCTGAAGACGCTGCTCGCCGAGCCCTACCTCTCGGCGGACGAGGCCCACGAGGGGCTCATCCTGCACTCGGTCTACCATCGGCCGAACGGCTGGGACCACGTGCCCGCCGGCCGGAAGGTGCCCTGCGGCGAGTCGAGCATGTGGGGCGACTACCACGCCCGCGAGTCGGCCCTGTACGTCCAGCGGGTGGCCAAGGGGGGGCCCTACCTGACCTTCTTCGGCCCGACGGGCGCGTAACCTATCGAGGTTTCACGCCCCGGCACGGCGCTGCCGGGGGGTTCGCCGGGCGCTGCCCTGCTCAGGAGGCCGCCATGATCATCTCGGACATCGCGAAGCTCGAAGGCCGCACCTACCCGGCCCGCCGGTGGACGCAGAACCTCGTCGGCGGCCTCGCCCCCATCCAGTGCGAGAACTTCTCGATGGGCTACGTGACGCTGGAGCCGGACGGCGGGCAGGTGCCCTGGCACAACCAGGACTCCGAGGAGGTCTACTTCGTCGTCAGCGGACGGTGCGAGATGTGCCTCGGCGAGGAGCGGGCCGAGCTGGTCGGCGGCCAAGCCGTCTACATCCCGCCCGGCGAGTTCCATCAGATTACGAACCTCGGCACCGAGCCGGCCGTGTTCCTCTACGTGTACGGGCCGGCGGGCGACGTGGCCCACTGGCGGCAGGAGCTGGACGGGACGCTCCCGAAAGCGGGCGAGGACGCTCCGCCGCTGCCGGAGGGCGCCCGCCAGCAGATTACGTAGGGCCGCGCGAAGCAGCCCGGCGCTGTTTGCGCCCACCGCGGCGGCCGTTGTGCGAGCCCGGAGCGGAAGCTCCGGGTTACGCTGTGCCGGCGAGTCAGGACACGAAAACGGAGATTGCGATGCCGCAGATGCGACCGATCGGCATCATCATGAACGGCGTGACCGGCCGGATGGGCACCAACCAGCACCTCGTGCGGTCCGTCCTGGCCATCCGCGACGCCGGCGGCGTCCGGGCCGCCGACGGGACGGTCATCGTCCCCGAGCCGCTCCTGGTGGGCCGCAACCCGAAGAAGCTGAAGGCCCTCGTGGAACGGACCGGCATCACCCGCTGGACGACCGACCTCGAGGAGGCCCTTGCCCTCGAATCCTGCCCGGTCTACTTCGACGCCCTCTCGACGAGCCTGCGGCCCGATTGCGTCCGGCGGGCCGTCGCCGCCGGCAAGCACGTCTACTGCGAGAAGCCGACCGCCCTGACGGCCGACGAGGCCTACGAGCTGTACCGCCTGGCCCGGGATGCGGGCGTCAAGCACGGCGTCGTCCAGGACAAGCTGTGGCTGCCCGGCCTGGTGAAGCTGAGGCGCCTGATCGAGGAGCGGTTCTTCGGCCGCATCCTCGCCGTCCGCGGCGAGTTCGGCTACTGGGTCTTCACCGGCTTCGACGGCGAGCCCCAGCGGCCCTCCTGGAACTACCGCGCCGAGGAGGGCGGCAGCATCATCAAGGACATGTTCTGCCACTGGCGGTACGTCTTGGACCACCTCTTCGGCGAAGTCCGGAGCGTCTGCTGCACCGCCGCCACCCACATCCCCCGCCGCCTCGACGAGCGGGGCGAGGAGTACGCCTGCACGGCCGACGATGCGGCCTACGGCATCTTCGAGCTGGGCGGCGGCGTCGTCGCCCAGTTCAACTCGTCCTGGTGCACCCGCGTCCGCCGCGACGACCTCCTCGTGATCCAGGTGGACGGGACGCAAGGGTCGGCCGTCGCGGGCCTGCGGGACGTCTGGATCCAGCCGGCCTCCGAGACGCCGCGGCCCGTGTGGAACCCCGACGTCGAGCAGCCCATCGACTTCTTCGAGGACTGGGAGAAGGTGCCGGACCCGCCCGAGGGGTTCGACAACGCCTTCAAGACCCAGTGGGAGCTGTTCCTGCGGCACGTGGCGGCCGACGAGCCGTTCCCGTGGGACCTGCGGGAGGGGGCGAAGGGCGTCCAGCTCGCGGAGCTGGCGGAGCGGTCCTGGCACGAGCGCCGCTGGCTGGACGTGCCGGAGCTCCCGCGCTGAGAGGCTGTGTCGCTGCCTCCCTCTCCCCCCGGCGGGAGAGGGGCGGGGTGAAGGGGACCGAGGCGAACGCGCCAGTTCGTAGGGGCAAGACATGCCTTGCCCCTACCAGGCGGCACGGTTCGCCCTACACGGCCTTCTCCATCCGCAGCCACCGGCCGCTGTAGGCATCGACCGGGACGGGCGACCTCGGGTCCAGGGCCTCGCCGGTGACGGCGTCGGCCGCCTGTTGGTAGCGCAGCGCCTTCGTGTCGAGCCGGGCCTCGGTCGCCGGGCCGTCGTTCAGGAGGAAATAGTGGTCCGCCTCGGGTGCCGCGAGCCGGTAGCACAGGGCCCCCTCGCAGGCGTAGGGCGACTCGTACGGTCCGAGGGCCCACCGCGCGAGCCACGCTTCGGCCTGGAGGTCGCCCGGCTCCTTGCACATCGGGGACGCCTCGTATCCCAGGACCACGGCCGTGCCCTTGCCGAAGCGGTTCTCGGTCACGGCCGGGCCGCCGCCGTCGTAATGGACGAGGGCCTCGGCCTGCGTCAGGCCGAGGTCGAGGACGAACCCGTCGAGCGGGCGCCCCTCGATGGCCCGCGGCACGTTCCGGGAGTACTGGTAGTCGCGGATGGTGCAGCCGAACGTCCGCTCGAACGTCGTCTCGGGAGCGGTCGAGAGTAGGCGGCCGAACTCGTCGTAGTACGCCCCGGGCATGTCGACGACCACCCGCCCGCCGTCGTGCACGTACCGCGAGAGGACCTCCAGGACGTCGAGGGGGATGGCGATGGCGCACGGCAGGTAGATGGCCCGATACCGCCCGGCGAGCCCGGCCCGGAGTTGCCGCGCCGTGACGTACTCCCAGGGGACATTGGCGTTGATCAGGGCGCGGCTCGCGCCGATGCGGCCCTTGACGGGCATGTGCTTGTAGTGGTCCCGTCCGGGGGAGGCCATGGCGGCCCAGATGGCCTCGTTGTCGAAGTCCTGGTAGAGGCCGACGAGGGGTTCCTTGCGGGCCTGCCACAGCTCGTCCCGCCATCGCTGCATGGCCTGGCCGATGCGGCCGACTTGGACGGTCCGCTCGCAGGGTTCGAGGTTCCGGTCGAGGAGGGCGAACTCGCCCGCCTCCCACCCGCACGACCGGGCCGACCAGCACCACAGGCCCACCCCGCGAAATCCCCCGGCCAGGTAGGATAGCATGAGTTGCGTCATGACCCCGGCATCGACGGTCGAGCCGGGCACCAGGGGCCGGGCCGGGGGCCAGAAGGGGGCTTTGCCCCCCGAGAACTGCTGCGGCCCGCCCGTCGACTCCCACGGACCCGACCAACCGCCCTTGAACCAGTCCGCCACGAGCTGGGCCATCATGAACGCGGGCCGCGGCACCTCGAACCCCACCTCCTCGAAGTGCCACGCCAGGTGGATCGACGGATAGAACGACCCGTAGTCGGCCATCAGGGCGGCGATGCCTTCCATGTCGGTCGCCCGGGAGGCGAACGGGAGGAACAGGCCCATCTCTCCCCCCGCCCGGAACGGCCCGTGGGGATCGTGCGCCATGTCGGCCTCGGCCCGGGCCCGGACGTGCTCCAGGTAGGCGTCGGCCTTGAACCGGAGGATGTCGCGGAGGCGGCGATACTCCCGGCTGGCCGGCACGAGGCCCCACTGCTTCTCCCCGATCGAGGCGATCCAGTCGCGAAGGTACCCGGCCACGTCTTCCCAGCCGGTCCAGGGCCCTTCCGGGGCGGGGACCATCGAGTGGTGAAAGTTCCACGCCTCGGCCAGGGCCTCGGGGGTCCGGTACGCCTCGCGGAGCCAGGCCACAAATGGCTCGACCGCCTCTTCGGTGAGCTGCATGTCGAAGCTGAAGTAGGACGGGCGGCTCTGGCCGGAGTGGTCGCCCTTGCGGCGGACGCCGGTCCGCTCGATCCGCTCCCGCATGACCTGCTCCTGGTGGGCGAGCATGCGGGGGTCCTTGCGGACCTGGTCGACGGGCGTCTCGCGGGGGATGCCGAGCTTCTCGAGCAGATCGTCGTTGATGGGCTCCCAGCCCCCCTCGCCGTACCACCACGGGATGATGCCCTCGTCGAGCGCCAGGTGCATGACCTTCTTCCGGTCCCGCTCGCCGCACAGGTGGATGCCCTTCAGACAGGTGTATCCGAGCTGCTTCATGAGGCGGAAGTGGCGACGGATGTCATCGAAGGTCATGCCCGGCCGCTCGATGAATACGACGCCGATCGGCATGGGGTGGATGTGGCGGAACTTCTCCTGCATCGGCGTCCGGTACAGCTCGTTGCAGCGGTCGGTGAGGAAGTCGTGGTCGGCGGGCATGGGCAAAGGGCTCCCTGGGCTTGGTTGCGGGTCGGACGGCGACTATCGAAAGCAACCCGGAGCACGCGCTCCGGGCTCGGCGGCCCGGACGGCGACCGCCGCGTCACTTCAGCATTAAAAATTCAGCATACCTGATTCATCGGGGCCTACTCCCCCCACTCGACCTCGTCGAGCAGCGTCTCGGCCCCCTTGATCCAGTGGTGGGCCGGGTCGTCGAACGGGGCCATGTCCCGCCCCTGGCCGGCCATCAGCCACAGGTAGTACACCCGGTAGCCCGGAGCGGCCGCCACGGGATGGTAGCCACGCGGCAGGATGACCGTGTCGCCGTGCTCGACGGCGTGGCACTCGTCGAGGTCCCGCTCGTCGGTGTACATCCGCTGGATGCCGAACCCCTGCGGCGGATCGACCTGGAAGAAGTACACCTCCTCCAGGTTCACCTCCTCGGGGGGCCGGTGCTCGTCGTGGCGGTGCGGCGGGTAGCTCGACCAGCACCCCGTGTGGTTGAACGTCTCGCCGACGAGGAGCTTCCCGGCGGCGAGCCGCTTGTCGACGATGTCGTGGACCTGCCGCTGCCAGTTGTACGCCCCGACCGTCTTGACGTTGACCATCTCGGGGAAGATGACCGTGGGGGCGGCCCCGGTGTCGGAGGCGGCCTGGCAGACGGCCAGGCGGGCCGGCGTCGCGGCCTCGATACGTCCCTTGGCCTGCGGCGGCAGATACACGGCCGACGCCGGGCCGTCGAAGACGCTCTTGCGGCTGCCGAGCGGCTCGTCGGTCAGTGGTTCCTTGCCCACCGAGGCCCGGACGGAGCCCGAAAGTACAATGACGCACCATTCGGCATCGGCCGTGTCGAATGCCCAGTCCTGGCCGGCGTCCAGGTTCGCGAGGCCGAAGCCGAGGTGCTCCAGGCCCCCGTCGCCCGGCGCGACGATCTGCCTGTAGCCCTTCAGGGACGGGTCGGCCTTGATCAGCAAGTCGGACATGGCTGTTGCCTTTCGGTGGTTGATGCCCCCGACACCATGGCCGGCGGCAAAATCGGCGGCGGAACACAAATTCGCTTGAACCTGTCCGCTCTTCGGCCATTCTAGGGGCCCGCGACCCGATTGCAAGCAAGAGAGGAAACCACGCATGAGCCGCCTGTTCGACGAGCACGTCATCCGGCCGGTCCGTGACCTGGGCGGCCGGTGGGACTTCGTGACCGAGCCGGAAGTCACCGCGACCGACGCCTCGGGCCTGCCGACCGCCTTCGTCCGGCCGATGCAGGTGCCCGGCTGCTGGGAGACGCACCCCGAGTACCGGGCCTACCGCGGGCGGGGCTGGCTCCGGCGGACGATCTGCCAGCCCGAGACGGGGCCCCTGCGGCTCGTCTTCAAGGGCGTCAGCCACACCGGCCGCGTGCACCTCGACGGCGAGAAGGTCGGCGAGCACTACAACGCCTACACGGCATTCGAGGTGGCGCTGGCGGAAGTCGAAGCAGGCACGCACGAGCTGATCGTCGAGGTCGACAACTCCTTCGGCGAGCACTCGGCCCTCCACGTGGAGAACGACTACTACACCTACGGCGGGATCACCCGGCCCGTGGCGGCCGAGCACGTCCCGCCGCAATACATCCGGTACCTCCACGTGACGCCGAAGCGCGACCAGGGCGGGGGATGGTCGGCCCAGCTTCGCGCCGAAATCATCAACCTGGCGAAGAAGCAGGATGCCGAGGTCCGCGTCGAGGTTGAGCTGGCCGGGCAGACGGTCGACCTCGGCAGCGCGGCCGTCGAGCGCGGCGGGACGGTCTGGCTGGAGGCCGAGGCGGCCTTCCCGGAGGCCGAGAGCTGGTCGCCCGAGTCGCCCCGCCTCTATGCCGCACGGGCAGTCCTCCATACCGGGGGCGACGAACCGGTCGACGATCTCATCGACCGGGTCGGCTTTCGCGAGGTCGCGGTGCAGGGCACGGACATCCTCCTCAACGGCGAGCCGATCCGCATCCGGGGCTTCAACCGCCACGAGGACCACCCCCTGTTCGGCTGCGCCCTGCCGGTCGAGGCGCTGGTGCACGATGCGGACCGCCTGGAGCACCTCGGGGCGAACCTCGACCGCACGAGCCACTACCCCAACGACGAGCGGTGGCTCGACCTGTGCGACGAGCGGGGCATCCTGGTGTGGGAGGAGAACCATGCCCGGGGCCTGAAGCTCGAGCAGATGCAGAACCCCAACTTCCGCCAGCAGGCCCTCGACTGCACCCAGGAGATGGTCGAGCAGCACTTCAACCACCCCTCGATCGTCCTGTGGGGCATCCTGAACGAGTGCGCCTCGAACACCGAGGAAGGCAAGGCCATCTACGCCGAGGAGTTCGAGCTCTTGAAGCGGCTCGACCCGAGCCGGCCCACGACCTTCGCCTCCTGCCACCGGGGCACCGACCTCTCGTTCGATCTCCCGGACGTCGTCAGCTATAACATCTACACGGGCTGGTACCACGACCCGCTCGACAAGGTGCGGGACGAGGTTGACGCCCTCATCGAGTGGATCGAGTCGGCGGGCGGCCGCGCGAAGCCCATCATCATCAGCGAGTTCGGCGGCGGGGCACTCTACGGCTGCCGCAGCGAGTACCGTGCCCCCTGGAGCGAGGACTGCCAGGCCGACGTCCTCGATGCCACCTGCGCCTGCTACCTCTCGCACCCGCGGCTCGCCGGGGGCATCATCTGGCAGTTCTGCGACTGCCGCGTCTCGTACCCGTTCCCCACGGGCCGGCCCCGGACGATGAACAACAAGGGCGTCGTGGACGAGTACCGCCGGCCGAAGCTGGCCTACGAGGTCGTCCGGCGGCGGTTCCACGAGGCGGCCGGAAAGGAGGCGTAGCGGCGATGGCTGACGAAGGACGCCTGGAGGTGCTCGAGTTGTTCGAGGGGCTCCGCGTGACGGACGTCTGCGACGGGATGGACGCCGTGGGCCTGCGGGACGTCGGCCTGATGGACCCGGCCATCCGCCCCCTGTGGCGGGACACCGAGACCTTCGCCCACCGGGTCGTCGGCTACGCCCACACGGTCCGCTTCGTGCCGACCGGTCGGCACGTGCCGACGTTCGATTCGCCGGAGGCGTTCAACCGGTGGAAGGGCGAGTGGTACCGTGACCTCGCCCAGGGGCCCATCGGCGACGAGATCGCCGAGGGCGACGTCATCGTCATCGACGCGGCGGGCGTCCGCGAGTGCGGTTTCATCGGCTCGTGCAACTCGCTGGGGTGGCTCGCCCGGGGCGCCCGCGGGGCCGTCACGAACGGCGGGGCCCGCGACGCCGACGAACTGATCAAGCAGCAGGTTCCGGTCTACTCGGCGGGCATCGCCCGCGGCATCCGGCCCGGCAGGCTCGAGCTCGACGCGACGGGCGAGCCCGTCAGCGTGGGCGGCGTCCACGTCCGGCCGGGCGACGTGGTCGTGGCCGACGGCGACGGCGTCATCGTCGTGCCGATCGAGAAGGCCGAAGGGGTGGCCCGCATCGCGACCGGGGTCCAGGAAGGCGACAAGCGGTCCCGCCGCGGGCTCTACGAGAGGCTCGGCAAGCCCGCCGACTTCACCGTCGAGCCGAGACCGGCAGAAGGCGGCGAAGGGACGGAATAAGTGCGCAGCGGCGCTGCCGGCCCAAGCCCGCTCACTTCCCGAAAGGTAGTCCTAAGTCCTTACAGATCTTGCGGGCGAGTTGCCCGGAGATTTCGGTGTGTCTTGGCACGGCCGGTCGGCGGCCTTGTGCCGGAATCACCCACCAGGAATGCCTTCCGCCTTCGCGGACGAAGACGCAACCATGCTTGCGTAGGTGCTTGAGAACTGCCGTACGCTTCATACGCTCAGTGGCTCTTCGGTGTAGTCGGAGTCGGCTGCCTGCAAGGCATCCGCGCGGTTGAATTCAATCATCTCTTTGAGCGTGACGCGGAGACTTTCCAGCAGCTCCTCGCGGGTCCGTTCCTGGCAGTTCACGCCCGGGACCTCTTCGATCCAGCCGATCCACCGCTGGCCGTCCTTCTTGGTCACCGCCGTGTATGTGTTCGCCATCTACGTTTCTTCCGCTCTCATCTCCACGCTATTGTATCGGGCCGGCCACGTATCCGCCAAGGGCCCTGCCGGCGAGGCTTGTCACGTGCTGCCCACGAACGGCCCGACGTGGCGGCCGATGTGCTTCTCCAGGGCCGCCTCGTACTCCCTTTCGTGCGTCTTCAGGGCTTCGATCAGGGGCCGACGAAACCGCTGTCCCCCCTCGGCCGTCAGGACCGATCCGAACGTCACGTGCATCACCTGCCGGGCGTCGAACTGGTCCAGCAGGGCCGGCAGCTCCTCGTCGGCCAGCTCGTCCGGCTCGGGCACGTTCGCCAGGTTCGCCGAGACGTGGTACGTCGCCTTGTCGGTCTCGTAGCGGTTGCGGTCGAACGCCAGGACCTCGCGAAACAGGGCCGGCTCGCACCCCGCGATCACCCGCAGGGCCTCCAGGTAGCTCGTGCCGGCGGTCTTGACGTGCACCCGCTCGCCGCCGTGCCGGGCCGCCATCTCGTAGACGCTGAACTTGTCGCTGCCCGAGTGGAGGCTGATCTTGTAGCCGCCGAACGCATCGGCGATGGCCAGGTGGGCCCGGAACGTCCGCTCCAGCTCGTCCAGGTCGCCGATGTAGTCGACGCCCTTCTCGAACCGGCCGACGAAACGCGGGGCGAGGCTGATCCACGCGACGCCCAGCCGCGCGAGCTCCCGGGCGACGTAGTAATGCTCGGCCGGCGTCGTCGGCGACTCGGTCTCGTCCACGCTGACCTCCAGCTCGAACCGTTCGTCGCCGAACACCTCCTTCAGGTGTCCGAACATCGACGCCGTGTGGGCCACCGCCCGGCCGTACTTGACCGCCGCCCGGTGCAGCGTCGCCTCGTCGAACGCCACCGTGACCTCGTCGGTCAGCTCGATTGTTTCGCCGACGAACCGCTCGAGCGTCTCCTCGGGCGTCGTCCGAAGGGTGTCCCACGGCAGGGCGGCATAGGGCTCGGCCAGGGCCGACGCCTCCATCTCGTCGGCCGCGTCCTCGACGTGGTCCCCCGGGTCGATCGTGTAGAACGTGAACCCGACGGCGGCGCACGAATCGATGTCCTCGAACGTCTTCAGGTGGTCGGCATCGGCGCCGAACCCCTCGCGAAAGCCCGTCTGGAAGACGCCCCACGTCGCATCGTCCATCACCTGGTGGGGGGAGCGGTCCGTGCGGGTCATCTCGCGGACCGACTGCTGGGCCAGCATCGGGACGTAGCCCGTGTCGCGGACGGCCCGGACGTGGCCGGGCGTCGCCAGGCCCAGCCGGTCCCCGAGGCCGATCGAGGGCCGGTCACCGATGAGCTGGGGTCCCGTCCAGGGCAGCCACTCGCGGAGCGCCCGGGCGCCGATGTCGTCGGGGGGCCGCTCGAGAATGAGGGCCGGGCCGACCGAGAGGTTAACGGCCTTCTTGGTCCACCCTTCGGCGGGCTGGATCTTCATCTGCCCGAGATGGTCCTTGGACATCGCCACCAGGAGTGACTTCTCGAGTCCTCGCCGGGCCAGGGCAAGAATCGCCCCGCGGGCCCAGCAGACCGATTCCCAGTAGACCTCGTCCGCGCCGATCGCCTGTCTCAGGTCCTCGGCGACCGTCTGCGATTCGGCCACCGTCTGCGGCGCGCCCGGCCCGCCCGCCGTCACCTGGTCCCAGAACGCCTCCATGGGCCACTCCTTTCGGGAGCAAAGGGAGCACGTATGCTACCGCTTGGGACTGCCGGGCCGAAAGCGAAATGTCGGCCCGCCGCGCGCGCGCCTCGCCCCTACGTCAGCAGTACCGGTTGAAAAGGGTCGGCGCGCCCGGTTCGCCCCACGTTACCACCAACGGCCACGGCGAGGTCCCTCGACTTCGCTCGGGATGACACGGGCTCGCCAGCGCCCGGCGGAATTTATGATGGCATCGTCCGGCGGCTGCCGGTAGGCTCTGCCGCTCGCGAACGAACGGGCCTGAGAGCAAAGGCACAGCCATGCGGAAGGTGACCAAGGAAGTCGTCCGGCGACATCCGCAGAACCCCATCCTGACGGCCGACGATTTCCCCTGGCGGGTCGCGTCGGTGTACAACTCCGGCTGCACCAAAGTCGGCGAGAAGTACCTCCTGGCGTGTCGCGTCAACCAGCTCAACCAGCGGACGCTGATCTGGCTGGCCGACTCCGACGACGGGGTCCGCTTCACGCCGCGGCCCGAGCCGCTGCCGATGCCCGAGGACCCGGAGTTTCAGGAGTTCGCAACCCACGTCGTCTACGACCCGCGAATCACCTGTTTCGCCGAGGAGGACCGCTACCTGATGACGCTGGCGGTCCACGGGTGGTTGGGGTGCCGCTCGGCCCTGTTCACGACGACCGACTGGCAGGAGGTCCCGTTCTTCGGCTGGCTCTCGGAGATCGACAACCGGAACATGGTGATCTTTCCGGAGAAGATCGGCGGCCTCTACTGCCGCCTCGACCGGCCGAACATCCCCCGCGAGGGCGGCAAGGGCGACGTCTGGATCTCCTACTCGCCCGACCTTCATTACTGGGGCCGGTCGAAGCTCGTCCTGAGGCGGAGCGACTGCGAGCTGTTCGCCGTCGGCGGCATCGGGCCGTGCAGCGTCCCCTACCGGACCGACGAGGGGTGGCTGGTGCTGTTCCACGGCATCATGAAGCCCGCGGGGGGTGTCTGGTACACCCTGGCGGCGATGCTCCTCGACCTGGAGGACCCGTCGAAGGTCCTGGCGGTAACGCATCACCCCATCCTGGAGCCGCGGGCCCACTACGAACGGCACGGCCTGGCCGTCAACGTCGTCTTCTGCTGCGGCAAGATCGTCGAGCCCGACGGCGAAGTGAAGATCTACTACGGCGCCGGCGACGACGTCCAGTGCCTGGCGACGAGCACCCTCGACGAGCTTGTCTACGCCTGTAAGAACTTCTGAGCGACTGTCCAGGAGTTTGCGCGGTCGGTCTCCGCACCGACCGCGCGTGGAAGTCGGAGGGACGCGGCGGGTGCGGAGACCCGCCGCGCTACGTGTTGCAGGGCTCAGTTCAACACCGTTACGCATTGAGGCACGCGAACCCGAGGAGGAACCGATGGCCAAGTCGAAGGTCCCGTCCCGCAAAGAGCGACTGAAATGGTTCCAGGAGGCCCGGTTCGGCATGTTCATCCACTGGGGCCTCTACTCCCAGCTCGGCCGACACGAGTGGGTGATGAACCACGAGCAGATCCCCCTCCAGGAGTACGAGAAGCTCGCCGACACCTGGAAGCCCAAACCGAAGCCCATGCGCGAGTGGTGCCGCCTCGCCGTCAAGGCCGGCATGAAATACATGGTCATGACGACCAAGCACCACGAGGGGTTCTGCCTGTGGGACACCGAGCAGACGGACTACAACGCCGTCAAGCGCGGGCCGGGCCGCGACCTCGTGGCCGAGTACGTCGAGGCGTGCCGGGAGGCCGGCCTGAAGATCGGCTTCTACTACTCCCTGATGGACTGGCACCACCCGGACGGGGCCCGGTGCTACCATGACGAGTCGGCCCGGCGGCGGTTCCTCGATTTCACCCAGGGCTGCGTCCGCGAGCTGATGTCGAACTACGGCAAGATCGACATCCTGTGGTACGACGTGTCGTGGCCGCTCCGGACGCCCGAAGCGTGGGAAAGCGAGAAGATGAACCGGATGGTCCGCCGCCTCCAGCCCCACATCCTGATGAACAACCGGTCCAAACTGCCGGAGGACTTCGGGACCCCCGAGGAGCGGGTCCAGGCGGCCGAGCCCGGCCGGGCCTGGGAGGCCTGCATGACCTTCAACCGGTCCTGGGGCTACATGCCGATCTCCCCCGACTGGCGGAGCGTCCGCGAGGTCATCGGGATGCTCCAGACCTGTGCCGCCGGCAACGGCAACCTCCTCCTGAACGTCGGCCCGGCCCCCGACGGCTCGGTGCCGCCCGAGGCCACGGAGCGGCTCGTCCCGGTCGGCAAGTGGCTCGCCAAGCACGGCGAAGCCGTCTATGGCCAGGTGGACCGCAACGACCGGCGGATGCCCGGTACGCCGCTCGGGGCCTTCTCCATCAAGGACAACACGGCCTACTGGTGGGTCCGGTGCTGGCCGGGCCGGGAGATGGCGATCGGCAACGTCCGGTCGAAGCTGCGGCGGGCGACGGTCCTCCCGACCGGCAAGGAGGTCTCGTTCGAACAGACGAAGGACCGGCTCGTCCTGAAGGGGCTGCCGGAGAAGTGTCCCGACAAGGTGGCGGGCGTTGCGGTGGTGAAGCTCGAGTTCGCTTCGAAGCCGCGTCGCGAACGCAGCGCCGGCCGCGTCATCATGAAGGACGAGGACGGCAACATCGTCTGAGGCCGGGCTTGGTACGGCAATTCGACACTCGGCGCGGCGGGTTTTCACACCCGCCGCGCTCTGTCTCCCGGCCGGCTCGCGTCTCCATCCTTGCAATGCCCCCCGTCTGCGCTTAGCCTGTCGGCGCGAGCATTCCAGTCGAGGAGGGCCCCGATGACTGTCCCCGAGCGTGTGCGGACCGTCCTGCTGCTCCTGTGCGTCGTCTTGGCGAGCGTCCCCGCTTCGCCGCCGGCGGCGCGGGCCGCCGAGGCGGTTACGGCCGAGGCGCAGCTCCGCCAGGAAGTCGAGATCACCGAAACCGGCGAGGACGCCCCGGCCGAGGGGCCCGGCGAGCCCGACGATCGAGACCCGGACCAGGCGCCTCCGAGTCCCGAGGACGACGGCGAGCCGCTGCTCGATCTCTCCGAGCAGTTCGAGGAGCACCTCGGCACGTGGAGCACGCGGGAGATCGTCGGCGGCATCCAGGTCTGGGAGGTCTTGGCCGCCTTCGCCTTCATCCTGCTGGGCCTGGTGGCCAAGAAGGTGGCCGACTTCGTGATGGAGAAGAAGGTCGTCCCGCTGCTTGAGCGGACGCCGTTCGAGTTCGACAACCTGGTGGCCGAGGCGGCGGCGAAGCCCCTGGGGTGGCTCCTCGCCTTGGGCGGTCTGGCCGGGGCCGTCGCCGTCATGCGCCTGCCGACCGAGCCGAACGTCCGGGGCTTCGTCTACGGCTGCCTGAAGGTGCTCCTGGCGGCCGACGTCATCTGGTTCATGTTTCGGGCGGTGGACGTGGCCGTGCATTACCTGACGAAGGTGGCCGAGCGGACCGACTCGAAGCTCGACGACCAGATCGTGCCGCTCATCCGCAAGGCCCTGAAGGTCACGATCGCCGTCTTCTGCGCTGTGTGGCTGATCCAGATGCTGGGCTACAGCGTCTCGAGCCTGGTGGCGGGCCTGGGGATAGGCGGCCTGGCGGTGGCGCTGGCCCTTCAGGACACGCTGGGCAACTTCTTCGGGTCGGTCTTCATCTTCCTGGACCGCCCGTTCGCCCTGGGCGACTGGATCAAGATCGGCGACACCGAGGGCATCGTCGAGGGCATCGGGTACCGCTCGACGCGGATCCGGACCTGGCCGAAGTCGGTCGTCTCGATGCCCAACCGGCAGGTGGCCGACGCGCAGGTCGAGAACTGGTCCCGCATGCCCGTGCGGCGGGTTTTCCAGACGGTCGGCGTCACGTACGAGACCACTGCCGACCAGATGGAGGACGCCGTCGCGGCGATCCGGGGGGTCCTGGAGGCCGACGAGGGCGTGGACCAGGAGTTCATGGTCGTGCGGTTCGGCGACTTCGGCGACTCGAGCCTCGACATCACGGTCTACTACTTCACGAAGGCGGTCGCGTACGCCGATTACATGGAGACGAAGGAACGCGTGAACCTGGCGATCATGCGGGCCTTGGAGGAGCGGGGCCTCTCGATCGCCTTCCCCACCCGGACGGTGTACTTCGAGGGCGACGTGGCCAAGCAGATGGCACACAAAGGTGCCGAAAGGCAAAGCGAGCCGCAAGAACCAACAGGTTAGTACTACAACGCCGTGAGATCTTGGGCCATGAGCGTAAACTTTTTGTGAACACTGGTTTACGGAGCGTGACGGCCCTGCGCCAGCGTGTCCATAGCAGGCCGCTCGTGGCAGGATCAGGCAAACTGCCGAGAACGCAGCGTGGCGCCCAGAACATCTGACGCAACACGGTTCTGCTGTCTTGATCCTCGTAGCGCTGTAGTATTAGCCGGCGGGCAAACTTGCCTGCCGCGCTGCTCGGCGAACCGGCAGGCCGACTGGCTTCCCTAGCCCGCCGCCGCCTTCTTCTTCGCCTCTTCGATGGCCGCGTCGAGCGCCGCCTGGGCGGCTTCCGGCCCCTTGGCGACGGTCGGCTCGACGAGAATCGCGTCGATCCGCTCGAAGCCGATGAACCCCAGGGCCGCCTTCAGGTAGGGCAGTTGATAGTCCATCGCCTCGCCGCTCGTCCCCGGAGCGTATTCCCCGCCGCGCGCCAGGACCAGCATCGCCGGCCGTCCGGTCACCAGCCCCTCCGCCTGGCCCGTGTCGGTATAGCGAAACGTCTCGCGGGGCTGGATGATGACGTCGAGATAGTGCTTCAGCCGGTAGGGCAGGCCGAAGTTCCACATCGGCGACGAGACGACCAGCTTGTCGGCCTTCTTGAAGTGGTCGATGGTCCGGACGACCTTGTCCCAGGCGGCCTGCTCCTGGTCGGTGGGCGTCTCGCCGGCCAGGACCTTCAGCTTGGCCGTGGCCTCGTCGCCGCGGAACTCGGTGGGCGGGTCGGCCGGCAGGTCGAGCGTCTCGACGGTGTCGTCCGGGTGCCTCTCGGCATAGGCGTCGAGAAACGCCCGGGCCGCCCGGATGGAGAACGCCTCCTCGCCGCGCGGGGACGCTTGGATGTGCAGCACGTGAGCCATGGTGGGCCTCCTCGCCCGCCGGCGGCGGGCCGCAGGCGTTTGCATTGTGGCGGCAGGTCGGCCCGCCTGCACCCCTCTCCGGTCGTTCATGTTAACGGCCGGGCGCCCGTGCGTCTGCGGAAATCCGGCGTCACTTCGTGGCTGTGCCCGTCGGCGGCTGCATGCGGCCTCGTCGAACGGCGTCCTCCTTTGTCCCGTCCGGTCGGAACAGGTCGCCCTGCGGGTGCATCGCCCGCCACGCGAACCAGAACGTGTAAGCCACCGCGAAGTCGTCGCCCGTGGGCAGGCTCACCGGCTCCACGCGGACCGTCTTGCCTTCCTCGGCATAATGGAACCGCACGTGGCCGCCTCCCAGCCGGTCCTCGAACGTCCCGTCCTTGCCTGCGGCCCTCTCAACGTCGCTCACGGCGTAGGCCCGGACCGCCTCGCCGACCCGGACTATGACCATCACCTCCTTGTTGCGGTGCCCGCGAAGCTCCGCCTCGCTGGCCGAGACGGGGAACATGAGCCTCTCGGTGCGGAAGTAGGCCGCGTACGGGTTTTGGACATAGTTGCGGCGATGGCCGGTTGACTTCGACAGCACGGTCGTCTCGGGGTGCCGCCTCCGCCAGTCGCCCCATGTGACCAGCTCGGAGGGCAGGGGCTCCAGCTTGAGGCCTTTCTCGGCGGCCGGGCCGCACACGGCTTTCATCAGCACCTGCGACCACAGGCTTTCCTCGGCCACCGTGTCCTGCCGGTCATAGAGCAGGACGTTGGAATTCCACAGGCGGCCGCTGATGCCGAACTGGCGGACCTCCCCGTCGACGCGGCGGTCGAAGACGAACGCCGAGTGGCACAAGGGGCAGTACGTGACGGCGATGGGCCGGCCGCCCAGGACGTCGTTGGCGTTTTCGTGCCACACCAGGACCCGCAGCGGATAGGCCCGGGCCGCTCCCTCGAGTTCGACACCGATGACCTTGTCGTCGCGCCGGAGGTAATCGGCGTCGGCCGCAGGGACCGTCTTCGGGTCCGTCAGGGCGGGGATGCCATCCTTCGGCGGGCCGCCGGCGAGGATCTCGCTTCGCGGAATGATGCAGTTGGACAGGTTGACGTCTTCGAAGCCGCGGCCTCGCTGGGCCTGGCTGGTTTGAGCGAATCGGAGGGCGAAAACGACGCCGGCGGCCAGCACCAGGAGAACTGGCCCAAGGCGTGTGGCGGCACGGATTGATCGGGCGGACATCGGGACCTCGCTTTCCGGCGGCGCGGCTCCTGGATTATACGCGGCCTGCGGGCGCCGCGGAAAGCCGGCCCTTGACGCGGGGCCGCGCGGGGCCTTTAATGCGCGCCGAGCGAGGCAAAGGAGGGCCACGGTTGCGAAAGAAGACCGGCCACGGAACCTGCGACGTTTGCGCCGCCACGTGCTGCCGCTACGTCACGGTCGAGGTGCCGAAGCCTCGCCGCAAGGTCGACCGTGAGGAGATCCGCTGGTTCCTGGCCCACAAGAACGTCCACGTTTACATCGACTCCGACGACGGGACGTGGAACGTCCAGTTCTTCACCCCCTGCGAGCACCTCGACGGCGACAACCGCTGCCGCATCTACGACCGCCGGTACGACGTCTGCCGCGAGCACGACCCGGAGACCTGCGAAGGCAGCGACGGCGAAGTGCTCGACACGGTGTTCCGCACGCCGGACGATTACGATGAGTGGCGTGCGGCGAAAAATCGCAAGAAAAAGGGCAAGAAGGGCCGGAAGCGCAAGAAATAGCCCACCTCCCTGGGCAGACTCCGCCGCACGGTGCTCCGTTTTGGGCGCTGCGCCGTCGTCCGGCGGATCGCTGCCCCGACCGGCCGAACCGCGCTGAGCGGTCGCCGGTCGCCTCCAAACCACATCGCTTCCACTCGATGTTACCCGCTTGTTACCAACGCCGGGCCCGTTTCGTGCGATACTAAGGGTAGACGCACGAGGCGAGCGACCCTCTGGAAGGAGGCCCGACGATGAGGTGCAAGCGAACCGGTTGGCTGGTCCTTGCCGCGGCGGGGGCACTGGTGGCCGCCGGTTCCGCCGGGGCCCAGGACGTTCATCACCACTACCACTATCACGGCCGGCCCTGGGCGGCGAACATCGTCGTCCCCCAGGCCCGGTCCTTCGTCCCGCCCCGGGCCGCAGTTGCTTCGACCGCCCCGGTCCGGCAGACGAACATCGAGGTCACCGGCGTCGAGGTCGGCGTCGTGATTGTCGAGCAGGCGGCCACCACGACGATGGACATCAGCCTGAAGAACCTCACGGGAAGCCGCCAGGAGGCCGAGCTGGTCGTCCCCGTGCCCGACGGCGCCGTCGTCCGGGCGTTCACCTTCCAGGGGGCGGCGAAGGAGCCGATTGCCGAGCTGCTCCCCAAGGACCAGGCCAAGGGCATCTACAGCCAGATCGTGGCCAAAATCCGCGACCCGGCCCTCCTGGAGTTCATCGGCTACAACCTCGTCCGCTCGGCCGTCTTCCCCGTTCCGCCGAACGGGACCCAGAAGGTCCGCCTGACCTACGAGCACCTCCTGGCCGCCGACGGCAACCGCGTCGACTACGAGCTTCCCCGGAGCGAGTCGGTCGATTACAGCATCCCCTGGCAGGTCTCCGTGCGGATCAAGTCGAAGCGGGCCGTTGCAACGGTCTACTCGCCCAGCCACGAGCTGGACGTGACGCGCCAGGAGAAGGGCGTCGTCTCGGCCCGGACCGCCGCCGGCGCCACGCGCGAGCCGGGGCCGTTTCGCCTCTCCTATCTCCTCGAAGGGGAGGGCGTGACGGCCTCCCTGATCGCCTACCCCGACCCGAAGATCGGCGGCTACTTTTTGTTGCTGGCCGGCGTGCCCGCCAGCCTGGCGGACGAGAACGGCAAGTTGACCATCAAGCGCGAGGTCACGCTCGTCCTGGACCGCTCGGGCAGCATGCGGGGCGAGAAGATCGAGCAGGTCCGCGAAGCCGCCCTCCAGGTCATCGAGGGCCTCAGGCGAGGCGAGGCGTTCAACCTCATCGTCTACAACGAGGCGGTCGACGTCTTCTCGCCCCGGCCCGTCCTCGTCGACAAGGACTCCGTCGTCCGGGCCCGGCGCTACCTCCGCGACGTCGAACCCCGCGGCGGCACGAACATTCACGATGCCCTCGTCGAGGCCCTGCGGCAGAAGCCGCTCGACGGCCGGCTGCCGATCGTCCTGTTCCTGACGGACGGCCTGCCGACCATCGGCGAGACCCGCGAGGCGGCCATCCGCGACGTCGCCCTCAAGGCCAACCCCCACAACCGCCGGATCTTCACTTTCGGCGTGGGCGTCGACGTCAACACACCCCTGCTGGACAAGATCGCCGCCGAGACCCGCGCCACCGCCACGTTCGTCCTGCCGAAGGAGGACGTGGAGGTGAAGGTCGCGACGGTCTTCAAGCGGCTGGCCGGACCTGTTCTCGCCGGCCCGGCCCTCCAGGTGACCGACGATGCGGACAACCCCGGCTCGGCCCGGGTGAGCGATCTCTGCCCGGCCACGGTGCCGGACCTCTTCGAAGACGACCAGCTCGTCCTGCTCGGGCGATACAAGGGCGAGGAACCGCTGATCTTCCGGTTGAGCGGCAACTACCTGGGCCGCCGCCGGACGTTTCGCTTCCGCTTCGCCCTCGCGGGGGCGACGACCCGCAACGCCTTCGTGCCGCGCCTCTGGGCAAGCCGCAAGATCGGCGTCCTCCTCGACGCCATCCGCCAGCTCGGGGCCGCCCCGGACGCGCCGCCCTACGCCCAGGCCAAGCTCGTCGCCGAGAACGATCCGAAGTTCAGGGAGCTGGTCGGCGAGGTGGTCCGCCTTTCCACCGAGTTCGGCATCCTGACCGAGTACACGGCCTTCCTTGCCCGCGAGGGGACCGACCTGTCGCAACGGGACGAGGTCCTGGCCGAGGCGGCCCGGAACTTTGGCGCCCGGGCCGTCCTCACGCGCCACGGACTGGCCGCCGTCAACCAGGAGTTCAACAACGACTTCCAGCGCCGCCAGTCCCAACTGAACGTTCGCAACGGTTATTGGGACCAGAACATGAACCGCGTCGAGGTCACCACCGTCCAGCAGACGGGCGACCGGGCGTTCTATCGCCGCGGCAACCAGTGGATCGACAGCCGCGTCATCGGGTCCGACAGCCGGACCGAACCGGACCGGGTCATCGAGTTCGGCTCCGAGGCGTTCCGCGACCTCGCCGAGAAGCTCGCCCGGCAGAACCGCAACGGCACGATCGCCCTTCGGGGCGACATCCTGATGCTCGTCGACGGACAACGCATTCTTGTCAAAGGGCCCGGCAATTGAACGGGCCGCAATCCCGGAAAGGAGACGCACCATGGCATCCCGAAGGACCATCAGTTGTGTGGCAGCCGTGCTGGTGGCGGTCGCGCTGGGCGGCACCGCCCGGGCCGCCGAGCCGAAGATCCAGGTCGCCCTGCTCCTGGACAACTCCGGGTCGATGAGCGGCCTGATTAACCAGGCCAAGAACCAGCTCTGGACGTTCGTCAACGAGTTCGCCACGAGCCGCAAGGGCGGCCGGCCGCCACGGATCGAGGTCGCCCTCTACACCTACGGCAGTCCGCCGCCCACGCAGCTCGTCGCCCTGACCGACGACCTCGACCTCGTCAGCGAACGGCTCTTCGCGGTCGGCATTTCCGGCAGCACGGAGTACTGCGGCTACGTCATCCAGGAAGCCGCCGAGAAGCTCGCCTGGAGCGACTCGCCGGAGGACCTCAAGGTCATCTTCATCGCCGGCAACGAGCCGTTCACGCAAGGGCCCGTCGATTACCGCGAGGCCTGCAAGGCCGCCGTCGCCAAGGGGATCATCGTCAACACGATCCACTGCGGCAGCGGCGTGCCCGACGACTGGAAGGCAGGCGCCTTGCTGGCCGAGGGCACGGCGATGAGCATCGACCAGAACAGGGCGATGGCGCATATCGAGGCCCCCCAGGACACCGAGATCGTCCGCCTCGGCCAGGCGCTGAACGAGACGTACCTCCCTTACGGGGCAAACGGCGCCGAGGGCCGGGCCCGCCAGCTCGCCCAGAACGGCAACGCCGAGAATGCCTCCCACGAGACCAACGTCCAGCGATACGTCGCCCAGTCGCAGGTGCAGTACCGAAACGGCGCCTGGGACCTCGTCGATGCCGCCAAGGACGGCACCGTGAAGGTCGAGGAGCTCGAGGAGGACCAGCTTCCCGAGAAGATGCAGAAGATGACCGCCGAGCAGCGCGTCGCCTTCGTCGAGAAAAACGCGGCGCGCCGGGCCGAGATTCAGACGCAGATCAACGAACTGAACGAGGCCCGCCGCAAGTACGTGGCGGCGGAGCGGAAGAAGCTGGCTGCAAGCGGCGAGTCGCTTGACTCGGCCATGATCCAGTCGCTCCGAGCCCAGGCGGCCAAGCGGAACTTCGAGTTCGAGGTGCCGACCGGCTCGTCCGAGGAAAGCACCCCCAAGGAAGCCGACACGGAAGGATGAGCCCGACGTCCGGGCCCGGCCCGGGGGGCCAATGCCACGTGTGCCGGGCCCGGTTCCGCCACCGCACCTGCATGACGGGCCGAACTCGTCCATCGCAACCGACAGGAGAAACGCCATGTTGAAGCCGACGACGATGCTCCTTGCCGCCGTGATGTTCGCCGCGCCGGCCGCGGGCGCCGGCGACACCGCCCGTATCGAGGCGGATGCCCTGGCCACGATGCCCGTCAAGGAGGTGACGGTCTTCAAGGACGGCCACGCCTTCGTCCTCCACGAAGGAGAGGTCGCGACCGACGCCCGAGGGCACGTCCACCTGGCCCACCTGCCGAACCCGGTGGTGGGCACGTTCTGGGCCTACTCGTCCGAACCCCGGGCCCGGCTGGAGGCCGTCGTGGCCAGCCGCTGCATCGTCACCGACCAGTGGACCGCCCTGACGATCTCCGAGATGATCGAGGCGAACGTCGGCCGAAAGGTCCGCCTCCGCGAGTGGACCGGCACGCCGGCCGCCTGTGTGGTGACCGGCCGGGAGGTCCTTCCCGCGCCATACGCCAAGGTGCCCGACCCAAGCGCCGCCGTGCTGGCCCCCGCGGTCACGCTCGGCCCCGTCGACTACGAGGCAACCATTCTCGGCATTCCCGGGCGGACGACCGGCGAGCTTCGTCGGACCGCCGAGCCCGGCACGCCCGAGCAGCTCCCGGTCCGCGGTTCGGTCGTCCTGCTGAAGGTCGGCGACGCCGTCCGGGCGGTGCCCCTCGAGCGGATCAAGGACGTGACGTTCCTCGACGAGCCGGAGCCGCGCGTGAAACGCGACGGTTTCCGCAACGTCATGACCGTCCGCCTCGACTGGGACCGAGGCAAGCCCGCCAAGGAGGCCCGCGTCGGCATGATGTACGTCCAGCGGGGCATCCGGTGGGTCCCGAACTACCGCGTCGACATCGACGGCAAGGGGACCGCCCGGATCAAGCTCCAGGCGACGCTCATCAACGAACTGGCCGACCTGGACGGTGTCAAGGCCCATCTGGTGGTCGGCGTCCCGAAGTTCGTCTTCCAGGACACACCCGACCCGATCTCGCTCCAGGAGGCGGTGGCCCAGCTCTCCCGCCACTTCCGGCCCGAGACGCAGACGGCGTTCGCCTTCTCCAACGCCATGATGACCCAGGTGTCGATGCCCGTCCGGCAGCGTCCCGAAGCGGCCGGCGGCGGGGGCCGCGTGATCGACCTTGGGCCCGACGTGGCGGCCGGCGCCAAGAACGAGGACCTCTACGTCTTCACCCTGGACCGCGTGACCCTCGAGAAGGGCCAGCGGATGGTCGTCCCGGTGGCGGAGTTTGAGCTGAAGTACCGCGACGTGTTCGTCCTGGACGTGCCGTTCGGTCCGCCGCCCGAGGCCCGGCAGCGGCTGAACAACGACCAGCAGGCCCAGCTCGCGCGGCTGTTCCTGGCGCCGAAGGTGATGCACAAGGTCCGGCTGGCGAACGACTCGAAGGCCCCCATCACGACGGCCCCGGCGCTGGTCCTTCGAAACGGCCGGCTCGTCGCCCAGGGCATGACCACCTACACGCCGGTCGGGGCGTCCAGCGACCTGGAGCTGACGACCGCCGTTGACATCCCCGTCGAGACGCTCGACCTGGAGACGGGCCGGACGCCGAACGCGGCCAACTGGGGCGGCTACACCTACGACCGCATCAACCTGGCCGGCGAGATTCGCCTCACGAACCACCGCGGCGAGACGGTCGAGGTGCAGGTGCGCCGGTCGGTGCTCGGGAACATCGACGAGGCGAGTGCCGGGGGCCGCATCGAGCAGCTCGGTTGGCACGAGAGCGGCTGGTTCACCGTCGACGGGGCCCCGTTCTGGTGGGGCTGGTACAGTTGGCCTTACTGGTGGTACCACTTCAACTCCGTCGGACGCATCACCTGGGACTTGAAAGTCGAGCCCGGCGAGACACGCGAGCTGGAGTACGAGTGGCACTACTTCTGGCGGCACTGAGACGGTCCTGCGGCCCCGGGCGGGCCGCCGCGCACCGCGCCGACCGGACACGGAACCGGCGCCCGCCGGGCGGTGTCCAAACGAGCGGGCTGGCCGATCGGAGGCCGGCCGCGAGGCGAGGTCCGCAGTCGAAGGAGGGCAAGCCATGAAACGCATCGCTTGGTGGACGGTGGCCGTGGTGCTGTTCGCCTCGACCGCCGCCGCATGGGCCGAGAAGAAGCCGGTCGATGAGAAGCCCCGCATCGACGTCGTCTTCGTGCTCGACACGACCGGCAGCATGGGCGGCCTCATTCAGGCGGCCAAGGAGAAGATCTGGGCCATCGCCAACACGCTGGCCACAGCGAAGCCGGTGCCCGATATCCGGCTGGGGTTCGTGGCCTATCGCGACCGCGGCGACGATTGCGTCACCCGTCTGACGCCCCTGACGGACGACCTGGACGCCGCCTACGTCGAGCTGATGGACTTCCAGGCAGCCGGCGGCGGTGACGCCCCCGAGAGCGTCAACCAGGCCCTCAACGAAGCCGTCACCCGGATGCCGTGGCGGACCGACGGACGGACCTATCGCGTCATCTTCCTCGTCGGCGATTGCCCGCCGCACATGGATTACCCCGACGACGTCAAGTACCCGGTGACGTGCGAGGCGGCGGCCAAGGCGGGCATCACCGTCAACACGATCCAATGCGGGACCGACTCAGCGACGCCCGAGACGTGGCGTGACATCGCCCATCGTGCCGAGGGTCGGTACTTCCGCGTCGAGCAGTCCGGCAGCGCGATCGTCGCCTCGACGCCCTACGATGCCGAGCTGGCCGAGCTGGCGCGGAAGCTCGACGAGACGCGGGTCTACTACGGCACCGCAGCCGCCCGCAGGCAGAACGGCCAACGGGCCGAGGCCGCCGGCGAGATCTACAGCCACGCGTCGCTCGAAGCCCAGGCCGCCAGGGCCGTTTTCAACGGGAGCAAGGCCGGGGACCGGAACTTCCGCGGCGTGCAGGAGCTGGTCGGCGACGCGGCCGACGGACGCGTCAAGCTGGCTGAGGTCAAGGAGGCGGAGCTTCCCGAGCCGATGAAGGCCATGTCGGCCGAGCAAAGGACCGAGTTCGTCCGGGCCAAGCAGGTCGAACGCGAGAAGGTCCGGGCCCAGATCCGCGACCTTGCCGACAAACGTCAGCAGCACCTCGAGGCCGAGGCGAAGAAGGCCGCCGGCAAGGCCACGCTCGACCAGGGCATCTTCGACTGCATCCGCGAACAGGCGGGCCGACGAGGCATCGAGTACGAGGGCGGTCCGGCCTTGTAAGGAGGCCCGCGGCGCGACATGATGGACCCGAGATGAAACCGAGGCGGAAAATCCTGGTCGTCGAGGACGATGCCGCCATCCGCGAGGGCATCGTCGACGCCATGCGGTTCGCCGGCTTCGACTGCCTGGAGGCGGGCGACGGCGACTCCGGCCTCGAATCGGCCCTGGAGGCCGAGTGCGACCTCGTTCTGCTGGACCTCGTCCTGCCGAAACGCGACGGTCTGGACGTCCTGGACCAGGTCCGCCGGAGGCGCCCCACGCTGCCGGTGATCATCCTGACGGCCCGCGGCGAGGAGAGCGACCGGGTCCGCGGCCTCCGCCTCGGGGCGGACGACTACGTCGTCAAGCCGTTCAGCGTCAGGGAGCTCCAAGCCCGCGTCGACGCCGTCCTCCGCCGCAGCCCCGAGCGGTCGGGGCCGGTCGAGCGGGTGGAGGTGCCGGGCGGCGAGGCCGACCTGGCGCGGCGGGAGGTCCGCTTCGCCGACGGCGACCGGACGGAGCTCACGGAGCGGGAGGCCGAGCTGCTGCGGTACCTCGCGGCCAACGCCGGACGGGCCATCTCACGCGACGAGATCCTGACGCGGGTCTGGCGGATCAACCCGCGGGGCGTCGAGACCCGGACGATCGACATGCACGTGGCCCGTCTCCGCGAGAAGCTCCGCGACGACCCCGCCGAGCCGGCCATCATCCGGACCGTCCGCGGCAAGGGATACATGTTCGCCGGCGGGACTGGCGAGTGACGAGACCCCGAATCCGAATGACGAAGGAAGAGCGGCGCGCCGCGTGCGGCTTGTTGCTGCCGTCCGCTCTGGGCTGCCTCTGATGCGTCGTCCCTGGCAAATCTGGACCGTCTTCGCACTGGGCCTGGCCGTCATCCTGGCCTGCCTGGGGTGGGTCAGCATCGAGCTGTACCAGGCCCGGTCCGACGCCGCCCTGGAGGAGAACGTCCGGCTGGCCCTGTGGCGGATGGAGTCGATCCTGGCCCCGCTGGTGGCCCAGGAGAGCGGACGCGAGTACTTCACCTTCACCTCTTTCTACTCGGCCTCGCGGGCCTATACGAACATGCTGGCGCCGATCGACGCGGGGGAGATCCAGCTCCCTTCGCCCCTGCTGACGTTCGACTCGCCCTTCATCCGGCTCCACTTTCACGTCGGCCCGGACGGACGGGTCACCTCGCCCCAGGTGCCGACGGGCAACCAGAAGGACCTCGCCGAGCAGCCCGTGGGCGGCGGTTCGGCGGGCGGCGGCTACGTCTCGCCGGAACGGACGGAACGGGCCGAGGCCGTCCTGGAGGAGCTTCGCGGCATCCTGCGGCCCGAGACGCTGGCCGCCGGGCTGCCCCTGGAGCCCCGCCAGACCCAGCGGGCCCTGTTCGTCGAGGCCCTCCGCAACCCCAACGTCGCCGCCCAGGCCCAGCACGAGATGTCCCAGGCCGAGCGGAACGTCAACGAGTTCCAGTTCCGCGAGCGCCGCCACCAGATCGCCGCTAACGCCCAGGCCGTCGCCAACCCGGACTGGGCCCTGGCGGCGGGCGACGTCAACACGGGCGTGATGACGGCCGTGTGGCACGAGGGGGCGCTGCTGCTGGCCCGGCGGGTCCGCGCCGGCGGGTCCGAGTACGTCCAGGGGGCGTGGCTCGACTGGTCCGCCGTCCGCGAATGGCTCCTGGCCGAGATCACCGACCTCCTGCCCGAGTCGACGCTCGTGCCGCAGCGCGACGGCGAGGGGCAGGAGTCGCGGGGGCTTGCGCTGCTGCCGGTCCGGCTGGAGCCGGGCGACCTGCCGCCGGGCGCGGCGGCCGCCGGGTCTCCCATGGCGTCGATCCTCGTCTTGTCGTGGGGGGGCGTTCTCTTCGCGGCCGGGGCCGTGGCGGTGCTTCTGCGGGGGATCGTGTCGCTCTCGGAGCGGCGGGCCGCCTTCGTCTCGGCCGTCACCCACGAGATGCGAACGCCCCTGACGACGTTCCAGATGTATACCGAGATGCTCCGCGACGGGATGGTCACCGACGAGGCGAAGCGCCGGCGGTACCTGGCGACCCTGAGCGCCGAGGCGGAGAGGCTCGGCCACCTCGTCGAGAACGTCCTCGGTTACGCCCGGCTCGAGAAGGCCTCGTCCGAGGGCCGCCTCGAGACGCTCTGCGTGGCGGACCTCGTCGAGCGGGTCGCGCCGCGGCTCCGCAGCCGGGCCGAGCGCGGCGGCATGGCGCTGGAAGTCGACGTGCCGGAGTCCGTCGCCCAGGTGAACGTCCGCGCCGATCCCGGGGCGGTCGAGCAGGTCCTGTTCAACCTGGTCGACAACGCGTCGAAGTACGCCGCCGGGGCCGAGGACCGGCGTATCCACCTGGAGGCGGGCCGGGACGACGGGGCGGTGGCCCTTCGGGTCCGCGACCACGGCCCGGGCGTGGCGGCCGACGTCCGGGACCGGCTGTTCCGGCCGTTCTCGAAGTCGGCGAGCGATGCGGCCCATTCGGCTCCGGGGGTGGGCCTGGGCCTGGCGTTCAGCCGGCGGCTGGCCCGGAGCATGGGCGGCCGTCTCCGCCTGGCCGACAGCACGAACTCCGGCGCCACGTTCGTTCTGGCCCTGCCCCTGGCGTGACCTCGCAGTTCGCAAGCAGCGCGCGGGGTCGTCGACTAAGGTCCGCCCTTTCCGCGCGGTTCTCGAATCGCGCTTCACATGCTTTCCGTCTCGGCTAGAATGCACGGGCGCTTCCCCTGTGCGGAGAATGCATGGCCGGCCCCATCACCCGTGACGTGACGTTCCGCGAGACCGACCACCGGCCGCTTTGCCTCGACGTCTACCGGCCCGTCGGCGCCGGCCCGCACCCCGTCCTCGTGTGGGTCTGCGGCGGCGGCATGGTCAGCCTGGAGCGGGACCAGGCGCCGAAGTTGGCCGCCTGGATGACCGGCCGCGGCTTCGCGGTCGTCGCGATCGAGTACCGCGTGACGAGCGAAGGCATCTTCCCGGCCCAGATCCAGGACGTGAAGGCCGCCGTCCGCTGGGTCCGGGCCCACGCCGACGAGTACGGCTTCGACCCCGGCCGCGTGGGGGCATGGGGCGACTCGGCGGGCGGCTACCTGGCGTCGCTTCTCGGCACCTCGGCCGGGAAGGAGGACTTTGGGCCGGCCGGACCGTGGGCCGGCTACTCGGATCGGGTCGACGCCGTCTGCGCCTACTGCCCGCCGACCGACCTGGCGAACTGGCCCAACCCGCAGAAGGCCGTCTTCAAGCTCCTGGGCGGCTGGCCGGCCCAGAAGCCCGAGGTGGCCAGATGGGCCAGCACGACGACGTACGTCGGGCCCGACTCGCCGCCGCACCTGTTGGTCCACGGCGAGGCGGACGACGTGGTGCCGCTCGCCCAGAGCCGGCGGCTGGCCGAGGCGCTGGAGGCGGCCGGCGTCGAGGTCGAGCTGCACGTCGTACCGGGCGCCGGCCACGGAGGGCCGGCCCTCGCCGCCGGCGACGGCGGGGTAAGGGAGTGCGTTGCGACATTCTTCGAGCGCCACTTGGGCAAAGGCGGCTAGCGTCCGCACGGCGCGTTTAGCCGCGTCCGGGAGGGACGCGCGCCGGCACGATGGCCAAAGAGGGTGACCATGAAAGGCGAGGAAGTCCTCGTCAACGACAAGATGCAGCAGGGCTACCGGTATGTCCTCGCGGCGCCGCCCGGCCGCCAGTTCCACCCGCAGTTCGAGCCCGACCTGACGCCCAAAGAGATGCTCGAGCTGGGCGTCTTCGGCGGCAAGTACATGACCGATTGCCGGGACGAGTTTCCCAAGTCCTGGTTTGAGCGGGCGAAGCTCTCGCCCGAGGGCCGCGACCCCGAGTTAAACTGCTTCGGCGTCGGTGCCTCGAAGCCGCTCTCGTACTGGCGCGAGAAAGGGTGGATCTACCACGAGGACCCCCGCGGATGGTTCCAGTGGTACTGCCGGTACTACCGCGGCCGCCGCTGTCCCGACGACGAGCGGCAGATCAAGCGATGGAAGGCGATGCGCCGCCACGTCGCCCAGGTCGAGAAGCATTGCAGGAAGGGCGACCTCTCGTGCCGACCCCGCCAGCGGCAAGCCCTCTTGCATTGGGCCTACGACAGCCGCAAGATCTGACGGCGGGGCTGCCGGTTGAGGGGAGCAGGGCACCGGGGGGTGGGCCGGGCACTACCCCGCGAAGGAGCTTCCGATGGACCAGCCGCATCGCAAAAGCTGGTGGGGCCGGAACTGGAAATGGGTCGTGCCGGTGGGGTGTCTCGGCGCGATTCTCCTTCTGGCGCTCTTCATCGGGGCCATCGTGGCGCTGGTGTTCGGCGTCATCAGGTCGTCCGACGTCTACCAGGACGCCGTGGAGACGGCCCGGGCCTCGGCGGCCGTCCAGGCGGCCCTCGGCTCACCCGTCGAGGCCGGCTACCTGGTCACGGGCAGCATCAACGTCAGCGGGTCCGGCGGGAGTGCCGACCTGGCGATCCCCCTGTCCGGGCCGGATGGGGAGGCGACCCTCTACGCCGTGGCGTCCAAGTCCGGGGGCCAGTGGGTGTTCTCGACGCTGGTGGTCGGGGTCGAGGCGACCGGCGAACGGATCGATCTTCTGGCTGGCGACGAGGCCGGGCCGGGGGACTGACGCGGACCCGCCCGGCTCCACCCGAGCCGGTCGACGCGGCTTGAGCCCGGTCCGATTTCGCCGCGGGAAGGCGTCCTCCAAGGATGGGCATGACGCTGTTTGAAGCAAGGAGCTTCGCATGGCACGCCAGCCAGTCGCTTTCGGCGGCATCGTCGTCCTCGTTCTTGCCGCGGCCGGTTTCGTCGCGCTTTCCTGTGGGACGGACGAAGGGCCCGAATCCGGCGGGCCCACAGGCCCGTCAGCCGAAGGCCCGGAGGGCGTCCAGCCGCCCACCGACCCGTTCGGCAATCCGCCCGATCTGATGGCCGGCGGGCTCGTCCAGAAGCTCGAGGACGCCGGCGAGTTCGAGCGATTCATCCATGCCATGACCAAGGCCGAGGCGCTTCACGAACTCCAGGGGCAGGGGCCGGTCACCGTCTTCGCCCCGTCCGACGAGGCGTTCCAGGACCTGCCCGAAGCGACCGCCGAGGCCCTCAACGCGAACCTGCGGCACTACAGGCGGGTGCTCCAGTACCACATGGTGCCGGGCCGGGTCGCGGCGGCCGACCTGGCCGATCGCGACCAGTTGGAGACGCTCGCGGGCGTCACGCTGCCCGTCACGCAGACCGACGGCGGCCCGGCCGTGGGCGGCGCCCCGCTCGTCATGAAGGACATCGAGGCGACGAACGGCCTGGTCCACTCGATCGGAAAGGTGCTCCTGCCGCCCGGAGAATGACCGGGCCCCGCAACAGAGGGTCGCGGACCTCTTTTCCCCGGGAGGCTGCCATGGACGCGTTCCGTAGCGCCTTGGACGAGCGCCTCTCGGGCCTCGACGCGTCGGGTCGGCGGTGGGTCCTCGTCCTGCCCGACGGCCTGACGGACCGCGTCGGGCCGCTGGCCGACGAGAAGCCGGCCGAGCTGGCCGCCGTCGTCGTCGAGGACCGCTGGTCGGCCCGGCGTCGGCCCTGGCACCGGCAGAAGCTCGCCCTCCTCTGGTCGAACCTGCGACACTTTGCCCTCGAACAGGCGGCCCGCGGCGTGTGGGTGGAATACGTCGCCGCCGCCGGGCCCTATCGCGACGCGCTCGTCGGCATCGTCGGGGAGCACGGGCCGATCGTCGCCATGGCACCGGCCGAGCGCGAGCTGCGCTGCGACCTGGAGCCGCTCGTTGCCGACGGCCGCGTCGAGTGCGTCCCCCACGAAGGCCGGCCGACCGGCCGCGACCTCTTCGACGAGGCCGGCGGGCCGCCTTGGCGGATGGACGCCTTCTACCGGGCCGTCCGCCGCCAGACCGGCCTCCTGATGGAGGACGGGAAGCCCGTCGGCGGGAAGTTCAGCTTCGACCCGGAGAACCGTGAGCCCTGGCACGGCGACCCGCCGGCGCCAGGGCCCCCGACGTTCTCCGTCGATGCGATCAAGGAGGAGGTCGGGCGGCTGATCGAATCGGAGTTTGCCCGCCATCCGGGGCGCCTCGCCCTCGACGCCCTCCCGGCCACGAAGGACGACGCCGAGGCGCTCTGGGCGTGGGCCAAGGCCGAATGCCTGCCTCACTTCGGTCCGTACGAGGATGCCATGAGCGCGGCGTCGAGCGGCCTGTTCCATACGCGAGTGTCGTCGCTCGTGAACCTGGGCCGGCTGCTGCCCCGGCGCCTGATCGACGATACGGCCGAGATGGACCTGCCGCTTCCGGGCCGCGAGGGGTTCATCCGGCAAGTGATCGGCTGGCGCGAGTTCGTCCGTCACGTCCACGAGGCGACCGACGGCTTCCGCCGCCTGGGCGATGGCGAGACTGAGGTGGCGGGCGAGCCGGGCGACGCCGGCTACCGGACGTGGAGCGGGAAGGCGTGGCGCGGTCCGGAGCGGGTGTCCTGGCTCGACGGCGGCGCCTGCCCCGCGGCGCTCGGCGACGCCACGCCCCTGCCGCCGGCGTACTGGGGCGAGGCGTCGGGCCTCGCGTGTCTCGACGCGGTGGTGGCCGATGTCTGGCGCGAGGGCTGGAGCCACCACATTACGCGGCTGATGGTCCTATCGAACCTGGCGACGCTGCTCGACGTGGGCCCACGCGACCTGACCGACTGGTTCTGGGTGGCCTACACGGACGCCTACGACTGGGTGGTCGAGCCGAACGTCCTGGCGATGGGGACGTTCGCCGTCGGCGAGCTGATGACGACCAAGCCGTACGTCTCAGGGGCCCCGTACATCCACCGGATGAGCGACTTCTGCGGCGGGTGCCCCTTCGACCCGAAGCGGGACTGCCCCATCACGGACCTGTATTGGGCGTTCCTGGCGCGGCACGAAGCGGCGCTCGGGGAGGTGGGGCGCATGAACCTCGTGATGGCATCGCTCCGGAAGCGCTCGGCCGCGAGGAAGCGGACCGACCGGGCCGTCTTCGACTGGGCGAAGCGGACGCTCGGCGCCGGCGACGCCCTGAAGCCCGCCGACCGGCCGGACGCCTGAGAAGCGGGTGCACGATCCTTTCCCGGAATTGTGGCGAATTCAGGCTCTTGGGGGCAAATAGAAAGGGACTTGGGCCCTTTTTTGAGGGGACGCTATGGGCGACAAGGCATCCTGCGAGCGGCCCATCTTCGTTATCCAGAAGCACCGGGCCGGCCGGCTCCATTACGACTTCCGCCTGGAGGTCGACGGCGTGCTCGTCTCCTGGGCCGTCCCCAAGGGGCCGTCCACCGACCCGCGGCAGCGCCGCCTGGCCGTCCGCGTCGAGGACCACCCCATCGGGTACGCCGGCTTTGAGGGCGTCATCCCGGAGGGCGAGTACGGCGCCGGCGCCGTCATCGTGTGGGATGCCGGCTACTACCGCAACCTGCTGGCCGAGGGCGGGCCGCGGGGCGAAGCCCCCGCCACCATGGCCGAGGGGCTGGAGGCCGGGTCCCTCCGCGTCCATCTCGACGGCCAGAAGGTCCGCGGCGGATACAAGCTGGTCCGGGCCCGCCTCGGCGGCGACCCGAAGAACTGGCTGCTTATCAAGATGAAGGACGATGCGGCCGACGCCCGCCGCCGGCCCACGAGCACCCGGCCCGAGTCGGTCCTCTCGGGCCGGACCCTCGAAGAAGTCGCCGAGGAGGGTTAGCGATGCGAAGCGCCCTCGCGCTGCTGGTGGGCCTGGCGATTGTGGCGGCGGCCGCCGGCCTGGGGGCGCTCTTCACCGCCCGGTCGGTCGGCGACTGGTACGAGGGCCTGGAGAAGCCGGCCTGGACGCCGCCGAGCTGGCTCTTCAGCCCCGTCTGGACGGCCCTCTATGCGATGATGGCCGTGGGGGCGTGGCTGGTCTGGCTGCGGCCCGAGAGGCGGGGCAGGGGGCCGGCGCTTGCGCTGTTCGGCGTGCAGCTCGCCCTGAATGTCGCCTGGTCGGGCCTTTTCTTCGGCCTGCGGATGCCCGGGGCGGCCTTTGCCGAGCTGGTCGCGCTGTGGCTTGCCATCGTTGCGACGACGGTCGCGTTCTTCCGCGTCCGGCCGCTCGCGGGGGCGCTGATGCTTCCGTACCTGGCGTGGGCGAGCTTCGCGGGGGCCCTGAACCTGGCCGTGTGGCGGCTGAACGCATAGGCCGACGGCGTGCGCGACGCGGCGGGCATCCTTCGGCGTCGCTCCGCACAGGCTCCGACCCGACGTGCAGAGGGCTGGGGCCCGCGGCCGGCGCATACGCAGAATCGCCGCCGGGGTTGAATCCCGTCGGCCGCCTGCCTATTCTGTTATCGACCGGCGGCGCGAACGGCGCGGGCCGGGACCGGGGAAGTCGTCACGTCGCAAGGAGACCTCGAATGCACGAATCGACAGCAGCCAACCTGCGGTCGGCCTACGCAGGCGAGTCGATGGCCCACATGCGGTATCTCGTCTGGGGCGGCAAGGCCGAGGAGGACGGTTTCCCGAACGTGGCCCGCCTGTTCCGGGCCATCGCCCGGGCCGAGCAGGTCCACGCCACCAACCATTTCCAGGTCATGGCCGACGAGGCGGGGGCCCACCTGGTGCCGGGCGGGGGCGAGTTCGGGTACCGCTCCACCTCGGAGAACCTGGAAGGGGCCTTCGGCGGCGAGGACTACGAGGTCCGCGAGATGTACCCCACCTTCATGGGGGTGGCCAAGGCCCAGAAGGAGGGCGCCGCCGCCAAGACCTTCTATTATGCCCTCGAAACCGAAAAGATCCATCGTGACATGTTCACGGCCGCCAAGGAGGCCGTCGACGCCGGCGAGGACCTGGAGGTCGGCCCGGTCTGGATCTGCACGGTCTGCGGCTACACCCACGAGGGCGACGGCCCGCCGGAGAAGTGCCCCATCTGTGCCGAGGGGCCGGACAAGTACGTCGGGTTCGAGTAGGCCGTGCCGCTGAGGCGCCATGCGGCCCGGCTCGACGCCCTCTACGACCGGTACAACCGGCGCGAGTACGTCGAGCCGGACCCGCTCCAGTTCCTGTACGCCTACGAGGCGCCGTGCGACCGCGAGGTCGCCGCCCTCGTGGCGTCGTCGCTGGCGCTGGGGCGCGTCAGGAGCATCCTGGCGAGCGTCCGCTCGGCGCTCGGGCGGCTCGGGCCGCGCCCCTGTCGCTGGCTCCGGAAGACGCCGGATGAGGCGATCCGGGAGCGGTTCGGCGGCTTCCGCCATCGGTTCCTTTCGGGCCGGCAGTTCGCGGCGATGCTCGTGGGTGCGAAGGGGGCCATCGCGCGGCACGGGTCGCTCCATGCGGCGCTCGCGCGGCACGTCGAGCCGGACGATGAGACGGTCGTCCCGGCCCTCGAAGCGTTCGTGGGGGAGCTGTCCGAATGCGCGCCCGGCGGCTGGCGGGGCGATAGCGGGTGGGCCGGCATCGGCCACGTCCTCTCGGACCCCGGCCGGGGCAGCGCCTGCAAGCGGCTCATGCTCTTCCTCCGGTGGCTCGTCCGCTCCGACGACGTCGACCCCGGCGGGTGGGTCGGCGTGCCGCCGGCGAAGCTCGTCGTCCCGCTCGACGTCCACATGCACCGGATCGGCCGGGCCCTGGGGGCGACGCGGCGGCGGTCGGCCGACCTCCGGGCGGCCCTGGAGGTGACGGCGGCGTTCCGCGCCGTCGCCCCGGAGGACCCCGTGCGGTACGACTTCGCCCTGACGCGTCTCGGCATCCGCAGCGATATGGACGTCGAGGCGTTCCTCGCAAGCTGCACCGCGGCGGGGGCCGCCACGTGACGCCCGCGAACGGATTCACCGAGGAAACGCTCCGGGCCTGCGTTCTTACGCACCTGCCGGACGGCACGCGGGTGGATCGCCTGGGGCGGGTCCGGACGGGAAAGTTCAATACATCATATTTCGTCGACACAAACGAGGGCGAGTTCGTCCTCCGCATCGCCCCGCCGTCCGATTCGGTCTTCCTCTTCTACGAGCGGGACATGATGCGGCAGGAGCCCGCCCTCCACCGCCTGCTCCGCGAGAGGACCTCCGTGCCGGTCGCCGAGGTGATCGCCTTCGACGATTCCCGCGAGACGGTCCCGCGCGACTTTCTCCTGATGGAGCGGCTCCCCGGGACGGCCCTGTCGCAGTCGCCCGGCGTCGACCCCGCCCCGGTCCTGGACGCGGTGGGCCGGTGCCTCGCCCAGGTCCACGCCCTGACCGCCGAGCGGTACGGCTATCTCGGCGAGCACCGGCCGATGGAGCCGCAGGCGACGTGGGCCGAGGCGTTCCGCATCATGTGGACGAAGCTGCTGGAGGACATCGCGGACGTCGGGGCCTACGACGAGCGGGAGGTCGGCCGCCTGACGCGGCTGCTGGAGCGGCACCTCGACCTCTTCGACCGGCCGGTCGCCGCGAGCCTGCTCCACATGGACGTCTGGAGCCAGAACCTCCTCGTTGATGCGCGGGGGCGGCTGACGGGCATCGTCGACTGGGACCGGGCCCTGTGGGGCGACCCGGAGATCGAGTTCGCCGTCCTCGACTACTGCGGCGTGTCGGGGCCGACGTTCTGGCGGGGCTACGGGCGGCGACGCGACACGTCGCCCGAGGCCGAGGTCCGCCGCGTCTTCTACCTCCTGTACGAGCTACAGAAATATATCGTGATCCGGGCAGGACGAAGCGGCGACCGCCGGGCCGCCGAGGGGTACAAGCGGCAGGCCCTGGCGATCGTCGAGCGGGCCTTCGGCCGAGACTAGCTGGGGCCGTCGGTGTGGGGCACGGAATGTCCCCCCCCGCCGCGCTCGCGCGGCGCTTGCCGGTTCGCGCCCCGCCGCCGTCACTTCTTCGCCTTTTCCGCCGCCGGGACCGGCGACGAGAACAGCACCTCCCGCGGGACGAGCTGTTTCTTCAGGCCCGGCCCCTCCCAGGAGAACGTCAGGACGGCGTCGCCTGCCGCCTGGTAGTACTCGATGCGGACCGGGTGCATCCCCGGCTCCAGGTCGATCCGGCCGGAGCTTTCCGCGGCCGACCGTTCGGTCCAGTCGTCGATGAGCTTCCTGGCGCCGACCCACAGCCGCACGCCGTCGTCGGTCGTCAGGAAGAACCGGTACTCGCCCGCCCGGTCGACCCGCACCTGCCCGGACCAGCGGATCGAGAAATGCTCGCCTCGCCCGTCGGGCAGACCGAACTGCTTCGCCGCCCGGAAGTCCAGCGGCCCGTCCCGACGCTCCAGGACCTCGGTCTTGAAGTCCGTGGCCGTGTAGTACGTGCCGCGAAGGCCCGGCCCCAGCAGCCTCACCCGCGGGGCCATGCGGCGGGCCCACGCGACGACGGCCTCGTCCTCCGATCCGGCGGCGGCCCGGACGGCGTCTCGGAGGCGTTCGAGGGCCTCGGGGTCGCCGCACAGCTCGCCGAACCGCTCCGGGTCGCCCTCCGCGACGCGGTCGAGCACCGCGACGAGGATGGTGACGGCATCGCGGGTCTCTCGTCCCCGGGCCGAGCGTGCCGTCGTGTAGAACGGCCTGACGAGGCCCGTGTGCGTCTCGTCGAGGACCCGCGCGAGCCCCTCGACGAGGGCCGCCCGCAACTCCGTCGTCTCCGGTCCGCGGTCGAGGCGGTCCATGAAGACGGGTGCGGCCCCTGCCTCGCCCGACCGGGCCAGGACGTCGGCGGCCTCGGCGGCGACCGGCTCCTCCGCCTCGCGGACGGCCTTTCGGAGGAAGGTCCGCCCGACGTCGCCCGCCTGCCGCAGCTCGAGCCGGGCGATCTGGACCACCGCCGGGTCGTCCGAGCCGAGCTTGCCGACGGCGTAGGGCAGGCCCACGGCCGCCTGCTTGGCCTCCGTCAGGCGGGCGACGAGGGCATCCAGCTCGCGGCCCCGCTCGTGGCCCCGGAACCGCGACCGGGCCTTCCGGGCCGCGAGGAGCGCCTCGGCGAACTCGGCCCGCGACTCCAGGTCGCGGACCCGCTCGACGGCGGCGTCGAACGACGGGTCGGCGGGGCCTTCGGCGGCCGGCCCCCCGGCTTCCGGCTCCGGCTCGGGCTTCGGCACGATGCGGGGCCGCTCGGGCTCGTCCTCCTCCGGGGAGGGGACGATGCGGGGCCGCTCGGCCCCCTCATCCGGGGCCGGCTCGGGCGCCGCCGGTTCGTCCCCCTCCTCGCCGCAGCCGACCGGCAGGACACTTACGGCCAGGATCGCGACCAGTGGAAGCGCGCGGCCCATCTATCTCTCCTCGTCGATGTTCCGTCCGCCGGGCGTTCGATACCAAAGCTACGGGGCCTCGCCGGGGAAATCAAGGACGCCGTCGCTTCTGCGAGCCACGAAGCGCGGTCGGCACGGAGACCGACCGCGCAGGACCTACTTGGGCCTGTCTAGCTCGAGCGCGTCGCAGGGCCGTCGAGCACCACCTGCTCGTCGACGAGCGGCGCCAGGGCCTCGCCCGGCCCATCGGGGCGGAACACCACCAGCCGCCAGTTCGCCTCCCGCACCAGCCAGGCCAGTTCCTCGGCCACGTCGGCCGGCAGGTCCGCCTCCAGGCGCCACACGAGGTCCACCGTCCGCCGGGCGGCGGCCCGGGAGCGATGCTTCGCCCGCAGGTACGCGAGCAGGTCCCCCAGGACCGCCCTCGCCAGGCCCTCGCCGCGGACGACGAAGGCGTACCGGCCGAACCAGGCCCCCTCGAAGAGGAACTCGGTCCCCTCGGGGGGCGGCTCGGGCCCGTAGACCCGCTTCGGCAAGGGCCACGCCAGGCCCCGCCGCCCCACGCCGACCCGCCGCAGGAGGAGGTCCCGGAGGGGGTCGTCGGGCCCGAAGTAGATGAAAGTCTCGCCCTTTCGGACGGTCTCCACGAGGTACTTTCGCACGAGGTCGTCGCCGTCGTCGCTTCGAACGTGGACGACGTGGCGTTTCGGGCTGACGCCATCGAGCAGCCGCCCCGCCAGCGGCCACGGCCAGGGGCCGCCGAACGTCCGGTTGAACTGCCGCCCGCAGTCGACGAGGACCACCAGGGCGGCGACCCACAGGGCGGCCCGGGCGAAGAACCGGTTCCCGGCGTCGAGCCGGTTGGCGTAGAAGTACTCCCCCTCGGGGAGGGTCCGGACGGCGGTCCCCGCGCGGACGTCGGCCAGGTCGCCCTCGGGCGGCGCGCCGGCGTCCGCTCCGGCCTCCGCGGCGTCGGCGGCGGGCGCGGGGCCGGTCGAGGGCGCCTCGGGGCCGGCCCGGCGATAGGCGTAGTCGGGCTCGGCCGCGCCGGCGCCCTCCAAGGTGCCGTCCGGGCCAAGATATTCGGCGGCCCCGCCTTCCTCCAGGCCCGCCGGGTCGTAGCGTTCTTCGAGCGTCTCCTCGGGTCCGAGTTGGCCGCCGGCCTCCATCCGGCGCCGCTCGAGCCACTCGGCCCGCTCGCGTCGGCGCTCCTCCGCCATTCGCCGCAGCTCCTCCGTGCGGTCGATCTCGACGGCCTGAAAGCGGTGGGAGTTGAGGCGTGCCGATGCGAGCCCCGCCACGGCGAGGCCCGCGAGGAGCCAGTGGACCGCCTCCCACCGCCTCGCGAGGAGCATGGCCGCCGCCAGGAGCGGCAGGGCCGCCCAGGCCGTCACCGTCGCCGGCAGGCCCGGCCGGTACCACTGGAGCATCAGGAGGGCGAGCAGGACGACCACGACGACGAGCCCCGCGGCCCCCAGATAGAAAAGCGGTTGTCGCCGCCGGACGATGAGCCAAAGGGCGGCCGCCCCGACGCCGAGCCAGAGGACGACGGACATCGCGCCGACGGGTCCGAAGTAGTGCCAGAACCGGCCCACCAGGTCCATCGGTTTGCCCTCTCGCTCGCCTCCAGTGGCCCTTCGCGCGGCGGATCTCCGCACCCGCCGCGACAGAGATCGGCTTCCACGCCACTCCGCGCGGCGGGTCTGGAGTGCCCGCCGCGAAACATGAGCGACGCCGAAGGACCCCCGCCGCGACAGAGCGCCGCGCAAGGGCGGACGTGCCGCTGTAGTACTAACCCCTGGCGGCTGCGTGCGGTGCCGTCCGGTTTCTTCGAGGAGGCGAGCGCCTGGAGACCGGACTGGCGGGCAGGCCGAAGGCGCCGGACGGGGCGCTATCCGGGCGCAAGTTGAGGGCGTGGCTGCGACAGAAGTCTGGGGTAGTGTTTGGCTTGGCCCCGGACGCATGCCCGCACGGGTGGGTGTGACGTGGCCCACGCCCCCCGGTTCGCCATCGGCGACGACCCATCTCCGCACGCGTGGGTGTGACTTTCCGGTTCGGTCGTCGTCGTCATCGGTTACCCGACCCATCCCCGCACGCGTGGGTGTGACGCGAGCCCGCCGGCTTTGACTTGGGCCAGGTACGACCCATCCCCGCACGCGTGGGTGTGACGGCATCGGAGCGCTGGAAGTTCATGCCGGATTTCGACCCATCCCCGCACGCGTGGGTGTGACTTTGCCGCGACGACGCATATCCTGGGAGGCATGCGACCCATCCCCGCACGCGTGGGTGTGACACCGAGTTGACCAGGATAGGATTGAGGTGGACCGACCCATCCCCGCACGCGTGGGTGTGACTTGCTGTTGCCCCCGGTGGGGCAAAAGTGGGACGACCCATCCCCGCACGCGTGGGTGTGACCGGCCGTGGGAAGAACACACCGTCACGTTGTTCGACCCATCCCCGCACGCGTGGGTGTGACTTCCTGTCCGGCGTATCCGGGGAGCAGCAGATCGACCCATCCCCGCACGCGTGGGTGTGACTCTCAGTCGGTCCGATGTCATTCCTTTTCCTCCGACCCATCCCCGCACGCGTGGGTGTGACTCAACGTCGTTTCCATAGGTGTTTGTCCCCATCGACCCATCCCCGCACGCGTGGGTGTGACGATAGGGAGACAGACCATGAAACTCGGTACAGCAGACCCATCCCCGCACGCGTGGGTGTGACATCAGAACTAGTGTCTCAGTCATCATCGGCCCCGACCCATCCCCGCACGCGTGGGTGTGACGTGCTCGGCGAGTGCATCGGCACTGTCCTCCGCGACCCATCCCCGCACGCGTGGGTGTGACGCTCACCCGGAGGGACGAGAATCGTCACCTCTCGACCCATCCCCGCACGCGTGGGTGTGACTGGCCCGTGCACTGCAGGAGTGCCATCTGGACCGACCCATCCCCGCACGCGTGGGTGTGACGACGCCCTCGTTGTCGTGGAACCAGCCCATCACGACCCATCCCCGCACGCGTGGGTGTGACGTCATCTTGAGTCGATCGGGAAGATGGTCGGTGCGACCCATCCCCGCACGCGTGGGTGTGACGGGAACTTCGGCGTGTCATCGTCGGCGATCGTCGACCCATCCCCGCACGCGTGGGTGTGACGGAGCGTGGTCTGGCGTATGTCCGCGTCTCGGGGACCCATCCCCGCACGCGTGGGTGTGACCGGAAAGGAATCGACATGACGGCATGCTCCGACGACCCATCCCCGCACGCGTGGGTGTGACACCAGCATCTTGAGGCTTGGGCCGTGGTGGCACCCTTGTCGTAGTGCATGCAAGGTTGGCGAGTGACACGAAGTCCTCACCCTTCGGCTGTGGGCCCAGCCGCTTCCTATTCAGTTGCCAATGTGCCGTGCTTCTGCTTCCAGACCTCGCACTCCTCCTTTTTCGTCACCACTTTGTTGGACTTAGCGATGTTCACGGCAGCGTTGTAGTCGGCGTTCATGTGCTTCCCACACGCGGCGCACTTGAACTCGGCCTGCTTCAACCTCTGCCCCAGCTCGTAGTGGCCGCAGGCACTACAGGTCTGGCTCGTGTGGTACGGGTCCACGAAGCACACAGCGACCCCTGCGTGGTCGGCCTTGTAGGTGATCATCTGCTGAAGCTGGAAGTAGGACCAGTTGCGAAGGACGAACGCGTTGCGCTCCTCCTCGCCGAATCCTTCGAGCATCTCGAGCTTGATGGTCCCGGCACGGTGCCGCAGTGCGAAGTCCACGACCTTGCGGCTCACCAAGTGGCTGTACGTCTTGACGTAGCGGGCCTCCTTGTCCCGCAGGTCGTCCAGCGCCCTCATCTTCCGCTTCCGGCCCTTGCCGCTCTTGGCCACGACCAGGGCCCGCTGCAGCCGCCGGCTGCGCGACTGCATGTGGAGACGCACCTTCAGCAGGTCCTCGGCGGACCCTATCGGTTGCCGAGCGGGCCCCTTGGACAGGGCGACGTACGCGGGATACACAATGCCCAAGTCAGCGCCCACGCACAGGTCGGCGTGGAGATCTCGCGCCTTTTTCGGCTCCTGGACCGGCAGCAATAGGAACAGCCCCCGGTCGTTAAGCTGGATCTGCGCGGCGCAGTAGTCGTTCTCCCCGCTGACGATGCGCTGCACTGTCAGGCGGTTGTTGGCCTTGTCCCGGCCGTAGAACACGTCGAACGGCAGGCGCTCCTTCCGCCCGAGCTTCCAGACGATGCGATGGGTCTTGTCGCCCGGCTGGATCTCGATGCTCGCCTTGGTGGTCGAGACCGGCATGCCCTTGCGGTAGGTCCGAAGTGAACGGAGCCCCGCGAGCACCTCCTTCTTTGTCTTCTTGTAGCTGCCAACCACGTCGTTGTTGAGGCGGTTCGTCACGCAGGGGGGCAGGGCGGGGAACCGCCGCTTGACATCGCGTTCGGTCGTCGCCTGCCGTTTCGTCCCGAAGAACTCCTGGAACTCCCCCTCGACCTTGGCCACGGCGTCCTTGTCGGCTGGGTCGATCTTGCGACGGGCGTAGATGCGGCGGACGAGCTGGTCGTTCAGGCACTGGCCGGTGGCGATCCAGTTGGCCGCCCGCCAGGCGTCGTCGGAGATCTGCCGTATCCGGCGCCAGGCCGCCTTCCGGTCGTCCGCGACGACCTTCAGCTTCAGCTTGAGCGTTCGGATGTTCTGGTCCGCCATTGACAAAACCTCGTACAAACACCCTACCCCATATCGACCGGCCTGTCAACAGAGAAGGTCTGGCCTTGGTCGCGTCTTGTCGAGTGCCCGGCACCGCGAGCCCTTGCGCCGCCGGGCGGCCCACCGTGGTCCGCCGGCCTACTTCCGATACCCCTTCGTCTCCT
>CAZGKW010000017.1:0-68097 GCA_964526295.1 uncultured Anaerolineales bacterium
AGACAAACGCAAGGCGGAAGGCTAACTTGCGTTAATTCTGTTACACTACACTAGTACCCTTGAGGACCGCGTACGCCAAGCATGCGAACTGTACCCGTGTGAATTGCTGCTGGTACATCGCGACGCAGAAGGAGCCCTTGTAGGAGAACGCAAAGAGGAAGTAGACGCGGCCGTTGGAGTTGCCGGGGTTTCAGTGCCTTACGCGGCAGTGGTTCCCGTGCGCATGATGGAGGCATGGCTTCTTTCAGATGAAGGTGCCATCCGGACCGCGGCAGGCAATCCCAACGGCACATCGCCGCTGAACATGCCTTCGGGTTCGCCCGAAAGCATCCCAGACCCGAAGAGCGTGCTTCATGACGCGCTCAGGGCGGCAAGTGAACGTGTGGGTCGGCGGAGGGCGCGCTTCAATGTCTTCCGAGCGGTGCACCGTGTGGCTGAGTTGACAGATGGCTTCGGCGCCTTACGCGGCTTGCCAGCCTTTGACACCTTGGAGCAAGATCTACGCGATGTCATCCAGAGCCAGGGCTGGGGTGACGCCTGATACCTTGTCCAGTATTCTGGATCCGAAATCTACGCACGTTGGCCTTTCTCTGCGCGCTCTGCGGTGAAGACCGTCCGCGCGCCTCAGCCGGCCGTGATCTTCTCCAGCAGTTCGGCGTCGATGTCGAAGTTCGAGTGGACCTTCTGCACGTCGTCCTGGTCGTCGAGGGCCTCCATCAGCCTGAGGACCTTCCGGGCGTTGTCCTCCTCGACGGCGACGTAGGACTGCGGCACCTGGAGGACCTGGGCGCTGGCGACGACGATGCCGGCGTTCTCGAGGGCCCCGCGGACCTCGGCGAAGGCCTCCGGCGGGGTGGTGATCTCGAAGCTGCCGTCCGAGTCGGTCATGTCCTCGGCCCCGGCCCCGAGGGCCGCCTCCATCACCTGCTCCTCGTTCTGGCCCTCGCCGGTGATGACGACGCCCTTCTGGGAGAACATCCAGGCGACGCATCCGGGCCGGCCGATCGACCCGCCGTTCTTCTCGAACACCTTGGTGATCTCGCTGGCGGTGCGGTTGCGGTTGTCGGTGACGGCCTCGACGAGGACGGCGACGCCGCCGGGGGCATAGCCCTCGTAGGTGACCTCTTCGAGGGGTTTCTCGTCGGCCAGCTCGCCGGTGCCCTTCTTGACGGCCCGCTCGATGGAATCCTTGGGCATGTTGGCGGCGCGGGCCTCGTCGATGGCGTATCGGAGGGTGAGGTTCATGGCGGGGTCGCCGCCGCCCTGGCGGGCCGCCACGGTGATGGCCCGGGCACACTTGGAGAAGATCTTGCCCCGCCTGGCGTCCTCGCGAGCCTTCTTGTGCTTGATGCCCGCCCAGTGCGAATGACCGGCCAAGGGTTGCCTCCTCCCAAGAATGTGCTTCAGCGAACTCCGCCCCGTCACCCGTCTCCCGCGGACGGGAGAGGGAGGAAAGGGGCGCCGCCCGTCGTACCCGTCAGCCCGCTACGGCGTGCTTCCGCGGGCGGCTCGAAGCACACAGGCCGCACGCGCTTGCCTCTACGGCCCCGCGCCGGCGGGGCCCGACGGGTCGGGCTCGACCGGCTCGCCCGCCGGGGCGAGGTCGGGCGGCTCACCCGCCCGGGCGTCGTGCAGCTTGTCCCGGACACGCTCCAGGTCCGCCCCTTCGGGCCGCTTGCCGGCCTGAAGGAGCTTCGCGGCCCGCTGCCAGGCGTCGGTCGCCTGCTCGGTCCGGCGCATCCGCCAGTAGACGTCACCCAGGTGGTCCCACAGGACGAAGTCGAGGTCCGGGGCCAGCTCGGTGGCCCGCCCGAGGGCCTTGGCGGCCTCGTCGAACCGACGCTGCTTATACAGCACCCAGCCCAGGCTGTCCAGGTACGCCGGGCTGTCCGGGGCGACCGCCAGGGCGGACCGGATCATCCGCTCGGCCCGCTCCAGGTTCACGCCGCGGTCCGCCCACAGGTATCCCAGGTCGTTGTTGGAAGGGGCGTGGTCGGGCTGCTTCCGGAGGATGACGAGCAGCTCGCTCTCGGCGGCGGCCTGGTCGCCCATCTGCTGGTGCAGACCGGCCAGGATGTAGCGGAAGCGGATGTTCTCCGGGTCGGCCGCCAGGAGGGCCCGGACCTCGCGGACCGCCTGGCGGAACTGCCCCTTCTGGGCCAGGGCGTGGGCCAGGAGGAGCCTCAGCTCGGCGTTGCCGGGCTCGTCCTTGAGGACCTCGGCGGCGAGGCGCTCGGCGTCGGCAAACCGCCCCTGGCGATACCGGACCTCGGCCAGGAGCCCCTTGCCGCGGGCCGCGCCGGGGTCGGCCTGGAGGGCCGCCTCGACGAGCTTCTCGGCCTCGGCCACCTGGCCCCGCACGAGGTGCAGGCCCGCGAGCTGGTACTGGGCCTCCGTGTCGCCGGGGAAGTCCCGAAGGAGCGTCTCCAGCTCGGTCTCGGCCTCGCCGAGCCGCCCCAGCTTCAGCAGGGCCGAAACGATCAGGTACCGGCTGGGCTTGTCGTGCGGGGCGCCTGCCCGGGCCTTGCGGTACTGCTCCAGGGCCGGCTCGATCCGGTTCAGCCGCTCCAGAATCATGCCCATCTTGCGGCGGAACATCGGCAGGTCGAGCCCGGTGTCGACGGCCCGTCGGTAGGTGGCGAGGGCGTCGTCGGTGCGACCGGCCTGGAGCAGCAGGTCGCCCTTGCGGGAGTAGGCGATGGCGGCCCGCGGCTCGCGCGAGATGGCCTCGTCGTAGAGGGCGATGGCGTCCTCGGGCCGGCCGACCCGCTCGGCCAGCATGCCCACCAGCAGGAACGGGCCGAACCGGGTCTCCGCGTCGCCGACGAGCTTCCGGGCCTCCTCGTAGACCTCGGCGGGCTTCTCGAAGCCGTCGATCAGACGGGCCGCCCGGATCAGCAGGTTCGACTCGGTGGGCCGGCCCGAGAGGGCCCGGGCGAGCATTTCCAGGGCCTCGACGGGCCGCCCTTCACGGACGTGGATGTCGGCCAGCTTGATCGAGGCGGACGCGTCGGCGTGGGTCAGCGGATCGGGCCGGTTGGCAAACTCCTGGTAGATGTCCCGGGCCTTTTCGTCCCGGCCCAGCGACTCGTAGACCGACGCCAGGTGGAACGCCGCCACGTGGTTGGCCGGGTCTTCTTCGCAGATCTTCTCGAGCTCGACGGCGGCGCCCTCGAGCTGGTTCTCGGCGGTGTAGGTCTGGACGAGGCGCTGGTAGCCGGTGCCGCTCCGCGGCTCCAGGGCGATCAGGCCGCGGGCCACCTCGCGGGCCCCGTCGTAATCGCCGGCCTGGGTGTAGGCGTGATACAAGAGGCCCAGCAGCTCCCGGTCCGCGGGGAGCTGCTCGCCGTGGTCCCGGAGGACCTCGACGGCCCTATCGGCATCGCGGCGGAGCAGGTAGAGCCGGGCGAGGATCTGGCGGAGCTGGCCTTTCCGACGGTACAGCATGAAGACCTCGGGGTTCTGGCGGAAATTGAGCCGGGGCTCGTCGAGCAGCTCCAGCAGGGCGGTGAACTGATCGATGGCCGCGCCGAGGTTTCGCTGCTGCTGGTAGATGCGGGCCAGGTGGTACCGGCTGAGGATGACGTAGGGCGAATCGTCCGGGGCCCGCTCAAGCAGCCGCTCGAAGTACCGGATCGACTCGTCGGCCCGGCCCAGGCCGTGGGCCGCCCGGGCCCGCAGACACAACACCTCCGGGTCGGCCGGTTCGATCGCCAGGGCCCGGTCGAGGCCCTCGACGGCCCGGGCCAGGTTGCCCGCCTCGAAGAACGCTTCGCCCAGCCGGTGCCAGATGAGGGCGACGTTCGGCTCGAGCTGGGCGGCCTGCTCCAGCTCGCGTGCGGCGACGGCGTACTCGCCCGCGATCATGAGGGTCCGGCCGCGGGCGTAGTGGGCCATCGCCTCGGCGGTCGGCTCGCCGCCGGCCGGGACGGTGGCTGTGACCGGCTCGGCCGAGCAGTCTCGCTGGCCCCGGCCGGCCTCGGCGTCGGCCGGGCCGTCACGGGCCGCGTCGGGCGAAGGAGGCGGAATCGGGGCGGGATCCTCGCCCGCCCCGGCCGAGAAGGCCCAGGCTGCCGTCAGACACACCAAGGCGAGTCCCAGGATGTGGTGTCGGGCCGCTTCCATCGGTCAGTCAAGCCCCTCTTGGGCGCACCGGGCTCGGCGCGCATCGTCCTCGTTACTGGGGTTACTTCGTCACTCCGCCGCCGGCGGTTCAGTGAATCACCTTGGCCAGCGGGTATGTAATAATACCCGTGGCGCCGGCCCGCTTCAACTGGGGCGCCAGGTGCCGCTCCTCGACCGTGTCGAGGATGACTTCGACGGCGACCCAGTCGGAATCCGCCAGGGGGGAGACGGTGGGGCTCTTCTCGGCGGGCAAGAGGCCGATGATCTCGTCGAGGCGGTCGCGGGGGGCGTTGAGTTTCAGGCCGACCTTCGACCGGGCCTCGATCGCCCCGTGGAGCAGCATCGCCAGGTTCTCCACCTTGGCCCGCTTCCACGGGTCGTCCCAGCTCCTCCGGTTGGCGATAAGCTGGGTGATGCTCGTCATGACCGTATCGACGACGCGGAGGCGGTTCGCCCGGAGCGACGAGCCCGTCTCGGTCACGTCGACGATGGCGTCGACCAGGCGGGCCTTGACCTCGGTCGCCCCCCACGAGAACTCCACCTTCACCCCCACGCCGCGCTCCTGGAAGAACCGCTCGGTCACGCTCACCAGCTCGGTGGCGATCAGGCCGCCCTGGAGGTCCTCGGTCCGCCGGACGGGGCTCTCCTCGGGCACGGCCAGGACCCAACGGACGCGGGACATCTGGCTCTTGGCGTAGAGCAGGTCCGAGACGACGTGGACATCCGAGCCGTTCTCGGCGATCCAGTCCTGGCCCGTCAGGCCGGCGTCCAGGACGCCGTCCTCGACGTAGCGGCTCATCTCCTGGGCCCGGAACATGACGGCCTCGATCTCCGGGTCGTCGATCGACGGGGCGTAGGACCGGCCGGAAACCTCGATGTCGAACCCGGCACGGGTCAGGAGGTCGATGGTGGCGTTCTGGAGGCTTCCCTTGGGGACGCCGAACTTCAGGACGCGGCCGGATCGGTCGGACGGTTGCTTCATGGGAGTGCCTCGTTTGGACCGGGCCGAGGGGGCCGGCACGCATCACCGGCCGGGTCGGCGTTTGCGTCTGGCGGTCTTTCGCTTGGCCTTCTTGGCGGGCCCCTTTTTCTTGCGGGTCTTCCTGGGGTCCTTCGTGTCGGCGGCCTTCGACGCCGGCAGGTCGGCGCCCGGGCAGGTCCGCTTCAGCCCCTTGCGCAGGTCGGCCGGCAGATCGTCCCAGTCCTCGGCCAGCCGCTTGATGAGGGCGTGGGCCTCCCAGGCATGGGGGCCCTTGACCGCCCGTTCCAGGAACGACTGCATGTCCGTCTCGCTCTCGGACTCGGGCCCCAGGATGCCGAGCCCGCCCAGGACGCGGGCGACGTCGCGGTCCACCGGGAAGGCGTGCGCCTGGAGGAAATCGCGGGCGATCGTGGCGGCCACGAACGGCCGCACCTCCTCCAGCGACTCGAAGTAGGCCCGCCCCTCGAGCTTGCCCATCTCCTCCAGGAAGTCCCACACCATGCTGTTGTGCCGCTTGAACACCTGGTCCAGCAGGCGGGGGATGACGCGGGCCTTCTCGGTGGCCGCCGGGTAGTCCGGGCCCAGCACCTCGCGGACCTCACGAGGCCGGCTGACCCGCAGGTCGTTCCAGTCGACGAAATGCCGGCGGAACCGCTCCAGGGCCGACTCGGCCTGCTCGGCCGTGGCCTCCTCCGAGAGGATGGCCCGGACGGCGTGCTCGACGGCGTGGGTGGCGGGCGGGCGGAGCGGCTCGCCATAGTGCCGCCTCAGCAGCCGCACGATCCGCTCCAGCCTCCTGGCTTTCTCCGTGAAGGTTGCCATCGTCGATGCCTCGAGCCGTGGTCCTGCTGTCCGTGGGAAGGTTATGGCATCACGGGGCCGGTTCGCCGCCTCCGGCGTCCGGCGCCTCGTCGTCCTCGCCGCCGTCTTCGGCTTCCTCGACGCCGCGGCGGATGCGGTCGGCCCGGGCGGCCTCGTCCTCGGCCCGGGCCTGGGCGATCAGGGCGCTGACCGAGACGCTCCTTTTCACCGACTCGTCCAAGTGGAACTTCAGCACCGGGCAGAACTTCATCGTGACGGCGTCGCTGACGCGGTCCTGGAGGTACCCGTGGGCGTGCCGGACGCCCTTCAGGCACACCTGCTGCTGGGCCTCGTCGCCGATGACCGAGATCCGGACGTCGGCGGTCCGCATGTCGGGCGAGACGTCCACCCCCGTCACCGTCACCAGGGTGACCCTGGGGTCGGCCAGTTCGGTGACGATGGCCTCGGAGACGACCTGCTTGATCAGCTCGGCCACCCGCCGCGTCCGGCGAGACTTTTCGCCTCTACGCTTCATCTTCCACACCCACACACTCAGAACCCGGCCGGAGGGCCGGGAAATTCACACTTTATCACGCCTGCCGGCCGTGCCGCGGCCCGTCCTGCCACGGCAAGCGACACCTCCTTTGCCCCATCAGAGCAGCTCGGTCTCGTAATCGACCAGTTCGGCGCCGGGGGTGCGGCGGACCATCGCCACCACTTTCGCCAGGACGGCGTCGGCCCGCGTCCGGTCGTTCGTGACCATCGCCACGCCGAGGACGGCCTGCTGGCGGCGGTCCTGCTGGTCGACCTCGGCCACCGAGACGTTGAACGTGTTGCGGATCCGGTCCTTCAGGCTGCGGACAACCCGGCGCTTGTCCTTGAGGCTGTGGGCCTCGCGGATCGCCAACTCCATCTGAAGCAGACCGACGACCATCGCTTGAACTCGGAATGCCGAACAGACCTGCCGCCGGTACTGCCCGCAGGAAGGCGACCCCCTCGCCCTCTCCTCCGCCAAGGTTTATCCGCCTTCGGCGGGCTACGGCGTGCAAGCCGCCCCTCTCCCGCCAGGGGACAGGGAGTTACTGAAACAGCCGCTCAGGCCAGGTCCAGCGTCCGCTGGACCTCGACCGTCTCGAACGCCTGGAGCCGGTCACCCACCTTGACGTCGTCGTAGCCGGCCACCTTGATGCCGCACTCCTGCCCGGAGCGGACCTCGCGGGTGTCGTCCTTGAACCGCTTGAGCGAATCGATCCGCCCCTCGAAGACGACCAGCCCGTCGCGGACGACGCGGACCTGGGCGTCCCGGGTGATCGTGCCGTCCGTACATCGGCAGCCGGCGATGGTGCCGACGCGGCTGATGCGGAAGGTCTCGAGAACCTCGGCCTCGCCGAGCCGGCGTTCCTGCTGCTCGGGGGCGAGGAGCCCCTCCAGGGCGGCCTTGACGTCGTCGGTGATCCGGTAGATCACGTTGTAGGTGCGGATGTCGACGCCCCGCTTCTCGGCCTCCTCGCGGGCCCCGCCGTCCGGGACGGCGTTGAAGCCGACAATGATGGCGTCCGAGGCGTCGGCCAGCAGGACGTCGCTCTCGTTGATGCCTCCGACACCGGCGTGGATCACCCGGACGCGGACCTCCTCGTGCTCGATCTTCTCGAGGTTCTCGCGAATGGCCTGGACCGAGCCCTGGACGTCGGCCTTGATGATGAGCGGGAGCTCCTTGGCCTCGGCCTTGGTCATCTGCTCGAAGACGGCCTCCAGGGTCCGCGGCCGGCGCTGCTCGGCCAGCTCGGCTTCGCGGTCCCGGCGCCGGCGGTCCTCGGCGATCTCGCGGGCCAGCGACAGGTCCTCCAGGACGTAGAACCGCTCGCCGGCCTCGGGCACGTCCGAGAGGCCCGCCACCCGGACGGCGACGCTGGGGCCGGCCTGCCGCATCCGCTTGCCCCGCTCGTCGCGGAGGGCCCGGACGCGGCCGTAGGCCGTCCCCGCCAAGACGTAGTCGCCCGCCGTCAGCGTCCCGTTCTCCACCAGGAGGGTGGCCATAGGCCCGAGACCCTCGCTCAGCTCGGCCTCGACGACCGTTCCGAGGGCGTCGCGTTGGGGGTCCGCCTTCAGCTCCAGCAGCTCGGCCTCCAGCAGGAGCGACTCCAGGAGCGTGTCGATGCCCTGCCCGGTGACGGCCGAGACCTCGGCCATGATGGTCTGGCCGCCCCACTCCTCGGCGACCATCTCGAACCGGGTGAGCTGCTCGCGGACCCGCTGGGGGTTGGCCCCGGGCAGGTCGCACTTGTTGATGGCCACGACGATGGGCACGTCGGCCGCCTTGGCGTGGTTGATCGCCTCCTCGGTCTGGGGCATGACGCCGTCGTCGGCCGCGACGACCAGAACGACGATGTCGGTGCACTGGGCCCCGCGGGCCCGCATGGCCGTGAAGGCCTCGTGACCGGGGGTATCGAGGAAGGTGACGCTCTTTTCACCGACCGGCACCCGGTAGGCCCCGATGTGCTGGGTGATGCCCCCCGCCTCCCCCTCCGCCACGTGGGTGTGGCGGATGTAATCCATGAGGCTGGTCTTGCCGTGGTCGACGTGGCCGAGGAAGGCGACGACGGGCGGCCGGGGCACCAGGTCGGCCTCGTCGTCGGTCCGGTCCTCGATGTCCTGGATGATCTCGGCGGGCTGACGCTCGGACCGGATCTCGAGCTCGACGTCGTAGTTGATGGCCAACTCCTGGGCCATCTCCAGCGAGAGCGTATCATTGATGGTGGCCATGGTCCCCTGCATCATCAGGTAGCGGATGATGTCGGAGCCCTTGACGCCGAGCGCCGAGGAGAGGTCCTTGACGGTGAGGGGGGGCTCGACGACGGCCTTCTTGGGCCCGGTGGGCCGGATCGGCCGCCGGGGCACGGCGGGCCGCCTGCGAGGGGCGACCGGCCGGCCGGTCCGGCTGAGGCGGACCCGCTCGCTGGTCGGCCCGCCGGCGCCCGCCGCGGCGCCGCCGGCCGCGTCCAGCATGTCCACGTCCTCGCGGAACCGGCTGCGTTCGCGTCGTCGGAAGGCCTGGGTCCGCCGGCGGGTGGCGGCCCCCTCCTGCTCGGTGGCCCCGCCCCGGCCGCGCCGGCCGCGCTTGGCGGGGGCCTCGGCGGGGGCCTCGGCGGCCTCCGGATGGGGGGCCGGGACCTGGGGGCCCGCCGCTCGTCTCGGTTTGGCCGTCTCGGCGGCGGGGCCGATGCCGACGGCCTGCGGATGGGGCTTCGGGGGGGCGCCGGGGGCCTCGGCCGCAGCCGGCCGGGCTTTCGGGGGCCGCGGACGGGGGGCCAGCTTCGGCCTCGGCGCGAGCTTCGGACGCGGCGCCAGCTTCGGGCGAGGGGGTTTCCGGACGGGCCGCTCTCGCGGCGGCGCGGGCGGCGCCTCCCCCCCCTCCTCCGGCTCCTCCTCGGCCTCCGGTGCTTCCTCCTCCTCCTCCGCCTCGACCTCCTCGGCCGGAGGCGCCTCGACGGCTTCCTCTTCGGCCGGCGGGGCCTCGACCTCCTCGGCCGACACCGTTTCGACGGCGACCTCTCCCTCGGCCGGTGCCTCGGGCGGCGCTTCGGGCGGGGCCTCGGCCACCGCCACCGCCGTCTCCTCGGCCGCGACCTCCTCCTCCTCCTCCGCCTCGGGCGGCGTCAGCTTGATCCCGATGGCCTTCGGCCGGTCGGCCTTGCCCAGGTGGACCGGCAGCTCGACCTTCATCGAGCGGGCCCGTTCGATCTGCTCCTCGGGCGAGAGGCGCGGCTCGGGCGGGGGCCCCGGCTCGGGCTTCGGCGCGGGAGGCGGCGGGGCCACGGCCGACGGTGCGGCCGCCCACGGCGCAGCCTCCTCCTCGGCCGGCGGCTCGTACGTCCCGGCCAGGCGGGCCCGGACGGTGTCCGCCTCACTCTCGTCGATCGTGCTGGAGTGAGACTTCGCCTCCAGGCCCGCATCGCGGCAGACCTGGAGCACCTCCTTGGAGGGGATCCCAAATTCGTGGGCGATGTCGTAGATGCGTACGGACAACTGCTCGTCCTCCAGCGACGTCAACCCCGTCGGTTTCGTGCTTGGGGCGTTCGGTTACGGGGTCTCGGGCGTCTCGGTCTCTTCGGTGGACCCGAGGGGCGCTGCCTCCGGGGCCTCCTCCACGGTTTCCTCCGGCGTTCCGGCTTCGTCGGGGGCCGAGGACCCTTCGGCCTCTTCCACGACCTGGGCGGCCTCGACAGGCGGGGCCTCCTCGTCCGCCCCGGCGGGCGTCACGTCGGGCGAGACGGGCCCTTCGGCAGCCTCCTCGGGGGCTTCGTCCTCGACGGGCTCGCCCGCTTCGGGCGGCCCGGGCGGTTCCAGCTCGGCGCCTTCCGCCTCGGCGCCCTCGGGCGGCCCGGCCGGCTCGTCCGCCGCGGGCGGCGGGGCCTCGGGGCGCCCGGTGACGCCCTCCTCGGCGGCCTGCCCCTGGTCGATGGTCTCGACGGCCTCGGCGGGCTCGGTCGCCGGGGCGGGTCCTCCGGCCTCGACAGCTTCGCGGCCCTCCTCGGGCGGCCCCGGGGGCGCCGCCCCTGTGCTTGGAGCTTCGGCCGCTTCGGCGAGTTCGGCCTCTTCGCCCTCGGCGGCTTCGGCGGCTTCGGCGGCCGCGGCGGCTTCGGCGGCCTCGGCGGCCTCGGCCTCCTCACGGGCCCGCTGCTCGGCCGCCTTCGCCTCCAGCTCCACTACGAGGGCCCCGGTCTGCTGGATGACCTTTTGGGCCCGCTCCGGCTCGATATCGAACGACCGGGCCAAGACCTCGGCGTCGACGTCGGCGACGTCGGCGATGCTGACGTAGCCGGCGCCGATGATCTCGGCGCCCAGGTCCTCGCCGACCGCCGGCAGGCTGGCGAGCTGCTCGACGGCGGCGGCCCGCTGCTGATCGTACTCGGCGGGGGTCATGATGTCGATGTTCCACCCGGCCAGGCGGGCGGCCAGACGGACGTTCTGGCCCTTCTTGCCGATGGCCAGGCTGAGCTGGTCCTCGGCCACCAGGACGGTCGCCCGGTTGATGTCGCGGTTGAGGAGGATCTCCTTGACCTCGGCGGGCTTCAGGGCGTTGGCGATGAAGACCTGGGGCGACTCGTTGTAGCGGACGATGTCGATCTTCTCGCCGGCCACCTCCTCCACGATGTTCTTGATGCGGCTGCCGCGGATGCCTACGCAGGCCCCGACGGCGTCGACGCGGCTGTCGATCGAGGAGACGGCGACCTTGGTCCGATGGCCCGGCTCGCGGGCGATCGTCTCGATCGTGATGACCCGGTCGGCGACCTCCGGGACCTCCAGCTCGAACAGGCGGACGATCAGGTCGGGGTGGGACCGCGACAGGACGATCTTGACGCCGGGTCCGGACTCGCGGACGTCCAGGATGATGGCCCGGATGCGGTCGGCCACGTGGAGCGTCTCGCCGGGCACCTGCTCGGACCGGGGGAGGAACCCCTCTCCCCGGCCGAGATTGACCACGGCGTTGCCCCGCTCGACGCGGGTGACCTGGCCGGAGATGATCGCGCCGATCTGGTCGGCGTAATCGTCCATGAGGCTTTCGCGCTCGGCCTCGCGGATCTTCTGGATCATGACCTGCTTGGCGGTCTGGGCGGCGATCCGCCCGAGGTCCGACGGGGCCATGGGCCGGCCGTTCATCGTCGCCCGGATCTCGCCCGATTCCCGGTCGATCGTGATCTGGATGTCGTCGTCGGCGGCCCCGAAGTGCTTGCGGGCGGCCGAGACGAGGGCCAGCTCGATGCCCTGGAACACGATCTCGGCGTCGATATTCTTTTCCCGATGGATCGAGTCAACGATCCGAAGGAGTTCGCCGTTCATACTGTCTCCCGCTCGAACGTCTGCGGCCCGTCGTAAGGCCTGCGGCCTCCGCGGCCGTGCGGCCCCGCCGCTCCCGGCCCGGGCGGTCCCGTGAGAAAGAAAAAAGTGGGACCGCAACCAGACCCACTTCTCCGCCCCGCACCAGGAGGGCAGACCCGACGCGTCGCCGTTAGACCGCCTGTGCTACATGCTCAGGCTCCAAACTGATGTTGCTGCCCGTCTCGTCGTCGAACAGGTGGACCCGGTTCATCGCCAGGTGGACCGTCATCGCCTGGTCCACGTCCACCCGGACGTGCGCGTCGAGCTTGGCGATCAGCGTCGTCTCGGCCGGCCCGCCCAGGTGCACCACCTGTTCGTCGCCCAGCGGCTCGACCACCCGGACGACGACCGGCAGGTGGTTCTCGTCGCCGGCGTAGGTCCCGACCGGCTCGTCGTTCAGGTCCTCGGGGCGGACCCCGAGGGTCACGTTTCGTCCGACGTGGCCCTGGACGCGGCCGGCCGTCTCCGGCAGGAGCTTCAGGCGGCTCTCGCCCAGCCGGACATACGTCGCGCCGTTGCGGCCCTCGAGGGTCCCCTCGGCGAAGTTCATCGCCGGCGTCCCCAGGAACCCCGCCACGAATCGGTTCACCGGATAGTCGTAGACCTCCAGGGGCGGGGCCACCTGCTGGATACGGCCCTCGTTCATCACCACGACGCGGTCGCCGAGGGTCATCGCCTCGGCCTGATCGTGCGTCACGTAGACCACCGTCGTCTGGAGGCGGTGGTGGAGCCGCTTCAGCTCGGCCCGCATCTCGACCCGGAGCTTGGCGTCGAGGTTCGAGAGCGGCTCGTCGAACAGGAACGCCTGGGGCTGGCGGACGATGGCCCGACCGACGGCCACCCGCTGCCGCTGCCCGCCCGAGAGGGCCTTCGGCTTTCGGTACAGCAACTCGCCGATGCCCAGGATCCTGGCCGCCTCCATCACCCGCTCGTGGATCACGTCCTTCTTGAACCGCCTCAGCTTCAGGCCGAACGCCATATTGTTGTAGACCGTCATGTGCGGGTAAAGGGCATAATTCTGGAACACCATGGCGATGTCGCGGTCTTTCGGGGGGACGTCGTTGACGACGCGTTCGCCGATGCGGACCGTCCCCTCGGTGGCCTCCTCCAGGCCCGCGACCATCCGGAGGGTCGTCGACTTGCCGCACCCCGACGGGCCGACCAGGACGATGAACTCCCGGTCCTCGACGTCCAGGGTGAAGTCCAGGACCGCCGGGACCGGGTTGCCCGGGAAGACCTTCGTCACGTGCTCCAGAGAGACGTCGGCCATGGCATCCCCACCGAAACCGAACCCCGCTATACGCTTAACGCTGAAAACCACGCAAGCTTACCGCCGGCGCCGGACGGCGTCAACAGGTTTTTCCGCGCCGTGCGCAGCGAACTCGGGGGCCCCCGCGGCGCCGCCCGTGGGCGCCGACGGCCGGCGCCACGCGGTGCGTGTTCGGCGTAAAGCGAAGCGGCGGGCCGTCGGCCCGCCGCGACCCGCCTCTCAACGTTCTGTGGCCCCGCCGGCTACGATTCGATCCGCTCGGTCTCGACCTGTTCGACGGTGATCGTTTCGCCCTCGCGGACCTGGCGGAAGACCTTCACGTCGCCTTCGATGCGGCCGATGGGGTTGACGGGGCTGGCGGCCCGTGGCTCGTCTCCCTTGGAGGCGGGGGTCCGGCCGAAGAAGATGCAGAACGCGCTGCCGGTGGGCCAGTAGGCCACCTCGCCCACCTCCATCCGGTCGCGGGCCTCCGGGCCCAGGTCGTCCTGGACCGGGATGCTGAAATAGATCTCCTGGCCCCACATGTTCACGGTGCTCTCGATCGGCAGCGCCTCCCAGATGTGGCCGGCGGTGGGCGAATCGTTGAGCGTCACGAGCATCTCGATCTTGCCGGTGGCGACACGAACTTCACGCATGATCGGCTCCTGACCGGTGTGCGGCCGATGGGGCGCAAGCGGCGGCGGCGGGTCCGGCATCCGCGGGCCCGGCCCCGCCCGGAGGCGGGCCGGTCCCCGGGGTACGGACGCCCGCGCGCCACGCCCCCCCCGCTTCCCTCGACGCCGGTCTACTGGTTCTGCTTCTTACGGATCACGATGAAGGCGGCGAACAACCCGATCAGCAGCGCGATCAGAATCAGATAGTAGTACCAGGGCATAGAGGCACCTCCTCCGCAGCGGGTCCGAGAAACACGCCGAGGCCCGGCAGCCCCGCGGGTCGCCGGCTTCCTCCCCCACAGCCGGCAAGGATAGGCCGCCCCAAGGGGCTGTCAAGCACTTTTCTGCCGCCCGAAAAAACGGGACAGTCACCTTTTTCTGGGTACGCGCATGAAAGGGTCGACGCCTTGCCCGGAAGGAGGTGGCTGCCCCGTTCTCTCAATTCGGCGACCCGCGAGAAAAAGGTGACTGTCCCATTTTTTCATTTTTTTCGTCCCATTTTCTGCTTCAGCGCGGCGACCCGCTCCCGCACGGCCTTCCGCTGCTCGTCGCTCAGCTTCCGCGACGGCTCCGGCATCAGGGCGTCCAGCTCCAGGACCCGCTCGTATGCCGCCAGGGCCGCGGCGCCCGCTTCCAGGCGGTCGAGGACGTCGGCCAGCTCCAGGGCGGTCGGCAGGTGGGTCGGGTAGAGGGCCAGGGCCCGCTCCAGGTGGGCCCGGGCGGCCCCCAGGGCCCCCGGATCGTCCTGGGCCCCCGGCATGGCCAATCGGCACTGGGCCAGCAGCACCAAGGCCGGGCGGAACCTGGGATGACGCCCAAGGACCTCCCGGTAGGCCTCGACGGCGGGCTCGAAGGCCATGCCGACCTGGGGCGCGGGGGCCCCGCGGGCCGCCGCCTCGAGGGCCGCGGCGTGCCACATCCGGCCCCGCTCAAGCGGCGGCTCCCATGCCAGGGGGAGGACCTGCCCGGCCCGGCGGAGGAGCTCGTCGCTCTCGCCGGGGCCGGCCCGGCGTCGGGCCTCGGCCAGGAGGGCCCGTGCCTGCCCCACGGGAACCAGGAGAAGATGGGCATAGGCGAAGACGGCCGCCATCGCCAGGAGCATGAGGGCGAAGCGGACCGGCAGACCGATCGCTCGTCCCGTCTCGACCGAGCCGGCGGCCCCGTCGTCATCGGAATCCGGCCCCGCCTCGGCGACGCGAGGGCGACCGCGGCCGGGCCTGAGACTCGCCGCCACGACGACCATCAGGGCCCACGCCGTGGCCGGGACGAGGAAGGCCGTCCCGATGAGGCCCTGAACGAGAAACGCGACGACCGCCGCGACCGCCGCCCCGCGGAGCGACCGCAGCGGCCGACCCGCCAGGGCCAGGCGTTTCGGGTCTTCCGCCGCCGCCGCCCCAAACACCAGCACCGCGCTGCCGAAGAACATCGCCGCCACCGGGGGCTCGATCAGGGCGTACTGGCGGATATAGAGGTAGGCCAGGGCCGATCCTGCCGGCACAAGGACGGCGATAAGCCAGTAACCCAGCGACTCCGGGTGCCCCGCGTCCGGCCGCCCCCGCGAAGAAGCGCGCTCCGCAGAAAAGACACTAAGTGTCTTTTTCGAGGTCGACCAGGGCCCCGCGGCGAACGCGACCAGGCCCACCGTCGCCGCCAGGCCCGCCAGGCCGAGCTGGCTCCACACGCTCAGCCACAGGTTGTGCGGGTCGGCGACCTCCTCGGGGGCGGTGGCCAGCTTGTGCTCCAGGTAATGGTGGCCGAAGTTCTCCAGGCCGACGCCCGCCAGGCCGTGCCCGGCGAGGATGGGCCACGTCCCCCGCCAGTAATCCAGCCGGTACCGGAGGGTCAGAAGGGCCCCCTCGACCGCCGGGTGGTCCACCTGCGTCGCTGCGGCCAGGGCCACCGCCCCCACGACCAGCGGCAGGAGCCAGAGGACGATCCGCAGCCGGCGGCGCCTCACGCACCAGCCGACGGCCAGCAGGTATCCGCCGACCAGGAGCGCCCCCAGCCCCCCCCGGCTCTGGGTCAGCCAGAGTGCCCACGCCATCGCGGCGCCGATGCCCAGCACGCCGACGGCGAAGAGCTTCGCCCAGCCGGCCGCCTCGGCCCACTTTTCCCGGACGAAGCCGGCGGCGACGAGGAGGGCCATCACCAGCAGGGCCGCCAGGACATTGGGATGGCCCATGGCGGCCTGGACGCCCCCCTCGAACCGGTCGACGAAGAGCTTCTCCTGCCAGGAGCCGGGCTGGATGCCGTGGCGGGCCAGGACCTCCTCCCGATGGGCCTGGAAGTAGTCCCACGTCTCGGGCAGACCGAAACGGGCCTGGTGCACCGCGACGGCGGCGCTGAAGCAGGCGGTCGCGACGAGCGTCGCCAGGAGGAGCCGCCGCTCGGCGTCGGTGCGGATCGCCTGGACGAGGGCCCACGCCGCGGCCCAAAGCCCTGAGAGCTGGGCCGCCCGCACCAGGGCCGACGACTGGTTCGACGCGACGGCCGTCGAGATGATGCAGCCGACCAGGAACAGGCCGACCGGCAGGGTCAACCAGGGGTGCGGGATGCGAATCCGCCCCGCCGCCACCCACGAGGCCGCCAGCAGGACCGGCATGAGCCAGAAGGCGAGGCCTGAGACGACCGTCTCGACGGGTCCCGGCCCGTCGAGCGCCCCGAGGAACGTCGCGCTGCTGGTGAACCGGGGCAGGACGAGCAGCAGCGCCGCCCCGAGGGCGATGACCCCGCGGCGGAGGAGTTCCGAGCCCCGCTCCCCGCCGCCAGAGGTGTCTGTCGCGTCGCTCACAGGCCGGCCTCCCGCACTTTCCGGTACGAGGCCCGAACCAGCAGAAAGAGGAGGAGTGCCCACACCAGGCCCAGGACCGCAGCAAGCAGGGCCAGCCGCCCGCCGGAATAGGGCCACAGGGAGAATGCCCCCGCCATCGCCGACGCCAGGAACGCCGTCGCCACGAGACCGCCCCGCGTCCACCCGCGAGCCAGCAGCCGGTGCCCCAGGTGGCTCGTCGCATCGCCCGCCAGCGGACTGCGGCCGGCCCGAAGGCGAACGATCGTCACCCAGGCGGCGTCGAGCAGCGGCACCGCCACCAGCAGCAGCGGTGAGACGACGACCCACCGCGGCGTGCCCTGGTCGGGGAAGTAGTACCGGGCGACCAGCGTCAGCGAGGCGAGCAGGTAGCCGACAAGGTGGCTGCCCGCATCGCCCATGAAAAGCTTCGCGGGGGGAAAGTTCCACACCAGGAACCCCGCGAGCGTCCCGGCGGCCACCAGGGCGATGCCCGGCACGAACACGGCGCCCATCAGCAGTTGCCCGACGGCCAGGAAGAGGAACATCGCCGCGCCCGACGCCGCCGCCATCCCGTCGGCGTGGTCGAACAGGTTGTAGGCGTTGACGAGGAGGAGGACCCAGAGGACGCTCGCCAGCTCCGGCACACCCGGCCAGGGCATCCAGGCCGTCGCCTTGACGCCGAAACCCAGGACCACCACGGCGGCGCTGGCGGACTGGAGGAGAAGTTTCGTCCAGGGCCGCAGGTCGAAGCGGTCGTCCAGCAGCCCCACGACGAAGAACAGCAGCGCCCCCATGCCGAGTCGGACCGGCAGCGAGACGCCGCCCCGGTGCCAGAGGGCGTCGAGGAGCAGGTACGGCGGGGCGGGGTCGACCGGCGTCGGCGCCCCGATCGGGACGTTCACCGACCCCCACCAGGCCAGGACGAGACCGAGGGCGACCGGGACGGCCATCGCCAGACCGCCGCCGAGCGGCGTCGGCTCGGTGTGGGCCCGGTCGGGCCGGACCCCCGCCACGAGGCCCGTCCTCAGGGCGAGCCGGCGAGCCGGCGGCGTGAGCGCCGCCGTCAGCAGCAGCGCCCCGAAGAAGCCGGCCAGGAGGAAGTAGGCCATACGTTCACCCGTCGTACGCCACAGGCCCCGCCGAATCCGACCCGACGCGCCCCCTCGCTCCACCCCTCTCCCGCGAGGGGAGAGGGAGGTCCTGACACACGCCTCAGGCCTTGAGCTGTTCGGTCAGGCGGTCGCGGACACGCCGGAAGAACTCCCGGTACTCCGGCGTGCGGTAGTCCGGATAGGTCCACTGGAGCTCGGCCCAGTGGCCGCCGCGGAACTGGAGGGTCACCTCGCCCCAGATGCCTTGGCCCAGATACAGCCGGTGGGCGTAGTCCTTGGTGCTCGCCAGGACGAGCTTCGACGGGGCGACGTAGCCGGGGTCCAGGTTGACCGGCCGGGCGACGGGCCACTCGCCCCGCTCGGCCATGGCCGCCTCGATGCGGTTCGACAGCCGCTTGGCCCCGGCCAGCGCCTCGGGCGAGACGAGCCGCTCGAACGAGCAGAAGTACCGGACCAGCGGGTGCCCCATCTCGTCGCGGTAATACTCGGTGAACTCGTGAGCGAAGAGGTCACTCCGAAGGTCGACCGGCCCGAGGGCGTCGGCCAGCCGGCCTTCGGCCTCGGCGAACGCCCCGGGATAGGCCGACAGCATCCCGGCGAAAAGCTTGACGGGCTCGGGCTCGCGGACGTGACCCATGGCGGCCATGGTATCCGCGTCTTCCCGGGCCCGCCACAGCATTTCCGACGCCGGGGCCCAACCGGGCTGATGCATAACATTGGCCCATGCCGATTCGTAGAGAGATCTGGCTTGACGCGGCGCGTCGGCTAGAATATCCGGAGCGGCCAGGAACGCGCAAGGACACCCCATGCCGACGGAGACCCGGTCACGGTGGATTCAGCTCGACTGTTCGGACGAGGGCAGCCGCGTCGTGGTGACACCCGAGAACCAGGACCGATTCGTGCTGAGCGTGCGGGACGCGGCAGAGGCCTGCCGCGCGGCCAGGGCAGTCGATTCCTTCGTCGCGCAGTTCAATGCCCTGCTCCAGCGCCTGGCCCGATGGCTCCGCGACCATCCGGACGCCTGTCGGAAGGCGTTTGTCACGGTCCGGGATGCGGGCCTCCTGTTCGTGATCGTCGGTCCTGCCGCCCGGCACGAGGCCGAGGTCGAAGAGGCGCTGACCGACCTCGACCTGGAGGTCGCACGCGATCCGTCCCTGGACAAGATGGACCTTAACGTGATGGCGCTGCCCCTGAGCGGCGAGGCCGCCTACGAGTCGTTCCTCCACCCCGAGCACCCCTGGGTGTTCAAGGATGGCAACTGAGGCCGCCCACGTCCGTCTCGCCTGCCGCAACCAGGCCGCCATCGACCATCTTCTCGCAGACCGCGACGCCTTCGCCGAATGGATCGCCACCGTCGCGTTCTACAAGGCGCTCCACCTCGTGGAGGCGGTCTTCGCGAACAATCCGGACGTTCGCCACAGCACGAGCCACGACCGGCGAGCGGCCGCCTTGAAGCGCGACCGCCGCTACGAGCACATCTGGCCGAACTATCGCCCCTGTGGGCCATCTCCATGGTGGCCCGGCACCTCCAGGACACCGGCGGCGGCCGCACGTTCAACCGCTTCACGGACTACCTCTCGCCAGAGGCGGTCGACGAGCGGGTCCTGAGGCACCATCTCCGGCAGGTGGAGAGGTCGGCCCAGCGGTTCCTGTTTCCGGCGGCGGTCAAGCAACTCCGCGACGCCGGGCACGGGCCGTGACGTTGAGCGCGGGCGGGCCGTCGCCTCAAACCAGCCACCTCAGCCGTGCCACGCAAAAGCGGGCGGGAAGACCGGCCTGGGCGGCGTCAGCCCGTCACCGGCCTCAGGCGATAGGGGCGTGCGGCTTTCGTGGCGGCGGCGAGGTCGCGCCGGCCCGCAGGGCCTCGCGCGGACGGCGTCCGGTTTGCGGGCGTCCTCCAGCGACAGGCAGGGGGCCGACCCTTGGTCGGAATCAACGGGCCGGACCTCGACCGCGGCCACGTACTCGCCTTCCTGGACGAGCCGGGTCCGTCGGCGGGTCGTCACGTCTTCCTTTGCAGGAAGTCGTCCGTCCGCTGCTCGGGATCGGGCCGAGAGGTCTCAGCCGTCCGAGTCCGGCCTGACCGCCGGCGGGTCGCCCCGGACGACCGGCACGACGCGAATCGAATCGACACGTGTGCACGCGTCCAGGTCCGCCTCCAGGCCCAGCGTCACGAGGAACGAGCCGCCCCAGGTCTGGCGGAAGAGGTCCCCGAGCCGGTCCCTCGCCCCCTGCCACGCCGCCAGGGCCAGGAGGCCCGAGTCCTCCAGCTCGAACCGTTCGCCCCCCGGCTCCTCGGCCATGGCCTCGATGATGGCCCCGGCCACCAGGGCGTCCTCGCACGAGACGGTCCCCACGGTGCCGGCCTGGACGATCGCGACCCGCCGCCCCCGCTTGATGAGGGCCCGGGCGACGGCCCGGCGGTTCGGAAGCGCCGCCACGAGGACCTCCTCGGCCCGGCGGGCCGCCAGGATCGCCCCCGTCCCGTTCGTCGTCGTCAAGAGGAGGGCCCGCCCGCCCACCAGGGCCGGCGTCATCACCGAGGGGCTGTTGTTGAGGTCCAGCCCGTCGATCCGCACGCCTTGGCGTTCGCCGGCCGTCACGACCGACCCGTTCGACCGGCGGGCCTTCTCCGCCAGGACCTCGTCGCGGGTCTTGAACGGGACGACCTCGGTGGCCCCGGCCGCCAGGGCCGAGACGATCGTCGTCGTCGCGCGGATGGCGTCGATGACGACCGCGGTGGTGCCTTCGAGACGGGCCCCGTTCATGGCCGCCGGCTCGCACACGACGCCGACGCTCGGCTGGGGAATGATCTCGTAGGGGTCGATCACGTGAAGGTCCGGACGAAGAGAGGTCGTCATTCGCCCTCACTTCCAAGTGTCTCATAAACCTCCATGAACGTCTCGTACGCCGGCCGGTCGTAGAGCACGAACCGCACCTCCCGCAGGCTCGTCTCGCACGAGAGGTGCGCCACCGCCTCCTCCAGCATGACCTCGGCGCGGCGCCCCATGGGGAACCCGGCGATGCCCGTTCCGACCGCGGGGAACGCGACCGTCTCGAGGCCCTTCTCCTTCGCCCGCCGGAGGCTGGCCCGCGTCGAGGAGCGGAGGGCCTCCTCGGTGGTCCGGCCGCCGAGCCGCATGCTCGCCGCATGGATGACGTGCCGGGCCTTGAGGTCGCCGCCGCCGGTGATGGCCGCCTCGCCGACGTCGATGGGGCCGACGCGGCTACATGCCGCCTGGATGGCGGGCCCGCCCTTTCGTCGGATGGCCCCCGCCACGCCGCCGCCGAGCTGGAGTCGCGAGTTGGCGGCATTGACGATGGCGTCGGCGTCCTGCTCCGTCAGGTCGCCCTGGCCGATGGTGATGCGGTCCTTCGCGGACATCGCGGGCCCCCCTGTTTCTCGACTTGGCCGACCGGCGCGGCCCCCCAGTATACGCGCCCGCGGCATGAGGAGTCCGCAAAAATCCTGTTATCGCGACGGGGGCGTCGAACGAAAAGGGGCCTGCCGAGCGGCCCGCCCCGTTCGTAGAATACCGTGACCGCTGCCGGAAGGAGCGTCCGACCCATGGCGAGCCCCGTCCTCTCGCGTGCCGTTGCGTCGCTCTTGGCGGCGGCCTTGGCGACGTGCAGCGCACCGGCCCCGGGGGCGCCTCGAAGCGCCGCGGGCGGCGCGGACCCGGCGCCGCCTGAAACCCAGCGCCGCGCCCCTTCGGCGGCGGGACAATGGCCCGACGATCCGCCCACCGGTTTCATGAAGAAGGTCGCGCTGGAGTCCATGACCAAGCATCCTCGGGCCTTCTATCACCTGGGCGTGCCCGACGACTACACCCCCGAGAAGGCCTGGCCCCTGATGGTCCTGCTGCACGGCGGGCCCCACGCCGGGGCCGACAACCTCGTCCCGTTCTTCCGCCGTGGCCTGACGGCCAAGGGGGTCATCAACGTCTACCCCCAATGCCTGACCCCCCAGCTCCTGGCCTGGAACTACCCCCACGAGATGGCCTACGTCCTCCGGATCATCCGCCAGGTCGGCCGGACCTACCGCGTCGACGACCGGCGAATCTACCTGGTGGGCCACTCGATGGGCGGCGGGGGCGCCTGGTGCCAGGGGGCCGTCCTCCGCGACGTCTGGGCCGGCATCGCGCCCCTGTCGGCCTGGTACGGGGCCAGCCCGCGGCCCAAGGCCGAGTGGTACAAGGGCCTGCCTATCTACATCATTCACGGAGAGAAGGACCGGCACGTCCCCGTCCAGAACGCCCACCTCGCCATGCGCGACCTGAAGCGTATCGGCCACGCCGAACACGTCTACGTCGAGCTCGAGGGCGTCGGTCACGGCTTCTTCCACCCGTGGAAGGAGGTCGGGGCCCCCGAGATCGGGAAGCTCGTGGCGTGGCTCCTGGCACACCGTCGGCCCCGGCCGGCGAACCTGGCGGCGGCCGCCGAGTCGCTCGCCGCATGGGGGAAGCCGTTCGGCTGGTCGCCCACCGGCTCACCCGTCGGCGGCTACGAGCAAGACGAGTCGCCGTAGGCCGTCGCGCGACCCGCTCGCACGCCCGCCGGCGCCCCCCGCTCGGCGTTTCCCCGTTTCGGCCGCGGAGCCCGAAGGGTACAATCGACGAGGCACGCCGCCGGCAAGCGGGGGGCCGATGCGTGCCGACCCCGAGGAGCCCTCCGATGAAGCTCGCCGTCCTGCTCCTGGCCGGGGCGCGAGGCGATGGATGCGCTGGCCGCCGGGCTGGTGGACGGTCTTCGCCATCGGCACGCCGAGCAGCGGGGGGCCGGCCGGCCGCCTGGTCCGGACCTGCGCCGCCGAGCCGGCCCCGTCGCTCAGGCGCCTCCTCGACGCCGGGCGGACCCAGGACCACGGCGCCCGCGAGCGGATCGAGAAGCCCCTCGCGGCCATCCCGCCGCGAGGCTGAGCGAACTCGGGTGAGCCCCGCGCCGTCGGTCTCTGTGCCGACCTCGCTTGACGGGGCGGGCCGCGGCGGGCACGGAGACCCGCCGCGCACATCCTGGCAGGACGCAACTTGTTCGAGAACATCATGCAGCGAACGCTGGTGATCAACGTTGCGGGGCTCGGGGCCGACCTGGTCGGCGAGATGCCGGCGCTTGCGCGCGCCGCCGGCCGGGGGGCGGCACTGCCCGTGGAGCCGGTCCTGCCGGCGCTGACCTGCCCCATGCAGGCCACGTTCACCACCGGCGAGCCCCCCGCCCGCCACGGCATCGTCGCCAACGGCCTCTACTTCCACGACACCGCCGAGGTCCGATTCTGGGAACAGTCGGCGAAGCTCCTGGCCGCCCCGCGCGCCTGGGCCCACGCCGCGCGGCCCAAGGTCGCGATGCTCTTCTGGCAGCTCGCCATGTACGACCCCTCGGTCGAGGTGCTCCTGACGCCGAAGCCCGTCCACGGCCCGGGCGGGCGGCTCATCCAGGACGGCTACTCCCGGCCGGCCGACCTCTACGCCCGCCTCGCCGCGCGGCACGGGCCGTTCGACCTCCGGCACTACTGGGGCCCGGGCGCGGGCATCGACTCGAGCCGATGGATCGCCGCGGCCACGCTCGACGTCTGGCGCCAGGAGCGGCCGGACCTCTGCCTTACGTACCTGCCGCACCTCGACTACAGCGGCCACCGGGCCGGGCCGGAAGCCGACGCCCATCGCGGGGCGGCGCGCGACCTCGACGAGCTTGTGGCGCCGCTGCTGGAGGCGGCGGCCGACGGCGGCTCCCGCGTCGTCGTCCTCAGCGAATACTCGTTCGTCCCGGTCGGCCGGGCGGTCGCGCCGAACCGGGCCCTGCGAGAGGCGGGCCTCGCGGCCGTCCGCGAGATCGACGGCGGCGAATACCTCTACCCCGGCGACTCGCGGGCCTTCGCCCTGGTGGACCACCAGGTCGCCCACGTCTACTTCCCTGCCACGGACGACCTCGCCCGCGAGACGCGCCGCGTCCGGCGGCTCCTCGCGGACCTCGACGGCGTGGCGGCAGTGCTCGACCGGACGGCCCTGTCGGAGGTCAATCTCGACCACCCCAGGACGGGGGAGCTGGTGGCCCTCGCCGAGCCCGACGCCCACTTCGTCTACTACTGGTGGACCGACGACGCCCGGGCCCCGGCGTTCGCACCGACCGTCGACATCCACGCCAAGCCCGGCTTCGACGCGGCCGAGCTGTTCGTCTCGGAGCCGGATGGCGGCGGGGTCCCTCTGTCGGCCGAGCGGGTCCGGGGGTCGCACGGCCTGGTCTCCGAGGACGGCCGGGGCTGGGGCGTCTGGCTCGACACGCACCCGCCGAAGCGGCTGGCCGACCGCTCGGCCGTCCAGGCGACCGAGGTGGCCCACCTGCTCCTGGCGGGGGCATGAGCGCCCTGGGCGCCGCCGGTCGAGACCTTCCCCTCGTGCCCCCCGCGCGGTATGATGATTCGTTGCTCGACCCAGGCGAGGCGCTCCCTCCATGGCCACGACGGACCGACCGAAACCCCGGAGGCACAGGCTCCGGACCGTGCTGCTCCTCGTGGGGCTGGTGCTCCTGGCGGTCCTGGCGGCCGGGGTGGCCTTCCTGCCCGACCTCATCCCGGCCGAGACCCTCCGGGCCGAGATCGAGTCGGCCCTGGCCGAGGAGCTGGGCCGGCCGGTCAGCGTCGAGTCCGCCCGGTTGAGCTGGGTCGATGGGCTCGTCTGCACGGGCCTCGAGATCGGGGCGAAACCGACCGACGCCGACGCCCGGACGAGCGAACCGACCGATGCAGCGAATCCCGCAGCGGAACCGGACCGCCCTGATCCGGGCACAAGTGAGCCGGAGCTTCTCGCGCGGGCCGAGAAGCTCGTCGTGGTCCTCGGTCTGGCCGACGCCCTGGCCGCCGCCCGGGGCGAAGACGTCACACTCGATACCCTCCGCGTCGAGGGGTTGGAGCTGTGGCTGGTCAAGCGGGCCGACGGCGAGTGGAACGTCGCCGACCTCGCCGCCGCCGGCGGTGACGAGCCGCCGCCGCCCCGCATCCGGTCGCTCCAGGTCGCCGACGCCCGCCTCCACGTGCTCGACGCCGCCTCCGGCCGACGCCTCACCGCCGAGGACATCCAGGCCAGCGTCGGCGAGCTGGCCGCCACCGGCCAGGGCTACGTCAGCCTCTCGGCGGGCTTTCCGGACGGGACGCCGGACGGCGACCCGGGCACGCTCCTCGTGACGGCGACGCTCTCGTCGCTCGACCCGGCGGCCGACCCGGCCACCCTCTCGGGCGCCCTTCGGACCGAGTGGAAGGACGTCGACTGGCCGTCGGTGGCGGCCGTGGCGGCCCCCGTGCCGCCGGAGGCGTCCGCCCTGGGCCCGACCTCCGGTCACGTCACCGTCTCGTTCGGCCGGGGGGCCTGGCAGGTCGACGGCTCGATCGAGACGGGGCCCGTGGCCCTGCCCGGGGCCGGCCACCGGGGGCCGCTCGTCCTGCCGCGGGCCGTCGTCGGCTTCCAGGCCGCCCAGGACGGTCGCGAGGCGCCGCTGGAACTGGACCTGGTGAAGCTCTCGGCCCCCGGCATCGACCTGAAGCTCGCCGGCCGGGTCGACCTGGCCGACCCGGCGAAGCCGCGGCCCGACGTCCGCCTGACCGGGTCGGTCGCGTGGGGCCCCTTGAGCCGGAGCATCCGGCCGGTCGGGGACCTGGCCGAGGGGTTCGAGCGGCTGGGTGGCCGGGCCGACGTTGACATCAAGGTCTCCGGGGGACGCGAGGGATACGAAGTCCGCGGGACGGCCGACCTGAAGGCGACCGAGGCCCTCCTGCCGGGGCGTTTGCGGAAGGAGGCCGGCCAGTCGATGGAGCTGGCGATTCGGGCCGCCGTCCCTCACGATCTGGCGAGCGTCGAGATCGAGCGGCTCCGGCTCGCGATGGACGCCGCGTCGGTGACGGCCCAGGCCCGCCTGCCGCTGGCCAAGGCGGACGGGGCCGTGCCGGCGGGCGCCTCGGCGGCGGTCGACGTCCAGGTCGGCCGCATCGAGGAGCTGTCCGAGCTGCTGCCGGGCCTGGCCAAGGCGGTCCCTGGGACCGACCTGGCCGGGCCGGTCAAGGCGGAGCTGGTCGTCTCGCCGCGTCGGGCGGAGACGGCCGCCGGGGGGGCGGATCCCTCGGCCGGCCCGGCGGGGCCGACCGATCCGGGGGGCGACAGCGGGCCCGGCTGGGACGCCCGCCTCCGGGTCGACCTGGCGGGTCTGTCGCTCGCCGCCCCCGGCGGGGTCCGGAAGGAGGCCGGCACCGCGGCCCACCTGCGGGCCGACGCGCTCATCGGCGGCGGGGGCCGGACCGCCGAGCTGCGGGGCCTCCACTTCCACCTGGCCGACGCCCAAGTCGTGTGGCAGGGGACGGGCGGCCTGCGGCAGCTCGACCATGCCGATGAGGGGCTGTCGTGGGTCGGCCACACCAAGGGCCGCCTGACCATCGACGGCCTGGGGACGCTCGGCTCGCTGCTCCTGCCCGACCGGTTCACCGGCGAGGCCGGGCCGCCCGTCGACGGGCAAATCCTGCTGGACCTCGACGCCGCCCTCGACGGCAACCGCATCACCGGGTCGCTGGGGGCGGACATGGCGGGGGTGGCGATAGACGGCGGCGAGGGCTTCCGAAAACCCTCCGGCGTGCCGGCCGACCTTCGGGTCGAAGGCTCCTGGCTGGTGGCCGAGCCGAACTTCCTCGACGCCTCGGCCACGCTCCGTGTGCCGGGCGTCGTCGCCAAGGCCACCGCCAAGGGCCAGGTCCCTGCGACAGGTCGGCCGGCGGCCCGCGGGAACGACGACCTCGACGCCTGGATCGAGGAGGTGGCCCGCCGGGCCGGGGTTTCGCCCGAACTGGTGCGACAGACCGCTTCGAGCACGGCGACGGTCCGCATCGAGACCCGGATCGAGGACGTCGGCCGGGCCCTCGCCCTCGTGCCGGCCTTGGCGAAGCGGGCCAAGGGCCGGACCGAGGGGGGCGGTACGGTCTCGGCCGAGGTCTTCACCTCGCCGGGTAAGGCGACCTTCAGCGCGGCGGCGGACCTGGCGGCAGCGGGCCTCGACTTCGGACCCGACCTGGTCAAGCCCGCCGGCCGGGCCCTGACGCTGGCGGTGGCGGCCGAGGCACAGGCCGGGCGGACGTCCCTGGGCGAGCCCGCCCTGGACTGCCGTCTGGAGGCCGAGGCCCGGCTCGACGAGTCCCGGGCCCGGACGAGCGGCCGGGTCGTCGTCGCCGTGCCGACCGACCTGAAGGCCCTGGCCTCGGCCGACGACGCCTTGACGATGGTGCGGCACGTGGACCTGGAGACGGAAGCGTCGGTGGTGCACGGTCCGTCGCTGGCGGCGGCGGTGCCGCGCTTGGGGCCGCTCTACGAGGGCGTCTCGGCCGCCGGGCCGATGAGGGTGCGGGCCCGGGTGGCCGGTACGCCGCTGGCGGCCGAGGTCGGCTTCGAGGTCGAGGCGTCGGAGTGCCTGGTCCGCGAGGGCGAGCGGGTCATCAAGGGGGCCGGCGTCCCCGCGTCGGTCCGCGCCGCGGGGCGGTTCGGCCAGGTGCCGGGCGAGCTGGTCCTGGAGCGGGCGACGCTGGTCTTCGGCGAGGTGAAGACGGAGGCGGCCGGCCGTTTCCTGTTCGACAGCCCCCGCCTGTCGGCCGCGCAGTCCCCGCGGGCCTGGACGGTGGACGTGAAGGGCGAGCTGCCCGACCTGGCGATGCTGAACGCCGCCCTGCCGCCCGAGTGGCGGGTCGAGAAGCCGACCGGAAGCGTGGCGTTCGACGTGCGGGCGGCCGGCGACACGCTGGGGGCCGCCCTGGAGCGGTGCGACCTGGAGTTCCGCGACTCCGGGCTCGTGTGGCTGGGCCGGCCGGTGCGGATCGACGGCCGGGCGGTCTACGACGGACGGGTCCTTCGCATCGGCGACCCGGCCGACGGCGGGGGGCAGCTCCGCCTCTCGGCCGGGACCAGCAACCTGGCCCTCTCGGGGCGGATCGTCGAGCCCGACCGGGCCCCCCGCGGCACGCTCGCCATCCGCGGCACGCACGTCGACGTCGACGAGCTGACGGCCCTCGCCGAGGCGACCGAGAAGCGGTTCGCCTCGGCCTCGAAGGCCGAGCCGGATGCAGCCGCCGCCGAGGCCCAGGCCGAGCGGCTCGACCGGCTCATCCGGCGGGCCGGCGTGGCGTTCGACGCCCGGATCGGTACGGTCGCCGTCACGATGCCCCAACTCGACGACGCGTTCTACGAGCTGGAGGACGTGGAGGCCGAGGGCCGCCTGGCCGACGGCCGGTTCACGGTCGGGAAGCTCGACTACGGCGTCAACAACGGGACCGTGACAAGCAACCTGGAGATCGACTTCCGTCCGGAGGTGCCCGTCCTGACCGTCACGGAGGTCCGCCGGGACCTCGAGCCCCGGCCCAACGTCATCCCCATTATCAGCAAGACGTTCCCGGGCCTGGAGTGCACCGGGTCGGTCTCGACGCGGGAGACGAAGCGGCAGCGCCTGGAGGAGGGGGCCTGGCCGGTGGGGCACGGCGAAACGGTCCTGGTCGAGGGGCGGCTCGTCGGGCCCGGGGCCCCGGAGTACGTCCAGCGGGTCTTCCCCGGCCTCAAGCTCACCACCTACAACTACAAGAAGATGGTGAACCGGTACAAGCTGGAGGCCGACGGGACGGTCCAGAACCGGATGATCTTCGACGGTATGCAGTACGATATCTATATTTTCGGCTATTCCCGGCACGACGGGAAGTTCCGCTACGAGCTGGGCGTCGAGCTGGGCCTCGGCCTGAAGTCCGAGACCTGGACCCGCGACCTCGACCAGGGCAAGGTGCCCCTGATGATCTACTGGGGCGAGATGTACCTGGACCGGCCCGGGTACAAGACGCAGGAGATCCGCTACGTCCGGCTCGACGAGCTGCTCCACGACGTCCTGGTCAAGCGGGGCCTGCTGGTGAAGCTGTTCGAGCGGATGGGCAAGAAACCGCCCGACATCCCCGAACCGCCCGACTGGCCCGACGAAGACGAGGGGGAGGGCGAGGAGTAGGCCCGCGCCGCGTGAGACTCCGACGCCGTTGCCGTTGACCCCCCTCTCCCCTCGCGGGAGAGGGGAGGGGTGCCCGCCGCAGCCTTGGCGGCGGCGGGGGGCCCAGGAGGAAGCATGTCCCTTATTCGTCTTGCCTCGGTCTTAGCTGGCGTCGCGATCACCGCGGGCAGCGAGCCGGCCGTCGCCGAGCCCGTCGGGGCCGCCTTCCGAAGCGCCTGGCCCGAGGGCGTCGAGCGGGTCTGGGCCGGCCGCGACTTCTGGACCAACCCGCTCCAGGACTGGCGGGTCGCCGACGGGCGGCTGGAGTGTGTCGCGGGGGGGCCGGACCGCAACGTCCACCTCCTGACGCATCAGCTCGGGGCGACGCCCGGCACGTTCGAGACGCGGGTCCACCTCGAACCGCTCGACGGCGCGGCCGCGCCGCCCGCCGCCGGGTGGGCGGGCTTTCGCGTCGGCATCCGCGGCCAGTTCGACGACTACCGCGACAGCGTCCGCCGCGGCCGGGGGCTCGATGCGGGCGTGACCGCCGGGGGCAGGCTGTTCATCGGCGCTCGGCCCTCGCCGCGAGCCGAGGAGGGTGCCGCGGCCGTGCCGCTCGGCCGGTTTGAGCTTCGCCTCTCGGCGCGGCCCGAGGGCGAGGCGTACACGCTGGTTCTTACGGCCCACGACGCCACGGGCGGGCAGCTGGCCGCCGTCCGCCGCGAGGGCGTGCCGGCCGAGGCGCTCGCGGGCAACCTGGCGCTGGTCTGCCACGGTCCTCGGCCCGGCCGCCGCGGCCGGCGGACCGACAAGACGGGCGCCCAGGTCCGCTTCGCCTTCCGCCACTGGACGGTCGGCGGGTCGAAAGTCGAGCACCACCCGGACCACGCGTTCGGGCCGATCCTCTGGGCCCAGCACACGTTGAGCCGGGGCGTGTTGAAGCTGACCGCCCAGATGCCGCCGCTGGGCGAGAAAGACGCGAAGACCGTCCGCCTGGAGGTGGATCGCGGCGAGCGATGGACCGAGGTTGCCCGGGCCGGGATCCACCCCCTGGCCCGGACGGCGACGTTTCGCGTGGCCGATTGGGACGCCTCCCGCGCCTGGCCCTACCGCGTCGTCTACGGCCTGCGGGAAGCGCACGGGAAGACGCGGGACTATGTCTACATGGGAACCATCCGCCGCGACCCGGCCGCCAAGGGCCAGATCGTCCTGGCGGCGTTCACCGGCAACGCCGACTACGGCTTCCCGAACGCCGACGTCGTCCGGCACGTGGCGGCCCACGACCCGGACGTGCTGTTCTTCTCGGGCGACAACATCTACGAGAACGTGGGGGGCTACGGGGCGACCCGCCGGCCCCTGGAGACGGCCTGCCTGGACTACCTCCGGAAGTGGTATTTCTACGGCTGGGCGTTCGGGCCGCTCGTCAAGGACCGCCCCACGGTCAGCATCCCCGACGATCACGACGTCTACCAGGGCAACCTGTGGGGCCACGGGGGCTGCCCCACCGACCGCGACTCGGGCGGCGGCTACGTCATGCCCCCCGACTGGGTCAACGTGGTCCAGCGGACCCAGACGAGCCACCTGCCCGACCCGTACGACCCGGCCCCCGTCGAGCAGGGCATCACGGTCTACTATACGTCGATGCTTTACGGGCGGATCGACTTCGCCGTGCTGGAGGACCGGAAGTTCAAGACGGGCCCGGCGGGGGTGTGCCCCCCCACGGGCGGACGGCCCGACCACGTCCGCGACCCGGACTTCGACCCCAAGACCGCGGACGTGCCGGGGGCGAAGCTGCTCGGGGATCGGCAGCTTGGGTTCCTTCGCGACTGGGCCGCCGACTGGCGCGGGGCCGACTTCAAGTGCGCCCTGTCGCAGACCGTCTTCGCCGGCGTCGCCACCCACCACGGGCGAAACCTCACGCGGCTCGTCGCCGACTACGACTCGAACGGCTGGCCGCAGACCGGGCGGCGGAAGGCCCTGGCCGAGCTGCGCAAGGCCTTCGCCTTCCACGTGGCGGGCGACCAGCACCTGGCGACCCTCGTCCATCACGGCATCGACACGTGGGGCGACGCGGCCTGGTCGTTCGCCGTCCCGTCGGTCTCGAACTTCTACCTCCGGGCGTGGGACCCGCCCGAGAAGCCCGGCGGGAACCACGTGCCCGGCATGCCGGACTACACCGGCCGGTTCCGCGACGGCCTGGGCAACTACGTCACGGTCTGGGCGGCCACGAACCCCGGCGGGTCGATGGGCGTCGAGCCGGCCGCCCTCCACGACAAGAAGCCCGGCTACGGCATCGTCCGCTTCGACAAGGCCCGCCGGACGATCACCATGGAATGCTGGCCGCGGTTCGCCGACCCGCGGGACCCGAAGGGGGTCCAGTACGAGGGTTGGCCGAAGACGATCCGCCAGGCGGAAAACTACGGCCGCCCGGCCGCCGCCTGGCTGCCGACGGTCCGCGTCGAGGGCATCGACGACCCGGTCGTCCAGGTCCTCGACGAGGCATCCGGTGAGATCGTCTACACGATCCGGATCGAGGGCCGCTCGTGGCGGCCGAAGGTGTTCCGGGCGGGGACCTACACCGTCGGCGTGGGCGACCCGGACGCCGGGCCGATGCAGACCTTCAAGGGCATCGCGAGCGTGGCCGAAGACTCGGACGAAACGCTCGACGTGCGATTCTGAATCGCCCCGCGGCCGTGAGGCCGCGGGGACGCGCGACCGGGCAGGCCCTCAAGCACCGCGGCCCGCGCACCGGAGGCGCCGATCGGCCCGAACCGCGAACGTACGTTCGCGGTTCGGGCGAGGTGGGGTATGGCCGAAGACCTGCGAACGCTCATCGGTCGGCTCGAAGAGGCGGGGGAGCTGCGCCGCGTGACGGCCGAGGTCTCGACGGACCTCGAGATCGCCGAGATCGCGAGCCGCCTCGTCGCCGCGGGCGGGCCGGCGGCGCTCTTCGAAACCGTCCGCGGCTCGGCCGCCTTGGCGCAGGCGACGGACCGACCCATGATGCCGGTCCTGGTCGGGGCCTTCGCCTCGATGGAGCGGATGGCGTGGGCCCTCGGGGCCGAGTCGATCGACAGCGTCGCCGAACGCGTCGCCGAGCTGGTCCAGCCGCCCCTGGCCGGCGGCCTGATGGCCAAGATCAAGGCCGCCCCGAAGCTGCTGAAGCTCGCGGGCCTCTCGCCGAAGACCGTCCGCAGCGGGCCCTGCCAGGAGGTCGTCCGCACCGGCGACGAGGCGGACCTCGGGCGGCTGCCGGTCCTGAAGTGCTGGCCCCGCGACGGCGGGCCCTACGTCACACTCGGCCAGGTCTACACCACCGCGCCGCCGGGGGAGGGCGCCGGCAGCCCGATGCGCAACTGCGGCATGTACCGTCTCCAGGTGCACGGACCCCGGCGGCTCGGCATGCACTGGCACCGCGACCACGACGGGGCCCGCAACCACCGGGCCTGGGCCGAGCGGGGCGTGGCCATGCCCGTCGCGGTGGCCCTGGGCGGCGACCCGGTCCTCGCGTACGCCGCCACGGCCCCCCTGCCCTACGGCCTCGACGAGCTGGTCTTCGCGGGCTTTCTGCGGGGGTCGGCGGTGCGGGTCGTCCCGTGCCGCACGGTGCCCCTGGAGGTGCCGGCCGACGCCGAGCTCGTCATCGAGGGGACGGTGGACCCGGAGGAGCGGGCCCTGGAGGGCCCCTTCGGCGACCACACGGGCTACTACACGCCGCCGGATGAGTACCCCGTGATGCGGGTGACGGCGATCACGCATCGGTCCGATGCCATCTATCCGACGACCGTGGTCGGGCGGTTCCCCAAGGAGGACCTCTATCTGGCGAAGACGACCGAGCGGCTGTTCCTGCCGATCATCCGCACGTTCGTCCCGGAGGTGGTGGACCTGGACCTGCCGCTGTTCGGCACGTTTCACAACTGGGCGTTCGTCTCAATCCGAAAGACCCACCCCTTTCAGGCCCGCAAGGTCATGCACGCCCTGTGGGGCCTGGGGCAGATGATGTACACGAAGTTCCTCGTGGTGGTCGACGCGGAGGTGAACGTCCACGACGCCGAGGAGGTCCTGTGGCGCGCCGGGGCCGAGGCCGACCCGAGGCGGGACACGGTCCTCGCGACCGGCCCCGCCGACGTGCTGGACCATGCGGCCCCGCCGGATGCGGCCGCGGGCAAGCTGGGCATCGACGCCACGCGGAAGCTCCCGGAGGAGGCCGGCGGGGCGGCCTGGCCCGAGCCGCTCGAATCGGACCCGGAGACGGCGGCCCGCGTCGCCCGCCGGTGGGCCGAGTATGGCTTCGAGTAGCCCGTCGCGTACACCTCGAGCGGCGTGCGGGACCACGCCGGGGCGCGCTGCCGGGTCGCCGGTCGCCCCTGGCGTCGACGTCCGGCGGATCTTCGATTCCATCGCCTGGCTCTACGACCTGGGGAACCACCTGTTCTCGGCGGGCCTCGACCACCGATGGCGGGGCCGCACCGCGGCCGTCTGCGACCCCCGGCCCGGCGAGCGGGTGCTCGACCTCTGCTGCGGGACGGCCGACCTGGCCATGGCGCTTCGCAAGCGCGAGCCTCGGGCCTCGGTCGTCGGGTGCGACTTCTCCCGGCCGATGCTCGTCCGGGGCTGGCGAAAGCTCCGGCGGGCCCGGCTCGGGCGGCGCGCGGCGCTGGTGGCGGGCGACGCCCTCGGGCTGCCGCTCGCCGGGGCGAGCGTCGACGCCGTCGTCTGCGGGTTCGGACTTCGGAACCTGGCGGACCCGGCGGCGGGCCTCGAGGAGATGGTCCGCGTGGTCCGTCCGGGGGGTCGAGTGGTGCTGCTGGAGTTCCACCGGCCGTCGGGGCGGGGGCTGGCGGCGACGCTCTTTAGGCTTTACTTTCGCCGCGTGCTGCCTACGCTGGGGGGCTGGTTGTCGCGGGGCGAGGCGTACCGGTACATGGTGGCGTCGATCCGGGCGTTCGGCCCGGCGGGGGCGACGGCCGAGCGGATGCGCCGGGCGGGCCTGGCGGACGTATCGATCGAGCCGCTCGTCGGGGGCATCGCCGCCGTCTACGCCGGCCGCCGGCCAACGACGCCGTGATGGGGCCCGCAGGGCCGCGGAGAACAGGCCCCTTTGGGCCAAGACAGGAAGGAAGAGCGCGGCCGGCGGGCCTGGCCGATGAGCGTCGCTCGGTCCGCGGCCTGACGAACGGAGCTGTTGAACTGGCTATATCTCCTCTGCGCTCTCTGCGGGTAGACCGCGCTCCGACGAGGCAACGGCATTATGCACTGCGCCCGATGCTTCTTCTATGAAGGCGACGTCGGCGACGAGATGTGCGTCCGCTGCGGGCGGGCCTTCATGCCCGAGGCCAACGTCTACCTGGGCCTCCTGCTGCTCGTGACGGGCGGGTCGGCCTGGACCCTGCGGGGCCTCCTGGTGGGCCGGCCGGACCTGTTCTTCCGGCCCGACCTCGACCTCGGCGCCTGGGCCACCCACCCCGTTTCCCTGGTCCAGCACCCCGCCTACGGCCTCGTCATGGGGGCCTGGCTGGCCATGCTGGCCGTGGCGCCGATCCTGACGGCCGTCATGTACGGGAAGCGCGGCGGGTGGCTGCTTTGCTTCTTCGTGGCGCTGGTGGGGCCGAGCGTGTGGTTGGCGGCGGCAGCGGCGGTCGGTGTCTGGATCGCCGGCGGCCATACCCTCCGCCTCGGCAGCAAGCTCGCCTCGGGCCTCCTGGCGGTCGTCCCGAGCGTCGCCTGGTGGTTCCTGGCCACCTGGCACAGCGACGTCCCCGACCTGCCCCGGACCCTCGACTCGATGCGTTACGTCGCGCCGCTGTCGGCGACGAGCTTCGCCGGCCTGGCCGTGACGGTCGTCGTGGCGGTGGGCTGGGCCGACCGGTGGCACGTCCGGTGGCCCGGGGCGATCCTGACGCTTCTGGCGGCCGGGCCGGCCCTCGGTCTGCTGGCGGCCGTGGGCATCGACGAGGTCCAGCACGAGATGCTCCCCGAGGCCCCGGCCGCACCGGTCCCCCGCATCATCGAGGCATACCGGTCGTTCCTGGCGCGGCACGAGGAGGGCCGGGCGGCCACGCGGGTCCGGGCCAAGCTGGCCCTGGCCCTGGAGGACGCCGAAGCCCGCGGCCTGGGGCTTCCCCCCGACACGCCCTCGGCCCAGTACGTCTGGACCCGGCTCCTGGAACGCGACCCCGAGAGCCGATGGGCCCTCGAGGCCCGGCTCCACCTGGCCGACATCCGGGCCGCCGAGGGGCTCCTCGACGAGGCGGAGCGGCTCTACGGCGAGGTGCTGGTCCGCCTGGCCTCGCCTCCGCCCAGCGAGCCGGAGAAGGCCCCCCTGGCGGACTTCTCGCTCCTGAGGGACCTGTTCAGCGTCGGCGAGAAGCTCCGCCGGCAGCGGACCGTCGGCCGCCTCCGCCGCGTCCGACGGCAAGCCCTGATGCACGGGGCCCTGCTGAGCGAGAACCGCCGGCCCGCCGCCGAGACCGAGACCGCCCTGGCCCGCTACTTCCGGGCCCTTCGGCATCGCGGCACGAACGCGTTCCGCGGGGCCCTGATCGCCGCCCGAGAGGCCGACCCCGAGGGGCCCCTGGCCGACAACGTCGCCCAGGAACTGGCCCTGTTTGAGATCGACGACTACGCCCGCATCGAGAAGCTCCAAGCCGTCGCCGAGACGTACCCCGGCTCCGACGGGGCGATGCTGGCGCGCCTGGCGGCCGCCGACACGCTCATCGGCCGGGCCTCGATGGACCCGGCCGCCCCCGCCGCCGCCCGCAACCTCCTCCTGGAGGTCCGCCACGGTCTCCGGCGGCGGCGCGACGCCAATCCCGACGACCCCTACGCCCTGGCCCTCGCCGAAGGAGTCGAGCGCCGGCTCGCCGTCACCCCCGAACCCGAACCGCAACCCGACACCGAACCCGAACCGGGGCCCGAGCCCGAACCGCCGGGACCCGAGACCGAACCCGAACCGGGACCCGAGACCGGCCCGGGGCCCGCGCCCGAACCGGAGACGCCGACCGATGAAACGTGAGGCCATCGTCGTCGGCGTGACGGGCGCCTCGGGCGCCCCGTACGCCGTCCGGCTCATCGAGCGGCTCGTCCGCGCCGGGCGGGACGTCTCGCTGATCGTCACGCCGGCGGGGCGGCTCGTCCTGGCCGACGAGGCGACGCGCGAACCGCCGGCCGCAGCGCGCGGCAGTGGCACGCCCGGCACCGGCCTCGATCTCGAAGCCTTCTGGCCCCGAGACATCGCCGATGCCGTCACGTACCACCCCGCCGAACGCCTCGACGGGCCGCCGGCGAGCGGGTCGTTCGCGACGGCGGCGTGCATCGTGGTCCCGTGCTCGATGAACACCCTGTCGGCGCTGGCCCACGGGCGGGCGGAGAACCTCCTTCAGCGGGCCGGCGCCGTCGCCCTCAAGGAAGGCCGGCCGCTGGTGGTCGTCCCGCGGGAGATGCCGCTGACGCGGATCGACCTGGAGAACATGGTCCGCCTGGCCTCGGCCGGGGCCATCGTCATGCCCGCCATGCCGGGGTTCTACCATCGGCCCCGGAAAGTCGGCGACCTGGTGGACTTCGTCGTGGCCAAGGTGCTCGACCGGCTGGGCATCGACCACGGGCTGGACGTGGCCTGGCCCGGGGCGGGCGAGACGTAGGACGCCGGCGCCCGCGAAGGCACGGAGGTACGGTGTACGCTGCGGCGACCTCCCGGTCGCCGCTCGAAGAGGCGTCGCCGACGTTACGAGCCGCGGGCGGAAGCCCGCCCCAGCCCGCGACGGGGCACTCGCAACCGCCGGCCGACGCGGAAGTCCGCGAAGAACGCCATGGCCCAGCCACTCGGACGCGAGCTGGTCGAGTTCGGCCGCACGATCCGCCTCGCGCACAGCCTGTTCGCCCTGCCGTTCGCCCTCGGGACGGCGTTCCTGGCCGAGTCGGCGGGGGGCGAGTTCCCCGCCTCGGGCCCCGGCGGGTTCGCCGCCGGCCTCGGCCTCGTGCTCGCCTGCATGGTGACGGCCCGGACGGCGGCGATGGGGATGAACCGCGTGGCCGACGCCCGGTTCGATGCGGCCAACCCGCGGACGGCCGGGCGGGCCATCCCGGCGGGGCGCCTGCGGCGGGGGACGGCCTTCGTGCTGACGCTCGGGAGCGGGGCCGCCTTCGTCGCCTCCGCGTGGGGGTTCCTGCCGCTCCGGGGGAACCCCTGGCCGGGGCTCCTGGCGCCGGCGTTCCTGGCGGCCCTCCTGGGCTACGCCTGGACGAAACGGTTCACGTCCCTGTCGCACTGGGCGCTGGGCCTGTGCCTGGGCCTTGCGCCCGTGGGCGTCTGGGTGGCCCTGCGGGGCGAAATCGCGGTGCTGCCGGTCCTCCTGGGGGCGGCGGTCACGTTCTGGACCGCCGGGTTCGACATCCTCTACGCCCTCCAGGACGAGGCGTTCGACCGCGAGGCGGGCCTTCGGAGCGTCCCGGCCCTGATCGGCCGGGCCCGGGCCCTGCGGGTCGCCCTGGGGTCGCACCTGGTGGCGGTGGGCCTGCTGGTGGGCGTCTACGCGGCCGGAGCGCCGCGAGGCGAGGGCGAGACGCTGCTCGGCGGCGCGAGTCTGGCGGCCCTGGTGGCGATCGCCGCCCTGGTGGCGATCCAGCACGGCCGGGCCACGCGCATCAGCGCCGACGAGACGCTCGGCCCGGCCGGGAAGGCCCGCCGGATCGCCGCCGGGTTCTTCCCCTGGAACGCCTCCGTGAGCATCGTTTGGATGGCCGGGGCGATCGCCGACGCGGTAGGGTCGTAGGGGCGAGGCATGCCTCGCCCGTGGGCTTGGCGCGTTTCGCCGACGGGCTTGCCCGCCGCGCTCCGCCGCAAACGACACGCGGCCCGCAAGCGGTCCGGCGAAACGCGACCGGCGAGCCCGACATCCTGCATCGAGGAACAAGATGGCCGTGACGCTCGACACCATCGAAGCGAAGCTCGCCGCCGGGGAGCGGCCCTCCCGCGAGGACGGCCTCGCCCTCTACGCCTCGACGGACCTGGCGGCCCTCGGGCGCCTGGCCGACGCCGTCCGCCGGCGCCTGCACGGCGACGCGGCGTACTACATCGTCAACACGCACGTCAACTATGCGAACGTGTGCCTGAACGAGTGCCCGCTGTGCGCGTTCTGGCGGTGCGACTCGGCCCCGGATGCCTATCTCCTCGCGCCCGAGGAGGTCCGCGACCGGGCCGCCCCCGACGTCGAGGCGGGCGCCACCGAGGTCCACGTCGTCGGCGGCCTCCATCCCCGGGCCGACCTCGCGTACTATCTCGACCTCGTCGGCACGCTCCACGAGGCGTTCCCCGAGGTATCCCTCCAGGCCCTGACGGCGGTGGAGGTGGCCCACGCCGCGAAGGGGGCCGGCCTCGACGTCAGCGAGGTGCTCCGGCGGCTGAAGGACGCCGGCCTGACGGGCCTCCCGGGCGGCGGGGCGGAAATCTTCGACCCGGCGGTCCGCCGGCGAATCGCCCCGGCCAAGATCGACGCCCGGACCTGGCTCGACGTCCATCGTGCCGCCCACGCCCTCGGCATCGCCACCAACGCCACCATGCTCTACGGCCACGTGGAACGTCCCGAGCACCGCGTGGACCACCTGCTCGCCCTCCGCCAGCTTCAGGACGAGAGCCTGGCGGCCGAGCCGAAAAAGACACTTAGTGTCTTTTCTGCCCGGCACCCCTTGAAAAAAGACACTAAGTGTCTTTTTTCAGACGGCGGCGCCGCCGGCTTCGGGGCCTTCATCCCGCTGCCGTTCCATCCGCACGGCACGCGGCTGGCCGCGGAGGAAGCGGTGCCCGGGCCGACGGCCTTCGACGACCTGAAAACGATGGCCGTCGCGCGGCTGCTGCTGGATAATGTCCCCCACGTGAAGGCGTTCTGGATTATGCTGGGCGAGGACGTCGCGCAGGTGGCCCTGCGGTTCGGGGCCGACGACATCGACGGGACCGTCGTGCGGGAAGAGATCACCCACGCCGCCGGGGCCACGACGCCCCAGGGCCTCCCGGTGGGGCGGATCGAGCACCTGGTCCGCACGGCCGGGTGCCGGCCCGTCGAGCGCGACACGCTGTACCGGCGGATCGAGCGCGACGGCGACGGCCGCCGGTGGAGGAGGAGGAGGAGGTCGACATGAGAGGGCGCCTCTCAGCCCTGGCCGGGGCGATCCTGGCGGCCGCAGCCGGCTGCGACGAAACGCCCCCGCCGACCCCGCCGGCGACCAGCCCGACCGGTGCCGAGGCCCGCGTGATCGCCCTCTCCCCGCCGGACGGCGGACAGGGCGTCTCGCTTCGCCCGCGGTTCCGGTGGCGGCTGCCGTCGCACCTCGGCCAGCCCACCTACGTCGGTTTCCGGCTCCATCTGGTCTCGGGGCCCGACCGGACGGACGAGGACGAGGGGGCCCTGGTCGCCCTGGCGAGCGGTCTGCACGACACGACCCCGACCCAGTTGGACCCGTTCGACCCGCCGCCGCGGGTGGTCCTGAGCGGTCCCTTGCGGGATGCGGGCCGGCTCGAGCCCGCGACGTGGTACCGATGGACCGTGACGGTCCTGGCCGAGGCCGAGAGCGGGCGAGGCATGTTCTTCTTCCGGACGACCGAGACGGTGCCGCCGGGGCCCCCGCCGGGACCGACGCCGCGGCCGCTCGACCTGGAGCCCCTGGAGTTCCCGGAGCTGCCCGAGCCGGAGCCGCTCGAGCCCACGCCGGCCGAGCCGACCACGTAGCCTCGCAAGGCCGCGCGACCCGCGGCGCAGCCCCCGCGAGCCGAGGGTTTGACCCCGCTGGACCATACCCGCGTCCTCCCGCCCACGCCGGGGCGTACCCGCCTCCGGCGGGCTTCGGCGGGGCAAGGACGAACGCGGCCCGAACGGCTCGCAGCCCCCACGGTTCGCTCGGCCTGCGCCGGCGGTTCGGTTAGGACTCCGTGAAAACCGCGCCGGTGCGGTTGACGCTCGTCCCATCCGCCGCCAGAATGCCTCGTCGGCTTCGCCCGGCCACCCGCACAGCAGCCCGGCGGGCCCGCCGCATCGGGGTCCGCCTCGAACTCGCCACGAAAAGGGGCCCGCCATGTCAGTCATCGCACGAATCCTCGCAGCCGCCGCACTGCTCGTCCTGGCCGCCGGCGCCGCAAGCGCGGGCGCCGAACCCGAGCCGCTCGGACCCTCGGCGGGCCTCGGCAGCGTCATCTTCATCCACCCGGACGGGACGTCGGCCTCGACCTGGGCCGCCGCACGGGCCCTCTATCACGGCCCCGACGGCGACCTCCACTGGGACCGCCTGCCCGCCATCGCCGTCTACCGCGGCCACATGGCCGACAGCCTCACGGCCACCTCCAACGGCGGCGCGACGACCCACGCGTTCGGCGTCAAGGTCGGCTCGGGGGCCTACGGCCGGACCGACGGCGGCGACCGCGGCGTCGAGATCGTCGACCCGGAAGGCCGGTCCCTGAGCGTCGCCCGGCAGGCCCTCCGGGCGGGCCTGCCCGTCGGCCTCGTCCAGACCGGCACGAGCACCGAGCCCGGCACGGGCTGCTTCCTGGCGTCGGTGCCGAGCCGCAGGCAGCACGCCGAGATCGCCGCCCAGCTCGTCGAGAGCGGGGCCGAGGTCCTCCTCGGCGGCGGCGAGCGGTACTTCCTGCCCGAAGGGACCGAGGGCGTCTACGGGCCCGGTCGGCGGACCGACGGCCGGGACCTCGTCCGAGAGGCCGAGCGGGCCGGCTACACCGTCGTCCGGACCCGCGACGACCTCCTGAAGGTCAAGGCCGGCACGAAGAAGCTCCTGGGCCTCTTCGCCGACTACCACACCTTCAACGACCGGTCGGAGGAGGAGCTGGCGGCGGCGGGCCTGCCCATGTACGAGCCGCGGGCCCCGACCGTCGCCGAGATGACCGAGGCGGCCCTGCGGGTCCTGGCGGCCAAGGGCCGGCGGTTCCTCCTGGTCGTCGAGGAGGAAGGCACCGACAACTTCGGCAACCACAACAACGCCCCCGGCATGCTCGATGCGATGCGCCGGGCCGACGAGGCGATCGGAGTGGCCCGGGCGTTCTTGGCGAAACATCCCAAAACGTTGATTATTACGGCGGCCGACAGCGACGCCGGCGGCATGCGGATGGTGGGCCTGCCGGTCCGCTCGCCCGACGACATCCCCCCCCGGCTGCCGGCCCGCGACTCTAACGGCGCCCCCATGGACGGCCGCGCCGGAACCGGGACGGGGCCGTTCCTGGCCGCACCGGACCGCACCGGGCAGGTCCTGCCGTTCGCCGTCGTGTGGGCGGCACGCGACGACGTCTCGGGCGGCGTCTTGGTCCGGGCCGAGGGCCTCAACAGCCACCTGGTCCGCGGGAGCTTCGACAACACCCGGGTCGCACAGCTTTCGCGCCTGACCCTCTTCGGCGGCGCCTCGCCCGACCCCCAGAAAAGACACTAAGTGTCTTTTTTGAGGCGGTAAGTCTTTTGCGTGCGGCAGGTTGCGCACGAAAAAAAGACACTTAGTGTCTTTTTTTTGCCGCCGGCGTGTTCACTCGCCGAAGCATGTCCCCACCGACCGGCCGACCGCCAGCAGGGGGTGGTCGGGCGGGACCTTGCGCGACTCGCCCGCCACGTCCGCCACCGCGACGTCCGTCAGCCGCCCTTTCTGCCACGAAACCATCCGCCCCCACCGGCCCTCGTGGATCAGCCGCACCGCCTGGTACCCGAGGCTGGTGGCGAAGACGCGGTCGAACGGGCACGGCGTCCCGCCCCGCTGGACGTAGCCCAGGACGGTGGCCCGGGCCTCGATGCCGGTCTCCTGCTCGACGCTGCCGGCGACGAGCCGCCCCACCCCGCCGAGGCGGACCGGGTCGGGGCTGCCCTCGACGTGTCGACGGATGATCATCTCTCCGCCCTTCGGACGGGCCCCCTCCGCCACGCACACGATGCTGAAGCTCCGGCCCTTGCCGGCCCGCTCGTGGCACACCTCGAAGACGGCGTCCCAGCGGAAGGGGATCTCCGGGACCAGCACCAGGTCCGACCCCGACGCGATCCCGGCGTGCAGGGCGATCCACCCGGCGTACCGGCCCATCACCTCGGCCACCATCACCCGGTGATGGGCCGACGCCGTCGTATGCAGACGATCCAAAGCGTCAGTCGCCACGTCCACCGCGCTCTGGAACCCGAACGTCAGCTCCGTGCCCGGCACGTCGTTGTCGATCGTCTTCGGGACGCCCACCACCGGCATGCCCTTCTCGTCCAGGCGGGCGGCAATGTTCATCGACCCGTCGCCGCCGATCACCACCAGGCCCTCCAGGTCGTGCCGCTCGAAGACGCCGAGGGCCTCGTCGCTGCGGTCGGTGGTGACCGCCTGGTCGCCCTGCCGCTCGTGCCACTGGAACGGGTTGGCCTTGTTCGACGTGCCGAGGATGGTCCCGCCATGGGTCAGGATGCCCGAGACGGCCTCCCAGTCGAGGGGCATGGTCCGGTCGGTGACGAGGCCGTCGAAGCCGTCGAGGAAGCCGACGACCTCGGCGTCGTACTCGTGCATGAGGGTCTTCGAGACGGCCCGGATGACGGCGTTCAGGCCGGGGCAGTCGCCCCCGCCGGTCAGGACACCGATTCGCTTGACGGCCATGGGGCCTCCTCCTCCTCCTCCTGCTGCTGCGAGGGTGCTCCTTTTCAACCGGTGCGGCGCCCGGGCGACCGGCGGTCCGACCGGCTACGTCGCCAGACGAAGCGTCCGCACGCACGGGCCGGGCCCGGCGACCGTGAACGCGGCGCTCGCCCGGTCGGCGGCGTACCTCAGGCGATACTCGCCCCGGGACCCGCGGAAGCGGACCCGGCCGGCGGCGTCGCTGGTCGCTTCCAGGCGGGTCATCCACTCCTCCCGCAGCAGGCGCCTCAGGGCCTCGTACAGGGGCGCCGGGTCGACCTCCCGCTCCCGGCGTCGGCCGCCGAGGGCGTCGACCGGGGCGCCGCGGAAGGCCTCGTCCGGGAACGCCCACGCCGGGAGGCCCCACGAGCTGACGGCCTCGACGGCGGGGTGCCCGAAAGCGACCGTATAAACATTCGTCACGTACTCGATCTGCCGGGCCAGCTTCTCCTCGGGAGGAAGCGCCTCCGCCTCCGGGCCCATGCCCTTGAAGGACGCCCCGAACTCGGTGATGTGGAGCGGCAGGCCGGATGTCGCCAGCTCGTCGAGCACGGCCTTCAGGTCGGCCAGGCGGTACCACCGCCCGCCCGTGTGGGCCTGGATGCCGAGCGCGTCCGGCGACGCCCCTTCCCGCGCCAGCGCCGCCGCCAGCTCCAGGTACCGCCGCCGCTGCGACGCGGCGCCGGCCTCGGGCGGGTCGCGCCGCACCGAGTAGACCAGGCCGTACTCGTTGACGAGCAGCGTCGCGTCGGGGGCCTCGTCGCGGGCCCAGTGCATCGCCGGGACGATATACGTCAGCATCTCGTCTATCGGCTCGATGTGCGGCCAGCACCGCTCCGAGAGGTGCCGCCACGAAGGCTCCCACAGCATCTCATTGACGAGGTCCCACGTGTCGACTTTTCCGCGGAGCCCCCCGACGAGGTCTCGCACGCGGACCTCCAGGAACTTCATCTGCGTCCCGGTGTCGTAGCGGCGGAGCCAGTCGGGGACGGCCTTCGGAACGGTCCAGACCAGCGGGTGCCCCTTCGCGGCGAGGCCGTGGGCGCGGGCCCAGTCGGCCTGGGCCTCGAACTCGCGAAACAGCGTCCGCCCCTGGAACTTCTCGAACCACGGGTCGCCCCGCTCGTTCCAGTAGCACAGGGCCGTGGCGGCGTTCAGGAGACCCGTGTAGAAATGGGTATACCGTGACAGCTCCGGCCGGCCGAGGACGCCGCTCCGGGCCGCACGGGCGATCTCGTAGATCGGCGACCCGAAGAGGAACGCCTGCCGGGCCTGGCGGACCTCGACCCGCCGGTTCGCGGCGGGCGAGCCGTCGGGGCCGACGAGCGCCAGCTCGACGTCGGTCTTGCGGTGCCGCTCGATGCCCTCCCGGGCCTCGGCGAGGACCTCCTCGTCGGACCGGTCGCTGAGACGGTCCGGGTCGGCCCGCTCGGGCGCTTCGTCGGGGGCCCGCCACTCCTCGCCTTCGACCGTTGCCATCCGCGGCCCCTCGTCATTCCACGGCGTGATTTCAGCCCGGAGGTCGCACAGGGCGCTGAGAACAGCAGAATACCGAGTTACCGCTCAGGGCCCTTTCGGCGCGTCCTCGCGACTCGTTGCCGGTGCTTCTCAGCGGACCATTCTAAAGGCGCATCGCCCGCGGCGAAAGCGAATCCACGAACCTTCATCGGGCCGACCCGTTCGCCGGCCAGGGTCCCCATCCGCAGTGAAGGGCCTTTCTTCGCGTTTCCTCGCCTTTCTTCGCCTTTCTTCGCCTTTCTTCGCGCGCTCCGCGGCCCCTGCGCTCAAATCACGCCCGCGGACTACCACCGCCGTTCCCGGACACGGCCGCGACGCAGGAACACGCCCGCCGCGAAGTACCGCAGCGCATCGATCGGATGGTCCGCCCCGTCCTTGGCGGGCCGCTCCGACCGCTCGCCCGCCGGCGACTCCGACCAGTGGTATTCCTGGAGCGCCCGGACGAGCCACTCGCACGACGGGGCGACCACCAGCCCCGGGCCGCCGCCGCCCGTCCCGCGGGGCTTCAGGAGCCGCCGCATTAGCTCGATGCCCTCCAGGATGCCCGCCCGCGGCGTGCGGACACGGATGCCCAGCCGCGAAAGCTCCTGGCACGGGCCCGTGCCGGTCACGTCCGACCGCTGCCACCCCGCCGGGTCGGCGAAGGTCTTCAGGACCGGCCCGGGGTCGAGCTCGGCCATCGCCCGGGCATGGTCGGCGATGGGCCGCTGCCGGGCCACGTACTCGGCCAGCACGCGGACCTGGACCCGCGACAGGTCGACGTCGCCGGGCCGGTCGTCGCGGAGCGACGCAGCGCGCGGTCCGTCGCGGTCGCCGGTTGCACCCGCTGCGCCAGGCGTGCCAGGCGGGCCCGGCACGCCCGCCGCCGGCCCTGACGGGACGGTCTCGGCCGCGCCGCGGAGCTGGATCCACAGGCACACGAACGGGTTCGCGTAGCCGAAGTCGAGGGCCCGGTAAAGCGGCAGCGACGCGTCGAACGAGACCGGGGCGACGTGCACGGCCGGGTCGAACTCGGCGAAGACGAGGCGGTCGGCCCGGGGGCGGACGCAGAGCATCTCGGCCTCCCACGCCTCGCGGCTCGAGCGGGTCCGTTGGGCGATGGCATCGTCGATGGGAAAGTAGCCGTCGGCCCGGCGGGCCCGGCCCTCGCAGTCGGCCCACAGGGGGCACCGGTCGCAGGCCCGGTCGGGCGGACACTTTTCGATAACTTCCCACAGGCACCACTTCAGGAGCGACGGGCCGGGCTTCGGACGCGCTGCGCCGCCTCCGCCGGCGCGTCCACCCGTCTCCCGCCGTTGGCGCGGCGTGCCCGGGGCTCGCTGCGACTCGCCCTGCGCGATCCGCTCGACCAGCCTCGCCATCGGCCCGAACGGTCGGTGCATCGTCGAGAACGCTTCCATCTGCGACGCGATCCACGCCCCGTCCCGCCCCGGGGCCGACTGGGTGGTGAACTGGGCCGCCTGCCACACCGCCGGCGAAAACTCGTCCACCTCGTCGCACTTCAGGCGATGGACCCGCTGCCCCCGGACGGACCGCTCCGACTGCGTCAGCACCTCGATGACCGACCCGTTGGCCAGCTCCGTCCGCCGGGCCGTGGGCGGCCGGGCCAGGAGTCCGCCGCAGGCCCCGTCCCACTTCTGGAGGAGGTATCGATACATCCGTTCGGATTGCTCCAGGCTGCCGCCGAGGATCCGCGTCTGGCACCCGGGGCGGAAGACGGCGTCGAGGTGGGCGACGACCGACCCGAGCTCGGTCTTCGCCCCGCCCCGGCAGGCCCAGACCACCAGGTCCCGCCCCGGCGCCAGGAACGCCCGCTCCACGTACGTCCACGGGGCCACGTGGCCCGGGCAGACCGCCGCCCGCGGCACGGCCAGGCCGTAGACGACGTGGACGAACCGCCACAGGGCCTCGGCCGACCCGGGCCGGGCCGCCAGGAGGGCCTCGGCCAGCCGCCGCCGCACGGCGCCGCCGCGGGCGCTTGGTTTTTCACGTTTTGCCATGATTGGCCTCGCTGGATTTTGTTGCGGCGCGGCGGGTCTCCGCCCCCGCCGCCCACAACCGATTCGTATGCCTCAAAGGCGCCCGATCGATTCCAGGCACCACCGGGCCAGGCGCTCCAGGCGCTCGGCCCGGCTCGCGGAAGTCTTCGTCCGGCAGGGCCCTACGGCGGCCTTCCGGTCGCCGCTCGGGGTCCCGTCGGGCGAAACGCCCGCTCGGCCGCCGACGTCGTCGGCCTTCCGCAGCGCCGCCGACACCACCTCGTATTGCCCGTCGGTCAGGAAGAACGTCATCGGCCGAAGGGGCAGCGGAAGCGCCTCCGGCGACAACGGGTCGGGCGGCGGCTTCGCCAGGGCCAGCAGCCGCTCGACGGCGTCCGGCGGCTCCGGCAGGAGGGCCGCCAGTTCCTCGGCCGAGCGCCCCTTTGCCAGGCGCGCGACCAGGTCGGCCCGGGCCGACGGGTCGTCCCGCCCCTCCAGCCGGTTCAGCGTCGCCAGGAGCACCCGGGCCTCCTCGTCGTCGACGTCCCACACGTCGCACCGGGCGTGGGTGTGACCCAGCTCCTTGAGGACCCGGGCCCGGTGGTGACCGTTCAGGACCTGGTAGCGGTGCTCGGTTTCGGATGCGCGATGACCCGGCCGGCCTGAGTCTTGGCGCGGGCGAACGCCACGGCGACCTTCCGGTCGCCGCTCGTGGCGTGCCGGGAGAGGCCGTACGAGGAGCGGCTCGTACCGCCCGGTGCGTTGGACGTGGCGTTTGAGCTTCGCCAGCAGCCGGTCCGGCATCCGGTTGGCGTTTTCCGGATGGGGCTCGAGGGCCTCCAGGGGGACCCAGCGGAGGCTCATCGTCCGCCCTCCTTGGCCTTGGCGGCCCCGCCGCGTCCGGCCGACTGGAGCACCTTGAGGATGCCGCGGAGCTGCTCGTCCGTGAGGCGCGCCACCTGCCGCGTGAGCGGATCGTCGGCCGGGCCGGCCCTCTCGCCCTCGGGGTCGGCCGGGGCGGCGCCCGCCGCGTCCTGGCCGAGCGTCTTCTGGGCCTCGGCGGCGAGCTTCAGGACCTCCCGGGCCGCCTGCCTGGCGTCGGAGGCCGATTCGCCCTCCAGGTCGCGGATCAGCCGGGCCACCGCCATCGGTGCCCACCTCAGGACCGCGCTGGTGGCCTGGAGGAGCGGTTCCAGGGCCTCCTCGGCCAGGAGGCCCCGAAAGCCCGGATCGAGCAGCCACCGGCGGAGCGTCTCGGGCCGGATGCGGCCGACCTTGGCGGCCTCGTCGATCTTGCCGCCGCTCTCCCAGACGGCGTGCGCCGTTTGCCTGTGTTTCTTGGTTATATGCATCTGCAATATCCCCTTGTGACGGGTCCGGTACGTTTCGCCCACAGTCAGCCGCGGGGCTTGCTCCGGGCGGGCGCCGGCGTTGGCCGGCGCCACAGGTAGTAGACGGGTTCGGCCCGGAGGTTCCGGGCGACCAGGTCGAGCGTGCGGGCCCGGTCCGGGCGGTTCGTTCGTCGGTTCTTGGCGCCGAGATAGGAGCGGACCCAGCGGCGGACCTCGGCCTCGACCTGGCGCCGCATCGCCGGGGGAAGGCCGTCGAGGGCTTCCGCCAGGTCGGCCGCGACGCGGACCGCCTCCTCGCCGATGCCGGCCGCTTCCAGGGCGGCGCGGAGCCGCTCGCACTCCGCCGGCGGCCGGTACGGGTAGGCCGTCATACCCGCCCGCTCGAAGAACGGGTGCACGCGGCCCATGGCGGCCAGGGTCTCGACGTAGGGCGTCCCGACGCGGGGCAGCGTCTCGCGGACCAGCCGCGAGCCCAGGCCCAGCCCCCGCCAGTTCGGGGCGATGACCAGGCGGCTGATGATGCGAAGCTCGCGGTTGATCAGCGTGGCCGCCGAGACGCGGCCGCACCGGGCCAGGCGGTACCGGCCGCCGGTGGCCCGGTTCCGCGCCGCCAGCGCAAGAGGCGCCCGAGCGTAGACGATGACGCCGACGAGCGTGCCGTCTGCCGGATCGAGCGGCGTGCGGGAGCGCGCCGGGGCGTCCTGCCGGGCCCCCGGCCTCGCCCCGGGTCGGCGCGACCGGCTCGCATGGACAAGTCGGAATATATCGGTCACGGCCCCCGGGTGGTGGCCCCGGTAGTGAAGCGGCGCCAGGGCGAGCCAGTCCTCCCGACCGCCGCGCTCCACGCGGACCCCCTCGAGCAGCGTGCATCGCCGCGCGATCATTCGTCGGCCTCCTCGTGGCGGCACGGGTCGGCGTAGTGCACCTCGGCCGCCGGGCCGGCCCCCTTCACCACGAGCACGTCCGGCGCCAGGTCCTCGACCAGGTCGTCGTGGGCGGTGGCGGCCAGGACCGTCAGGGCCGACCCGTCGGCCAGCCGCCGGAGGCGGTAGGCGACGGCCCGGGCGCAGCACCGGTCGAGGGTGGAGGCCAGCTCGTCGGCGACGAGGACGCCCCGCGGGCGGCCCGGCCCTGTGCTTCCCAGCCGGGCCAGGGCGTGGGCCAGGCGGAGCCGCCACCGCTGGCCGTCGCTCAGCTCCTCGGGCCGGCGAAGCATCACGAACGCGTCGGCCAGGCCGGCGGTGCTGACGAGCCGCAACGCCGCGTCGAGGTCCAGGCCCAGGCCGTCGATGACGCAATCCCCGGCCGGCGGACGGACCCGCTCCAGGTCGACGATCCGGGCCGCCGGGTCGGCCGCCCGCATCTCGGCCACGAGCGAGCGGAGCACGACGCTCTTGCCGCTGCCGGACGGGCCGGTGATCAGCACGACGTCGCCGGGCCGGACGTCGAGGCGGAGGTCCTCGCAGACGGCGACCTCGTGCGACTCGTCCAGGCCGATGCCGAACATGCCGGCCACGGCCAGCCGCAGCGGCGTGGGGCGATCGGCCCGGTCGGCGGGGCGAACGGCCCGGAACTTCCGGTTGATCGTGAACACGCTCATCGGTACGCTCCTGCCATGATCTTGATGAAACGGAAGTTCCTGCCGCTGGTCCGGTCGGGGGCGAAACGGCAGACGATCCGCCTCTGGCCGAAGCGGCGGCTGCGGGACGGCCAGATCGAGTTCATCCCCGGCCTGGGGCGTGTCCGCATCACGGCGTTCGAGCCGGTCCGGCCCGAGGCGCTGACCGAGGAGGACGCCCGGCTGGACGGGTTCGAGTCGCTCGAGGCGCTCCTGGCCGAGCTCCGCCGGATGTACGGCGAGGGGCTCGATTCGGTGCCGTGCTTTCGCATTCGTTTCACCTGGCCGATCGAGGAGGAGGCGGAGGAGGAGGAGGCGGGGTGACGGCGGGAGCGTGCGAGGGGGGCCCCGGCCCGGCCGGACGCCTCCGCCGGCTCCCGCCGGCGGCTCGATGCGGCGGCCTGTCGATCATTTCGCATCGGTCGCCCCGCGTCTGGCCCGGGTTCGCGATTCGGCCCGTTCGAGCTTCCGTCGGATGCGCCGCATGCGGCGGCTGAGGCTGGCGGGGCTGGCGCCGCGGGCGTGGGCGCCGGGCTCGCCCACGAGGCCCTGGCGGGCGATCCGCCTGAGCGACATTCCCCGGACGAGGTGGTAGAAGGCGAGCCGCAGCTCGTGGTCCGAGAGGGTTCGCCAGTGGCGGACGAAGGCGATGCGGGCCGGGTCGGCGGCCCGGTCGCGTGCCCGCCTGAGCCATCGGCGGAGCCGGCTGCGGTTGATGCCGAGGAGGGTGGCCAGCTCGCGTGTGCTGGCGGCCCGCTCGAACCGGAGCCTCAGGATGGCCCGGTCGCGCCGGGAAAGGCCGCGGAGCGACCGGCGGAGGACCTCGGTCTTGTCGGCGGCGGCGTTTTCACTGCCCATCAAACCCACAATTTCTGCTCCAGGCGCCATATTTCGGCCCTCAGCCGCCAGTTTGTTTCTCAACAAACCACCGAGGGCATCTTACGCTATGTTTGCAAAAAGTCAAGGGGCAATCCGGGGCAATCCGAAATTTTTTAAGCGACCGGCGAACCGTGCCGCTCGGGCGGAGTCGGCCCCTCCCCGATCCGGGCCGGGACGGGCGTGCCGAAAGGCCGCCCCCCGTATCGTTCAGAATCTGCGGAACTCACTTGACGTATGATTTGACACCGACTAAACTTACAGTGGTGACGCCCGCTGTGCCGAGGTCGCCCCCCGGCGGGGGCCAAGGCGCACGCAGGGCCCCTGCCCGTCCTGCGGAAGGAGACCGATCGACCGATGAGCCTCCAGGACAACCTGAAGGAGCTGGACACGCTCCGGCGGCTTCTTCTGGTCGGCGAACAGCAGGCCGCCTTCGGCCAGTTCATCCGCCACGCCCGCAAGAGCCGCGGCATGACCCAGGAGCACCTGGCCGACGCCACCGGCATCGCCAAGAGCTACCTGTCGCAGATCGAGACGGGCTACGCCTCGCCGCCGCGCGACCCGAAGGTGCGGCAACTGGCCCGGGCCCTGGGCCTGGACGAGGAGGAGCTGCTGACGCGGGCCCACCTGGCCCAGCTCCCCGACGACGTGCGGGACCGCATCCGGGCCCTGGTCGACGTCTTCGACTCGACCGAGGACCGCATCCGGGAGCTGCTGCGCGTCTGGCGGGAGGCGGGCGGCACGACGGGCGGCGGGGCCGAGACCGACGGCGAGGCCCCCGCCGAGGACGCATCGATCGACCTCGATGCCCTGCACCGGAGCGGCCTGTTGCGGCACATGGCCGAGCGGGCCGCCTGGCGGCCTCCGTTGACGCCGACGAGGGTCCGGCCCATCCCGGTCATCAACAAGGTGGCCGCGGGGTATCCGCAGGAGTTCTCGGACCTCGGGTACCCGGTGGGGGTGGCGGACGAGTACATCGTGGTGCCGGCCGACCTGGAAGACCCGAACGCGTTCGGCGTGCGGGTGGTGGGCGACTCGATGGAGCCCCGGTACCACGAGGGGGACGTGGTGGTGTTCAGCCCGGCGAAGGAGGTGGCGAGCGGGGACGACTGTTTCGTGCGGTTCTCCCGGGGCTCGGCCCCGGGCGACGCCGAGTCGACGTTCAAGCGGGTCTTTTTCGATGCGCCGGAGCAGATGCGTCTTCAGCCGCTGAACGAGCGGTACGCCCCGGAGCTCGCGAAGCCGTCGGACATCGAGGGGATCTTCCGGGCGGTGGCCCGGTACGAGCGGCTCGCCCCGCCGGACGAGCCGCCGGGCCGCCCGGGCGCGCGACCGCGGGCCTGAGCGGAAGCTCGCACCGCGGCCGCGAGCGCGATTCTTGTGAAACGTCATCCTTAACGAACAAGCCGTCTGCGATGGGATGTGCCGAAGCAGCCGAGAGGGGACGACCGGACGAACGGAAGGGCGACGGGGGAAGTCAGCGGCGGCGGTGCCCGAAAGGGGTCGGGGCCGGCGGCGGAAGGCAGGGACGGTCATGGGCGAGGGCGTGATTCTGCTCGCCGACGGCGGCGGGGGCGAGCGGATGCGGGACCTCATCCGCCGGCACATCGTCGAGCGGTTCGCACCGGACGGGACGGGGGAGCTGCCCCGGCTGGGCGATGCGGCCTGCCTCGGGCCCGCCGACGGCGAGCTGGCCTTCACGACGGATTCCTACGTGGTCCAGCCGGTGGAGTTCGCCGGCGGCGACATCGGGCGGCTGGCCGTCGCCGGGACGGTCAACGACCTGGCGTGCGTCGGGGCGAGGCCGGTGGCGATGAGCCTGGCCCTCATTCTGGAGGAAGGGCTGGAGCTGGCGGTGCTGGAGCGGGTGCTCGATTCGGCGGCCGCGGCCGCCCGGGAGGCGGGCGTGCCGGTCGTCTGCGGCGACACGAAGGTCGTCGAGCACCGTCACGCGGACGAAATGTATATCAACACGTCTGGGGTCGGTCGGATCGGGGGCCGGCGCCTCCGGGCCGAGGCCATCCGGCCCGGCGACGCCGTCCTCGTCTCGGGCACGCTCGGGGACCACGGCATCGCGGTGATGAGCCGGCGGGAGGGGCTCCGGTTCGAGGCGGCCGTCGAAAGCGACGCCGCGCCCCTCTGGTCGCTGGCCGAAGCGCTGCTGGCGGCGTGCCCGGGCCTGCGGGCCCTGAAGGACCCGACGCGGGGGGGCCTGGCGGCGGCGGTGAACGAGCTGGCCGAGTCGGCGGACGTGGCGATGCGGATCGAGGAGGCGGCGGTGCCGGTGCGGCCGGCGGTGGCCGGGGCGTGCGAGACGCTGGGCCTGGACCCGATAAACGTGGCGAACGAGGGAAAGTTCGTCGTCGTCGTGCCGGACGCCGAGGCCGAGGCGGCCCTCGTGGCGATGCGGCGGCACCCGCTGGGCGGCGAGGCCGCCGCGATCGGGAAAGTGCGGGCTTACGACGGCGTCGGGCCGCGGGTGACGCTGCGGACGGTCATCGGCGGCGAGCGGGTCCTCGAGATGCCCTACGGCGAGGACCTGCCGCGGATCTGTTGAACGCGGGATCAACGGCAACGGCCTTCCGCAGATGACGCAGATAACAGAAACCGGCAAGAGAAACGGGCGGAAACAACAGCTCGCCGAGCGGCGGGCGCGAACGCCGAACGGGAAACGGCGAACGGCAACAGACTTCCGCAGATGATTGAAACCGAGAGGAGACACAGGCGGAAACAACAGGTCCCCGAGCGGCGGCCGGGCTTGTCCTGCGAAGCCCGACCCCTCCGCCATAGCCCGCAGGGTGACGGCGGAAGGGCGAACGAGGGAGGTCGCCGGGGCGTGTGGACGGACAAGACGCCGCGTCACGGCGTGGCGGGCTGCAACTGTCGCCACGCGGCAGGGCTTGTGAAAAAGTTCACGAGCACTGCCCTGAGGCGGCCAGTCCAGGGACGGCGGGGGGGCGCGAAGGGCGGGAGGCCGGCCGGAAGGGCGTGAACGGGTGCCGGAGGGCCATCGAGGCGGGTCCCGCGAGTAACGGCGGCTTTTTTGCGAATGGGCCCGGAAAAGGTTTGACAGGCGGGGGGGGATGCGTAGAATTCCGTGGCCTTCGGGGGCCGAAAAAATTTTGGATGCTGTTGTGAAGCATTTCACAAAGACCGAGCGGCCGCGACCGGCCAAGGGCACCGCAACGGGTGCGGCGCAAGGCACCTGCCACCCACCGACCCCCGGCGGGCCGGGGACCGTCGCCCGAGGCCGACGCCTCGGCCGGTCCGCCGTCCGCCGCCCACCCCTGGGAACACCCAGACCGTAACCTCTACCTGCCGCAGACGAGGAGCCAGGCATGCCCGAGAAGAAGACCGTCATCGTCATCGACGACGACCCCGACGTGCTGGAAGCGACCCGAGCGGTCCTCGAAGGCGGCGGCTATGCCGTCGAGACGGCCACGAGCGGGCCGGCGGGCCTGGAGCGGGTCCGCCGGGGCGGCATCGACGCCATCATCCTCGACGTCATGATGGCCCGCGACACCGAGGGGTTCCACATCGCCCAGGACCTGAAGGAGAACGAGGCCACGGCCGACGTGCCGGTGGTCATGATGACGGCGATCTCGCAGAAGACGGGCTTCGAGTTCTCGCCCCGGACGGACGGGGAATTCATGCCAGCCGATGCGTTCCTCGAGAAGCCGGTCGACCCGGAGGACCTGCTGGCGACGGTGGAGGAGGTCCTGAGCAAGTAGGACCGGCGGTCGGCCCACGCCATCCACCGCGTAGGGGCGTGGGCGCCAGAAGCCGAAGGCAACCGACGCGGAGCGGAAGACGAGAGGATTCGGCATGCTGCCACAAGTCTTGAAGAAAAGCGACCTGTCGGCCTGGGTCAAGGCCCTCATGGAGGAGCGGCGCGTCGCCGGGCCGGTCCGCAAGGAGATCTCCCCGGCCGACGGCAGCGAGAAGTTCTGGTGGGACGTCCTGGAGGACCCGGACGACCTGCGGCTCGATTACGACCTGACGGTCCTCGGGCCGAAGAAGTTCCTCTGGCCGTCGCGGCAGGACCTGGTCCGCTACGACCTCGACCCGGCGGACCCGGACCCCGAGCCGGTCATCGAGCACGAGCCGACCGTCCTCGTGGGGGTCCACCCCTGCGACATCACGGCCATCGGGACGCTGGACGGGGCGTTCGGCCAGGACGTGCAGGACCCGCACTACCTGGCCCGCCGGGCCGACACAGGGATCGTGGGCCTCGACTGCCCGAAGCCGTGCCACGAGTCGAGCTTCTGCCTCGACATGGGGTCGCTCTACCCCGAGAAGGGGTACGACATCATGCTGACGGACATCGGCGACGCCTACTTCGTGGAGGTGGAGACGCCGACCGGCGAGGCGCTGGCCGAGGCGGCCCGTCTGCACCCGGCGTCGCCGGAGGACCTGAAGGCCCGCCGGGCGTTCGCCGAGGGCAAGCGGGCCGACTTCCACTACCGCCTGCCGTTCGAGGTGAAGTACCTGCCGGAGGTCCTGGAGGGGTCCTACGACAGCCTGGTGTGGGAGGCGATCGCGCGGCGGTGCTTCTCCTGCGGGAGCTGCAACACGGTCTGCCCGACGTGCTACTGCTTCGACGTCTACGACGATATCGCCGACGACCTGTCGGAGGGGAGGCGGACGCGGCGATACGATTCGTGCCAGCTCGATCCGTTCGCCGAGGTGGCCGGGGGCGAGAGCTTCCGGGAGGAGCGGTGGAGCCGCCTGCGGCACCGGATGTTCCGTAAGGGCAAATATATCCTGGAGCGTACCGGCCAGCCGGGCTGCGTGGGGTGCGGCCGGTGCGAGCGGGCGTGCATCTCGGACATCAGCATCCGCGACACGTTCGTGCAGATCAGTGGGAGCCGCGTATCGTGAGCATCGCCGACATCAACCTGGAAGCCGGGGCCCAGGCGAAGAGCCCCTACCTGCCGCGGATGGCCCGCGTCGTGGAGGCCCGCCAGATGACCGGGACGGAGCGGTTCTTCCGTCTCGAGATGGAGGACGGCGAGGGCCTGGACTACGAGCCGGGCCAGTTCGTCTCGGTGACGGTCTTCGGGGTGGGCGAAGCGCCGATCTCGATCTGCTCCAGCCCCACCCAGGGCGACGCGTTCGAGCTGACCGTGCGGAGCGTCGGCAGCGTCACGAACGCCCTGAAGACCTACGGCGAGGGCGACCGGCTGGGCATCCGGGGCCCGTTCGGCAACCATTTCCCCTACGAGCAGATGCGGGGCCAGGACGTGCTGTTGGTCGCGGGGGGGCTGGGCCTGGCGCCGACGCGGAGCCTCATCCGCTACGTGCTGGATAAGCGCGACGACTACCGCGACGTCACGATCCTGGTGGGGGCGCGCGACCCGGGCCTGCTCCTGTTTCGCGACGAGCTCGAGGCCTGGGCAAAGCGCGACGACGTCGAGACGCTCGTCACGGTCGACCGGCCGGACGACGCGTGGGAAGGCAACGTCGGCGTCATCACGCGTCTGTTCCGCAAGATCCAGGTCCAGCCGGCCGAGACGTGGGCCGTCATCGTCGGCCCGCCGGTCATGTTCAAGTTCACCGTGCTCGAGGCCCTGGCCGAGGGCGTGCCGGAGAACCGGATCATCTGCTCGCTGGAGCGGCACATGAAGTGCGGGGTGGGCAAGTGCGGCCACTGCCAGATCCGCGGCATCTACGTCTGCCGGGAAGGGCCCGTGTTCACCTACGAGGACGTGAAGCATCTACGAGAAGGCATCTGACGATTGCGGGTTGCCGATTGCCGATTTGGGGCGGCCGGTCTGAGATTTGGGAATTGCGATTGGGGTCAAGCCCATGCCTGAGAAACCGAAGCTCGCGTTTTTCTCCCTGGCCTGCTGCGAGGGGTGCCAGCTCCAGGTCCTCAATGCCGAGGAGCGGCTCCTGCCGGTCCTGGAGCGGGCCGACATCGTCCGGTTCCGCGAGGCCTCCGACGGCGACGCCGACCACTACAACATCACGTTCGTCGAGGGGTCGATCGTCACGGCCCACGACATCGAGCGGATCCAGGAGATCCGGGCCAAGACCGACGTCCTGGTGGCCCTGGGGGCCTGCGCCACGATCGGCGGCGTCAACCTGATCAAAAACTTCCAGCACCCGGACGACGTGGCCAGGTATGTCTACGGGGACAAGAAGGACTGGTTTCCGCACATCGCGGCCCGGCCGCTGAAGGCCGAGGTCGAGGTCGACGCCGAGATTCACGGCTGCCCCATCACCAGCGAGGAGTTCCTGGAGGCGGCCAAGTGCCTCCTGATGGGCAAGCCGTTCAAGGCCCCCAACTACCCCGTGTGCGTCGACTGCAAGCTGGCCGACAACGTGTGCCTGTGGCACAAGGGCGTGCCGTGCCTGGGCGTCGTGACGCGGGCCGGGTGCCGGCCGTACCTGTGCCCGACGGCGGGCCACAAGTGCATCGGCTGCCGGGGGCTGGTGGACAACCCGAACACCGACGCCGCCAAGGACGTGATGGCCGAGTTCGGCCTGAGCGTGGAGGACATCCTGCGGGAGTTCCGCCTGCTGGAGGGGCTCTACGACGAGGTGGCGAAAGAGGCGTAAGCGCCGTCGTCATCCCCCCCCCGGCCTCTCCGCGGGCTCGCCCGGCATCGCCTTGGCGAAGGCAGGGGGGAGAGGGGTTGCCTGCCCGCCGCAGCCTTGGCGAAGGCAGGGGGCGAGGGGGCATGGCCGCTTGAGACGCAAGCCCGGTTGGCGGCCTGGAAGGCGCCCGCAGCGATCCGCGAACGTAAGCGAGGTCATATATGGCTGAAGCCACGAAAGCACTGGACGTCCGAGTCGATTACGTGACCCGCGTCGAGGGGCACGGCAACATCGTCGCCAAGGTCGAGGACGGCGAGCTCACGGAATGCCGCATGGAGATCACCGAGAGCCCCCGGTTCTTCGAGGCGATGCTCCGCGGCCGGTCCTGGAAGGACGCGATGTTCCTGACGACCCGGATCTGCGGCATCTGCGCCTGCGGACACGGGACGGCCAGCCTCCGGGCCACCGAAGACGCCATGGGCCTCGAGCTCTCGGAGCAGACCTTGAGGCTGCGGCGGATCGTCCTCCACGCCGAGCAGCTCGAGAGCCACTGGCTCCACGTCTACTTCCTCGTGGCGCCGGACTTCTTCGGGGCCCCCAGCGTCATCCCGCTGGCCAAGACCCACACCGACGTCGTCCTGCGGGCCATGCGCCTGAAAGGCCTCTCGAACCACATCTGCCGCGTCCTCGTCGGCCGGCACGTCCATCCGGTCTCGATGGTGCCCGGCGGGTACATGAAGCTGCCGACCGTCCGGGACCTGAAGAAGCTGCGGGACCACGTCGCCGGCTTCGAGAAGGACGTCCAGGACACGGTCGATTTGTTCGCGACGCTGGAGGCCCCCCGGTTCGAGCGCCAGACCGAGTACGAATCGATCACCTGCGACCAGGAGTACGCCTTCTACGAAGGCGACCTGATGACCTCGGACGGCGACCGCGTCTCGCCGCCCGACTACCGCGAGATCATCCACGAGGAGATCGTCCGGCACTCCAGCGCCAAGCACGTCCGGAACCGGCGCGAGGGCCTCATGGTCGGGGCCCTGGCCCGCTTCAACAACAACCACACCCAGCTCAACCCCCAGGGCAAGGAAGCCGCCGAGAAGCTCGGCCTGGAGGCCCCGTGCTATAACACGTTCCACAACAACACGGCCCAGGTCGTCGAGAGCGTCCATTGCTACTGGGAGGTGCTGCGGCTGCTGGATGAGCTGATCGAGGCCGGCATCGAGGACGAGACCCCGCCGATGGAATGGAACGGGGCCGAGGGGTGGGGCGTCGGAATCGTCGAGGTCCCTCGCGGGACGCTCGTCCATAACTACGAGTACGACAAGTACGGCATCGTCCAGAACGCGAACCTCGTCATCCCGACGAATCAGAACCTGGCGAACATCGAGCAGGACTTCCGGGCCTACATCCCGCAGTTGATGGACGAAGGGAAGACCCAGGACGAGGTCCGCTTCGCCCTGGAGAGGCTCGTCCGGGCGTACGACCCGTGCATCTCGTGCTCGGCCCACCTCGTGGACCTGCGGATGACGTGATCGGCTCGCCGGCGCCGTCCATCCCTCCCTCTCCCCTCCGCGGGCTCGCCCGGCATAACCTTGGCGAAGCCGGGGACGGTGTGAGGGGGCCTTGCCCCCCAAGCGGTTCCGCTTTGAGAACGGACATCGGGCCGGACGTGTCTGGCGCACGCCCGGCCCGCCTTCTTTGCTTCGTGAGTGGTATCCCTGTTGACGCGCGAGATTGCAGCGTCATACTCGTTGGCACACGTCACGGCCCCTTGGGAGGCGAACCGTGTCCTGCACTACGAAGCAAAAGTGTACGTATCCGGCGTGCAGCAGGGACGTTTGGCCTGAGTCACAGAAGCCCCTCTGTTTCTTTCACTCACCCCAGAACGGGGACCGTGAAGACTGGGCGCGCCAAGTCTGGTCAATAGCCCGGAGAATGGCAAGAGACCCCTGCAGAGCCAAGTACCAGGGGTGGCACTTCCCGGAGGATCCCGACGAGAAGGGATTCTCCGGCGTGACGTTTCCGGAGGTTTCCCTTAGGGATCTGGTCCGATACGCGGCAGGAGGAAGACATGGCGGCACGTTTCCCCAGTCGCCTAGGTTCCAGGACGCGACGTTCCATGGCAAGGCCCTCTTCGTGAAGACCGTTTTTGAGGGAATACCGCGATTTGACGGGGTCACGATGGTGCGTGAGGCGATGTTCCTATGGTCCGAATTCAAGTCGGGAGCGCATTTCGAGGAAGCGACATTTGAAGGAGAGGCCGTATTCAGGCGCAGCTCATTCCGGTATTCGGCTGTGTTCAAGAGGACCCACTTCCTCAAAGGAGCCAAGTTTGGCCACACAGTCTTTAAGACAGCAGCCGACTTCCGTAAAGCGCATTTCGGCAAGTTCGAAGAGGGCACGCCAGAGTCTCCGTCAGAACAGAATAAGCCGGGGAGCGCAATCGCAGACTTCCGGTGGGTAAAGGCCCGGCGGCGTGCCGACTTCAGGGGTGCCAAGTTCGCTGACTGCGCTCTGTTCCAGGACGCCACCTTCCACGCGGATGCCCGGTTCGGAGGTGCGGATTTCTGGAGGCCGGTGTGCTTTGACCGGGTGTCGTTCTCACCCGGCAGCAACATCAAGTTTGACATGCCCCGGAGACGCGGGCGCACAACCTTCCAAAGGCCGAAGCCAGGAGCTTCCGGCGCCTATGAGTTGGCCAGCCGAGCTGCCAGGGAACGCGGTAGTCGAGACGATGCGGATTGGTATGCCTACTTCGCGCGCAAGTATGAGCCCGATCGGCCACACGTTGTGTCCCAACTTGCCCATTCACTCGGGGTACGCCTTACATGGTTGCTCTATCGTGCATCACACCACCCGTGGGGCGTTCTGGTGTTTGCGGCCGCGGTCGTGGTGCTTTGCGGCCTCGGCTATTGTATCTGGAATGGTGCAGCCCCAGCCGATCTATGTCCCGAACAGAAGGCCGGACATGCCACAACGGCGCTAGAGGGCTTCCACTTCAGCCTCGTAACCTTCACGACACTGGGCTACGGTGACCTGCACCCGAAGCCAGACTGGTATTGGCGCCTAACCGCGGGTGCAGAGGCCTTCGTCGGCACCTTCACGGTTGCCTTCTTCGTTGCCGTGCTGGTGAGGCGCTACCTGCTTTGAGAGTCCCCGCCGACGAACGCGGCAGATGGAATGACATGCTATGACGCGGACGGCGACAGGCAGCCGCTTCCGGCGGATGCCGAAGACCTACCGCGGCCTCGTGCGGCGGCTGCCCCCGCGGCCCATCCACGACGACGCCGAGTACGAAGCCGCCGCCGAGATGGCCGAGCGGCTCGCAGGGCACGACCTCAACCGCGACCAGAAGGACTACCTGGAGGCCCTGTCGGTCTTCCTCGAGGCCTACGAGCGAGATCGCTGGCCGATCAATTCATCCTCTATGCAGCCGGTCGAGGCGCTCCGGTTCCTTCTCCAGGAGCATGGCATGAGCGGCTCCGACCTCGGGCGGCTTCTCGGCTCACGCACCCTCGGGCCGGCCATCCTTCGCGGCGACCGGGCCCTGAGCAAGAAACACATCGCCCTCCTGGCCGAGCACTTCGCCGTCCGGCCGGGGATCTTTCTTTGACCCGACGCCCGGCCCGGTGCGGGGCGTCTACGAGAGGCCCTTCTCGATCTCTTCCATCAGGGCCCGGCTCTTGGCCTCGTCGCCGAAGGTGCCGAACCGGATGCTGATCTTGCTGGCGTTCTCGCCCACCGAGTCGACCTTCACTCGGACGTTGGTGTTGTCGGCGGTCTTGCCGATCACCTCGCCGTCCACGCCGCTCGCGTTCTTTGAGATCAGCACCAGGTCCATGGCGTGGAACGCCTTTTCGGTGGCGTCGACCACTTCCCGCGTCGTGTGCTGGACCGTCCGCTCCAGGTCGCCCTTGACGTAGGCGTAGGTGCCGACGGCGGCGGCCCCGGCGGCGGCATACAGACATCCACCCACGGCCGGCGCCGCGCCCGCGAGCGCCGCCAGGACGACGACCCGCCACGTTCGACTGCCCATGTCTTTCTCCTTGCTCGATCGCACCCACGGCGGCCTCGTCCGTCACGTGCCGCGTACAAGCGGTCGGCCCCGGCCGACGTCGGTCCGCCGGACCGCTCGAAGCCTTCCCTCAGTCTAGGTCCCCCCGGCGGGCGAAACAAGCGCCGGGGCAATCCTCGAACCGCGGGGCTTGGTTTCGCCCCGCCGCCAGGCTATACTGTCCGTGCGGAGAGAGACCGCCGAGAGAAGGAGCCGGGCATGGACGAGCGGGGACGCGGCCGGGTCGGGTGCATCGGGACCGTGGCGATCCTGCTGGTGCTGGCCGGGGCGATGCTCTTTACGAACCCGTCCTTCGACGCCCACAAGGAGGCCATCTACGAGCACGCCGAAGCCGAGGCCGCGACCGGCGGCTGGTGGGCCCGCATCCGGGCCAAGGCCGCCGAGACCGCCGGCGTCCTCGACTTCCTGGCCCTGGAGTACCGCAACTACTACCTGGCGTCCGTCACGATCCACGAGAAGGACGTCTTGAGCGTGGGCCTGTTCGGGAAGGTCTTCGTCCTGGACGCACCGGGCGAGGAAGAGAACACCGACCGATAGAGGGACGGCCCCGGAAAGCCGACCGGGCGCGCCGCCCCCACGCGCCCGGCCCTGAAGGCAAGGGCCGGCAAGCCGCAAACCCCTGCCGATCCGCACCGTCTCACGCCGCCCGACCGGCTACGTCCGCTGCCGCCGCCGACGCAGAAGCGCCGCCGCCGCACCTGCCGCCAGAAGCGCCAGGCTGGCCGGCTCCGGCACGCACTCGGTCGCCAGGTTCCACTCCAGGATGTTCCCCGTCAGGTCCTTGTAGTCCAGGTGGGGGAACACGATCTGCTCCCAGTCGGGCTGGTCGTCGAAGACGTACTTCAGTAGCACCTGTCCGTTGTCGCTCGAGAGCCAGTACTCATCGAGCGGGACCTCCTCCCCCTCCTCGTCGAGGACCTGGATGTCGAAGAAGTTCTCCGCCCCCACCAGGTCCTCCGGCTGCGCGAACGCCGGGAGGGGTTCCTTGAAGTCGACGAGCAGGTAGAGAATCTTGTACAGGTCGTCGATCTCCTCGTTCGGAACGTACAGCGTGGGCCCGCCGCTCGGGTCCCATTCGGGCTGCGTGCCGCCCTGCGGGCCGGCGTAGGCGTCCTTGTTGTCCCCCGTGACGAGCATCTGGACGGCGTCGACCCAGAGGGGAACCGGGCCGGTGTTGTCGATATGGTCCGGCCCGCGGTAATAGTGGACGTCGTAGTTGCCCACGGCGCCGGCGGGCTTCGCATGGCCCGGACAGGCCTTGAAGTACCCGTCGGCGAACCAGTCGCCGACCCCGTCGCCGCTCACGTCGAGGTACCAGGTCGGAGGGTTCGCGTTCCAGTCGTTGCCGTAGACCTCGTCGTCGGTGCCGAGGCCCTCGTTGTCGGAGTTGTGCCAGACCGAGACGTCCGGCGGCGCCAGCCCGGGCGGGCCGTTCGGCCCGTAGTTGCCCCCGACCAGCGTCATGCAGTGGCCCGTGTCGCCGCCGGTGATCCACGTCACGCCGACGTACTGGCACCGGGCGAGCTCGTCGAGCAGGTAGTTGTAGTCCGGCTCAGCGAGGGTCCGCTCGACGAGGCCGAAGTCGACGTAGGGGTTCGTCGGGTCGTAGCCCTGGCCGGCCTTCGCCGAGTTCAGGCCGACGTTGTGGACCCACCACTTGGCGGCGGCGGCGCAGTTGCCGGCCGCGGCGATGTACCCGTCGCCCGGGTTGACCTCGAACTGGTTGACGAGGTCCTGGTAGATGCTGTCGGCCTTGGCCTGGGGGTTGGCGCCCGTGCCCCACCCGGCCGCCCCGAGGATGTTCGAGGCCGTCGCCGTCCAGCACCCGAGGTCGGGCCCGGCGGGACCTCCGGCGGGACCGGGACCTGGCGGCACGGGTTGGCCCTGGATGAGGCCCGCCTTGTCCACGTCCGGCACGGGGTTCACCCCGTCCGAACTCACTTTCGGGTCGACGTCGTAGGTCACCTGGCCCCAGGCCGGGACCGACAACAGCACGGCGAACAGCGCGGCAGTGAAGCAGGCCTTCCATTTCATCGTCCGTCTCCTTTCCTCCCCTCGATCTCTCGGGCAGCGGCCGGCCGCGATGGGTCGTCCCGGTCGAAGCGCCGCCGGCCGCACCTTCGGCGCAAAAGGGTGCGACCCCCGTGGGAGGGGACTCCCCCGGAGGTCGCCTGTCACTTACGAGAAACGAGTTGGTCGGGCGCCACCGCGCCGCCCGGCCGCCCCCTGCGGCCGCCCGACCCGTCGAGACGCCACAGGGGAACTATACCCCAAATGCGGCGGGTGTCAAATCAGGGGGCGGACGCCGGAACCGACCGCGCACACTGTGATTCGGTTCGTGCCCATAAACCGCGCCGCAGTTCATGGGGCCGGCACAGAAACGCGGCGGGCGCCCCGGGGCCGGCCTTGCCGTCACTTGCCCTTGGCTCCCCCGAGCCCCCGCTGCCGGGCTTCCTCCATCCGCTTGCGGCGCTCGTCTTCCCGCTGCTCGATCGCGTCGCGCTGGGCCGGGGTCAGGACGACGTTCCGGATGTCCTCGACGAGCTCCTTTCGGATCTCGTGGTGGGACCGGGCCCCTTCGCCTTCGACCCGCATGTCCTTGGCGGCCTCGGCGCACATGGCCTTCGCTTCAGCGAGCTGCTTCTCGCTGAAGTCGACCCCGCGGAAGTGCCGTCCCACGAACCCCTGCCACAGCTTGTGGCCCTCCCACTTGGCCTTCTGCTCCTCGGTCAGGATCGCGTCGACCTTGGCCTGGTGCTCGCTTCGGATCCGGGTGGCCTGCTTCTGGAGTTCCTGCACCGGCCCGTAGACATTCCTGACGGCCCCCTTGTCGTAGTTGTCGCGGGCCGCGATCATCTCACGGACCTTGGCCACGGCGGCCTCGTAGTCGGGCCGCCATGCGGCCATGGCGGCGTCCCGCTCGTCGATCAGCTTCCGGATGTCGGCCACCTGCCGGTCGGTGAGCTCGCAGACGGCCTTCAGCTCTTCCAGCCCCTGCTCCTCGGTGGTGGAGCGCGAGCCGAGGCGGACCGTGGCGCCCTTGCCCTGGGCGGTGATGACCACCCCGGAGGCGCTGCCGCCGTGCATCAGGTCGCTCAGGGGCACTGCGTCGCTCTCGGACGGCGGGAGGACCTTCGTCTGGCCCTCGTCGACGGGCGTCTCGCCCCAGGCCCCGCTTGCGAGGACCGCCCCCGCCAGGACCGTCACCATCATTTGCTTGATTTGCTTGCCCATCGCCTGATCTCCTTTCTGCGGTTCGAGGATTCGGACGCGGAACGTCGTTCCCGTCGTCCGGACAGTGCCAACCTCGGTGCGGACGGCGAACTCGCCCTTCGATCGGTCGACCTCACAGGTCACCTCGCCGTGCCACAGGTCGACCTGCTCGCGGTTCCTCTGGCCTTCGAGCCGCACGGCGCTCAAGGGCGCGATCTGCATGCGGACGTAGTCGCCGAGGGCCAGCGTGGCCGGGCCGTCGGGGGTCGTCAGCGTCCGGCCGCGGGCCACCTCGCCCCCCTCGATGACGGCGAACGATCCGCCGGCCCGAGGCGGAGGGTAGGTCGCCATCGGCACCAGGCACAGGGCGGCCACGATGGCGGCGGCGATCCCGGCCGCCGTCGGCACGAGCCACCGCAGCCGACGACGGGCCGCCCGCTCCGGGTCCGGCATCCGCGAGAGGATCCGCTCCGCCAAGTCCGGCGGCGGCTCACCGCCCAGCGCCTCGGCCAGGAGCACGTCGATCAATCGGTCGCGATGGTCGCCGCTCACGTTGCCGCCTCCGCCCGCCGGAGCCTCCGCCGGATACACTCGGCCAGGCGGGCCCGCAGCCGCCGGGCCAGCGTCTTGACGCCCTCGACGGTCATCTCCAGGACCCGGGCCATCTCGGCACGGCCCCGCCGCTCCGCGTAGTGCATCCGGAGGAACTCGCGGTCCCGCTCCGAAAGCGTCGCCAGGCAGGCCCGCAGCGCCTCGACGTAATCGAACCCGTCGCCCCCCCGAAGGAACTCCGACTGCCAGAACGCCTCGGCGGCCTCGGCCGCCTCCTGGCTCAGCCGAACGGGATTGGCCCGCCGCCGGCGGCACGCCAGAAGGAACACGTTCCGGGCGATGCCGCGAAGGTACGCCGCCCGGGCCGACGCCTCCACGAGCTGCCCGACGCGGGGACTGTCGAGGGCCGCCAGGAACGTCTCCTGGACGAGGTCCTCGGCCTCGTGGGCGGCGGCCCCGAGGTAGCGGACGTAGCGGTACAGTTCGGCCTGGTGGGTACGGATCAGGGCTTCGAACGCCTGGCGGTCCACGGGTCGCCTTTCGGGGCCTTCCTATACGGAGATTGCGCCCCGGCGGGGAAAGGGGTCAAGAAAATCGGGCGGGCGGGCCCCGTGGGCGCTGAAGCGGGCGGGCCGACGTGCCCGCGTTCTTACGAACGCGGCTCGAACCGCACCCGCCGCCCCGAACGGTTCGGGCCGCCAACCTGAATTCGCGGGTACGTCCGAAGGGCGCCCAGGCGTTCGCGCAGTCCCGAAAAAGCAAGGGCCGCCCCGGATGCCGGGACGGCCCCGTGTGCCTTTCGCGTGAAAGCGACTTCCGTCAGAATCCCGACGGGTCTTCCAGGTCGGGATCGGCAACGGCGACGCCCTTCGCCTTCTTGGCTTTCTTCTCGCCCTCGGGCTTGGGCCCCTTCGGCTCGCGGGCCCGGCGGGCGGTCTCGAGCTGGGCCTTCTGCTCGGCCGTCAGGACGCTGTCCATGACCTCGGTCTCGAACTTCTTCTGGCAGGCGGCCTGGGCCTTCCGGTCCTCGGCGGCGCCCATGTCCTTGGCGGCCGCGATGGCCAGGTCGCGGACCTGGTCCTTCTGCCGGTCCGACAGCTCGACCTTCCGCAGTCGTCCCTCGACGCGGCGATACAGGTCGTAGCCCGCCCAAGCCTGGCGTTGCTGGGGCGTCAGGACGGCCAGGACGGCCTCCTCGCCCTCCTTCTGAAGGGCGCTTCGGGCCTCCATGAGCGGCCGGGCCGCTTCCTTGGCGGCCTTCATGGCCTGGCTGCGGGCCTCCTTGTCCTCGACCTTCCGGGCCTCGGCCATCTTGTCGTTGGCGGCCTTGAGCGGGTCGGCGTTGGCCTGGCTCCACGCCTTCATCTTCTCCTGGTTGGTCCGGATGACTTGCTCGAGGTCGGCCTTCTGGGCGTCGGTGCACCCACACCACTCGCACATGGCGGCGTGCTGGCCGCGAATGAGCGATTTCGGGGCCTTCGGCTCCTTGGGGGCCTTGGCCTTCCTGGCTTTCTTGGCTGGCTGGTCCTCGTCCTCGGCCGCCAGCAGGGGCGAGGCCACCAGCAGGACCACGGCCAGTCCCGCCACCAACCATTTCCACTTTGCCATCGTCAGGTTCTCCGGTGGGCCTCTGGGGTTCGCCGCCGCTCGAGGCCCGCGAAGCGGCGACCGCCAAAGCAAACGGTCCGACCCCCAATGGGCCGGTTTGCATTCGGGCAAATCCTTTAACCCCGCCGGGGGCCGGAAGGATTCGGTCGTGGGAGAAAAAAGTGCGGATTCCGGATGGGGGGCCCTGGTCCGGCCTGACGCAGGGCGCCGGTCCGTCGCGACCGGCCCGCCCGGCGGTCGCCCGTTGCGCTTCGCCGGCGTCCGGGCGGCGTCGGCGGGGCTACTCGCCCGGCTCCTCCTCGGCCCCGGCGGGCGCGGTGTCGGGGGCGTCGGCGCCTTCGGCCGCGACGGCCGCGGCGCTAAGGCCAAGGGCCAACGCCAGAACCCGCCAAGCCCGTTGCTGCGTGCGGGTATTCAGGCGTCCTCTCGGGCCGGCCCTTCGCCGTCGACGCGCCCCGGCGTGCTCCCGCACGCCGCTCGAAGGACACCGCGTTCTGCCTGCGTGTCTCTTGCTGCTCTCAGTCATCTGCGCCGTCTGCGGCGTCCGCGGCAGTCGGTTGCCGTTCCTGCTCTTTCTGTGCGTCGGGCGTTACGCGTTCCTCGCCGGCCCGGTCCCGTCGTCGGCCCCCGCCGAAGAGGCGTTCCCGCTGCTCGTCGGTCAGGACGACCTCCTCGATCTCCTCGCGGAACATCTCGACGACCTCGCCGCGGTCCCGGCGGTGCTCGATGCGGCCGAGTTCGCGGGCCGCATCGAGCGCCAGGTCCCGCACGTCGAGCCGCTGGTCCTCGGAGAGGTCGAGCCGGAGGTACCTCGCGACGGTCTCATCGAGTCGGCCGTAGGCCTTCCAGTCCTCTCGCTGGCCGTCGGTGAGGATGGCGAGGATGTCGTCTTCGAGCCGCCCGAGGAGGGTCCGCCGCTCCTCGGTCAGCCGTCGCAGCTCGGCCGAGAGGCGGTCGGCCTCGTCCCGGTCGCGTCGGCGGCGGGCCTCCTGGTAGCGTCGGCGGAGGTCGCGCTGGCGGTCGGCGTTCGCCCGGTCGTGCTCCCGGAGCCGCTCGTTCTTCGCCGTGATGCGGATCTCCAGCTCCGACTGCTGCGGCTCCGACAGGTCGCACCACCAGACCATGACGGCGTAGTCGCCGGTGATGACCGAGCGGGGGGCGTCGGCGGGGCGGGCCTCGGGCGGATCGTCGGCCCGGTCGGCGGGACCGGCCGACGACGAGGCGGCCCCCACGGCGAACGCGACGCCTGCCAGGGCCGCGGCAAGCGGCGGAATCGTGCGGCGTGACATGACCGATCCCCTGCGGCGGCAGCCGGGCCGGGCTCCGCGCGGCGGAGGCGCGCCGCGCCCGCCACCCGGTAAGTATAACCGCGCGTCCGGCCCGACGGGGCGGAGAAAGTCCTGCGGGCCGCCGCGCACCCGGCGAAAGTCGGTTGCCCGGCGACGGGGCGCCGCTATAATCGGCGGTTCGGCCGCCCGGCCGTGGGTCGGGCCGCCGCGGACCGCCTCGCCGGACGTCCCGCGAGGCCCCAAGGAAGCGCTCCATGGCCACCCCCGACCGAACCGACCTCAGCCCGGTGATGGCCCTCGTGCTGGGCTGGCTGGTGCCCGGGGCGGGCCACGCCTATGCCGGCCGGTGGGGCAAGGCGGTCCTGTTTGCCGTCCTCATCACGGGGCTGCTGGTGGCGGGTCTGGCGCTCGGGGACTGGTCGAACATCGACCACCAGAACCCGGACGGCAGCCTGCGCCTATGGTACGTGGCCCAGGTCTGTGCGGGCGGGCCGACACTCGTCCTGACGCCGATCAGCGAGCACCTGGCCGAAGGCGGCTTCGGCGCGGGGCCGGTCGACTACGCCGACCCGCACCGCGAGATGGGCACGCTCTACACGGCCGTGGCGGGCTTCTTGAACCTGCTGGTCATGATGGACGCCTACGTCCGTCTGGCCTATCCGCATGCGTCCGATGCAACCGGCGGCAAGGAGAACGCCTGATGGGCGACGCCGTCCTCACGTTCCTGCGGGAGCTGGTCAGCCAGGACAACCCCCTGTGGCTGTTCTATCCGCTGTGTGCGGTGGTGGCGATCGTCTACAAGGCGACCAAGTTCGACGGGGCGTGGACGATCTTCCGTGAGGCCCTGTACCTGTTCCTCCAGGTGGGCCTGGGAATGCTGGCCCTGGCGATCTTTTTATACATTGTGTCGGAGATATGCTGAGGTGCTTCGGGCCGGCCGGGTGCTGCGACCGGCGACCGCGGGCCCGTCAGGCAGGACTGCCCGCCGCGCTTTCCAGCATTTTCCCGCGCGGCGGCCAGTCTTGGCCGCCGCGTCACCCGCGTTTCGACGTCCTCTCCCGGCGGGCAGGACTGCCCGCCGCGCTTTGCTTTAGTTCGCCCGCCGCGCTTTCGGTTGGGCTGCCCGCCGCGCTTTCCAGCGCTTTCCCGCGCGGCGGCCAGTCTTGGCCGCCGCGTCACCCGCGGTTAGGCCGCGTCACCCGCGTTTCGACGTCCTCTCCCGGCGGGCAGGACTGCCCGCCGCGCTTTGCTTTAGTTCGC
>CAZGKW010000017.1:68197-87835 GCA_964526295.1 uncultured Anaerolineales bacterium
TTCGACGTCCTCTCCCGGCGGGCAGGACTGCCCGCCGCGCTTTGCTTTAGTTCGCCCGCCGCGCTTTCCAGCATTTTCCCGCGCGGCGGCCAGTCTTGGCCGCCGCGTCACCCGCGTTTCGACGTCCGCGCTTTGCTTTGGTTCGTCCGCCGCTCGTGACAGCCCTTCCTCCGCGCCTCAACCGCTCCCGTACTCGGGCACCCAGGTACGTTTGTGCTCAGGTACCGGTTGTCAAGCAACGATCTCCGTCCCCACGCCGTGGTCCGTGTAGATCTCCAGAAGCAGCGAATGGGGGACGTGGCCGGAGATGATGTGGGCCTTCCGGACGCCGCCTTTCAGGGCCTCGAGCATGCACCGGACCTTCGGGACCATGCCGCCCGTGATGACGGCGTCGGCGAGGAGCCGCTGGGCCTCGGCCTCCGACAGGTGCGGAAGGAGCATCGCCTCGTCGCCTTCGCCGGCCCCGCCGCGGATGCCGTGCGTGTCGGAGACGTTGACGAGCTTCTCGGCCGCCAGGGCCCGGGCGACGGCCGAGGCGGCCTCGTCGGCGTTGCAGTTGAGCTTCTCCCCCCCGGGGGCGAGGCCCACCGGCGCGACGACGGGGACCGTCCCCAGGTCGCACAGGCCGCGAATCAGCAGCGCATCGACACTTGTCACTCGCCCCACGAGGCCCAGCTCGTCGCCGACCGGCTCGGCCTTCAGGGCGCACCGGCCCTTCGAGGTGAGTCCCTCGGCCCGGGCGCCGGCCGACTCCAGGAGGCCGACGATCCGGCGGTTGACGTCGGTCGTCAGGACGTCCTCGACGATCCGCATCTCCTCCGGGCCGGTCTTGCGGAGGCCGCCGACGAACTCCGGCTCCAGGCCGGCCTCCTGCATGGCCCGGCTGATGGCCTTGCCGCCGCCGTGGACGACGACCGGGTGGATGCCGACGGTCCGCATGAAGGCGACGTCCGTGCAGACGGCCTCCAGGTCGTCGGCGGCGTCCATGAACGAGCCGCCGAGCTTGACGACGACGGTCGTGCCGCGAAACCGTCGGATGTAGGGGAGCGCTTCGATCAGGACCGCCGCCTTGGCAATGGCCGTCTCTTCCATAACTCGTTCCTCCACGGGCGGTTACGCCCCCGCCGGCCCGCCCGCCTCAAGGCCCCGTTGAAACCGCAGAGGCGCAGCAATCGCAAAGAACGAATCGTCAGAGCTAGAATACCACAGATGCGGTCTTCTTTTCTGCCGGCTCGGTCGTCCTCCGCCCTCTCCGCCCCTCTGCGGTCAGCCCACACGTGACGAACGGCGAAGCACGTCCGAGAGCGACCGGACGGTCAGGCGGCCGGCGAGGTCCTCGTCCGGGACCGGCTCGTCCGAGACGAAGGCGACGCGACGCGCCTCGCCCGGCACCAGGTCGAAGAAGTTGTCCGCGAACCGGCCCGCCAGGCCCTCGGCCTCCAGGTGCACCCACAGGGCGACGTTCTTCGTCGCGAGCTCCGCCGCCCCGCCGGCGACCCGCAGCACCTCCAGGTGCGGGTCCGGCAGCCCGACCTCGGCCGGCGCCAGCGGCACCAGGACCGTCCGCCCGATCTCCTCCTCGCCCCGCCCGAGACGGGCCGCCGCGTAGACGTCCGCCGGCGCGGCGCCCAGGTCCGCCCACTTGACTTCGGCGGCGCGAACGGTCGCGCCCGGGTCGATCGTCACCGCGATCGGCGGCGGCGCTTCGCCGACCGGCTCGCCCGCCCACGTCCGGACCTCCCATTCGAGGCGGGCCTCGAGCGGCCCGGCCGCCGGGTCCGCCGTCACGAAGAGCCGGGCCCCGCCCGAGTCGGCGGTGCCGCTTACAAGATAAGGCGCGTAGAATCGTTTGGCCGCATAGTGGAGGGCCTTCCACCGGCCGGCGTAGTCGAGGCTCGACCAGCTCGCCACGGGCCAGCAGTCGTTCGCCTGCCAGTAGAGCGTGCCCATCGTCCGCGGGGCCGCCCGCCGCCAATGCTCGACGCCCAGGCGGACCGCCCGGGCCTGGTACACCTGCGACAGGTAGACCAGGTCGGCGATGGGCCGCTCGGCGGCCCGCCCGCCGAAATAGGCGTCGAGGGCCGCGGCGATCTTCTTATTGCCGTCCTTGCACTTCTGGTGGGCGAGCATCTCGGGCGAATCGAGCCGCATCGCCTCGTCCGGCACCGCCGTCCGCAGCGTCTCCACCGGCGGGAGCGACTGAAAGCCGAACTCGCTGACGAATCGCGGCGAGGTCTCCCGATATTTCGCCGGGTCGAGCGACCCGTGCCACACCGTCCAGACGTGGGCGTCGCCCGTATCGGGCCCGTTGGAGTCGAGCGCCAGGTCCTCGGCCGACCCTTTCGAGAACGGCGAGGAGGGGACGTACGGCCGGCGAGGGTCGTGCTCGGCGACCACCGCCGGGAGCATTTCGTGGAACAGCCGCCCGTAGGCGTCCCAGAGCCGCCCGGGAAACCGGTCCCGCCAGCCCCAGGCCCGCCAGCCCCACTCGATCTCGTTGTTGCCGCACCAGAGGGCCAGCGACGTATGGCGCCTCAGGTGCCGGACGGCCCACTCGGCCTCGGCCCGGGCATTGTCGAGGAACGCCTCGTCGTCGCCGGGGTACATCGCACAGGCGTACATAAAATCATGCCAGACGAGCAGGCCCATCTCGTCGCAGGCCTCGTAGAACGCCTCGGCCTCGTAGGACCCGCCCCCCCACACGCGGACCATGTTGAAGCCGGCGTCGCGGCAGGCGCCGAGCAGGCGGCGGTAGTGCCCGGGCGTCGGGCGCGCGGGCAGGGCGTCGGCCGGGACCCAGTTCGCCCCTTTCGCGAACATCGGCCGGCCGTTCGCGCGAAAATAAAACGATTCGCCAAGTGTGTCTGCCTCGCGCACCAGCTCCAGGCCCCGGACGCCCACGCGGACCCGCCGCTCGTCGACGGCCGTGCCGCCGGAGGCGACCAGGCGCACGTCGACCCGGTAGAGCGGCTGGGCGCCCATCCCGTTCGGCCACCAGAGCTGCGCCCCGTCGACGGGCACCTCGGCCACGGCCCGGCCACCCTCGAGGGCGGCCTCGGCCGCGCCGACCGGTCCGCCGCCGGGGCCGGTCACCGTCACCGAGAGACGCAGGTCGCCGGTCCGGGGGCCGTCCGCCTCGACGCTCGCGCCGATGCGGGCCGCTTCGCCCGTCTCGGGCAGGCCCCAGGCGTCGAGGGCCCCGATGCGGCCACGTGGGACGATTTCCAGCCGCACCGGCCGCCAGATGCCGACCGGCACCAGCGCCGGCCCCCAGTCCCACCCGAAGTGGCACGGGGCCTTGCGGACGAACGGGGCGTTCGGGACGGGCGTGTTCGCCGGCAGGGCCTGACCGTACGCCTCGGCCAGGGCCGCCGCCCGGGCCTCGGTCGGCTCGAACCGGACGACAAGCTCGTTCTCGCCGGCGGCCAGGTCGCCGGTCACGTCGAACCGCCAGGGGCGGAACATGTTGTCGGCGTCGCCGACGGGCCGGCCGTTCAGGAGGACCCGGGCGAACGTATCGAGGCCCTCAAATACGAGGGCGGCCCGCGCCTCGGGGTCGCGCCGCTCCGGGGCCTCGAAGACGCAGCGATATGTCCACGATTCTCGAGCCACGCGGCGGGACTCGGCCTCGTTCGTCCCGACGAACGGGTCGGGCATCCGCCCGGCGGCCAGCAGGTCGGCCTGGACGCTGCCGGGGACCGTCGCCGGGAGGGGGTCGGCGTCGGGCGAATCGGTCGGACGGACCGTCCAGCCCCGGGTGAGGTCGATTCGCTCCGTCTTCATGGTCGCCTGCCTTCCCGGAGTCCGTCGAACGGGGGCATTCTAGCGTCCCTCGCCGTCCCGCCCACGAAAAAGCCGCCGACCATCCGCCCCGGTCCGGACCCGCCCGCAACCCCCAAAAAAGACACTAAGTGTCTTTTTTGCGAGTGCTAAGTCTGCCTTTCGCAAGGACTTGCGCGCCAAAAAAAGACACTAAGTGTCTTTTTCCGAGGGCGAGATATCGGTCGGGGGAGACGTGAAACAAAACCGACCCACCCCCGGATGAAAAATCCGGTTTTCGCAAGATTTTTGTAAGTCGTTGTTCCGTAATCACTTATCGCGATTTCGTCCACCTCGAAACGGCCCGATTCCGGCCCCAAAGTGAGACAAACGCGAACGCTCGCCCAAGGGTGGAGGGGCAATGCAAAACGAAACGGATAGCGGCAAGCGACAAAGGGACGCAGGGACGCAGGCAAGCCCCCTGAGCCGCGAGCGGAAGCTCGCGGGGGCCCGTGGCCGCCAATTGGGCCACGCCCCGCACGCAACAAACCCAGGAGCCCAACCGTGACCGACCGGTTCGACCTCGACCTCGGACGCTTCGGCGACCCGGACCTCGACCCGGACTTCGTCCTGCACCTGGTGCGGGACGAGGCCCCGGCCCGGGCCCTGCACTTCGGGCGGCTGTGGGCCTACTACCGGAACGACCTCTCGCCGCTCGGGACGGGCCTGGACCGGTCCGCCCTCGGTCCGGGCGTCGACCGGGCCAACCTCCGCCCCTACGTCCAGGCCCAGGAGTTCGGCCTGCCGGCCCGGATCACCGGCCGGTCCCGCCTGGGCTGGGGTGGCGGGGCCGAGCCCGAGCCCGGCCTGTCGCGGAAAGAGGTCGTCATCGAGAACGACATCGGGTGGCGGATCGACACGGGCGTCCACTTCCTGGCCGGCAAGCCGCCGCGGATCGAGAGCCTCGCCGCCGAGGCGGCGACCCGCCGGCGGGTCGAGTCGGCCCTCGACGACATGTGGGCGGCGAGCGGGGGCCTGGCGCTGGTGCAGGAGATCGCCCTCCTCGGCGCGGTCTACGGGTTCGTCGACCTGGTGGTCCGGACCCGCCCCACCGGCGGGGGCCACGGGCCCGATTCGGCGGCCGTCGCCGTGGAGGCGATCGAGGCCCCGCGGGTGCTGCCGATCCTCGACGAGACGGACTACCGGCGGCTCCGGTACTGGGTCCAGACCTTCCGGCGTCAGGCGAACCGTCTCTCGCCCCCGGGCGGCGCGTTCCGCCGCAGGCCCGGCCGGGCCCCGGCCGAGGTCGACGTCCTGGAGGTCCTCGGGCCGGCCTGGTGGCAGCGGTACGAGACCGCCCCCGAAGGCGGCCCGGGCGTGCTTGTCGCCGAGGGCCCGAACCCCCTGGGCCGCGTGCCCGTCGTCCACGTCCAGAACCTCGCCAACCCCATGCACTACGAGGGCACGGGCGAGGTCGAGCCGCTCGTCGGGCTCCAGGACGAGCTGAACACCCGCCTGTCGGACCGGGCCGGCCGCGTCACCTTCCAAAGCTTCAAGATGTATCTCGGCAAGGGCATCGACGGGTTCGAGGACCGGCCCGTCGCCCCGGGCCGGATGTGGTCGACCGACAACCCGGAAGCCTCCATTGAGGCGTTCGGCGGCGACGCCGAGTCGCCCAGCGAGGAGGCCCACATCGACGAGGTCCGACAGGCGATGGACAAGGTCTCCGGCGTCACCCCCCTGGCGGCGGGCCTGCTGCGCGACTCGATCGGCAACCTCACGAGCGCCACCGCCCTGAAGGTCGTCCTCATGGGCACGCTGGCCCGCCTCCAGCGGAAGCGGACCACCTACGGCGAGGGGATCGTCGAGACGAACCGGCTGGTCCTGGCGGCCCTGGATTCGCTCGGGACCCTCAGGACGCGGCCCGAGGACAGGGAGACCCGTCTGCACTGGCCCGACCCCCTGCCGGAGGACACCGCCCGCAAGCTGGCGGATGCGAAGGCGAAACGCGACCTCGGCGTCCCCGCCGAGACCGTGCTCGAGGAGCTCGGCTACGCCCGAACCCATCCCCAATAAGCCCTGGTCAGCCGCGGGCCTTGGCCCGCGCGTATCCCAAAGGAGCTCACGATGTCCCAGGCCGCACCCACCCAGGCGGGACCGGACGCACGGCGGCAGACGCCGCAGGACGCACCGATCGCCCCCGAGGCACCGCCCGACGGCGTGCCCGATGAGGGCGCCTCGCCCGGCAACCCGCACGCCCTCGTCCGCGAGAGCATCAAGTACCGCCGCCGGGCCCAGGAGGCCGAGCGCCGCGTCGAGGCCCTCGAGGCCGAGGTCCGGGCGCTGCGGGAGGAGCGCGGCTCGGACGAGGCCGGCCTCGCCGACGATCTCGGGGCCGCCCGGGCCGAGGCCCGGGAGCTCCGCACGGAGCTCGACGCGTTCCGCCGGACCCGCCGTCTCGAGCAGGAGCTCGTGCGGGCCGGGTGCGGCGACGTCGAGACGGCCCTCGCCCTGGTCGAGCGGCGCCTCGCCGACGGAGAGGGCGGCGCGGACGCGGCGGAGCTGACCCGGCAGGTCCTGGCGGAGAAGCCCCACCTTCGGGCCGAGTCCCTCGGCCGGGGCGGGCCGACGCTTCCGCCCGGGACGGCCGGCGCGAAGCCCCCCGGGCCGGCCCCCGCCGGCCGGGCCGTCGAACAGCTCGCCGAGCGGGCCCGCAGGACGGGCCAGCCGAGCGACGTGGCGGCCTACATGCGGGCCCGGCGGGGCGGGGGCGCATGACCCCGGCAGCGCAGTGCCGGGGCGCCCAAGCCAACAAAACCGTGTCTTGAGCCGGCCCTTCGGCCGGGCTCAGGACGGGCCCTTCGGCCGGGCTCAGGACGGGCCCTTCGGCCGGGCTCAGGACAGGCCCTTCGGCCGGGCTCAGGACAGGCCCTTGCGGGCCGACTGACAGAAACCAAAGGAGATGCTTATGTCTTTCACCGGAAAAGCCACGTACTCGGCAGGCGTCGCCCTGCCGGAGATCGCCGAGGACGTCTCGGACCTCGTCTCGATCATCAGCCCGTTCGAGACGCCCCTGCTGGACGCCCTGGGCGACCCGCAGACCGAGGCCCGCTCGACTCACCACGAGTGGCTCGAGGACGAGCTGCTCCCCAACGCCGACACCCTGGCCGCCACCCCCGGCGACCCCGAGAACAGCACCTCCCTGGAGGTCGCCAACGCCGACCGGTTCCGCGTCGGCGACCAGCTCCGGGCCGAGGACGCCGAGGAGCTGATGCTCGTCACGGGGGTCGGCGCGGGCGCGATCACGGTCGTCCGGGGCTACGGCGGCACGACGCCCGAGGCCGTCGCCTCCGGCGACACGCTGAACATCCTGGGCGGGGCGGCCCTCGAGGGCCAGGACGCCGACGAGGCCCGCTTCACCGTCCGCACCCGGCGCGGCAACTGGGCCCAGATTTTCTCCAAGACTGTCCTCGTCTCGGGCAGCGAGCTGGCCGTCCGCCACCTCGCCGTCGCCGACGAGCTCGACTTCCAGAAGACCAAGGCCCTGAGGGAGCTGCTCCGGGACCTGGAGAACACGGTCCTGAACGGCGTGGCCCCGGCGGCCGACGCCCAGGGCGCCGAGACGGTCCGCCGGACGATGAACGGCATCGTGCCGCAGCTCGCCACGAACCGTTTCGTCCCCGGCCAGGAGGGGTTCCCCACCGGGGCGGACCTCGACGAGGAGAAGCTCAACACGGCCCTGCGGCTCATCTGGGACCAGTCGAGCGGCCACGTCGACCTGATCGTCGTCAACGGCTACCAGAAGCGGGTCATCAGCCAGTTCGGCTCGGACGCCCGCGCCTATGCCGCCGACGATCCCCGGTTCACCAGCCAGGTCGCCGTCTACGAGAGCGACTTCGGCGTCCAGCGGGTGGTCCTGTCGCGGTGGGTGCCCAGGGACGCCGCCGTGCTGCTCGATTCGAGCCGCATCGGCGTCCTGCCGCTCGCCGGGCGGAGCTTCCACTACCGTCCGCTGGCGGCGGCGGGCGACTTCGAGAAGGGCCAGCTCGTCGGCGAGTACACGCTGGAGCTTCGCAACGAGGCGGCCCACGGCGTCATCCGCGGCCTGACCGTCGCGTGACCCCTCCCCCCCGGAAGCGGGGCCTCCGCCGGTCGTGGCGGAGGCCCTCGCCCCGGCCTGGAACGCACACGCCCGGGGATGCCCGAAGCGGCGCCCCGGGACGAAAGGAGCCTCGACCATGCCCGCCTTCTCCACCGATGCCGACCTCCTCAAGTGGGAGCCCGCCCTGATGCGCGAGGTCGTCCTGGAGGGCCAGGAGTTGACGCGCGGCACGGGCGCGACGACCTCGGGCCTGGAGGTGACCGCCGACGGCCAGTTCCTGACCCGCGGGGTCCGACCCGGCCACGTCATCCACCTCGCGAACCCCGACGAGGGCCTCGACGGCTTCTGGGAGGTCGTCAGCGTCGAGACCGAGGGGCTCCTGGTGGCGACGGTCGTCGGCCGGCCGCCGGACGACCTGGTGCCCCTGCCCGCGGCGGCGGACCTCGACTTCGCCGTCCAGACGTTCGACCCGCAGCACGAGGAAGCCCGGTGGGCCATCCTGGCCCGGTTCGGCCTGGAGATGGATGCGGCCGACCCGGCCTCGGACCTCGAGCGGTGGGTCGTCGGCGAGCGGGTCTTCCGCCGGACGAGCGTCGCATGGGTCCTCGCGACGCTCTATCGCGGGCAGGCCGCCGGCGGCGACGTGGGCCTGGGGCGGAAGGCCGACCACTACGCCGACCTCTACGAGCGGGAGCTGGCGAAGGCCCGCGTCCACCTGGACCGAAGCGGCGACGGCCTGCCGGACGACCTCCGGACGCAGGCCAGCTTCCGCCTCCGCCGCGACTGACTTCGACCCCGAGCCCGCCGCGGGCTCGTCCTGCGAAGCCCGCAGGCCGAAGCAGGAAGCGGCGGGTCACCCGCGGCCGCGCAGGCTGCCGCCCGAGCACAAGGAACCCACGATGGACACGACCGACCACGCCATCCTGGAAACCGTCCGCCGGGCGGCCGAGGACCTCGGCGGCGTACGGACCGCCCGCCTCGTCGGCCCCGGCCGGAGAGTCGAGGTCCCCCTGAGCCGCTACCCCGCCGTCCTCGTCGAGCCGGCCGACGCCGAGACGCTCACCTGGCCGGACGTTCCCTCGGGCCGGTACCACCTGCGGCACTGGCGGGTGTCGGTGCTCGATCGGGCCCTGCCGGGGACGCGGGCGTACGAGTCGCTGCTGGCGCGGGCGGAGGAGGTCCGAGCGGCCATCGCGGCCCTCGGCGACGCCGACGGCCGGGCCGAGGACGGCCCGCCCTCGCTTGCACGTCCCGACCTCGGCCCGCCGGCCGGCGCCATCCGCGTCGCCGCGGCCGACGTCCGGGACGCCCGGCCCGGCGAGCCCACGGCCGTCGTCATCGCCGGCGCGGCGGGCTACTGGGACCCGCCGTGGTCCGTCGGCGGGACGTTCGACGGCGAGGCCCTGTTCGATTCCGGCCCGCACGTCATCCTCGCCGGGGGACCGGAGCGCCGCGTCAGGGACCAGGCGTTCAACGGCCTCTCGGGCGGCCTGGCGCTCGATCTCGGCGAAGGGCCCCGCGAGATCGTCCAGCGGGGCGTCCTGGCGGCGACGACGCCCGGGGGCCTGGCCCTGCTCGAAGCCGCCGTCGAGGCGTTCGTCGACGGCCGGCCCTACGCGCTGGAAGGGCCCGACGGGACGGCCTGGGCGAACTGCCGGCTCGAACGGTTCGAGCGGCTCGGCCCCGCCCTCGAGGGCCTGGCGTGGCACCGGCCGTACCGTATCACGTACCGCCAGCTTGCGAGGTGACCGTGGCGTTTTCGATTGAAGGCATCACGAACGTTCGCGTCCGCCGCCCGGCGGCGGGCCTCTCGGCGGGACGGGCCGCCTCCGAGCCGGGCGCCGTCGAGGTCACCTGGGCGTCCACCCAGGCCGGCCGCTGGCACCAGGTCTACGTCGGCGGGCGGCTGGCGGGCGTCACGGCGATGCCGGAGGACCGGCGGCTCATCGTGCCGGTCGCCGCCGACCGCGGCGGCATGCCGGGCCTCGTCCTCGTCGAGGTAATCGCCGTCGACGGGGCGGACCGGTGGACCGACCTCGGCGGGCAGCTCGCGGGCTTCCCCGCCGAGGCGGCCGGGCGCGTCCGGCTCCTCTGGCAAGCCGGACCCTATCTCGACCCGCACCTGTCGGCGTTCGACGTCTTCTCCGACGGCCGCACAGGGACGGTCGACTACTCCTGGCCGCTCAACGAAGCGCCGATCCCCGCCCGGCCGGGCGGCCGCGACCCCTGGGGATACGGGGCGGGCGGCTACGGCGTGGGCGGCTACGGGCGGAGCGCGGCCGTCTACGAATGGACGACGGGCCGGCTCGAGCCGGGGACGTGGCGGTTCGCCGTGTGCGCCACCGACGAGGCGGGCAACCGCCTCGCGCCCGCGGGCGAGGTCGAGCTGGCCGTCGCGCCGCTCGCGCGGCCGGCCGAGGACTTCGGCCTGGCGGCCTACGACCCCGGCATCGGCGCGACCCTCGCCTGGGGACCGAGCCCCGACGTTTAGCTACCCGTTTAACCGTCGGCGGCCGCGGCGACGCACCAACTGAAAGGGAGCAACCCATGGCTTCAACCTTTACGCCGAAGCTGGACCTCGAGAAGCCCGGCCACGGCGAGCGGGCCGGCGACTGGGACCAGGTCCTGAACGCCAACTTCGACGCCCTCGACGCCGCCGCCTGGACCGTCCCCGTGCGGACCGACGACCCGGCCGACCCGGCCGACGGCGAGCAGTGGGTCCGCTCGGACCTCGGCGAGCTCCGCGTCCGGGCCGCCGGGACCACGTACAAGGTCGCCCTGACCGCCGTCTGACGAGGCCACCCATGCTCATTTTCCGAACCGACGAATCGAACTTCGACCAGGACGAGGCCGGCGGCGTCCGCATCGCCTCAGGGCTCGGCCTGAAGGTCGACTTCGACGAGGCCGCGACCGACGGCGACACGCTGGGCCTGTGGCACCTCCACGACGGGGCGTGCCAGGGCGAGGGAACGGGCCTCGCGGACGCCTCCGGCGGCGGGCACGACCTCGTCAGCCACGGGGCCGAGAGCGTCGAGGACGGCTACCGGCTGGTCTCCGCCGAAGGCGATCATCTGGACGCCTCGCTGCCCGGCCGGCCGGAGCAATCGCAGGTGACGGTCGAGTTCTGGGTCCGGGCGGTCGACGTCCCGGCGGGCGGCTACCGCCAGCTCGCCTGCTACGGCCGCGGCTTCAGCGGTGACGACGTCCTCCAGGTCCGCGTCCGCCGCGGCGACGAGGGCGTGGCCGGCTACGTCCAGGCCCAGCTCCGCGTGGGCGGGTCGAACCTGGCCGACGCCCGGTGGTACGGCGACGCCGACCTGGAGGCCCTCCTCACGGGCGAGGCGCCGTGGCACGTGGCGGCGGTCCTCGACGCCCCCGATACGCTCCGCCTGTTCGTCGACGGCACGGAACGGGCCGTCGCGGCGAGCGGCGTCGTGGCCCTGCCGGCGGGCGACTACGTCCTCCGGCTCGGCCGGTGGATCACCGGGTGGCCGGGGTGGGACCTGGACGGCGTCCTGGACGAGGTCCGCCTGAGTTCGGCCGCCCGCTACGCCGCAGGCTTCACCCGGCACCGGCTCCTCGCCGCCGGCACCTCCGCCGGGCCGACGTTCGACGCCGTGCGGCTCGGCGCCGACTGGCTCGACTTGGTCGCCGAGCAGGACGAGCCGGACGGCACCGGCCTCGCGTGGGAGGTCCGGGCGTCCGACGAGCTGGACGCCTTCGGCGAGCCGCAGGCGGTGTGGGAACCGTGGGACGGCGACCCGGCCGACCTGCCGGACGGGCGGTTCGGCCAGTGGCGGGCGACCCTCACGGCCTCGGCCGACCGGCTGACCTCACCGACCCTGGTGAGCGTCGAGGCCCACGCGAGCGAGGCCGGCTACGACCTCTATCACGGCGCGGGGCCGGGCCCGTCGGCGATCGATTACGCAGGGCCGCTGGCCCGCGTCGGCCGGGCCGTCACTGAAGCCGCCACCGGGCCGCTCGACGCCGGCACGGTGCACTGGTTCGGCATCCGGCCGGTCGACGGCCGGGGCATCGAGTCGCCCGTCGCCCAGAACGAAGTGCGGCTGGAGCTGGACGGCGACTCCCAGCCCGTGCCCGACCGGCCCGCCGGCGTCATCGGCCTGGAGGCGGCCGCGGTCGCGGGGGGCAAGGTCCGCCTGGCGTGGCGGTGGCGGCCCGACGTCCTCGGTGTCCTGCCCCAGGCGTTCCGCATCTTCGGCGACGGCGGCACCGGCACGATCGACGACGAGTCGCCGCTCGGCGAGGTCGCCTGGGAGGACGGCCGAAGGGTTTACACATGGGCAAGTGACCCCCTGGCCGACGGAACGGAGCACCGGCTCGCCGTCCGGGCCGTCGCCGCCGGCGACGTCCGGGACGAAGCGCCCCCCGTCGTCACCGCGACGCCCGATGCAACGCCGCCGGCCCAGGTCGACGCACTCGAAGCGGAGGTGACGCCGTGACCATCCAGATGAACGTCGGGGTCTTCTTCGCGGACGAGCCGGGCCCGGTGGCCGTCGCCCCGCCCGAGACTCAGGTGACGCTGGACGGCTCGCCCGCCCCGCGGGTCCGCCTGGAGAGCGTGACGCACCGCCTGGGCGGCGCGCCGCGGGCCCGCTTCGTCCTCGGGCTCGGCGCCGATACGTCCGGCGACGACCTGCGTGTCGAGTCGGCCTCGCCGCAGGTCCGGCCGGGGCAGGCCGTCCGGGCGACACTGCTTCGCGGCGGGGCCCTGCCGGGCGCGGGGGCCGAGGACCTCGTCCTCTTCGAAGGCACCGTCACGCGGATCGAGCTGGCGCTCGACCCCGAAGACGAGCGCCTGGCGTTCGAGGCCGAGGACGCCGCGGCGTCGGTGCTCGAGCAGCGCCTCACGGGCCGGCGGGTCCGCGCGGCGGACGGATCGGCCGTCGAGGCCGGCGGGCTGCCGCTGGTGCTGAATCCGGACGGCCGCCCGAACGCCGCCGCGACGCTCTACGTCCCGCCCGAGGGCGAGCCGTACACGCTGTTCGCCGCGTCGCCGGCCGGAGCGGTGGCCTGGACGCTGCCGGAGGCGGTCGCCTATCTCCTGTCGGCTTGCGGCGACCCCGATCGCCTGCCCGCCCCGCCGCCGAGCGAGGTCCGGGCCGTCCTGCCGGGCCTGGCGCTGAACGACGTCTCGCTGGAGGGGCGGACGCTGGGCGAGGCGCTCGAGGCGCTCCTGGAGCCGGTCGGCGGACGGAGCTTCGTCGCCGCCCGGCCGGGCACGAGCGGCGTCAGCCGGCGGCTGGAGCTGTGGCTGCCCGAGCGGGCCGCGTCCGTGCGGCTCGCCCACCAGCCGGTCGGCCAGGCGTACGACCCGGACGCGACGCACTTCGCCTGGCTCTCGGCCCGCTTCGAGTTCGGGGCGGCCCCGCGGCGGTACGTCGCCCGCGGGGACCTGGGACTCCACGAGTCGACGTTCGATCTGGTCGCCGGCTGGGACGACGCCCTCGCTTCGTACGACCGGGACGCGTTCTCGCCGACGGGCAACCCCGCGTTCGACCAGGTCCGCGACGTCTTCCGCAAGTGGGTCCTCAACGAGGCCGGCGACTACACCGACCCGCCCTACAGCCGCGGCCCGGCGGCCGACCTGTCGGACGTCTTCGAGGGCCGGCCGTACGTCCGGCGTCACCGGCGGTTCCTGGCGTGCCTGTCGCGGGATGCGCTGGGGCGGGGCCGCGGCCTCTACGCCGAGGTCTCCACCGACGCCGGCGAGACGTGGGTGCCCCTGACGGCGTCGGCCCGCGTCCTGGACGGCGAGTGCGGCCTGTACCTGACCGACGACGCCCTGCCGTCGGAGTACCTGCTGGCCTGCATGGCGGGTGAGGCCCGCGTCCGCGTGACGGCGACGATCGAGAGCGACGCCCGCCTGGAGGCCGAGGCCGTCGACGCCGAGGCGGGGGACCTGCCCGGCCGGACGCGACACGTGGGCGTCCCGGGGGGCTACGGCTATCGAAAGGTGATGCCGACGAGCCGCTTTTTCGGCGAACCCGCGGACGAGGCGGACGACACGACGGCGCTTCAGGCGCTCGTCGAGGCGACGTTCGAGGCCGACCGCCGGTGCCCCGCCCCGACGCGGCTGCGGATGCCCCACGTCGCCCTCGCCTGGTCGGTGGGCGTCCGCGTGGCGGGGACGCGCGGGCGGCGGCTGGACCTGGCGCGCGAGCACGCGGGCTGCCGGGCCGAGCCGGTCGTGCGGGCGGTCCGACTGACCTTCGCCCCCGAGCCGGGAACCGAGCTGGAACTGGAGTGAGGAGCGCGATGAACAACGAGCGACTGAAGGTCCACGGAACGTCCGCGGCGCTGGAACGAGCAGAGCGCCGCCATGCCGAGGCCGGGCGTCCCACCGCGCCGGCGGAGTTCACCCCCGGCGGGCCGCCGTACCGCGTCCTTTGGTGCCGCGTGACCGCCGGGTCGCCCGGAGACCCGCCCGACGAGCGGTACTACGCCGAGGCGGTCCGCCCCAGCGGGCCCGACGGCGAGGGCCGCATCCAGTGGGAGGCGGTGTCGGGCGGGCCGGCCGGCCTGGTCGTCCACAACGTGGCGGAGGCGGCGGCCGGGACGCACCTGCTGGCGGAGGGGACGGTCCTCCGGGTCGAGGCCCGGATGGACGGCGATGGGCCGCCGGCGATGGTCTACCTGGCCCACGCGGCCGTCCCGGTCGACCGCCTGGCCCGGATCGTCTCGTACGCGGGCGGGACCTACACGGTGCAGCCGGTCCGGCGGGAGGGCGGCGGGTTCGTCGACGACGGGCCGGAGATCGGGGGCGTGGCGAACGCCGGCGAACTGTGGCCCGAGGAGGCGGGGTACCTGGGGGGGCCGCCCGCCTACGAGCGGGTCGTCCGGCTCGTCCGGGCGGGCGGCGAATGGCTCGTCATCCACCACCCGCCGCGGATGGTGTAGCGCGTGCCAACGGGCCCTGCGCGGTCGCTCTCCGGTCCGACCGCGCATCCGGAAGCGCGGCCGGCACGGAGACCCGCCGCGCAAAGCTGTCAGCAAACGCACGGAGGCAGGAGGAAACGATGCCGTGGAGCGAGAAGTGGCCGCCGACGAGCGGCGATCCGCTGGATGCCGAGACCGTCTTCGAGGAGATGCGTGCGGCCCTGGCCGAGCGCGACGCCCTGGTGCCGGCCGGCCGGGTGCCGGGCGAGTTCGCCCGATTCGATGCGGTCCGCGGAACGCCGGCGGGCGGCGACCCCCCCCATCGGACTGCGGCGAACCTCCAGGACGAGGTGGCCGCGATGCTCGAGCTGGCCTGGCCGCTCAGGTGGTGGGACGCCGGCCGCGTGACGCTCTACACGCTGGCGAACCTGTGCCAGGACGCCTTCGGGGCCGGCGGCTGGACGGTGGACCTGGCGGCGGACCCGCCGCCGGAGTGGCCGCCCGCCGCCGCGACCGTCTTCGAGGAGCTATACCGGGCGGTCAACCGGCTCGACGCCTTGCGCATCGTGCCCTCGGCCTCCGAGAGCGTCCGCCGCGACAGCGTCTACCGGCTGACGTTCGGCATCGACGACTGGCCGGCGGACCGGGCCGACTCGTTCGCCCTGTTCGACGGGGCCGACGACGGGGCGAGCGTCGCGTCGGCCTACGACGTTGGCATGGGTGGCGAGGTGGCCGACGACGGGTCCAGCCAGCAGTGGCTGCTGGAGTCTCGCGAGTTCCGGATGACGTTCGCGTCGTCGGCCCTGGCGGGCGTCGCGGTCCGGCAAGCGTGGGTCGAGTTCACGACCGAGGCGCCAACCGGTGGGACCGACTTCGTGGACACGTTCCTGGCGGAGGTGGTCGACGCGTCGGAGGCGTCGCTGGAGACGTTCTACTCGGACGACGCCGGGCCCAAGCGGATCGCCGTGCCGGCCGGGTCGGTCAACACGGGGGGGGACACGGTCCTGACGGTCCGCTCGACCCTCCTGAACAGCGACGACCGGCCGGCGTGGGACCCTGCCGGGCCGGACTACACGAGCACCTACCGGGAAGGGCTGGCCGTGGCCGGCCCGATCCGCCTGATCGTGGAGGTGGACTTTGACTGCCAGGCCTAAGCACACTTCGGTTCCGCCCGAGGCGGCCGCGGGGCCGGCCGCCTCGGCCTACGTCACGCGGGAGCTGTGCGAGCGCATCCACGCGGAGCAGCGGGACGCCAACCGCCGCACCTGGGACGAGCTGCGCACCCTCCGGCGGCTGGTCATCACGGTCGTGCTGGGCGGGCAGCTCCTGGCGGCGGGCCTCAACGTGGCGGGACTGGCGTGGTGGCTCGACCAGCACACGGCCCAGACGCACCCCGCCACGGCCCGGTCGATCGAGACGGTCCGGGCCGAAGCCCGCCAGGACGTGCGGGAGGTGCGGGGCGAGCTGCGGGCGGCCCTGGCGGCCATCCTGGGCCGCCTGGACGGCGAGGCACGCCCGCGCATGCATGAACCCTCGGACATGAAGGAGAAAAACGATGAGAGTTGACCGATCGGTCGCCGTGGCGGCCTGTGCGGCGGCGGCGCTGGCCCTGGCTGCGGGGTGCGTCTCGAAGGCGGCCCTGTCGAGCCAGCGGCTCCAGCTCGCCGCCATGGAGCAGTACCGCGACGAGATGGACGCCTACCACGCGAAGGTCCGGGCCCACCTGCTGGAGGAGAAGCGGGCCCAGCTCGATGCGGCCATGGAGCAGAGCCTGGCCCAGGCGGCCGGCCCCGAGGGCCGCGTGCCGCTGGAGGCCGCCCTGGAGAAAGCCCGCCGCCGCCGCGACCTGGAGGACGCCTTCCGGGCCAGCCTGGGGGACCTGGACGGCCAGTTCGCCGAGCGGCAGGCGGCGTTCGAGCGGGCCGTCGAGCTGGCCGACGAGACGCTCGGCCTGATGGAATCGTACGGGCGCCTCTGGTCGGCGGCCCGGGAGCTGGCGGTCCGCGAGCCGGAGATCGAGGCGGCCCTCGACGCCTACGAATCGGAAAGGAGCCATACCGATGCAGGACGCTGAGACCAACCTGAAGCGTGCGGCCGTGGAGTTCCTGGAAGCGGCCGAGACGGCGGCCCGGACGGCCCGCGAGACGGCCGACGATCCGCTGGAGGCCGTCGGGACGGACCTCTTTGACCTGGACGCGTTCGAGCCGGTGCTGGACGCGGGGGACCTGGCCCGCCTGAAGCGGCGGCTTCGGATGGAGCGGATGGTGCCCGAGACGCTGGCGGAGCTGGTGGACCTGGCGCGCCGGGTGGCGGGCGTGCTGGCGAGCGTGTAGGCCCCCCCGCACGGCCGTGCGGGGGCTTGAGCGCACCTGTCAGTTGCGGGCCCTTCGGCCCTGCTCAGGGCAAGGCTGGCCCGCGCGTAAGGAGAATAGACCGATGCGGGAACTCGTCAAGAGCAAGAAGCTGCTGCTGAGCCTGGTGGGCATCGCGGCGGTGGTCGGCCTGGTGGTCGCCGGGCACGACCTGGAGACCGTGAAGTGGGTCGGCGGGTTCGTGGCGGGCATCGTGGCCAGCCTGAACCTGGGGCAGGGCTTCGCGGACGGCCTGTCGAAGGGCCGGACCAGCGCGGGGACCGGGGCTGCGGAAACCCCCTCGCCCTGAAGCGGAACGCCCGGTATAATTGGCCCGGATACGGGTCATCTCTCTTATCCCGAGGGCCCGAACGGGCCGAAAAAGGAGCAGGCCGCCGGCTTCGGCGGGAGGGGGATTTTGTGGACAATCCCCCGCCTCGGGCGTAAGCTATGAGGGGCAGGGCCGCAACACACTTCGGCTGACCCGCCGGGCATGGCTTCGCGGGTGACTTCTCTATGCCGACACTGACGGTCATTCAGGGGCCGGATCGCGGCCGAACGTTCGAGATCGACGCGGAAGAGACCTACCTGGGTCGCGACCCGTCGTGCGGGGTGGCGCTGCGCGATCCGGGCGTCAGCCGCCACCATGCCACTCTCCTGCCCGACGGGAACAAGTACGTGCTGCGCGATGCGGGCTCCTCGAACGGGACCTACGTCAACGGCTCCCGCATCACGGAGACGCCCATCCACGCGGGCGACCAGATCCGCATCGGCAATACCCTCCTGACGGTCGGGCGGCCCCTGGCCGACGCCTGGGTCGACCAGCAGGGCGCTCCCATCGAGGTCGACACCGAGGGCAAGGTCGACGTCTCGATCATGGCCACCGAGACGGCCAGGGGCGAACCCCATGCCGCCTTCACCGGCGGCGACGACATGGCCAGCATGCGGACCAGCGTGGTGGGCCTGCGGGCCCTGTACCGGATCGGCGAGCTTCTGGCCGAGGGGTACGACCTGGACGGCCTCCTCGCCCGGATCATGGACATGGTCTTCGACGTGGTCGACGCCGACCGGGGGGCCATCCTCCTGAAGGACGAGAAGACCGGCGGGATGGTGCCGAAGGCGATCCGGTACCGGGAGGAGCTGATCGAGGAGATCCGCCGCGAGCAGGCCGGCGACACGCAGCTCGGCACGGAGTGGCCCGCCGAGAACGCCCCGCCCATCTGCGTCAGCCGCACCATTATCAACTACGTGCTGAAGCGGGGCGAGGGGGTCCTCTCGACCAACGCCATGCAGGACCGGCGGTTCGAGGAGGGCGAGAGCGTCCAGGACTACGGCATCCGAAGCGCGATCTGCGTCCCTATCCGAAGCCGCGACCAGATCCTCGGCATCCTCCACGTCGACACCCACGTCAGCCAGGGCCAGTTCACCCCCGAGGACCTCAAGCTCATGACCGCCATCGGCCTCCAGACGGGCCTGGCGGTGGCCAACGCCCGGCTCATCCAGAGGCAGGTCGAACAGGAGCGACTGGCGGCCGTCGGCCAGACGGTGGCCAGCCTGTCCCACTCGATCAAGAACATCCTCCAGGGCATCCAGGGGGGGTCGCACGTCATCGAGCGGGGCCTCTCGCGGGAACGGAACGAGATGGTCTCGGAGGGGTGGGACGTGGTCAGCAAGAACCTCGGCCGGGTCAACCGGCTGGTCCTCGACATGCTCTCCTACAGCCGAAGCGCCGCCCCGAACCGCCAGCAGGCCAACGTCAACGCCGTGGTCCGCGAGGCCGTCCAGCTCGCCCAGACCCTGGCGGCCGAAAAGCGCGTCAAGATCGAGACGAAGCTCGACCGGGACCTGCCGGAGGTCCCCCTCGATCCGAACGGCATCCACCACGCCGTCCTGAACATCGTCACGAACGCCGTCGAGGCCGTCCCCGCCATCAAGGGGAAGGTGGAGATCTCGACCCGCCTGTCGACCAAGGGCAACGAGGTGGTCATCGTCGTGGCCGACAACGGGTCGGGCATCCCCGACGACGACCAGTCGGACATCTTCGAGCCGTTCCACTCGACGAAGGGCCAGAAAGGGACCGGCCTGGGCCTGGCGGCCGCCCGGAAGATCGTCGAGGAGCACGGCGGCCGGATCGCCGTCAAGAGCGAGGTCGGCAAGGGCGCGGGGTTCATCATCCGCCTGCCCCGCGAGGCCCCCACGGTGCCGGGCCCGGCGCCGTCGCTTTCCTGAGAGGGCGACCCCCAGCGAATAGCCCACGCCTGCCGGTCACTGTGCGCAAGGGGCAGCGGGCACCTCGCGCAAGGAGCGTGGCGCGGTGCCCAGTCGTGGGCACCGCGGCGGGCGAACTAATGGAAAGCGCGGCGGGCAGTCCTGCCCGCCGCGAAAGGGACTTCGAAACGCAAGTGACGCGGTGGGCAAGACTGCCCACCGCGCTAGAGTCCCAAGGCCCACCGCGCTGGAACAAGGGGCAGCGGGCACCTCGCGGTGGGCGAACTAATGGAAAGCGCGGCGGGCAGTCCTGCCCGC
>CAZGKW010000018.1:0-50081 GCA_964526295.1 uncultured Anaerolineales bacterium
GACAAACGCAAGGCGGAAGGCTAACTTGCGTTAATTCTGTTACACTACACTAGGGCCGCACGTCGACCGCGTCAAGCAAGCCCCGCACAGGGAAGATGAAACGGCCGCACCGTCGGCCCGCGCAGGTCGCTACAATGACTCGTTCGGAAGCACGTGAACCTCAAGGCACCTGACCCACGGAGGAGATCAAGGGAGGAGACCATGGAGTATCGCAATCTCGGACGCACCGGCGTCAAGGTCAGCAAGCTCTGCCTCGGCTGCATGCACTTCGGCGGCCGGACCGACCGCGACGTCGCCCTCGACATGATCGACACGGCCATCGACGCCGGCATCAACTTCCTCGACACCGCCAACGTCTACGTCCGCGGCCAGAGCGAAGAGACCGTCGGCAAGGCGCTCAAACGCAACGGCAAGCGCGACCGGATCGTCCTGGCCACCAAGGTCCACGGCCGGATGCGAGACGGCGACCCCAACGCCCAAGGCAACCACCGGCGGCACATCATCGAGCAGTGCGAGGCGTCGCTCGGGCGGCTCCAGACCGAGTGGATCGACCTGTACCAGATCCACCGGCCATCGAGCGGCATCCCCATCGACGAAACGCTCCGGGCGCTCGATGACCTCGTCCGTGCCGGCAAGGTCCGCTATCTCGGGACCAGCACGTTCGCCGCCTGGCAGCTCATGGAATCGCTGTGGGTGGCGAAGGAGCTGGGTCTGAACCGCTTCATCTGCGAACAGCCGCCCTATCACCTGCTGGACCGGCGGATCGAGCGCGAACTCGTGCCGTTGGCCCGGACCTACGGCTTCGCTTTGATTCCGTGGTCGCCCCTGGCGGCGGGGTTCCTGACGGGCAAGTACGAGCGGGGCGAGGAGCCGCCCGAGGAGTGGCGAATCCAGCCCGACTCCGGCCGGGCCGGGACGCACTTCACGGACGCGGGCTTCGCCGTGGCCGAAACCGTCGAGAAGCTGGCCGAGAAGAAGGGCTGCTCGCCGGCCCAACTCGCCCTGGCGTGGGTGGCGACGCAACCGGGCATCACGGCGCCGATCATCGGACCCCGGACGCCGGAGCACCTGGCGGACAACCTGGGGGCCGCCGAGGTCGAGATCACCGATGCCGACCGCGAACGGCTCGATAAAGTGTCGCCGCCCGGCGGGGTGATCGCGCCGTACTACAACGCCGACTGGGGCCCTCACGAGCATCGGTGGTGAAGCGCGGCACTTAACGCCCGGAAAGGACCGGCCCGGAACCCGGCCAGGGCGGTCTCAGTCGCCCAGGACGTAGCGGCGGAGGTCGGCGGCGTTCGCCACGGCATAGCCGTGGGCATCGTTGTTGAAGAAGGCGAAGACGTCGCGCCCTTCGCAGAGGTGCCCCTCGACCCGCCGGGCGGCCCCGGACAGGGCCTGGTGCGGGTAGTCCCCGCCGTCGCCCGCCCCGTGGAATCTGAGATAGACCCAGTCGGCCGTCACGACCCGCGGATGGTCCGGGATCAGGTCGTGGATACACAGGGCCGCCCCGTGCCGGCGGAGCACCTCGAAGATCTCGTCGCACAACCACGTCGGGTCGCGGAACTCCACGGCCCACCGCCGCCGCTTCGGCGCCGCGTCCAGGAAGGCGTCGAGCCGCTCCGGGTTGGCGTGCCAGTTGGGTCGGAGCTGGACCAGGATGGGCCCGAGCCGGTCGCCAAGCCGCTCGGCCCGCTCCAGGAAAAGGCCGATCGTGTCCGCGGGGCCCTTCAGGTGCTTGACGTGCGTGCCGTAGCGGCTGAACTTGAGGACGTACGTGAAGCCGTCGGGGGCGGCGGCGCGCCACGAGTCGAATGTCGATGCCTTCGGCAGGTGATAGAACGTATTGTTGATCTCGACCGTGTCGAAGTGAGCTGCGTAGTGGTCGAACCACTCGTCGCGGGGCAGGTCCTCCGGGTAGAACGGGCCCGACCAGTGGTCGTACTGCCAGCCCGACGTGCCGACGCGAAACGTCGCCTGTCTGCCTGCCATCTGACTTGCTCCCTTCGACGTCCGATCGGGCGCCACGGCCTCAGCGGAGGACCATCTCCAGGCCGTCGTAGGCGATCCGGGCCTCGACGCCGCGCTCCTCGGCCCATCGGTCGACCTTCGGGCCGATGGACCGCTCGTCGCCCTCGACGATCTGCGATCCACAGTGCGTGATGACCGCTTCCGGGACGTCCTCCTTCTGGCACCAGGTGAGCTGGGTCCGGACGGGCGTATGGCCGATGAGCCGGTCCCCCCGCTTCCGCACCAGCGACCGGGCCAGCGACGCCCCGTCGCCCACGTACAGCCGGACCCCGCCCAGGGCCTCCTCCCGCTCGTGGATGTAGACCAGGTCGGGCACGTAGAAAACCGCCACGCGGCCTGCCGTGATTCGATAGCCGACGGCGGGGCACCGGGTCGAGTGCTCCACCGTGAACGCCTCGAAGGTGATGCCCTCGACGCCGACGGGGTCGCGGGGCTCGACCGTGTGGCGGTGCTCGATCGGGTAGTCCTCGATATCGTCCCAGGTCTCGGCGGTGGCCCACACCGGGCACGGGGCGCCTTCCTGAAGGCCCCAGGCGTGGTCCGGATGGGCGTGGGTGAGAATGATGGCGTGGGGATGGATCGCGTCGATGCGTCCGCGCCAATCCACGCCGCAGTCGATCATGACCCGCCGCCGGTGGTACGTGACGAGCGCCGCCGTGTGCCGCCTGTGACGGGCCGTGCGGGCCTCGATCTCGCCGCGGGTCCCGAGGAACGTGAGCTTCATTCTGCCTCCCGCGCGCGTGCGACCCGTCGCCGATCAACCTACTACTCCTCGTCGTCGGAGCGGCGGTTCTGCCTGGACCGGGCTTTCTTCTCGGCCCGGCGGTTGCCCTCTTCGGTTCCCCGGGCGGCTTCTTCGGCCTGGCAGGAAGCTTCCTCGGCGACCCTCTCGGCCTGCCGCCTGCGTTTCTGGGCCCGTTCCTGCCGGTCCTGCTCGGCCATGTGGGACGCCTGCTCGTCGACGGCCCGTTCGTGAGCGACGTCGCCAGCCCCTCCCGCCTGCCGCTGCCCCAGCTCCTTCATCGCCTCGGCCCGGCCGTAGACGATCAGCGTGTCGCCGGCGTAGACCTCGGTGTCGCCTCGCGGCGTGCCGACGTAAGAACCGTCGTCGCGGCGGATGCCGAGCACAAGCATCCCCTCGTCGCGGAGATTGCAGTCGCGGAGGGTCTTGCCGACCAGCCACTCGTCCTCCTCCACGTGCAACTCCATGACGGTGTACTCGCCGGAGAGGCGGAGCAACGAGGCGTAGTCGCGGACGTCCAGGTCCGTCCACCGGCCCAGGGCCCACTGGACGCCCCGGGCGATGGCCCGATATCGGCGGCCTTGCTGCGGCCGATCAGCCAGAGCACCAGGACGCCCCCCGCCAGGGCCGCCAGGCGATAGAGCTTCGTCACGTCGGCGGCAGGGCCGACGAACGACAGGATCAGCGACAGGATGATCGTCACCACGCCGGCGCTTCGCAGGACCATCAGGGCCATGATGATCCGCCGCCGGACCGGGTGGTTGACCACCGACTCGGTCTCGCGGCTCGTAAATCCGACCCCCGTGAACGCAGATCGGGCCTGGAACTTGGCCACCTCCACCGACAGGCCGGTCATGACCAGGGCCGCCGTCGCCAGACGCGTGATGAGCAGCGACAGCCCCAGGACGACGAGGACGGCGATGATGCCGACGATCCCCAGCATACGGTTCCTGTCGTCCCTGACGTTTCTTCCAGCCCCGAGGTTGCGGCGCCGGGACTTCGACTATTCTAGCGGCCAAGCCTGTCGGGCGGGGCGCCAAACCGAGACAAGCGCCGGGACAGCCTGTCCACGGAGTCGCCTTGTCCTGCCGACCGATTCGGGGTATAGTCCGGGTGGGGCCGGCAAGTCCTGTGCATGCCGAGACGGCGCAACACCCGGCGGCAGACCATGAACGGACACCGCGTAAGACATGTCCTGGTCGCGGCGGCCTCGTGCGTCCTGGTGGCCGGATGCGGCGACTCGACGGCCGAGAAGCTCGCGTCCGACGACGCCGGTCAACGTATCGAGGCCCTCCGCGATCTCGGCCGAAGCGGACGGGATGAGGACGTGGACCGCGCCAGCCGGGCCGCGGCCCACGCCGACCTGGCGACCGCCCGAGCGGCCGTGCGGGCCCTGGGCCGCATGCGAGGAACCGCAGCAGCCGATGCCCTGTCACGTCTGACCGTCGAGGAGCGCCGACCGCGCGTCCGCCGGGAAGCCGTCGTCCTGTTGAGCCACCGGCATGACGCGGGCCTGGCCCCGGTCTTTCGTGACCGCCTCGTGAGTGACCCTGCGCCGAGCGTACGGGCCGCGGCGGCGACGGCCATACAGCGTCTCGGCGATTGGGACGGCCTGGACCTGCTGATCCGGGCCGCCGAGACCGACGAGAGCCCGCTCGTCCGCGACCAGGCCGTCGGGGCCATCGAGCGGATGGGAAGCGTGCGGTTCGGCTACTCGGCCTCGGCTCCCGAGGCCGAGCGGCGGGACGCCATCGAACGGATCCGACGATGGGCGGAGAACCGGCTCCTGGCCGAGGAGTGAATCCACCGTCTGCGGGGAGGTGTGCCCGGATGGCTGCCGGATCGCCAACGGCGAGGCGGGCTTTCACCCTTCTGGAGCTGCTCCTCGTCGCGGCCATCGTCATCGTGCTGGTCGCGATGTTCGGCCCGGCCGTGGGGCGAGTCTACGACGTCTGCATCCAGACGCAGTGCGCCCGTCGTCTGCGGGACCAGTGGCAGGCCCAGGGGCTCTATCGGGGCGACCACGACGGGCAGTTCGCCACGGGCATGAGCTGGCCGCGACTGGTCGTCCCCTACCTGGAGGACGTCGAAGGGACGTTCGTGTGTCCGGGGGTCGCGGCCGGTGTGGCGCGGGAGCGGCCGGTCATCGTCATCAGCCGGGTCCACGAGTTCAGCCTCAAGTTCTTCGACCGACACGACCGCTTCCTGTTCGAGCTGGTCGTGGACGAGTCGCTGGCCTGCGTCCGCAAGACGTCGCTGGCCGGGGGCAGCTACGCCCTGGGCATCGAGGACTACCACATTCTGGAGCTCTCGCCGCCGGACCCGGACTGGCGGGGCGAGGTCCCGAGCGGGTATCTGAGCGAAAGGGACCCGTTCGGCCAGGCCGGATGGGACGATATCGGCTTTACCGTCCGCGTCGACGGCGGCCGGCCCGTCGGCCTGGAGGTCTGGGGCGAGCGCGAATCGCTTCTGCATCACGCCCGCGTCGATCTGTACATCGACGGCGAGCTGGCCGTCGAGCGGGCCTGGCAGAGGCGCGGGGCCTTCATCGACCTCGACGAGAAGTTCCGCCAGACACTCGGCATGCCCACCGACTACGGCATGAACCTCGGCACCTATGAGCAGGCCGGAGGGGCCGCCGCTCCCATGGCCGACGGCAGCCTCTTCTTCATCCTGGATTACCCCAAGCCTTTGGCCGACTACAACGGGTCCGGCGGCGAAGACCCCTGGGCGCGGTTCTTCATCGTCGACCCCTCGGAGTGGCCCTATCGTCGACAGCTCAAGGAAGGCGAGACCTGGGAGTCCTACCAGTCGCTCCGGCATAGCGGACGGGCCAACGTCCTGTTCCTCGACGGCCACGTCGAGGCCGTCGGCGTCACGGCCCTCGACGCCACGCCCAGGGAGATCCTCGCCGGGAAGTACCTCGACGAGACGAGCCCCCGCTGGCGGCACGGCGCACGCCGCTGACGGCCCGCCGACACCCCGAACACCCCCACGCGGGCACCCCTCCGACCGGGCCTCACTCCTCCACGACGAGGCTCCCCATGGCCAGGAGGTACCCGTCGCCGGCCTCCGGCCTGTTCGCCCCGAACGTCAGCCTCACCTCATCGGCCAGAAGCTTCGGGTCGATCTCGATCTGCCTCAGCAGCGGCGTGTTGAACGGCGTGTAGGCGGCGGGGATGACGAATCGCTTCCCGGCCAGGTCCACGTACCCTTCCCCTTCGCCAAGCCGCTCGACGACCAGGCGTAACCAGGCCCGTTTGGGCCGGCCCAGCTTCCCTTCGAAGCGGACCGGCATCGTCACCGTCTCGCCCGGTTTCAGCTCGTGAAGGATGGCGTCGCGCGACGCATCGGGGGCCCCGCAGAAGGCCTGCCGCCGGACGACCTGCGGCCCCGCCGGCGGGGTGCCCTTCAGTTTCAGGACCGTCTTCGAGGCAAACGCGGGCCCCAGGTAGCCCGTCCGGTTGTAAGACCGTCCCTCGGCGTCAGCGGCATCGGCCTCGACGAGGCCCACCAGGCCGGTGCCGTCATGGACCAGCTCGACCCGCTCCGCCCCGTCGAACGTCGTGCCGGCGGGGGCCTCGACCTCGAGCGCGTACTGCCGGACCTCGGGACCGTTGTTGAAGAGGATGGTCACGAGTCGGCCGGCGTCGGCGTCGAGACTCGAGACGACCCACACGTCCTCGTCCGGGCAACGGGCCTCGACGAGCTTGCCCCGAAGGTCGGCGAGAAACTTGAGGGCCACGTACTCGCCCTGCTCGATGCCCATGGGGCCCCACGGGCCGTCGTCGCCGAACTGACCGCCCTTCCACAGGGCATGGATGGCCCGGCTCACCGCCTTGTCGGGGGTCTCCTTGACGAGCAGGAGGATGTCGCGGAGGTTGTAGATCGCCCGCCGCCGCGACCGGAACGTGCCTTTCTGGAACTCGGCGGCCGGCCGACCCCGGGCAGGCACGTCCCACAGGTCGTTCGTCTCGGTGCTGTAGCACGGCATGGGCTTGCCGTGCTTCGAGACGGTGTAGGCATTGAGGACCTCGTAGGCGGCCGGGACCGCCTCCGTACAGCCCTGGTAGTGGTGCTCGTTGACGCCGTCGAGGTGCTCAATGCATTCGTCGACGATGGGCTTGTGGAGGAGGTCCCAGGCGGCCCAGTCGTCCTCCTGCCACCGGAAGCCCATGCCGCCGACCAGCCGCATCTGCGGCGCGACCCGCTTGGCTTCCTTCGCCATCTCGTTGAACGTCTCGACGTAGAAGGTGGCGACCTGCCGGCCCGACCAGTAGGTGAACCGGGTGGGGTCCTTGGGGCGGAGCCGCACCTCGCCGGTGGCGGCATTCTTCTCGCCGGTCCACACCATGGACTCCAGCCGCCTGCCGTAGTTCGTCACCACCGGGTCGCCCGGCCTTGCGCCCTCGGGGGGCTTGACGCGGAGGTTCCCCGGCAGCCGTCGCCCCAGCTCCAGGTACGGTTCGTTCCACCACTCGATGGCGACAGCGTCGCCGTAGGGCTTGCCCTTCTCGCCGAGGTCGCGCCCGAGCTTTCGGGCCAGCTCCTTCCAGTCACCCCGGGAGGCTTGCGGCAGTTGGTTGCGCCGGTCGTACTGGCACGAGACGGTCAGGTAGACGTGGTTCGCGGGCTCGGGCGGCTGGAGGAACGAGCCGCCGAAGCCCATCGCCTTGTGCGGACGGAGCGATCCCACGCGAAGCTCCTTGACGCGGGCGGCGTCGCCGCCGACCCAGTGGAACCCGAACAGGCCGGGCGGGACCTCGTCGGCCCCGTTGACCGCCAGGAGCCGGCCCGTGACGGTCGCGGCGGCGGGCTCGGTCGGGTCGGTCGGCGAGGTACGCCGGAAGCCCACGCTCCGCACGCGGAACGCCACCTCGCCCACACCGTGCGGGTTGACCGTGCCGATCGCCAGCCGGGCGACGCTCCCGAGGTCGAGCGAGAAGTCCTCGTCGAAGTTGCCGCTCGTCCCGGAGGCCGTCCCCAGCTCGTTGAAGACGAACTCCGCGGGACGCATCGCCGCCAAGGGCACCGTCGCCGTCCGGGACCGGGTCGAAAGGGGGCAGGCGTCGCGGACGTAGTACCACGAGCCGTCGTTCTCCATGAGGGCCACGTCGACCCAGGCATCGGTCCGGGGCCGGTCGGTCTCGACAGCCACGACCAGCGCATCGTAGGCCGAGAGATCCACCGGCTTAGCGAACTCGTGGACCGCCCATCGGGCGTGGTTCCAGTTGACGCGTTCGGTGCCCAGGTCGAGGGCCACCTCGACGGCGCCGGCCTTCTCCTCGGCGCCGATCCAAGTGCCCTCGGCCCCGAGGCCCGACAGGGCCGTCACGTCGGCCGTCCCGGCGGCGTCAGCCGCCTTGGAGACGGCGACGCTCGCCACAGCCATCGCCACCACGGCCATCCAGACGAACCGGTCTCCGGTCATACCTTCGCTCCCTCCAAGCATGGTCAGCATAGGCTGTCAATCGAGGACGATCGAGCCGTCCTCGACGCGGACGGTCCGCCGACCGACGCGGACGGTCGTCCCGAGGCCCTCGCCCGAAACCCGCATGGCGGGCGCCGGGCCCTTCTGGATGGTGAAGACCACCAGGGCCGTGCCCTCCGTCTCGGCCGTGAGCTTCCTCGCCTCGAGGCTCCCCCCGGCAGCCAGGACGCCCGTCAGGGTCTCCTCGCGGGCCTCGCCCACGGTGAACTCGCGGCCGTCGGTACGGACCGCCCCGGCCCGCTCATCGAGCGGCAGCCGCCACGTCGCCTTGACCGGCTCGCCGCCGGTTCGTTCCAGGCGGTCGAGGATGGCCACCAGCAGCGGCGCCCCCGCCCGGCCGGTCGCATCGACCGCCATCGACCTTCTGCCGCGGATGCCGAAGTCGACGTACTTCCCCACGGAACCGGGCCAGCTCGCCTCGCCCGCTGCCCCCGGCGCGTCGGCCGAGGCGCCCTGCTTGTCTTTCTTCGACTCCAGCGGCACGAGGTAAGCCCGGTCCAGCTCCAACTCCAGGACGCAGGTCCGATCCGCACCCCGCGATTCCCGGACGACCTGCGGCCCGTGGTGTTCGTTCGTGGGCGGGAGGCCGTCGACTTCGAGCAGGTACGTCCCATCGAGCCACTTGCGGCCCAAGCCGTAGAGCGTCAAGCCACTCATCGGTCCGGCCCGCTCGAAATGGCAACCGGGCAGCGTCTCGCTCTTGAAGTTCGTGACGAGGAGGATGTCCTGCTCGTCGCCGAACGTGGGGCGGAAGACGTAGTGCCCTTTCCGCGGGTCGGGGGCCATCCAGGGGAAGCTCGACTCGGGCGGCTTCGCCTCGACCTCGAACGGATAGGTGGCCAGGACGTACGGGCCGTAGAAGCTGTGGGCGATGCCGAACGTCCGGCTCCCCAACAGGCCGACCGACCGCGTGTGGATCCACTTGACGCCGGGCATCATCTCGGGCGGCACCGTGTTCATCGTCAGGGCGAACACGACGTCGCGGAGGTCCTCGCCATCGACGCCCAGGTCGCCGCCGAGACCGTCGTAGGGTTTCGGGATGGGGAAGAAGCGGCCGGGCTCGGCCTCCATGAAGAACCCCGCCAGGAGGAAGTCCCCCAAAGGACCGGGGTCGACCGTTCGCCCCAGGGCCGTCGGGTAGGCGCGGAGGAAGTGGGCGAAGCCGCGGCGGATGGTCATGCCCTTGTAGAACATGCCCTCCAGGCAATAGCCGCTGCCTCCGAGACCGCGGCGAAGGTAGCCGCGTATCTCACGGGCGGCGACGTCGGCCAGGTGCTCGGCTTCCACCATTTCCTTGCCGAGGGAGTTTTTCTCGCCCATGACGGCGATGGCCCCCACGCCGAACGCTCCCGCCCGGATGCCGTTGTGGTTCGACCACCAGTTCGGATTGAACCCGGACATCCGGTTGCCCTGGAACTCGCCTTGCGCGACCTCGCGGACCCGCCGCTGGAGGCCGTCGATGCACTTCGTCCGGAAGGCCGGATCCCACGCGTCGCAAGACAGGTCGAACGCCAGGGCGAAACCGAGGAGCCGCGGGGCATGGTGAATGTCCTGCGAGACGCCTCGCCCGGCCCGGCCCGACGGGTTCGCGAACATCGTCTGCTCGATGATCTCGCGGGCCCGGTCGGCGTATCCCTTGTCGCCGGTCATCTGGTAGGCGAAGCCGTACCCGACGGCGGGCCAGTTGGTGAACTTGTCGCTCTCGGTATCGTAGGCCGGTGGCTTGCCCAGCACGGCCCGGAAGCGGTCCATGATGGCCCGGCCCTCGGGGGTGTCGGCGGCCCGCTGCTTCATCCGCCCGAGGTCCTTCTGGCGGAAGATCAGGCGGGGATGCTCGCCGGGCGCAAGGGGCTCGTGCGCCTCGGCCAAGCCCGGCCACACCGGACCGATCCGGCCGCGGACCTTCCCCAAGACCTCGACCGTTTCGACGGCGTCTTTCTCGGCCCCGCGCTCCTCGGCCTGCCGATGGGCCTTTTCCAGAAGCGCCCGGATCGGGTCGGGCACGTCGGACCTCGGCTTCGGCTCCGGCGCCTCCTGCTCCTTCGCCCCGATGGCGAACGTGCCAGTGTAGGCGCCGGCGAAACCGTCGCCGTCGCGCTTCAGGCGGACCTCGTAGACGGCCTTGCCCCCCTCGACCCAGGGGTCGCTGCCGACCGTCACCTCGAGCGTCAGCTTCCGAACGTCGCCGTCGACCTCGTTCTTCGCGACGACCCCCTCGTGGTGGGCCCGGTTGAACCCGACGGCGTAGCCCCAGCATTCCTCGGGCCACTCGCCCTGCCGGACGGGCAGCTCCAGCTCGATGTCGGTCCGATGGTCGCCGCCGCGGCTCACGGCCCCCTCCAGCTCGAGCACGACGTTGCCGTGGATCGGTTCCGCCCCGCGAACGCCGGCGGCCGAAGCCGCCAGAACGACCAGGCCCGTCAGGATGATGCGCAACATGTAGCCCTTTCCGTCAACGGCACGCGCTTGGAACCCTCAGCCGCGGCGGACCGAGAGGCAGCCCGCGCCCGTCCGGGACCGGGGCACCTATCGTATAACCGCGTGCGGCGATGGCAAGCGCCGAACGATTTGACGGCTTGCTCCGGGATGCCCTTCAGCGTAGTCTCGGAGGCACATTGCCGCCGACGCGAAAGGACCGCCCATGCGAGCCGTCGTCCAGAGGGTCAGACGGGCCGAGGTCGTCGTCGAGGGCCGGACCGTCGGAACCGTCGGCAAGGCTGCGCCGGGCCTCCTCGTCCTCCTCGGCGTGGGCCACGACGACACGCCCGAGACCGCCCGGGCCCTGGCCGCCAAGACCGTCAAGCTCCGCATCTTCGGCGACGAGGCCGGCAAGATGAACCGGTCGGTCGAGAACGTCGGCGGCGGGGTCCTGGCTGTCAGCCAGTTCACGCTGCTGGCGGACACGCGGAAGGGCAACCGGCCGAGCTTCCAGGGGGCGGCCCCGCCCGAAGAGGCCGAGCGGCTCTACGAGACGTTCTGCGAGGCGGTGGCCGCGGCCGGCGTGCCGGTCGCCCGCGGCGTCTTCGGGGCCCACATGGACGTCCACCTGACCAACGACGGGCCCGTCACGATCGTCCTCGATATGTGATGCCCTCTGCGCCGACTCATCGCGGGGCCCGCAGATCGTAGCACAGGATGCGGTCCAAGCCGCGCATGTACAGGCGGCCCCCCGCCGCGGCAGGCGTCACCGGGGCCATGTAGCCGGTGGCATTGGGGGCGCCCCAGACGGGGCCGAGCTGCCGGAAGGTGGGAGGATTGGCGTCGAACATGTAGATCGCATCGGTGTCGTGCGAATCGTCCGCATCCAGCAGGATCCGCCCGTCCATTGCGACCAGGAACCCCATCCCGCCGGGGAAATCGATCGATCCGGCCACCTTCCCCGTCGTCAGCTCGACGCAGACCAGCTTGCCCCCCTTGCACCGGGCGTAGACGTGCCCCCAGTAAAGGAGAGGCGGTGTGCCGCCCACGTAGCCGTACGCCGCCGGCAGCTCCCACTTCTTCCGGGCGCCCTTCGTGGAGATCTGGTAGCAGACGAGCTGATCGGTCTCGGTTCCGCCGTTGCAGACGAGAAGGTCGACAGCGACGCCTACGGTGTGGCCGTTCTTGCCGGCCTCGAGGTCCCAGACGACCCGGCCGGTCCGGGGCTCGATGCATCGGACCTTGCCCTGGCCGGAGGCGGCAATGACGTAGGACCGTTCGGCCGCCGGGTCTGCGATGGGCGAAGGGACCGGGTCCCAGCGGACGGGACTGGCCCAGTTGCCGAGCGCCTGGCGGATGCTCCAGAGGCGACGGCCGGTATCGGCGTCGAGGCCGACCAGCCCGCACTCCTCGCCCCAGAAATACTCGCGGACGGGCTGCTGGACCTTGTAGCCGAGGAAGTCGCTGCACACGACCACCCCGTCGACGACGATCGGCGAGCTGGCCATGTCGCGGTTGTACTGCGGAATCTCTCGCTTCTCCTTGCAGACCTTGCGAAGGGCCTCCTGGCGCAGGGCTCGCTCGCCCACGTCGGATTCCCACACGGGCCCTCCGGTGGCGGCGTCGACGCAGTAGACCCGGCCGGCCGATCCGATGGCGTAGACGCGCCCGTCGGCGACGCACGCCGTCAGGTTGCACGGGCCGCCCTTGTTGAACAGGTTGTAGTTCATGCCCCGGCCGGCGAAGACACGCTTCCACAACGTCCGCCCCGTGCGGGCGTCGAAGCAGTGGATGACGTCGTCGGTGTCGATCCACCACTTCTCCTTGCCGAACCCGCCGGCGGCGGCGTGCTTGGCGTAGAGACGGTGGTCGTACAGGTCGCCCTCGCCGTTCGGCACGTAGTAGGTGATGTAGACGCGGCCGTCGGCGTAAACGGGGCTGGCGAACCCGCCGCTGATCTGCCCCTCGGCCGGGGAGACGACCTTCCGGCCGTCGGCGCAGCGGGCCCCGGGGATCGCCTCGTCGCTCTGCCAGACGAGCTTCGCCCTGGAGAGGTCGTCGACGAGGTCGCGATTGGATTCGGCCGCCGCCCCGCAATGGTACGGTCCCCGCCAGCAGGGCCAGCCGGGGCCGGTCGGCGCGTCGTCCAGGAGGCCCACGGCCGGCCCGCCGGCTGCCTGGCCCCCTGCACCCCAGACGATGGCAACGACCGCCGCCAGAAGCCGCACCACGTCGTCCGAGTATCTGCGCATGGAGTCGCCTTTCCCGTTTGGTGCTCACCCCTTGTAGGTCAGGCCCCTCCGCTTGAACCGGGGTTCGTACCGGAGGTCTCGCATCGGCCGGCCTGCCTGAGCCCCGTCCGGAAGGCCGGTGCGCGGCCGGCCCGCGGCGATATCCCCCTTGACACCGGCGTCGGGCGAATACACTTTCAGGGGACGGGACGCGCCCCCGGCGTCTCGACGGCGCACGCAGCCGGCGAACCTTCGAAAGGACGACTTGATGGCGGCGGAGCAGCTTCGAATCTACGCCCGGCCCGACCTGGCCGGCTCGGCCTTGGTTCTGGGCCTCGGCGGGTGGATGAACGGCGGCGAGGTTTCCCAGGGAACGGTGAAGCTGCTGGCCCGGGCGGTCGGGGCGGCCCGGCTGGCCGAGATCGCACCCGAGGATTTTTACATCTACAACATGCCCGGCTCGATGGAGATCTCCGCCCTCTTCCGGCCCCACACGGTCATCCAGGACGGCCTGGTCAAGCAATTCAAGCCCCCGCGGAACGTCTTCCAGTACGACGACGTCAACCGCCTGGTCCTGTTCCGCGGCAAGGAGCCCCACCTGAACTGGTCGGGTTTCGCCGAATGCGTGTTCGCCCTGGCCCGGACGTTCGGCGTCGAGCGGGTCTTCTTCGTCGGCAGCTACGCGGGCGTCGTGCCGCACACTCGCGACCCCCGGATCTATGGCTCGGTCTCCGACCCGTCGCTGAAGTCGGAACTCGAGCCCCACGGCGTCCGGTTCTCCAACTACGAGGGACCGGCCGGCTTCAGCACCTACCTGACGACGCTGGCGCCGAAGCACGGCCTGCCGATGGCGACGATCGTCGCCGAGATCCCCGCCTACGTCCAGGGCACCAACCCCCGGTCCATCGAAGCCGTCACGCGGTTCCTGGGGGCCTTGCTGGGCCTGTCGGTCGACCTGGACGAGCTGCGGTCCGCCAGCGACGGGTTCGAGGCCCGCGTCAACCAGGCCGTCGCCGAGCGGCCGGAGCTCCAGGAGATGGTCCGCAAGATGGAGTCCGACTACGACAGCGAGCTGTTCGAGACCCAGATGACCGACCTGAAGGCGTGGCTGGAGCAGCGCGGCATCCGTCTGGACTGATCCGGCCGAAGGGACACGCGCAGCGAAAGGTTGCATTCCGGCCCATCGGCCGGTAGAGTCGCGGACCGGCCGCTCTTGGCCGCAATCGCGCCTGAATTCGGGGGCGCCCGACGGGAGGCCGACATGCCCTGGACGCTCATCCTGATCCTGGGAATCCCCGCCGTCTTGGCGGCCGCCCTGACCGTCCTCGTGGTGGTCCGCGAGAAGCTGCACCTGCGCGAGGTGCGGCAGGTGCTCGACCAGATTCGCGAGAGCCGCATCGAAGCCGGCCTCCCCCCCGAGCCCGAGGCGAGCGAGGCCCGGCCGCCGACCCCGCGCAACGAGACCGCCGACTGAACCTGTTGTTTTCCCCGCCGCCCCGCTTACACGGCCCGCTGGCGGGCTTGGACGCACGCCCGGCACGCCGCCGCAAACCCCGCCAGTGCATGTCCCCCGGCAATCAGGGCCAGCACCAGCGTCGTCCCGACGAGCCCCATGTGGCCCAGCGGCTCCGGCCAGTGATAGTCCGTCCAGCCGGCGTTCCGGCCGGTCCCCTCCTCGGCGATGACGATGATGTGGGCCCCGGGGTTCAGACACAGGGGCCATTCGGCCAGGTCGTCAGTGCGAAAGAAGATGACGCCTGCCAGCATGAAGGCCACCGGCACGCCGACCCACAACAGAAGGGCCAGTCCGACGTTCATCGCGACGGCCGTCGTGCTCCGGCGGAACCACACGCTCAGGTACAAGCCGGTGCCCGTCAGCAGGGCCGCCACGCCGGCTGCGACGATACCCACCAGAAACGGCACGACCGCCTCGACGTACCCGACGACGCCGAAGACGGCCAAGTGAAGAAACAGCAGGGCCCACACCGGGGCCGACCGGCACAGGACCCCCGCGGCCTTGCCGGCCAGGATGTGGCCGGCGCTCATCGGGGTGGCCAGCAAAAGGGTCCAGGTCCGGGCCTCCTTCTCGGTGGCGACGGCCGCCGCCGCCAGGGCGGCCGTCGCCAGGATCCCGAGGCCCATCAGGGCGAGCATGTAGATGATGTGCGTCTCATCGTGGTCCATGTCGTCGGCCAGGAGGACGTAGCTCGTCAGGAGCAGGCCGACCACCGCCACGGCGGTGCCGATCCGCCGGGCCCGCGTAGAGAGGGTCCGCCGGCGGAGTTCCTTCCAGACGGCGGGCGACCCGTGGATCCGCCGGGTCCGCGGCGGGCGCCTGCGCCGCCACGCTCGCCGGGGGCCCTCGACCGACCCGCCGGCCGCCTGCCGCAGCCCCGCCCGTCGCACCCGCACCACCGCCAGCGCCAGCACCGCCAGCGACACGGCCAGCAGCACGCCCGACCCCAGCCACCACGTCGCGGCGAAGCCGACACCGGTTGCGCCCGGTCTGAAGTGCAGCTCCGTCAGCCCCAAGAGCAGAGCGTAGGGATTGACCGCCAGGATCGGTTCCATCGCCGCCCACGGAAAGCCCAGCTCTCGCGCGGTGTAGGCCCAGACGAGCGGCACGAAGCCGAAGGCGAACGCCAGCCCCACCAGCGTCCGCAGGATCACCACGTAGGACCGGGGGTCGCCCACCGAGAAGTACAGGCTCACCGACGCCGCCAGCAACACCGTCACCAGCGTCACCGCGAGGCCCCCCGCCAGGTAATTCACCGAGACCCCTCCGAAGACGCGTACGACCACCAGCACCGGCAGGCTGACCGCCAGCAGGAGCAGGAGCTGGAGGAGGCGGCTCAGGAGCTTGCCCGCCACCACCTGGAAGCTCGTGATCGGCGTCGTCATCAGGATGCCCAGCGTCTGGCGGCGCACCTCGTCGCCGATGGCGGTCGAGGGCATGACGATAGCCAGGAGGTGCAGGGCACAGAACTGGAACCACAGGAGGACCGCGACGATCGCTTTGCCGGCCTCGGCCATCCGCATCGCCCGGTACGCCGGGGCCGTCGGCGTGCCCCAACGCGACTCCACCCACGCCGTCGCGACGAAACCGATCAGCACCAGCGGATAGACGGCCCGGACGGCGTAGGTGTAGAGGCGGCGGCTGGAGACCCGCAGCTCCTTCTCGAAGATCGGCCCCGTAAGCCCCGCCAGCCATCGGGCCGGATCGGCCGCCGACAGAACCATCGCGATGGTCGCCCGCACGCCCAAGGGTCAGCCCCGTGTCAGTGGTTCCAACTGGGTCCCCTGCGGCAACGTCGCGGGGGAACGAGTGCAGGACAAGGAACCGCGACGCAGAGAACCACAGCCACCGCCGCCGTCGTCGCCGCTATCGTCCAACGCTGCTGTCGGCCGTTGTTTTGGCTCGTGCCGTTGCCGTTGCGGTTCACTTCTGACTTCACCACTCCTTGCTCTCCGTTCTGCCTTCGTCGTTATTCCTCAGAAGACCTGCTTGCGAAGCCGCTTCCCGGCCCACCGGGCCAGGACCCAGGCCAGTGCCCCGTGTCCTCCCAGGCTGAGAATGAAGACGGTCACCGCCACAACGCCGCCCCCGCTGAACATGAACCAGTCGAACCGCATCTCCAGAAGGCGCGTCGAGGCGTTCTCGGACCCGGCGGTGGCACTCAGGACCGCCACGGCCTGGGCCACCGGGTGGATGCACAGGTACCCCCCGAGGGCCAGGTACCCACCCATGCCCAGCACCATCGGGACCACCGCCCACATCGCCACGCAGAAACCCAGGTTCAACGCCACCGCCTGCCATGTCCGACGGACGAACGTGCTCACGAGAAGGCCGGAGCCCGTCAGCACCGCGCCGATGCCGGCCACCTGGACCACGAGCAGTCCCACGACCACCGGGTGCAGGTTCCCGAGCGCCACGTTCACCGCCGTGTGATACCCCAGCAGCACCCATGCCGGCAGACACCGCCGGAACACGCCGATGGCCTTGCCGGCGATGATGTCGTGGGCCTCCAGGGGTGTGACCATGAGCAGGGGCCACGTGCCGGCCTCCCGTTCGCCGGCGATGCCCGTCGCCGCCAGCGTCGCCGTCCACAGCACCGCCACCGACCAGAGGGCCAGCCAGTAGACCATCTGGACGACCCTGTCCCCCAGGCCGTACGACCGGTCGACGACGGCGTAGGTCACGCTCAGCGATGCCAGCCCCCCGATCCATCCCAGGACGCTGACCAGCCGGACGCTCCCCAGCCGCATCCGCAGGGCGTGCCACACCACCGGCGACCCGCGGACCCTCCGCAGGGGCAGCCCGGCCCGCTCCGACCGCCTGCGTATCCACCGCCCCATCCACCCCCCGCTGACGCCCATCAACTGGTCGAGCGCCGCCTGCCTCACGCGGACCACCGAGATAACGACGAGCACCCAGCAGGCGGCCAGCATGACCACGCAGTGGACCGGCCAGTAGAACACCTGGGCGGGCGCCCACCCGGGCCGATAGAGGTCCGCCGTCATCCACCACAGGCCCACGAACGGGTTCCCGTGCCGCAGGAGCCAGACCCATCCCCCGCCCGCCGGCGCCCCGGGGACCAGGCCGAAGGCCTCGGGCCAGGCCAGCGGCGGAAGCGCGAAGACCGCCCCCAACGCGATGACGCTCTTCAGGATGACCAGGACCGCCCGGTGCGTCCCGATCGAAAAGAACAGGCCCACCGAGCCCATGGCCAGCGCCGTCGTGGCGGTCACGCAGATGCCGCCGATCACGAACTCCCACGACACGCCCCCCAGGAGCCGGGCCACCAGCATCACGGGCACACTCATCCCCAGCAGCAGCAGGACCTGCGAGAGCCGCCCCAGGAGCTTCCCCGCCACGATCTCGAAGCTGTTGATCGGCGTCGTCAGCAGCACCCCCAGCGTCCGACGGTACATCTCGTCGCTTATCGACGTCGACAGCATCACCAGCGACACCAGCGGCGCCGTGCAGAACAGGTACCACACGATCAGCGTGCAGAGGCGTTTGCCGGCGTCGGCCATCCGGTAGGCGTAGTTGACCCCGCCCCCGAACAGGTGGCCCATCGTCACGGTGACCAGCCAGACCATGGCCACCATCAGGCCCAGGAAACCCAGGTACCCCAGTCGAAGGAAGTACGTGCGGGCCCGGCGGCCGGCGACCCGCAGCTCCTTCTCGAAGATCGGCCCGGCCAGCGAGTAGACCGGCTCGGCCCGCCCGACGAACCCGACCCACCGGGCGGCGGCGGCCTCCAGGTGCGGCCGGAGCCACGCGATGAACCGGCCCACCCGTCCCGGCGCCCGGCGCGGCAGGTGGAGCGGGCGGCGCACCGGCCGGCGGGCGTACGGGCGCGGTCGGCCTCGCTGGGGGGCGGGCCCCCTTGGCGACACCTCCCCCCGCCCGGTGCGCTGGCCCCCCTGCCCCGGGGCGCCCGGTCGAGTTGGCGGTCCCTGGCTCAGGTCCTCACCTTTCCGAGCAGGAGCGACGCGGCCCCCGCCAGCGCCAGGCCGACGACCCCGTGGACCGCCGCCGTCACCCCCACGACCCAGGTCGTCTTCGCCGGGCCGGCGAAGCCAGGGCAAGGCCACTCGTAACTGTCGTAATTGCGGAGGCGCTGGCGGTGGTCCCCCGCACCCGACGCGACGATGCTCGCCTGGAGGGCCGGGTGGCCGCACAGGTAGAGGTCCTGCGTGCGGCTGCCGCCGTGGAAGACCTCCATCATCACCGGCCCGCCCAGCCACAGCCCGACGAGCAGGAGCGCGTTAAGGGCGACGGCCGTCGCCGTCCGCCGGCAGACCGTGCTCAGGAACAGCCCCGTCCCGGTGAAGAAAGTCACCGTGCCTGCCAGCAGGAAGCCCATGTGGACGAGAAGGAGCGGATGGGCCGCCCCCGCGAGGGCGAAGACCGCGACGTGGGTCAGCAGGATGCCCCACATCGGCAGGGCCCGGCAGATGACCCCGCAAGCCTTGGTCAGGACGATCGAGACCCGCCGCAGCGGGCTCGCCAACAGCAACGTCAGAGTCCGCCCCTCCCGTTCGCGGGCGATGACCGCCGGCGCGTCGAACGCCACGGTCAGCGCCACGGCCACGAAGAGCGGACAGGTCGCCAGCGGAACGGCAGCCGCGCCGACCGAGCGGCCCTCGAAGATCAGCAGAGCGTCCGCCACGCATGCGACGGTCAGGACGCCCGCCGCCGCGACCAGCGCGACCCACCGGCTCGGCCCGTAATGGACGGCCAGCTCCCGGGCGAGGATGGTCGAGCCCGTGACCCGACGAACCAGGCGACCCAGGACGGCGATCTCGCGGTGGACGACGCCGCGACGCCGCGCCCGGCGGGCCCGCCACACCTCGCCGCCGGCGGCGAGACGCCGTCCCAGGCGCCCGAGCTGCCACGAACTCGCCCGGAGCAGCAGGCACGACATGCCCACCGCCAAGCCGCAGTGCGCGATCCACAGCCACCAGGGGGCCGGCACCGACCCGGGGCCCAGCAACTCCGCATACACGACGAAGACCGCGAAGGCGGGATTCCAGGCCCACATGGAGAACCCCACGGGTGCCCCCGACCACAGGAACCAGAGCGATGAGACGGGCAGCATGTAGAACACGAGGAACGCGGCCACCGGCGTCGCCATCAGCGCCACGTAGCCCCGCCCGAAAAAGCTCGAAAACACCAGGCTCATCGACCCCACCAGCGCCGCCGTCGTCAGCGTCAGGCACGTCCCCGCAATCACGAACCCCCACGGCACGCCGCCGAAGACGCGGACCACCATCAGCACCGGTACGCTGCACGCCACCAACAGGCCCAGCGGCACCAGCCGGCCCAGCAGCTTCCCCAGGACGATGCGGAACCGCCCCAGCGGCGAGGCCAGCAGCACCCCCAGCGTCCGGGCCCGGACCTCCTCGTTCACCGCCGTCGAGAGCGTCGCCATCGCCAGCAGCGGGATCGCCGCGAGCTGGAACCCCACCAAGACCGCCACGACCGTCTGGCCGGCCTCGGCCAGGTGGGCGGCCCGCCCGCCGACCGGCACCCGCTCGCTCCCGTACGCCGACAGCCACGTCAGCGCCACGACCCCTGTCAGCAGCACCGGATAGGCGAACCGCAGGGCGTAGTAGCGGCGCCGCCGGGCCGCCACGCGGACCTCCTTCTCGAAGGCCGCCCCCGCCAAGCCGTAGAGACCCTCCGCCCGCGCCAGCAGGCCGGTGCGCCGTGCGACCGGGGCGGCGGCGGTCATCGCTCGCTCCTCTGAAGCTTCCGCCGCGCCCGCCAGGCGAACAGCATCCCCACGGCGAAGCAGGCGGCCGACGTGGCGCCGACGAGCCGCGTCGTCCCAGGCCAGGCCAGCTCGTTCGCCTGGCCCCCGGAAGACCCCGGCCAGCGGCAGAGCAGGCCCTCCGAACCGGGCACGAAGCACGTCCGGAAGTACCGCCCGGCCCCCTCCATCACCGCCAGGGCCTGGGCCACCGGATGGTACGCCCACCCGAGCGAACCGCCTCCCTCGCCCGCACCCACCTCGGAGACCAGCACCGGCACGGCCACCAGCAGGACGATCATCAGCCCGACGTTCAGGGCCGCCGCCGTCGTCCGACGGTTCACCGAAGCGCTGAAGTAGAGGCCCGTCCCCAGGACGAGCGAGAAGGTCCCTGCTACGAGCATCCCCAGGTGCACCAGCACGAGCGGATGCGACAGGCCCAGCACGACGTGCAGCAGCACGTGGACCGCCAGCGACGCCCAGAACGGGAACGTCCGGTGGAGGGCCCCGATCGTCTTGGCCGCCAGGATGCTCGTCCGCCGCATGGGCGAGGCCAGCAGGAGCGTCAGGCGGCTGCTCTCCTTCTCGGCGGCGATGCCGACCGCCCCCTGAAACGCCACCCACAGCAGCGACATGCCGAACAGGAACACGCCGATCCAGGCGAAGACCTGCCCGGCGTCGTCGCCGCCCGCGGCGACCCGCGCGAACAGGCTCGACCCGACCGCCCCGGCCGTGTAGATCATCACGATCAGGCCGATGATGAAGTCGTCCGTCCGCGACGCCCAGAAGTGGGTCTCCATCTCGTGCCAGACGAGCGGGCAGTCGGTCATCCGCCTCAGCCGCTCCGGCGGAAACAGGACGCCGGTCAGCGTCACGCCCTCGTCCTCCGGCCTCCGCTTCAGGATCGGGTGCGACCCGAGCCGGGCCACGGGGAACTTCATCGCCTCGATCCGCCGGCCGCTCCAGGCCAGCAGCAGCAGCCCCATCGCCACGCTCACGGCAGTGCCCCCCATCCAGCCGGCGATCGTCAACCCTTGAGGACCCGGCGAGTAGAGCTGCTCCCGGGCCAGGTGGTACGCCGCGTACGGATGCGCGCAGGCAGCCGCCTCCCCCACCCACTTCATCGGCGGCGGCCCGTTCGACAGCACCGCCCCCGGCACCGCGCCGACGATCAGGTACGGCAGGAGCAGGCCCACCATCAGCAGGATCGACAGGACCACCACCTGGTAGGCCCGGCGAAACGCCGCCGACAGCGCCACGGCCAGCGCTCCGACCAGGAAGCACGCCGCCGCGGTCGTGCAAACCCCCGCAACGACGAACTCCCACGTCACCCCGCCGAAGACGCGGACGACGACCAGAAGCGGCAGGCTCGTCGCCAGCAGAAGGAGCACCTGAAGCATGCCGCCGAGGAGCTTCCCCAGCCCGACCCGGAAGCCGCCCACCGGCGAGGCCATCAGGACGTTGAGGGTCCGCCGTCGGGCCTCCTCGCTGATCGCCGTCGATAGCATCACCGCCGTCACGAGCTGGAGCGACCAGAACTGGAACGAAAGGATGCCGTCGGTGACCCGCTGGCCGACCGACGCCATGCGGAAACCCGGCTCGACGTTGGACGCCGACCGGAACGCCCCCGTCCACACCAGGGCCACGTAGGCCGTCAGGACGCCCAGATAGGCGAACCGCAGGACGTAGTACCGCCGGCGGCGGGCCGAGACCCGCAGCTCCTTCTCGAACAGGGGCCCGGCCAGGCGGCCGAGCCAGCCCGCCGGGTCGCGCCACGGACCACCAAGAGGCCTTTCTATGGGCATGGCGTGTGCCCTTCCACGACAGGGCGGGGCGACGCACGGGCCATCAGAGGTCCCCGCCTCGGTGGCCGCACTCGACGGTGCCATCGCCGGCGTCTCCTAGGGCGTGGTCGGACCGCAGACAACGCAGCGGGAAGCAGAAACCACCCTCGTACAGTTCGCCATTCTTCAAAGAACTGGGCCGCGGCGCCGGCCCCCGCGCGGGCCCCTCAGGCCCGCCAGCGCAGGAGGACCACCGCCCCGGCGGCCATCGTCAGCCCGGCGGCGACGTGCCCGGCGGCAGTCGCGGCGACCAGCGCCAGGCTCCCGCCCCATCCCAGGTCGTTGATCGGCGGCGGCCACTCGTACTCCAGCCGCTGGCCGTAGGAACGCTCCTCGACCGCCCCCGCCGCCGCCACCCCGGTCTGCACCACCGGGTGGACGCACAGGCACGCCCCGAACGCGTCCTCGCCCTGGCCGGCAATCTCGCCGACCAGCCCGGACAGGATCGGCACGAGGCCCCACAGGGCCAGCACCAGCCCGACCGACAGAAGCACCGCCGCCGACGTCCGCCGCAGGCACGCCGACAGCAGGAGGCCCGCTCCCGTCAGGAACACGAGCACCCCGACCGCGACGCCCGCCACGTGCAGCAGCGCGACCGGGTGCACCCGTCCGCATACCGCCAGGAACAGCAGGTGCACGCCCAGCGGCAGCCACGCCGGCAGCGACCGCCGCAACGCCCCCAGGAACTTCGCCGCCACCACGTGGGCGTCCGTCACCGGCGCCGCCAGCAGCAGCGAGAACGTCTGGGCGGCCCGTTCCCCGGCAATGCCGACCGCCCCCGGCACGGCCGTCCCGAGGATGCCCAACCCCGTGAAGGCAACCGTCAGGACGATCGTCGCGATCTCCGTGGGCCACCCGGCCGGCCAGTCGAGCATCATGGCCACCGAGTCGACCGTCACGATCGCCGCCGACACGCCGACCAGGCTCCCGATGACCAGCCCGCGGCGGCGCGTCAGGCGCGTCCGCAGCTCCTTCCACACGAGGGGCGACCCGCGGACGCGGCGGACGCGGCCCCAGACGTCGAGCGGGTCCACCGCGCAGGGCGATGGCGCGCCGGCCGGGCCGGCGGCTTGACCGCCAGGACCGTGCAGGGTCGCCGGGGCGGTCCGGCCGGCGGTCGGGAGCCCGCGCCGCCGCTTCCGCCCGAGCGCTCCCGTCACCATGGCCATGCCCACCGACCGCACCCGGTGGGCCGACCAGGCCACCAGCCCGATCGAGACGGCCCCCATCACCCCGCAGTGGACCATCCAGATCCACGGCGGGATGGGCGTCCCGCCCGGTGAGAACAGGTTCGCCGTCACCACGAACATCGCCAGGAACGCGTTGATGCACAGCAGGGCCGACCCGATCAGCTCGGCCGTCCGCATCGACAGGACGCCACTCGTATAATGCTGGAGGACCGCCACGATGATCATGAGGAACCCGTAGATGAGCGGCATGGCCAAGAGGACGGCCAGCGTCACCAGCGCCGCGACGTACCCCTGCCGGAACACGGTCGAGAAGAACAGGCTCACCGACCCGGCGAAGAGCACCGCCGTCGCCGTGATCGCCAGGCTCTGGACGACGAACTCCCACGGCACGCCCCCGAGGACCCGGACCACGACCAGCAGCGGCAGGGCCGTCGCCACCAGCAGGCCGAGCTGGAGGAGCTTCGAGCCGAGCTTCCCCAGGACGATCTGGAAGTTTCGCACCGGGGTGGCCATGAGGACGCCCAGCGTCCGCCGCTCGACCTCCTCGCTGACGGAGGTCGAGAGCATCATCGCCGCCACGACCTGGAGCGCCACGAACTGGAACCAGACGATCGTAACGACCACCGTGCGGCCGACCTCGGGCATCCGGGCCTGCCGATACGCCGGGGAGCCCGACTGGGCCAGCACGCCGCCCCACCACGCCAGCGCCGCAAAGACCGTCAGCAGAAGAAGGTACGACCCCCGGAGCACGTAATTCCGCCGCCGGCGGCTCGAAACGCGAAGCTCCTTGTCGAGGATGGGCCCGAAGACGCGAAGCGCCAGAGCCGGCACGCCCAGGGCCGCGCCCCGGAGCCACGACGCACCGAGACGGGGCCCGGTGGAACCGTTCGCCGGGCGTTTGGCATCCTCAGTCATCGTTCACGCCTATTGCACGGCACCCTTGGTCAGCTCCAGGAAGGCGTCGTCGAGCTGGACTTCCTCCGGCATCAGGGCGAGCAGCCGGAACCCGTTGCGGACGAGTGTCTCGGCGATCAGGCCGCCCCCGTCGGGCGCTTCGGCCAGCGTCACGGCCAGGACCTCGCCGTTGCGGCGGACGGAGGCCACCTGGGGAAGCGCCACCAGCACGTCGGCCGCCTCGTCGACCCGGTCGGCCACGCGGACGCGGACCCGGACGTTGAGGCCGAGCTTCTCGTGGATCTGCTGGAGGGTGCCGCTGAACAGGAGCTGGCCCCGCTCGATGATGCCGAAGTGGTCGCAGAGCTGGGCCAGCTCGCTCAGGATGTGGCTGGAGATCATGATGGTCTTGCCCATGCTCTTGAGCTCCTTGAGGAGCTCGCGGATCTCGATGCGTGCCCGGGGGTCGAGGCCGCTGGCCGGCTCGTCCAGGATCAGGACCTTCGGATCGTGCACCAAGACCCGGGCGAGCTGGAGCCGCTGCTGCATGCCCCGCGACAGGCTGTCGACCAGGGTCGACCGCTTGCTCGTCAGGTCCGTCAGCTCCAGCACCCCGTCGATGATGGCGGGCCGCTTGCGGCTGGGGATGCCGTACGCCGCCGCGAAGAACTCCAGGTACTCGAAGACCTTCAGGTCGTCGTAGACGCCCATGAAGTCGGGCATGAAGCCGATGCGGCGCCGCACCTCGCGGCCGTGGACGCGGACGTTCAGCCCGTCGATGTAGGCCGTGCCGCGGGTCGGCTCGATCAGTGTGGCAAGGATTCGCATGGTGGTGGTCTTGCCGGCGCCGTTGGGCCCGATGAAGCCGTAGATGTCGCCCTCGTCGATCGCGAGGTCGAGGTTCACGACGGCCCCGAGGGTCCCGTAGTACTTGGTCAGCTTCTGGGTTCGGATCATGGATCAGCCTCCTCCAACCGGCAGGACGACCAGCCGGACGATCCGCCGGTGGTCGATGACCTGGTCCTTTCGGGGACGTCTCTCGCGGAACGGTTTGCGTCGGTCCCGCGGGTCGGCCAGACGGAACGGGAGCGGGGCGTCGTCGTACTCGGCACAGACCACTGCCGCCCCCTCCTTCAGGCACGCCTCGATGGCGTCGGTCCGCTTCAGGATGCCGGTGGCGTGGAACGCCCTCCCGGGCTCGAAGCGGTACGTCTGGTGTCCGCCGAACGGGTGGTACTGCTCGACCTGCGGGGGCTGGGTCCACGGCCGGCCGGCGGTCATGCGGCCTTCGACCCGCCGGCCCTCCCCGGGGGGGACCTCCTCGAACCGGACGAAGCGGCCCCGGTCGAACAGGATGTAGCCGCGCGAGATCGCCGCCTCGCCCAGGTTGTGCACCGTGGCCGTGACGTACTGCTCGCGGCGACCATCGCGGGGGGTCACCTCGACCTCGGCGGCCACGGGCACCGGCCCGGCGGGCGACTCGCTCAGGAGGCACTGCATCGACCAGATGCTGACCGGCAGGTAGACCGGCAGGCTCCCCCCGTCGCCCTGGGCGCAGGTGATCTGGCGATGGCCCCGCTGCTGGCCCGGGTCCTCCCACCGGCTCGCCACCGGCGCCACCGGCGACCACCAACTGTGCGGGTCGATGCCCATCAGCGGATAGTCGTCGCTGTCGGAGGCGTAGATGCCGCTGTACCGGCACACCCAGCCGTCGCGCCGGCCCGAGACGGCATCGTGGACCGTCACGACGCGGAGCTGCGTCGGCCCGTGACGTACCCAATGGACCCCGACCAGGGCCGCCGCCGAGAACAGCCCGATGTAGCACGAGAACGTGAGCCACGTCAGCGGCAGCCGCTTGTACTTCTTCAGGACGAAGTAATCCAGCGGCCCGATGACCACGGCCAAGGCCACCAGCAGGCCGATGACGTACCAGATGCTGATGGCCTCCAGCTCCGGGATGTCGAGCAGGTGGTTGAGGACGGCGTTGGTGCCGGCCGTGCCGCGGTCCCGCGTGAAACCCCAGGACGGGCCGGAGTCGCCGCCGCCGCCGCCCCGCTCGATCCGCCGGGCGCCGATCAGCAGCTTCTGCATGTGCTCGACCCAGAAGGGGGCCACGTTGCGGCCCTGGTTCGGGCCCAGCGGCGACGGGTCGAACGCCAGGACGCCGGCCCGGCCGAAGCCCACCGGACCGTAGGCGTAGAGGTCCTGGCCTGTGCCGTGGGTCTCGCCTACCCAGCCGAACGCGCTGTCCGGGACGGTCAGCGACCAGGCCGTCACGTCCGGGTCGGCGGCGGTGCCACACCCCCATCGCCGCAGCAGCCCCCGGTCGAGCGACCGCTGTCGGGCCGCGCCGATGCGGATCGGAAGCAGCTCGGCCAGGGGGTGGCTCGGCGGCAGCGGACGCGACCCCAGCACCATCAGCAGCCGGCCCCCGCCGGTGACCCAGTCGGCGATGGCCTGGCTCTGGCGGGGCAGCAGGGCCGTCCAGTCGGCATCGTAGAGCACGAGCAGGTCGACGCCGTCGTAGGCCGTCCAGTCGGCCGGCAGCCGCCGCTGGATCCGCTGGCGGAAGTACACCGTGCCGTTTTCGCGCCCGTCGGGCTGCGGGCCGGAGGAGCTGAAGTACACGTCGTGGTGCGACATGGCCGGGCCGCTGCTGTACGTCCCCTCGGCCAGGTGCCGCAGGCCGAACTGGATCCGCCCCGACGCCACGATCAGCAAGTCGGCCGGCTGGACGGAGACGAGCGGCTGCCTCATGCTCGTCATGTCCCACAGCTCGTACCGGCGGTCCCACCGCCTCCGGCCGCGGGCGTCCTCGATCCGGAGCGAGCACTCCGAGACGCCGAACGGCAGCTTTGTCACCAGGGGGGCCTCGTAGGGAACATCCGGCGTCAGGACGAACTCATGGTGGACGGTCATCCGGGTCAGCTCATCCGACCGGCCCGAGAGGACCAGCCGCCCCTTGAACGGTTCCTTCAGTTGGTGGGCGATGCGGACCTCGACGGGCGTCCAGCGGTGGGGGCGGTAGCAGCCCTGCCAACCGAACTCGGCGTCGACGTTGAACTTCGCCTCGGCCGCCCACGCGGGTGCGGGCCCGGCCGTCGCGGCCGCAGCCGCCACCAGAAAGAGGAGCAGGCATCTCATGTCAGGCCCCCTGGGGTTACAGCCTCGCCTTCCGGTTATAGACATACCATTCCAAGCACACCAGCCCGAGGCACAGAGCGACCAGCAGGGGCCAGGCCTCCCGGTTCGCCGGGGCCGGCTTCGTCTTGGCCGCCTCCACCACCTCGCCGGTAGTCGCCAGGGCGTCGGCGGGCTCGACGGCGCTCTCGGCTTCGTCGAACAGGTTGACGGCGAAGAGCTTCTCCGGCCCGCCCTCGACGGCCAGCCGGTAGACGCCGGCCCGGTCGGTGCCGGCATACCGGACGATGCCCGACGCCGAGGCGGCGGCGACGGCCACGGTCTCCGCCTCGCCGACACCGCCCGGCCGAAGTCCGGGCCCCGCCAGGCGCTCGACGATCGCCTCGTTGGGCCCCGGGGCGGCCCGCACCTCGAGCGGATCGCCCACCCCGAGGGCCCGCCGACCCGCATCGCCCGCCTCGCTCGAGACGAACGACGCCGCATTGTAGCAAAACATAACGAATCCCGCATCGAACGGCCAGTTCGTCTGCTGGACGTCGAACCCGGCCAGGAGAAAGGTCCCCCCGTGCCGCCGCACCTGGGCCAGGGCCGGCGTGTCCTCGAACTCCGCCAGGACGGTGGCGTCGCGTGGCAGCTCGAGGCGGCGGCACTCGACCGCGAACAGGTTCTCCAGGTTCACGAAGTTCAGTACGGGGTGCTTCTCCTGCCAGTCGACGACCGACTGGTTCTCGAGCCGCCCCCCCGCCTCGGCCCCGCTCGCCGGCGGAGGGTGGCCGAACACCAGGTAGCTCCCCCGGGCCAGCTTGGCCGGGGCGTGACGGTCGAGCACCACCAGGCCGTACGGCGACTCGGCCTCGGCCGCCACGGACGGCAGGGCGTCGAACTGTGCCGGCGTCATCACGTCGAGCCGCGCCAGCGGACACGCCGCCAGCGCCGCCCGCAGCGGCTCGTTGCCCTCGGTCACCAGGGCCACCGTCAGCCGGCGGGGCGGCTCCAGGACGGCCCACGCCGCATCGTCGGAGGCCAGGGCGTCCTCGCCCGTCGCCCGGACCTCCAGCACCCCCGCACCGGGGTGCGTCAGCATGAACGAGACGGCCGCGTGGCCCGGCTCGGGCGGCTCGCCCGGCCGGCCGGGCGTCCTCGGCGGCACCGTCACCGGCCGGACGCTCCGCACGTCGTCGTCGATGCTGAGCTGGACCGACCGCGTCGCGGGCCCGTCGCCGAAGTTCGCCAGGTTCGCGAAGACGTGCAGCCTCTCGGGCCCCTCGTACGACCAGCGGGCCTGCATCGTGACGATGGCGACGTTGTCGGCCCCCGTGCCGATCTGGTGATACACCAGCTCGCCCGGCGCAAGGGCCAACCGGTCGAGGTCGGCGATCCGGCCGTCGCTGAACAGGACCAGCCGCGACGCCTCCACGGCCGACTGGCCCTTGGCGTCCGGGTCGACGGGCGTGGCGTAGGCCCGAGCGACCGTCAGGGCTTCGGCCAGGTGCGACCGGCCGTCGGTCGGCTCGATCGCATCGATCGCCCCCTTCAGCCGTTCCTTGTCCGAGGTGTACTTCGAGAGCACCTTGGCCCGATCGGCGAAGGCAATGACCATGGCCTCGTCGGTCGTCTCGGCGAGGACCCAGGAGCGGCGGCTCTTCAGGGAGTCCACGAGCGTCTTGGCGAGCCGCTTCGCCTCGGCCAGGCGGGTCGGCTCGGCGTCCGTGGCGTTCATGCTGGCCGAGCGGTCGATGAGGATGACGTAGCGGGCCCCGCGGCCGCCGAGATGCTCCAGCACCGGCCGCGCCAGCGCCGCCGCCACCGCCACCAGCGCCAGAAGCTGCAAGAGGTACAACAGGTTCCACCGCATCCGCTGGAAGGGGGCGTTGACCTGGAGGTCCTGAACGGCCCGCTTCCACAGGAAGGTGCTCGAGACGAGGACCTCCTGGCGCTTGAGCTTCAGGAAGTAGAGGGCCGTCAGGGCAGCCACCGCCGCCGCCCCGGCCGCCAGTCCCAGCCATGGCGAAAGCCAACCCATACGTCGCACCCCACCTCAAATCGACGCGCCGCGCAAGGCGCGCGAGTTCATCCCAGCAGGCGCCGGCGGCGCAGGCTCTGGAGCACCAGCCGCTCCACGGGCCGCCCGGTGTCCGTCAGCACGTACGTCGCGCCGCGCCGCGTGCAGAACGTCTTCAGCGTGTTGCAGTAGGCCCCCAGGTTCCGCCGGTAGAACTCCAGCAGGGCCCGGGTGACGGTGATCTCGGCCGTGTCGGCGTCCTCGACGTCGACCAGCTTCAGGTCGCCCTGGAGGTCGGGCTCGCGTTCCTGGGGGCTGAGGACCTGGATGACGAACAGGTCGTACCGGTCGCTGACCAAGCGCTTCAGACCGGTCTGGAACCCCTCCTTGAAGAAGAAGTCCGACAGGACGACCGTGACGCCCGAGCCGATCCGTCCGCCGACCCACTGTCGGCAGGCCCGGTCGAACCGGCTCGGCCCCTCGGCCCCGGCCGACAGGAGGAACTCGGCCATCGGCTGGAGATAGCGCCGGCCCCGCAGGTTCGTCATCCGCCCGGTCAAGCCGTCGGCGAACGTCGCCAGGCTCACCCGGTTGTTGTTGACGAGGCCGACGTAGGCCAGCGCCGCCGCGAGCCGCTTCAGGTATCGCCCCTTCGGAGGGTCGCCCGCGGCGACGGAGCCGCTCACGTCAACCAACAGGTGGAGGCTCAGGTCCTGCTCCTCCAAAAAGAGCTTCAGGAAGAGCTGGTCGAGCCGTCCGTAGATGTTCCAGTCGAGGAACCGGACGTCGTCGCCGACGACGTAGGGCCGGTGGTCGGCGAATTCGACGCTCTGGCCGCGGCGCTTGCTCCGCCGCTCGCCCTTGAGCTTGCCCTGGAGGACCTTGCGGCTGAGGACGTCCAGGGCGTCGAGCCGGGCCATGAACCGGGGGTCCAGAAGGTCCGTCAGGCGCGGGGCCCGAGATGTCGCCGCTTCAGTCATCACGCCACCTCGTGCTTCTCCGTCGTGTGCGGGACCTGCTCCAGCGCCTCGCGGAGGAGGTCGTCGTTCTCTATACCCTCGGCCTGGCCCTCGAAATTCAGCAGAATCCGGTGCCGCATCGCCGGCAGGTACGATTCGGCCACATCGTCGAACGAGACGTGGTACCGGGCGTCGAGCATGGCCCGGACCTTGGCCGAGAGGATCACGGCCTGGACCCCCCGAGGCGAAGCGCCGAACCGGATGAACCGGTTGGCCGAGTCGATGGCGAACTCCCCGCCCGGATGCGTCGCAAGGACCAGGCGGATGGCGTAGTCCGTCACGTGCGGCGCAACGACCACTCGCTGCACAAGCCGGCGGGCCTCCAGGATCTGCGGCCCGTCGAGAATCGCCTCCGCCTCCGGGTAGGCCCCCGTCGTCGTGCGGGCGATGATCTCGTGCAGCTCGTCGCGGTTCGAGTACGGCACGAGCAGCTTGAACATGAACCGGTCGAGCTGGGCCTCGGGCAGCGGGTACGTGCCCTCCTGCTCGATCGGGTTCTGCGTGGCCAGGACGATGAACGGTTCCTGGAGGTCGTAGGTCTTGCCGCCGACCGTGACGGACCGCTCCTGCATGGCCTCGAGCATGGCCGACTGGGTCTTGGGGGTGGCCCGGTTGATCTCGTCGGCCAGGATGCACTGGTTGAAGATCGGCCCGGGCTGGAACTGGAACTGCCGCCGGCCGGTCTCGGGGTCCTCGACGACGAGGTTCGTCCCGACGATGTCGGCGGGCATCAGGTCGGGCGTGAACTGGATGCGGCGGAACGAAAGCGTCAGGGCCGACGACAGGGTCCTCACGAGGAGGGTCTTCCCGAGGCCCGGCACGCCCTCCAGCAGGACGTGCCCGCCGCAAAACAGGCACGCGAGCGTGTTCTCGACGATGGGGGTGTGGCCGACGATGACCTTGCCGATCTCGTCGCGGAGCTGAAGGAACGTGTCGCGGAACTCGCGGCATTGCCGTTCGACGTCGCTGTAGTCCTCGGGCATGAGTGTCGATCCTTTCCTTGCCGCGCCCACCCCGGTGGGCGGCGATACAGGCTACCCCTGGTCCTCGCCTCTCTTGCGGGCGCGGCGCCTGGCCTTCAGGAGCCGGTCCAGATGGCTCGCGCCGGTCGACGGTTCGGGCCCGGCCACTTCCTCTTTCTCCTCGGGCGCGGGCGGAGCAGTCGGCCTCGGACGCTCGGGCCGCTCTTTCTCGTCGGGCATCTCGGCCCCGGCGCCGGCGGGGGCCTCGAATCGGCGGGCGGCCTCGCGCGCGGCCTCGCGGGCGGCCCCCTTCCCTTCCATCTGCCGCCTGAGCCTCTGCGTCCGACGCTGGAGACGGGCGATGTGGGCCGCCTCCTCGCCGCGTCCACCGCGGCCGAACGTGCGAAGCCACGCGTCGGCCCGCCGCATCGCCGCCCCGACGTCCACCGCCAGCCGCCGCGACCCCACGTCGCATAGGAACAGCACCAGCCACACACCCATCAGCGCCTGGGCGAGCGGCAGCAGCGTCCGCGGAAACACCAGCCCCTCCCGCGCGAACAGATTGACCTCGTCCGGCGGCCCCGTGAGGACCCGGCCGCCCGTCTCGCGGGCCACCTCGTCCAGCAGGCCCGCGTTGTCCGTCAGGTCGCGGAACTCCGGCGCGTAGGGGACGTTGACGATAGTCTGGACCATGCCCCCCCCGCCCCCCGCCTTCTGGTACCGCAGGTTCACCAGGTAGCTGCCGGCCTCGCCGGCCCGGAACCGGGCCCGGTACTGTCCCGGCCCCACCTGCACCAGGCCCAGCTCCTGGGCCGTCATGCCGGGCGTTACGACCCGGCCCGTGAGGCCCGTATACTGGATGAAGTTCCCCTCGCTGTCGAGGGCCTCGGCGGTGACCGTGACGTCGCGTCCCTGGACGTCGGCGAAGACGACGCACTCGGCGGCCTGCCGGCTCTTGGCGGCCCAGCGGACGGTCTGCTCCCAGAACCGGGTGAACCCGCCCCAGGCGATCCACTGGGCCGCCCACCGCGGGTCGGCCGAGCTGGTGAACGCCACGCATCGCCCCACCCCGACCTGCCACGCCGCCAGCACGGGGTCGTCCTCCGGGCCTGTGATGAGCATCTCGGCCGCCCCGCCCTTCGGGCCCGTCAGGACGTAGCCGCTGAGCTGCGGCACGCCTCGCATGCCGCGGACCAGCTCCGAGAGGCCGCCCACGACCTTCGGCAGAAAGTCCTCTTCGTTGATGAGGGCCCGCTTGACCGTCTGGGCCTCCTTGATGAAGATCTGGGGCAGCGTCTTGGGGTCCTTGACGTTGTAGAACCGGCCCCCGGTGACCTGGGCGATCCGTTGGAGGCTGGCGACGTCGGCCGGCGAGTGCGGGAACACCGCCACCCCCGTCACCGTGATCCCCGCCATCTGGTACAGGTTCATGAGCTGCCCCGACGGCATGGCCGGGTCGCCGTCGGAAATCATGATGACGTGTTTCTGGGCGGCGCCGGAGTTGACCAATGCGTCGTACGCCTCCTGCATGGGACCGCCGAAGTCGGGCATGTCGCCCATCTGCATGTTCTGGATGGCGGAGCGGAGCTTCCGCTTGTCGCCGACCGGCCCCAGCGGATAGTCCCAGAGCTGGTCGGTGTCCCAGCCATAGCTGATGACGCCGGCCTCGTCGAGGCGGCTGAGGGTCCCGATGGCGGCCAGCGCCACCTGCTTGCCCCAATAGTTGCCCATGGGCATCTCGCAGGAGTGCATCATCAGCACCAGGGCCCCCTTGGGCATCTGCTTCTTGTGTGGCGGGTCGACGTCGACCGGCAGCACCTCCGCCACGGACGAGCCGATCCACCCCCCGGCCCCGTAGGCCTGAGGGCCGCCGACCATGACCAGCCCGCCGCCCAGCTCCCGCACGAAGTGGCAGATCAGCTCCTGCTGGGCCTCGTTGAACGCCGACGCCGAGGTGTTCACCAGGACGACGGCGTCGGTGTCGAGCAGTTCGGGCAGCGACTGGGGGAAGGCGTCGGCCCGGGCGTACTCCAGGTCGATGCCGCTCTCGCGCAGCGCCGCCACCAGCGCCGCGCTCGATTCCCCGTCCTGGTCGACCACCAGGATATGCCCGGGCCCGGCGACGTACGTCATGCTGGTGGCCTTGTTGTTCTGGGCGAGGGTGTCGTCGGTGGGGCCGTCGGGGACGAACGCCGCCTCGAACTCGTGGAGGCCCCGCGTGCCGACCGGCAGCGAGATCGTCTTGACGTTCGTGCCGGGCTTCAACTCGACCTCGGCCCCCACGCCGTCGCTCGTCGGATCGAGGTCGACGGGCTGCCCGCCGAGCGAAAGGAGCAGCTTGCCCCGGGCGACGGACGTACTGCCCAGGACGAATCGGAGCGAGACGGTCTGGCCGCTCCCGGCCGTCGAGGGCGCCGCGAGCCGCCTCAGGAACACCTCCCGCTCGTGCTGATACGTCAGCGGCAGGACGTCGATGGGGATGCCGTTGGCGGCGGCGATGCGGGACGCCTCCCGCAGGTCCCCCGTCGTCTCGTTCCCGTCCGAGACCAGGAGGAACCGGACGGCCGACTCAGGCGGGACGATCGCCATGCCGAGCTGGACCCCCGCCGCGAGGTCCGTCTGCTCGCCCCGCAGGCCCATCTCCCGCTCGCGGACCTCCATGCGGCCGGAGTCGAGCTGCTCGATCACGGCCCGCTCGCCGACGTTGATTACGCTGAGGCGATCGGTGGTTTCGCGCTCGGCCAGGGCCTCCAGGAGGTACGCCCGGGCCTGCTCCTGGAGCGGCCCCGGCACCGACAGGCTCCGGTCGAAGATCGTGACCAGCGAGACGCGGTCGTGCCGACGCGCGAGAAGCGGGTCCGCCAGCAGCACCGCCAGCAGGACGACGACCAGGGCCCGTACGACCGTCGCCAGGAGCCGGCGGCCCCGTCCCACCGCCGCCAGGTTCCGTCACGACAGGACGACCATCGGCACGGCCACCAGCGCCGCCAGAAGCCACCACGGGTGGGCGAACCGCAGCTCGAGCTGCCCCAGGTGCTCGATCCCCAGGTGCCGCCCTAACAGCCACAGGCCCACCCCGGCCGCGTAGAGTGCCGCGGCGCCGAGGCCGACGACCAGGCCGCCCACGAACGCCACGGCCAGGTTCGCCGGCCGCTTCCGCCGCGTCAGAAAGTAAATGCCGATCCATAGCCCCGCCGGCGCGGAGAAGGCCACCCCCAGCCAGAGGAGCAGCCGCAGGATGGGGATCGAATCGGTCACAGCCGCCACACCTGGACGCGATTGTTCCCGGAATCCACCACGTAGAGACGGTCTCGGTCTCCCGCCACGCCCCAGGGATAGGCCAGCCGGCCCGGCGTGCGGCCGGCCTCCCCCCAACATCCGGCCGACTCGCCGTTCGGACGGAAGAGATGGATCCGGTTGTTGCCGTATTCGCAGACGACGAGGGTGCCGTCCGGCAGGAGCGCCAAGTCGTATGGGTAGCGAAGCCGGCCGGGCCCCGACCCCTGGGACCCGAACTCGCCCATCCGCTCACCGGCGAGAGTATGCGTGACAATCCGATGGTTGCAAGCGTCGGCGACGTAGAGACGGGCGCGGCCGGCGTCGACCGCCAGGGCCGAGGGGCGGGAGTACTCGTCCGGCCCGGCCCCGAACCGGCCGAAGCTCCCCACGAACGTCCCGTCCCCCTCATAGATGCTTACGCGGTCATTGCCGCCGTATTCGCTCACAAAGAGCCGCCCGTCGGCCAGCGCCACGTCCGTCGGGTAGATAAACTGCCCGTCGCCCGTGCCGTACGAGCCGAACTGCTGCACCAGATCGCCGCCCCGGTCGTAGACCAGGACGCGGTGGTAGTGCGTGTCGGCGACGTAAAGCCGCCCGTCCGGGCCGACGCTGATGCCCGTCGGGTAGCCCTTCTCGTATTCGGGCAGGAGGATGGTGCGGAGGACGCGGCCCTCGGGCGTCAGGAGCTGGATGCGGCCGGTGCGGTCGACGACGTACGGATTCCCCTCCGGGTCGAGGGCCACCGCCCGGGGATAGACGAACTCGCCGGGCCCGCGTCCGGTCGAGCCGAACAGGCCGAGGACGTCCGGCTCGCCGGGGCGGCCGGCCCCCCCGCCGTCGCAGCCGGCCCCGACGACGAGCGCCCCGAGCGCGACCACCCACAGCGCCGCGCGCGGCGAGCGGTCGGCTCGCCCTCGTCGAAAGGACTTCAGCGCGGCACCCGCCGCCAGCGCCGCCACGGGCACGACGTACACGGCCACCAGCGCCAGCGACGCCAGGATCACCACCTGCTCGTCCATGAAGTGCATCCGGTCGAGCAGCCAGAAGGCGAAGTTCGGCACGTCGGGCTCCAGCAGCACCGACGTTGCCGCCACCTCCCCCACGCTGAACATCATCACCAGCAGGGCCGCCCCGGCCACCACCGGCCACGTCCGCGGCCAGTGGACGTGCCGCCACCGGGCCAGCAGCCCCGCCCCGTCGACGCCCGCCATCTCGTCGAAGTGCTCCGACGTTCCGCTCCGCGTGAGCTTCAGCACAACCAGGGCGACGCCCGCGAAGCGGACCGCGTGGCCCGCCGACAGGATCAGCCAGTTCGCCACCGGCACGCTCGCCAAGCCCCCGGCGGCCGACTGGGCCGACCGCAGGCCCGCCCCCACGAGCGAACCCGGAAGGAACATCGCCAGGAAAAGACCCGCCTGCATGACGCCCGCCACGCGGGCCCCCTCACGTCCGAAGCGCTCGCCGGCAGGCACCGCCGCCGCCAGCACGAGGGCGGCAAGCGCCGCCGGCGCCGCCACCGCCAGCGATCCAAAGAGCTTCTCCCCCGGCAGCCGCGCCAGATGCGTCCCCAGGGCGGCGGCGTCGACATTCGCCAGCAGCAGCCCCACCGGGGCCCCCACCGATAGAATCACCAGCGCCGCGAAGACGCCCCACTCCCACCGCCGCGCCGGCGCCGGGAAATCGACCGGCGGGCCCGGGGCAACCTGCTCCAGCCGCCGGCCCAGCAGCCAGCTCGCCCCCGCCGCCACCAGCACCAGCGGCGCCGACGCCCGGGCCACCGCCGCCGTCGAGCCCGTCTCGGCGTACAGGGCCCCCAGCTTCGCCCCGAACGTCCAGACGCGGGCCAGATGGAACGTCGCGTACTCCGACAGGATGAAGACGAACGTCACGACGAACGCCAGCACGAGCGGGCGACGGAGCATCGGCAGGACCACCCGCGTGAACCGGCCCCACCGGCCCGCATCGAGCCTGGCGCTCGCCATCACCTCGGCGTCCAGGTCCCGCCACCCCGCCGACTGGCACAGCGCGGCCAGCGGCCAGTACCAGAACAGCATGGCCAGCATGGCGTTGGCCCAGCCGGCGGCCTGCGGCACATAGGACGGCTGGACGCTCAGCCACGCTCCCACCGGGCTGGTGGGGCTTCGAAGCTGCCACCAGGCGCTGTAGAGGAGGTACCGCGGCAGGACCAACGGTGCGAGCACGACAAAGAAAAGCGCCATCCGTCCCCGCCGGGCCGTCCCGAGGAGCTTCCCCGGCACATAGCCCAGGACGACCGACGCCGCCGCCAGCGCCCCCGCCAGAAAGAGGCTCTTCGGCAGCAGGGCCCACGCCTCTCCATAGTGCGTCCCACCGGGGGCGCGCAGTGCTTCGATGCCGACCCACGCCAGCGGCGCCAGCACCAGCACCGCCCACAGGGCCGACCCCACCGCCGCCAGGAACCGGTGTCCGGCACTCGCTCGTATCACCGCAGGATCTCGGTGGCCAGGCGGATCGCCTCCGGGATCGCGTCGGCCACCTTCTCGTAGTCAATCGGCAGGCACTTCGGAGGCGCGTAGGCGGGGAAGTCTTTCGCTACGGACTCGTGTATCGGCGTGTTATGGCTGGTGCTCTCGGCCAGAAGCCGCTCGGCCTTCGGGCTCAGGAGGAACGCCATCAGCTCCCGGGCCGTCTCGGGGTGGCCACCGCCCTCCACGAGCGCCGCCGTGTTCGGGATCGCCAGGGCCCCGCCGTCGCCGTGCCCCAGGAAGACCATCGCCACGGGCCAGCCTTCCCGCTGGGCGGAGTAGACGTCGTCGGTATCGGTGAGGCAGACGTCGGCCTCGCCTGCGGCGACCATGCGGACGGCGGTGGAGTTGCCCGAGGCCAGGCGGATCTCGTTCGCCTCGAGGCCCTCGAGGATCTCCCGGGCCCGCTGCGGGCCGTACCAGACGAACCAGCTCGCCACGTGCCCCGAGGTCGTGCCGAACTCCGGGTCGGCCATGACGACGCGACCCCGCCACGCCGGGTCGAGCAGGTCCTCGAGTGTCCGCGGCACGTCCGCCTCGGCCACGCGATTGGTGTTGTAGGCGAGGACCCGCATCCGCAGGCCGAAACCGTACCACCGCCCCTGAGGGTCGCGGAACGTCTCGGGCCAGTCCTTCGTCCCCTCGGATTCGTAGGGCGCGAGGACCCCCTCCTCGGCCAGTCGGACCGTGTGGAAAACCTCGCTGGACCAGAAGACGTCGGCGACCGGCCGGTCGGCCTCCTCCCGGAGCCGCTGCACCAGACCGAGCGTCTTGGTGGCCTCGGTGTCGCCGCGGAACTGGACGTCGATGCCGCTCATCCGCTCGAACTCCTCGATGAGGATCTCGGCAAACTGCTGGTCGGCGCTGGAATAGAGGACCACCTCCCGCTGCGGGCCGTCGCCTCCGCCGCATCCGCACCCCAAGGCGAGACCGATTGAGAGAACGAGCGCGAGAATCGTGCTCAGACAACGCGGCGAGTGACGCATGGGCGGGGACTCCTCCTGAGCAGAGCGGTTCCTCTTCTGGGGCGCACTCCTCGTCTGCGGGACTACTCGTCCTCGGGCCGGCCCAGCTTGTCGAAGTATTCCTTCACGGCCCCGTGGTACTTGGTGGGGATGAGGTTGTCGCTGATGGCTTCGGCGGCCCGGTCCTTGGCGGCGCCGACAGACGGGCCGGCCGTCCGGGTGGCCTCGCCCTTGATCTGTTCCTCGTGGCTGTACCAGGTGGCGATGATGGGTCCGGGCCGTTCCTGGTTCGGGGCGCGGCTGCCGAGGGTGTTGACGGTGCCGCCGCGGGCGGTGTCGACGGGCCCGCTGCCCTGCCCTCGCGACCCCGTGCCTTGGCCGGGGCTGCCGTCGCCGAACGGCCGGTACATGCCGAGGGCCCCCGGCCCGAGCGACTCGCCCAGGGCCCCCTGGCCGAACTCGAGCTCGTCGAGGGCGGCCTCCATCAAGGCCATCTGCTGCCGCATCGACTCCAGGTCGTCCAGCTGCTGGGCGAGGGCCTGGAGCCCTTCGCCGGAGAGCTTCTCGCCGCTGCCCGGCTGACCGCCGCCGCCCCTGCACCCGGCGAGGCCCTGGGCCAGGGCCGCACAGTTCTTGCACGCCATCTTCGACGCCTTGGCCTTCTTGAGAAGCTTCTCGATCGTCGCCGCGTCGGCGCCCTGCTGCTGGAGGGTCTGGCGGAGTTGCTCCTCGCTGAGCTTCGCGAGGTCCTTCGACAGGCCCGCCTTCTCGAGCGCGTCCTCCAGGTCCTTCTGCTTGGCGGCGAGGCGGTCGAGCTGCTCGGCGAGCGATTCGAGGGCCTTGGCCAGGGTCTCCCGCTGCTCGTCCGTCAGGTCCTTTCTGGCGAGCTTCTCGGCCAGCTCGCGGGCCATCTCGGCGGCCTTGCCGAACTTGCCGCGGGCCAGGGCCCGGGCCAGCTCGCGCCCCAGGCCGCTGTCGGGCGTCTTGAGCTGCTTCATCATGTCCTGGAGGTTGCGGGCGGCCTCGGCCCGCTCGGCCTCGGCCATCCGCTCGAGCCGGTCGGCCACGTCGCCGAGCTTGCGGATGGCCCGGCGGCGAACGTCGGCGGGCTTCGTGCCAGGCTCGATCTCCTGGATCGTGGCCAGCTCCTCGGCCAGCTCGGCCATGCCGAGCTGTTTGACGACCGCCTCGAGGCGGTCGGTGGTCCGCTGGACGTCGGCCTGGGCCTGCTGGACCTCGCGCTCTTTGAGCCGCTCCTTCCGGGCCGCCTCCTCCACGCCCAGGAGGTCCCAGGTGGGCAGGCACGCGACCACGGCCACCAGGGCCCAACTCCCCGCCGACCAGGCCCACCGCCGTGACATCCGAAGCGGCAGCCCCCGGGCCACGTTCACGCCGGCCGCCCGCTCGTAGGCCTCCTGCCGGGCCGCCGAGGCGAACGGGTCGCGGCTCTCGGCGAGGGCCAGCGTCGTGCTGAACCGTTCCTTGACGCCGAGCCGCTCGTCGACCAGCAGGGCGACGTCCATCCGGCTGGGCCGCTTAAGGAGCCAGGCGACCAGGACGAATGCCGCGGCCGCCCCGGCGATGCCGACCCCGACCCGGGCGTCGAGGACCGACACGGCAACGAGGTGCTCGCCGAGCAGGAGGACCGCGCAGAGGGCCCCCGCCCCGAGGGCCGCCCAGGCCGCCAGGTCGATCAGGAGGTTGGCGTGACAGCGAAGGGCGGCGGCGGCGAGGCGTCGGCGGAACTGGGATTCCATGGCGGCCTCCTCCTGATATTAGAATGGCCCACGAGGGGCGAAAAATCAAGAACGTTCACCCGGTTAGACGCACGAGCAGGCCCTGGGTTTGGCGGAAAAAGGCCCATGTGACGCAGGGGGGCCTTCGGGCCGCCTCCAGCCCTCATTCGGATTGCCCGTTGCCCCCACCCCCCCTCGCCCCCCATACTGATACGAAGGAGGCGTCTGTATGATCCACGCCCTTTTCAGAGGACACTTGGTGACGGCTGGCCCGGGCCCTCGGCCGCGCTCCGGGCCCGGGCGAACAGCCAGGGCGGCGGCCCTGGCGGGCCTGGCGGCCGTCCTCGCACTCGCCGGCTGCGCCGCCGAACCGACCGACGGCGGCGGCGGCCAACAGCCCCAGCCCGTCATCGTCGAGAAGAAGCCGGCCGACGAGCCCGCCCGCGGTGAGGACACCGGGGGCGATTCAGCCCGTCGTGAACACACGCCGGGCCCCGAGCGACCTGCCGAAGAGGCCCCAGCCGACTGGCCCCCGCCGAAGGCCACCGAGCGCCAGGAAGACCGCGACCGCATGGTCGCCACCATCCGACGCTACGGCTGCCGCGAAAAGGAGGTCCTGGAGGTCATGGCGGCGGTCCCGCGTCACGAGTTCGTACCCGCCCGGCACCGGGACGACGCCTACGACGATACGCCCCTGCCGATCGGCTACGGCCAGACCATCAGCCAGCCCTACATGGTGGCCGAGATGACCCGCCTGCTCGAACTCGACGACGGCTCCCGCGTCCTGGAGGTCGGCACCGGCTCGGGGTACCAGGCGGCGGTCCTTGCACACCTGACGCCGAACGTCAAGACCATCGAGATCGTCGAGCCCTTGGCCGAAGCGGCCCGGAAACGCCTCAAGCGCCTCGGCTACGACACGGTCACGGTCCGCCACGGCGACGGGTACCACGGCTGGCCGGGCGATGAGTCGTTCGACGCCATCATCGTGACCTGCGCGACGGGCCAAGTCCCCCCGCCGCTCGTCAAGCAGCTCAAGCCCGGCGGGCGGATGGTCATCCCGGTGGGCAGCCGGTTCGCCACCCAGCACCTGATGCTGGTGGAGAAGGACGCCGACGGCGAGGTCCGGAGCCGCGTCCTGATGGCCGTCCGGTTTGTCCCGCTGCTGCGGGAGGACCCCACTGCCAAGTGACGCCCCACCGACGGCGAGGCCGCGGCCCTCCGATGCCGCCCCCGACGAGCCGGGCCCCCGCGCGGGGCGCCTGGAGGTCGCCCGGAGGCGGCTGGCGGTGGCCTTGGTGTCGCTGGCGCTGATCGGCCTGGAGCTGGCCCTGATGCGGGCCCTTTCGGTGCGCCTGTGGCACCATTTCGCCCACCTCGTAATCAGCCTGGCCCTGCTGGGGTTCGGGGCGAGCGGGACGGCCCTGGTGCTCCTCAGGGACCGGCTCCGCGGCCGGGAGGGGACGTGGCTGTTCGGCTTCGCCCTGGCGTTCGCCCTCGGCATCCCCGCGACGGTGGCCCTCGCACAGAACGTCGAGATCAACGTGCAGTTCCTGACGTGGGACCTGGGGCAACTCGCGAACCTCGAGCTGCTGGCCCTGCTGGTCCTGGTGCCGTTCCTCCTGGCGGCGGCCCTCATCGGCCTCGTCCTGATGGACCGCCCGGAGCGGGTCGGCGGCCACTATGCGGCCAACCTGATCGGCTCGGGCCTCGGCGGGGCGGCGGCGGTCGGCCTGATGGTCGTCGTGCCGCTCGGGCGGCTGTTCGTCGTCCTGGCGGGGACGGGCTTCGTCGCGGCGCTCGTGCTCGCGCCGTGGCGGCGGCGGTGGGCCGTTCCGGTTGTCGTTTTGGGCGGCGCGGCCCTGGCGATGCTGGCGGCCCGCTTCCCCTACCGGCCCGTCATGTCGCAGTACAAGATGCTCCCCCAGGCGCTGGCCATGCCCGGCACGGAGCGGCTTTACTCGACCCAGGGGCCGCTCGGGCGGATCGACGTCGTCGCCGGCCCCGCGACGCACTACGCCCCGGCCCTCAGCCTGGCCTACGCCCGCGACGTCCCGCCCCACGCCCTCATCATCATCGACGGCGACGCCACGACCGCCGTCTACGACGTCGAGCGGCGCGCCGACTGGGCCTTCCTCGACTACACGACCCAGGCGGCGCCCTACCACCTCCGCGACCGGCCGCAGGTCCTCGTCATCGGGGCTGGCGGCGGCAGCGACGTCGGACTGGCCCGGTACCACGGCAGCCCGCGGGTCGTCGCCCTGGAGGCCAACGCCCGCATCCGGCACGTGATGGAAACCGTCCTGGCGGGCCGCGGCGGCGAGATCTACGACGCCCCGGGGGTCGAGGTCCTCGTCCGCGAGGCCCGGGGCTACCTGGCCGGCGGCGGCGACACGTTCGACCTGGTGCAGCTCCCGTCGATGGAGGCGTTCGGCGCGTCGGGGGCGGGCCTCTTTGCCGCCATGGAAAGCTATCTCTATACTGTCGAGGCATTCGAGGAGATGCTCGGGCGGCTCCGGCCGGGCGGCCTCCTTTGCGTGACGCGGTGGGCCCGCACCCCGCCGCGCGACGGCCTGCGGGTCTTCGACACCGCCCGGGCGGCCCTCGCCAGGCGCGGGGCCGACCCGGCGAAGCACCTGGCGATGCTCCGAAGCTGGGCCACCGTCACGGTCCTCGTCTTCGACCGCGCGATCGAGCCGCACCAGAGCGCGGACCTCCGGACGTTCTGCGCCGAGCGGGCGTTCGACCTCTGCTACCTGCCGGACCTCGGGCGCGACGAGGCCAACCGCCGCCACGTCCTCGACCGGCCGTACTTTTTCGATGGGGCCCGCGCGCTGCTCGGGCCGGAGCGGGAGGCGTTCCTCGACGCGTATCCCTTCGACGTGACGGCGACGACCGACGACCGGCCCTACTTCTCCCGGTCCTTCCGGTGGCGGGCCCTGCCGACGCTCCGCCGGCAGATGGGCCGGCGGACGCGGGCCTACCTGGAGGTGGGCTACGTCCTGCTGCTGGCGGCCCTGGTCCAGTGCATCGTCCTGGGGGCGGCCCTGATCGTCCTGCCCCTCCTCGCGCGGGCGGGGGCCCTCCGGCGGACCCGCGGCAAGGCCGCGACACTCGCCTACTTCCTACTCCTCGGGGTCGGCTTCATGTTCGTCGAGATGGGCTTCCTTCAGCGGCTCATCCTGTACCTGGCGCACCCGGTCTACTCGGCGGCGGCGGTGATCGGGAGCTTCCTCGTCTTCGGCGGCCTGGGGAGCATGACGAGCGCCCGTTGGCCCGGCGTCAATCGACGGGCGGCCATTTCGCCCCCGGTGAATACACCGGGGGCCGGCCGCGTCGCACGGGTCGCCGGCGCCGTCGTCGCCGTGGCGGCCCTTCTCTACCTGTGGGCCCTGGACGGCTGGCTCGGCCTGACGCAAGGCGCCTCGACACCGTTGCGGATGACGGTGGCGGCCGTGACGATCGCCCCGCTGGCCTTCGCCATGGGCCACCTGTTCCCACTGGGCCTCAGGCAGCTCTCCGGCGGCGGGCCGGGTTCCGAGGGCTCGGAGGCGGGCCGGCGGCTCGTCCCCTGGGCCTGGGCCGTCAACGGCTTCGCCTCGGTCGTGGCGACGGTGGCCGCCCCGCTGGTGGCGATGAGCATCGGCTTTTCGCGACTCGTGATGCTGGCGGCGGTGTGCTACGCGCTGGCGGCGTGGCTCGCCCCGCGCCTGTCGCCCCGGCCCGCCTGAGCAGCAGGGGCGAGGCATGCCTCGCCCCACAGCCTGCGTGAAGCCGCCTCGCCAAGGCCGCCGGGCGGCCGTGAAGCACGGGCCCGCGCGGTGCGGGCCTGCGGTGAGGACGGGGCCGGAGGCTTCTCCGCCGCCGGTGAATCGCGGGGGCCGACGCCGCGTCTGAAGCGATGCAGGGACCGACGACGAAAGGAGACCGGCCGTGAACATCGTCACGCTGAGGACGTTCCTCATGTGGTGCACGATCCTGAACGTGGGCCTCATGGCCCTGGCGTTCCTGGTCCTGGCCCTGGCCCGCGACTGGGTCTACCGGATGCACAGCCGGTGGTTCCCCATGCCGCGGGAGGCGTTCAACGTCGTCATCTACTCGTTCCTGGGGGTAATGAAGCTCTTCGTCTGGGTCTTCAACATCATCCCGCTGCTCGCCCTGGTGATCATGACGTGAGACGGGGCGGGGGGCTTCCCAGGGCGAGACGCGCCTCGCCCTGCGACCGGCTCGCGGTTCCCACAGGGCCGCGTCCGGCCGCTCAGAACTTGCCGTAGAATTCCTCGTCCGAGACCCCGTCCTCGGGCGTCAGGTTGAACCTCCGCCGGGCGCCCTCCGTGTACTCCCGAAAGACCTCGTCCCTGTTCTTGCGTGCGGGGATCGGGTACTTGCGGCCGTCCGGGGAAGCGAGGTAGGGATGCCTGGGGCGGGCGGTGTCCAGGACCGGCCGTCTCGACGGCCACGATGCCGCAGTCGGCGAAGACCCGCTTGACGTCGCCCCACTTCTTGACCCGTGGGCGCTTCATCCGGTCGGGGCCAGCGTGCCGGGCACGTACCCCTTGCGGATCTCGGCGTAATCCACTCGCCGCACGCGGGGGGCCCTGATACGCCGCCGACGGACTTCCTCGGGCGGGTCGTAGGGAGTGCTGTGCGCCAGCGCCGCCCAGTAGGCCGCCGGGGCGGGCTTGAAGATCTTCTCCAGGGTGTCGTCGGCGACGGCCGCCTCGATCAGGTCCTCGATGAGTTCCTTGCCCAGCTCGATGGCTCGCGGCCGGTTCGACTCGACGGCGACGAGGTCGAGTTCAAGGCAGTGCGCCACGTACTTCCCGGGCGCACTATCGGATGGGTAGATCAGAAAGGTGAAAGTGAAGCCGTATTCTTGCGGTCGAGCCGCCACGCTGACCCTTTCCTCCCTGACCATACGACGGGAAGGCCGCCGAGGCAAGTATCGGCCTTGCCGGGAGCCTTCTTGAGGCCCCTGCGCGTCGGGCCCACGCCAGACGATCGGCTTGGGATGTCCACTGGAAAGCCCGCCGCGTCTGCGGCCCGCGACCGTCGCGCGCCGCGGAGCCAAGGCGGCCCGTTCGACTCCGCCGCTGGCGCGGCGTCGCTCAGGCGCTGCCCTGAGCAAGGTCGAATGGGGCAGGCTGGTATCGCCGCACTCCAAGGGATTGGCGAAGCGCCGGAGCGCCGTTCCGTGGAGTGCGGCGGCTGTGTCGCCGCCTTGACTGTCGTACGACGAGCGACAACGGCACACGGCGAGATTTCTCGACGCCCCTTCGGCTCGGGAGCCGCCGTGCGGTAGGGGCGAGGCATGCCTCGCCCCTGCGATTCGCTCCGCGGGGAGCCAAAGCGGTGACTGAGGTCACCGCGCTCTGCCATATCGCGGCGGGGGCGGAGACCCGCCGCGCCGAGTGTTTGGCGCGGGGCGGCCGGGGCGCCGTACGCCGCCCCTTGACGGATCGGCGGTTGCCATGGGCCGCATCGCAGGCGATAATCAGACCGTTTCCCATGGGGCGTTTCGCCGGTGCTCCCGCGGGCCGGGACCGGTTTCACGGGGTTGGTATGACCCATCGCATCGTCATCGGGGTGCTGGCGGCGGCGATGCTCGCCGTCTGCGGCTGCGGATGGGCCGGGAGGGCGCCCCAGGCCCCCCGCGACGACTTCCCCGGCGTGCCGTCCCGCACGAGCCGGGCGGAACCGGCGGAGAGCGCATCGCCGTCCCACGGCCCGGCGATGACGTCCCCAACGCCCGGGGATGAGGTGCCGGGGGCTCGTCCCGCGGACCGAATCCCCGGGAGGGCCTCATGGGGCGCTGACAACAGCGCTTGGGAAAGCAAGGCCACCGAGGCGCCCCGCCGTGGGGGAGACGAGTACGACCCGGCCGTCGACCCGACCGCCGCCGAGACCGCCGAGGCCCTCCGCCGCCGATACTACGACAAGGAGCCGAGGCCGCTCGAGGCGCCCGATGCCCTGCCCGAGCTGACCGCCGCCTCCCCGCTGGAGGTCTACGTCGCCCACGCGGCCCTAAACGACGAGGAGATGAAGGCCGCCTGGGAGCACTGGCGATGGGCCGTCGGCGACCACTTCTGGTCCTGGTACCCGCCGCATCCCTACGTCAACTACGAGCTGTTCGTCCGCGAGGCCGAGGCCCGGCCCGGCAAGGGACGCTCCCTCTACGGCTTCTCCCAGAAGTTCCTCTGGATCGGGAAGCTCAAAGGGCGGGCGGGCGTCCGCGGCGAGACCGTCAACGCCGCCCGCGAAGCCTACGAGGCCGCACGGCTGAAGCTCTTCTACCGGGTCAAGGCCGCCTATTACGAGTATGCCTATCTGTGTCGGGCGATGGGCATCCTGGAGCGGCACCGCGAGCAGCTCGGCCGCATCGAGACGAACGGCCCGATCGAGGAGTCGCGGGTCAACGTCGCCCTCCGGGAGACGGACGAGCGGCTCCGGGCCTGTCGCCGAGAGCAGCCGAAGCTGGCGGCCCGGCTGAACCAGGCCCTGGGCCGGGCGCCCGGGGCCGAGCTGCCCCCGCCCCGGTGGTATCCGCCCCAGCCGGTCGCCGCCACCGACGAGCAGCTCATCGCCTGGTGCCGCCAGGCCAACCCCGAGCTGGCCGTCCTCCAGTGCGAGGTCCTACGGGCCGAGCATGCCATCTACAAGGCCCGGCACGATTACTATCCCGACCTGTCTGTGGGCGTCGTCGCCGTCAACACCCAGAACGCCAAGCTGCCCGGCGCCGAGGGTCACACCCGCGACCACTACTTCACGCTCTTCTCGATCCAGATGCCCCTGTGGCTGACGGGCTACCGCGATGCGATGCAGGACGCCCGGATGGAGCACTGGGACGCCCTGAGGGCGAAGGTCGACCGGCAGGACCAGGTCGAGGCCGAGATGCGGAAGGCCCTCCACCGGTTCCGCGACGTCGAGCGGCAGCTCGACCCGTTCGTGACGGAGCTGCTGCCGAAGGCCCGGCAGGCGGTTTCCGCCGCCGCCAAGGACATCGAGGACGGCGAAGGGACCGTCGAGGGGCTGGTCGATGCGCGGCAGGTGCTGCTGGAGGTGGAGCTGGCCCACGCCCGGACGGTCGCCGACTACGCCGTCCGGCTGGCGGAGGTCGAGCTGCTCGTGGGGCGGGACGTGCCGGGCCTGGAGGCGACGCTTCGCGGCGAGGAGTGAGGGGCCGCTGCCAAGCGCAACCGCAGGATTCCCCCTGGCTGAAGGACGCTATCGATGAAACGGAACAGCGTGCGTGTCGCTCTGCTGGCACTGGGCTTTGCGGCGGCGGCGCCGGCGATCGGCCCGGCGCCCGCCCGGGCCCAGGAATGGACCCGTTTTCGCGGGCCGAACGGCTCGGGCATCGGGGCCGCGGTCGACCTGCCCGACGAGTGGACCGATGCGGATATCAATTGGCGGGTGGAGCTGCCCGGCGGCGGGCACGGGTCGCCCGTCCTGTGGGGCGACCGCGTCTTCCTCCTGGCCGCACGCGACGACGCCACGCGGATCGTCGTCTGTCTTCACGCCGGTGACGGGCGGACCCTCTGGGCCCGCGAGTACCCCGGCACGACGTTCCGCATGAACGCCCTCAACAGCTACGCCGCCTCGACGCCCGCCGTCGACCCGGGCGCCGTCTACGTCACCTGGACCGACCCGGAGGCCGTGCGGCTGGTGGCCCTAGACCATGATGGCAACGAGATATGGACCCGCGATTTTGGGCCGTATTCGAGCGCCCACGGGCCCGGCACGTCGCCGGTGGTCCAGGGCGGCCGCGTCGTCCTGACGAACGACCATCGCGGCACGAGCTTCGTCGTCGCCGTCGACCGGCGGACCGGGCGGACGGTGTGGCAGCTCGACCGGCCCGGCGGACGGGCGGCCTATGCCGTCCCGTGCATCCGACCGGCCGAGGGCGGCGGGGTCGACCTCGTCCTGGCGAGCGACAAGGCCGGACTCGTTGGCGTCGACCCGGTCGACGGGACCGTCCGGTGGCAGCGGACGGACGCGTTCCCGGCCCGCGTGGTGGGTTCGCCCGTCCTGGCGGGACGCATGATGATGGCCACATGCGGTGTAGGCGGCGCCGGCAAGGCCCTGACCGCCGTCCTGCCCCGCCCCGGCGGCGAGCCCCGGCTCGTCTACCAGCTCAAGGGGCGCCTCGTGCCGTACGTGCCGACGCCGCTCGTCCGAGGCGACCGGACGTACCTGCTGCACGACCGCGGCAGGCTGACGTGCGTCCGGACGGCCGACGGCGAGGAGCTGTGGCAGGAGAACCTGGGCGAGAAGTTCTTCGCCTCGCCCGTCTGGATCGCCGACGCCGGCGGGACGACCAGCGGGGGCGCCGTTGCAGGGCAACCGCGGGCCGCCGACGCCGCGGCTGGCGACGCATCCCCCGCGGCGGGCTCGATGCACGGGTCAGAGGGAAGGGGCCGCCTGCTGCTCGTCTCGACCGAGGGCAACGTCCACGTGGTCCGGGTGGGCCGCGGCTGCCAGCGGCTCGCCGTCAACCCGCTGGGCGAAAAATCGCACGCCACGCCGGCCGTCGCGGGGGGCCGGGTCTACGTCCGCACCTGGTCGCACCTCGTGTCGGTCGGCGGGCGGCGCGCCTTCACGCGGACCGGCTCGGACGACCGTCTGACGGGCGAGCCGCTCTACGAATCGGGGCGGGTGGAGGTCTCGGGCGTAGAGGCGGCCTGGGGCCTGTGCGACGTCGGCCACCAGGGCCTGTTCTTCGACAAGGAGTTCGGCCAGTACTACAACCGCCGGCGGCAGCCTGTCCCGCCATGCCCGCATCCTCAGCCGCGTTCCGGCGGGCGTATCTGTCACCGGCAGCCGCAGCGCCTTGACCGCTACCAACTCTTAGACAGTGCTGGAGCAGTACGCGGACGGTCACAGCCTCTATCTATACCTTGGCGCCGCACCTCCTACTCACGCTGACCCATTCGGCCTGAGGCACGTCTTTGTTGCCATCGAGCTCAAGCGCATGCCGGTCGCGAACACACGGCGAGCTCGCAACGCAAGGCTTCCGGTCAATCTGTCCGTGGTTGACAGGCACGTCAGGTCCATTCTGGCGCCTTGCTTCGAGCGTCTCCAATGTGACACGGTCTCGGTTACCTCCACGCTGGTGGACACGTTCTCTGAGCCTGCGGGGTGGCGGCATACCACGGACACCATCCTCGGGCACATGCATCCCATCCTCGGGGGTGCCCAACTACTCAATATTTGGTACTGGGTGCGTTGGCTTCCGCGAGACATATGGGTGCTCACAACTCGCGAACCGGCTGGGTACGTACAGCACGTGACTTTGGTGGAGGACGGCGCAATTGGTTACACGCCAAGAAGATACTGGACGTGGGTCAACAGCGTGCAGCTTGAAAAGCAAGCGAGGGGGTACGGCGGAGCGGCGGGCGCCGGGTTGACAAGGGGTTACGCCAACGTTTTTGTACACGAGGCGATATACTTGGGCCTCATGGGCCGCGGTGACATAGGCACCGGCACGCCTCTTGAGAGACCGTCGGCGGCGGTTATCGTGAGCCTGACCATCACGGAAGCTGAGTGCGAGACGATTCGAGAGAAGCTCGACGTGGAATAGACAGACGCCTCCGGCTTGTTCGGGAGAGCAAACATGGGGCGCAAGAGCATCTGCCGGAAGATCCTCACCGGAGTCGCGGTTACGATCAGTATCCTGCTGTGTTACCTCGTGAGCTTCTGGATGCTTGTTGAGCCGATCCCCGGCACAAGGTGTATGGTAGGTCTGCCGGAGGACGGTTATCCCCCGCCGGGCGGACGCGTTCTATCAGACGGCCAATTCCTTCCCTATGACCAGGACCGGCTGCATGCCACGTACGATCCCGAGCTTTACCGCGCCTTTTATTATCTTTACTATCCAATACACAAGTGGTATGAGGCCACTGGGAAGGGAGTGTTCGTGAGGGACCTCAGAGCCTTTGGGATTCCTGACGAGGTTGACCCGTTCGGCTTTCCCCGACAGACAGAGGATCAGTGAGGCATGGGCGCGGGCGACCCGCGCCGGTTGGAGGGGCTCACGCGCGGGTAGATTTATTGAGCGCCTCTATTGGACGGCGCGACGAGTCTCCTTGAGTTTCAGACTCGAGCAGACGCTGGGGAGAAACGACATGACCTTTCTCAGACGACACGGGAAGCCGACCGTTGTTGGACTCGGGCTCCTGGCCGCGGCGGGCATCGCCCTGACGGCGGCCCACTTGCGCCCCGCCAGCACCCACGCCGCCACCGGCGGCGACGGCGCGGCCGCGCGTACCCGCCGACTTACGTCGGCGGCTCGGGAAGCTCCCGCCTTCGTCCCGCCACCGCGGGCGGGTCAGGCGTAGTCCACGGCGAGTTCCGGGCCGTCGGGCTCGAGGTCC
>CAZGKW010000018.1:50181-87763 GCA_964526295.1 uncultured Anaerolineales bacterium
GCGGGCGGGTCAGGCGTAGTCCACGGCGAGTTCCGGGCCGTCGGGCTCGAGGTCCGCGACCAGGTCGAGGATGACGGTGGACTTGCGGCCCTCGGTGCCGTCGCACGCCAGCGGCACCTGGCCGGCGACGTGGCGGACGAAGTTCTCGACGATGCCCCAGTGGGTCGCCGGGAGCGGCCCGAGGTCCTCGGTCGCCTTCTCCCCGCCGCGGTGGACCACCAGCAGGCCGCCCTTCAGGTCCAGGACGAGGACCCGCCCCCCGGTGCCGCGGATGTCAAGCGTCTCGGGCACGAGGTTCTCATCCCACCCGACGGGCGTCACGCCCGTCGCGCCGCCGCGGTGGCGGACGTAGAGCATCGGTCCGCTGACGGCGTTGGAGCACGGCGGGAGGTCCTCGGTCCGCAACCGGACGGCCTCGGCGTCGCCGGCGAAGAAGTGCAGCAGATCGAGCCGGTGGCTCAGGGGAAACTCGTCATTAATGTGGACCTCTTGAAGCTCGCCGATCGCCCCGTCGTCAAGGAGCTGCTTCGCCCGCAGGATCGTCGGATAGCACCGGCGATAGTAGGCGACGGCGAGGGTGACACCGGCCTCGCGGCAGGCGTCGATCATCTGCTGGCAGGCGGCGGTGTTGCGGGCCATGGGCTTCTCGACCAGGACGTGCTTGCCCGCCCGGGCGGCGGCCAGGACGGGCCCGAAGTGGGTGTTGTTGGGCGTGGCGACGTAGACCGCATCGACCTCGTCGTCGCCGAGGAGCCCCTCGACGGTGTCGTACCAGCGGGGGACGTTATGGCGTCGGGCGAAGTCCTCGGCCTTCCCGGCGGTGCGGCGCATGACGGCGACCAGGCGGCTGCCCTCGACGCCGTGGAGGGCCGGGCCGCTCTTTTTCTCGCAGACTGCGCCGCAGCCGATGATGCCCCAGGAGACGGTTTTCATGGGTGGCTCCGTAACCGGGCGGCAGGTTTGTGGCGCCCCTTCAGGGCTGGACAATACGACGTATGCTGATTATGCAGATCAGTTCACTGGGCTACTGTGTACCAGCCCGTTGGGCCGGCCGGCAACGGCGCCGGGCGGTACGGGTGCCCGGCCGAACGTACCCGCCAACTTACGTTCGCGGCTCGGGGCCCCCTCACCCCGCCCGCCTTCGCCAAAGTCCACCCGCCTCCGGCGGGCCACGCCGGGCAAGCCCGCGAGGGGAGAGGGAGGCCGATGTTACGCCAGGTCGACATCCTGGTAGGTCAGGTCGGGCGTCGTCATGGCCCGGACGCGGTCGGGCGTCATGCGGATCACGATGTAGTCCGGCGACGCCGGGTCCGGGATGTGCTCCTTCAGGGCCGGCACGAGGTCGAACAGGCGCTGCTTGTCCTCGAGGTCCTCGCTGACGGTGCACGGGCCGGCGAGGCGGACGTGCATCCCGTCGGGCCGGGCGAAGCAGTACTCGGCGTGGGGGACCGCCCGGAGCTGGGCGACCTTGTCGGAGCTCTTGGCGGCAGCGCACCAGAGCTCGGCCTCGACCCAGGCCCAGCCGCCCATCGGCCGGACGCCGACCGTGGTGCCGTCGGTGGTGGCCAGGTCGCCCCATCCGACCTCTTTCATGAGCTGCTTGACTTCGTCGAACGTCATGGGTGGCTCCTCCGTTGTCGTATTGCGTTGCCCCGCGCGCGGCGAGGGCACATTGTAGCGAGGTCGGCGGGGAGATGCCAGGCGCGGCCCGGGACGGTGTTCGCCGAGGGCGTGCCATTGCCCCCCCTTGACGGCTTGCCCCGTTGGGGGAGAGGGGATGGGGGTCCCGGCCGTCGGCCGCGGTCAGTGGTCCAGCGACACGAAGTACTCGTACCACTCTTTGAGGCCGGTCTCGGGCGGGACCGTCTCGACCTCGTACTCCAGCGTGTAGTGGCCCTCGTAGCCGATCTCGTCGAGCCGCTCGAGGACCCACGGCACGTCGACGTCGCCTTCGCCGAGCATCGTCGCCTTGTGCGACTCCGCCTCGGCCGTGCCGTCCTTCAGGTGGACGTGGACGACGTGGTCCTTGAAGACGTCGAAGGCGGCCTTGTGGTCGACGCCGGCGAGGAGGAGGTTGCACGGGTCGTACAGGACGCCGAAGTGGGAGGAGCCGACCTGGCGGGAGAAGTCGCGGAGCACCTCCGGTGTGCCCGAGACCGGCCCGCCGTGGTTCTCCACGCCCATGTAGACGCCTTTGCGTTCGGCGTACTCGGCGGCCCGGCGGTACCAGGGGGCGACCTTCGGCACGTCGTCGAGGTCCTCGTTGTTCGAGCCGACGCGATAGGCCCGGACGGTCCGGGCCCCGAACCAGGCCGCCACGTCGATGGACCGACACAGGGCCTGCCACTCGCGTTCCTGCTCGGCGGGATCGTCGCCGGCGAAGCCTTTGCCGCCGTAGGTCGCCAGGTTCGCGACGCGGACGCCGTGGGCCTCGACGGTGGAGCGGACCCGGTCGGTCCTGCACTCGGAGGCGTCGAGGGAGAAGTGGGGCGGGCGTTCCAGCAGGTCGATGTTGCGGCATCCGGTGGCGGCGATCAGGGCGACGGCGTCGTCGAGGGAGCGGTCGATCAGGGGATACGTGGTCATGGAGACACGGGCGGCGTCCATCGCGTGACCTCCCGGGCTGGCGGACATGAGCGTGCCGAGGGCCCGGACGCGAGGACACGCCAGGGCGGCCGGGTGGACCGGCTCCCCCCACCGAAAGCGGCACGCCGGAAGATTGAACGCGGGGCGGGGGTCGGTGTTTCGCGCGATTCTTCCGCCGGGGCCATTTTTTCTCGCCGGAGGCAGGCCCTTCGCCCGAACAGGCCGTCCCCCGCGGGGGGCGCCATCCCGCCGTCAACGGAATCGGCGCCTTGTCCCGTCCCGCCGGCCGCCGAAGAATGGGCGATGGCCGCCCTGCAAGCGGCCGACGCACGTGCGAACGAGGAGCTACCCATGACCAAACCGACAGCCGATACGACCGTCCGCGACCTGGTGGTGGAGCATCCGGCGGCGCGGCCGGTGCTGGAACGGTTCGGCATCGATTACTGCTGCGGGGGCGCGAAACCCCTGGGCGACGCCGCCCGCGAGGCCGGCGTGCGACTGGAGGTCGTTCTGACGGCGGTGGCCGAGGCCATCGCGTCGGCGGCCCACGAGCGCCACGGCGAGCCCGACTGGGGCCAGCTCTCCGCCTCCGACCTGGTCCACCACGTCGAGCGGCGGCACCACACCTACATGAAGCGGGCCCTGCCCCGGCTCGACGACCTGCTGGCCAAGGTCCACCGGGCCCACGCCGACGCCCACGAAACGCTGCTGACGGCGCTGTGGGGGACGTTCCGCGGCCTGCGGGACGAGATCGAACTGCACCTGGCGAAGGAGGAGCAGGTGCTGTTCCCGCTGGTGCGGCAGCTTGATGCGTGTGCCAGCGGCGAGGGCGGCCCCGTGGCGTTCCACTGCGGGACCGTCGAGAACCCGATCCAGCAGATGCAGGTCGAGCACGAGAACGCCGGGTCGGCCCTGGCGCGGATGCGGGAGCTGACGGACGACTACGCCCTGCCCCCGGACGCCTGCCCCGCCTTCGAGGCCCTCTACGCGGACCTCCTGGAGCTGGAGCAGGACCTCCACGAGCACATACATCTCGAGAACAACGTGCTCTTTCCGAAGGCGGTGGAGGCCGAGAAGGCGTGCGCGACGGCGCTGGCGTGAGGGCCGGGCCCGGATTCGGGCGAGACGCACGGCGGACCGCCGCCGGGACGGCGAGTTGCGGGAAAGGCCGTGCGTGGCGCGAGCTCCGCCCGGCCCTGGCTACCTGAGAGACGGGTGGCACGTCGCGGCGCCGCGCTTCTCCAGGTACCGCTGATGGTAGTCCTCGGCCCGCCAGAAGGTCGAGGCGGGTGTGATCTCGGTGACGATCGGCCGGCGGTACTCGCCGGAGGAGTCGAGGGCGTTCTTCGAGGCCCGGGCGGCGGCTTCCTGGGCCAGCCCGTGGAAGAAGATCGCCGAGCGGTACTGGCTGCCCACGTCGGGGCCTTGGCGGTTCGGCGTCGTGGGGTCGTGGGTTCGCCAGAACACGTCCAGCAGGTCCTCGTAGGAGACGGCGTCCGGGTCGAACGTGACCTGGACGGCCTCGGCGTGGCGGGTCGTGTCGGAACAGACCTGCTTATAGGTTGGCTCCTCGGTGTGTCCGCCGGTGTAGCCGACGGCGGTGTGGCGGACGCCTTCGATCTTGCGGAACGCCGCCTCGACGCCCCAGAAGCACCCGGCGGCAAAGGTGGCGGTCTCGGTGCGGCCCGATCGGTCGGGCGTCGGCGTGCGGTCGGCGGCGTCGGCGCCGGTCGCGCCGGATTCGGCGGGGGTATCGGCCGCTTGGGCGGCCGACGGGTCGGGCGCGGCGCTCATCGTGTGGACCTCCTGCCGAGACGAGCAGGCGGCCACGAATGCCGCGGCCATCGCGACGGCTCCCACGATGCCCGCCCGTCCTCGCGCTGTCGGTGTGCATGTCATCGTCGTCAGAGATTTTAGGCGTGCCCAGCGACCAGAATGGCGGCCCGGTGGGCCTTGACTGCGGCCGACACCAGCTCGGCGGTGCCTGAAGCGTTCTCGCCGACAAGCACGGCCACGCGGACGTCGACGGCCGCGTCCTTATTGGACCGCACGTGCCGGATCCCGCCTTCGGTCGGGACGAGCGTCCACAGGGTCTTCCCCTTGGGGACGAGCAGATCGGCCAGTGAGGCCGCTGAGTCGCCGTCCGTTCCGCCGGCGTCGCGAAGGTCGACGACGATCCCGCCGACGCCTTTGCCGGTCAGGTCCTGAAGCGCTTTCGCCGCGGCCTCGGCGGCGCCGTCGGTAATGGACCCGACACGGACCTCGCCCAGCGACCCCTGGATCACCCGGTGGCTGACGCCGGCGGCCTTGCCGCGGCGGCGGTAGGCCTCTTTCTTCTCGAGGTCGGCGATGTCCTCGACGTGGACCGATCCCGGCTCGACCAGGGCCACGTGGGCCCGGTCGCCCTCGACCGTCACGATCGTGTAGTGATGGAACGCGCCGAGGACCTTCTCGGGCTTGGGTCTCAGGCTGCCGCCCGTCGGGCCCACCACGAAGTAGCGCCGGTCGTCCCGGACGTAGCGGGTCAGGTTGTGATGGTGCCCCGCGAAGACAATGTAGGGCTTGGCGGCAAGGGCCGCCTCGATCTCGTCCCACTGATCGCGCATGCGGCCCTTCATGAGAAAAAGCGGCTTGTGCAGGAAAACGAAGACATGGCGCGACGGCGGCATATCCGCCAGGTCCCTCAAGGCCCAGCGGACCTGGTTCGCCCCGAGTCCGAACGTCGTGCCGTCGAGGCGGGCGTCCTCCTCGGAGTTCAGGACCAGGAAGTGGCAGCCGCGGTAGTCGAACGAGTAGTACGTCGGCCCGAGGCGGCGCTTCCACTCGCGGTATGATCGCGGCCCCCAGATGTCGTGATTGCCCGGGACGAGCATCAGGGGCACGTCGAGCCGGCCGGCGTGCTCGTCGAACTCGTCCCATTGCCGGCGGACCTCGTCGGAATCGTCGGTGTAGCCCTGGATCATGTCGCCGACCATGATGGCGAAATCGGGCCGGAGCCGGTTGACCTCGCCCATGGCCCGGTCGAAGACGGGCCAGTTCTCCTCGCCGCCGCCGGTCTTGTCGCCGATGACGGCGAAGTGGAATTTCCGCGCGTCGGCGGGGAACGGCCGGTCCAGATACGGCCGGGCCCCGTCGGTGAACCGCGGCTCGGACAGGGCCTGGTCCGCAACGGGCTCGCCCCGCCCATCCGCGGCCGGCGGAAAAAGAACCAGGGCGGCCAACACCAGCCATGCGCCCGCCAGAAGGCCCCGTCGCATAGAGATTCCTTTCCAGTGGAGCGCCCTGAAGGCCTCGGGGCGCCCGACCCTATTCCCAGTTCATCGGCCTCGGCTGAAGGAGCGTGCCGGGCATCTCCTGAAGCCGCCATCGGGCGTCGAAGACGCCGTCCACCGCCGACCCCCGGCGACCGGTCGCACGTCGGCGCACGACCCAGTCGCTCCAGACCGCCAGGTCCCACGTCGAGGCGGGATTGAGCGCCGGCACCGGCCCGTCGAGCGGCCGGGCGGGCACGACCACGTACACGTACCGCTCGGCGGCCCACGGCGAGGGATAGATGAACGCGAGCACGTCGCCCGGCTCGGCGTACGTCTCGCCGAAGACTCGGATGCCTTCGCCCCGGCCGACGCCCTCCAGGTCGAACGGCCACTTCCGGCCGGCCAGCAACGCGTTCGACCGGGCGTCGCCGACCAGCATCAGGTTCGCGGTCCGCCTCTCGTCGTCGGTGACCTCGGTGTCGGCGACGATGGGCCACGACGGCTCGCCCCAGGCGGCGTCGAGGCGAGCTATGCGCGATGCAATGGCCTTCAGGGCCTCCCCCTCGGTCGCCGACCCGCCCGTCCCGTACGCCGCGATGCAGCGGCCGTGGAGGACGTCCCAAATCGGACCGGAGACCCCATGCCGCCTCACGAGGCCCGCCGCGGTGCCGCCCACAGGCGGCTCGTCGGGCGGCAGGAGGTGCCAGACGGCCTCGGTGCGGGCGAGCCTCAATCGGTCGCGAGCGGGGTCTTCCGCGCCGTCGGCGGGCTCGTCCCCGGAACCGCCCTTGCCGGGGTCGCCGACGAGCCGTCTGCCGAGGGCGACCTCCCCGCCATCAACGCGCAGCACGTCGAACGCCCCCGGCGGGTCGAGGGTCAGGCGGGCGACGTTCCGCGTCTCGACGTCGAGCCGGCCGCGGCGGAGGCGGGCGCTGACCTCGGCCATCTGCCACTGCACCTCCATGGCCTCGATGGTTACCCAATAGAACCGGTTGAAGCGGAGAGTGGCTGTCCGGGCCGTCACGACCGGCGGGTCCTTGACCCGTCGGTGGGCCAGGAACCACGCCCGCGTGTCGCTCCACTTGTAGTCCGGGTAGCTGATGTGGTGGTCGCGGTCGAACCCGATGGCCTCGGCCTGGCCGCCGAACCGCTTGTTCACGAGGTGGCGATAGACCAAGGCGTTCAGGGGCGGCGTCGTCTTGTCCTTGAACCCGTAGATGATCTGCATCGGCACGTGCCTGAGGTTCGGCAGGTAGCTGCGGAAGTCCCACCGGGCGACCGACCACTGGCTCCACGGGTCCTGCCAGAGGTAGAACGGCAGGTCGTTCGGCTCCTGCATGATGCCGTAGACGCCCTGGGGCGAGATGGCGGCAAACAGGTCCGGGCGAAGGGCCGCCAGCTCCATCGTCCCCCGCCCGCCGAGGCTGATGCCCTGACAGTAGACCCGGTCAGCGTCGACGTGGTACTTCCGCTTCATGTCCTCAATGATCCACTCGACGTCCTTCAGGGCCATGTGGCGGAATTCCTGCTGCCGGAACGCCCCGGCATTCGCCACCAGCACGGGATTCGTCTCGAACTCCTGGCCGTTGCGGATGTCGGAGAAGATGTTCAGGTAGTCGTACCCGGACCCGTGGAGCAGGATCATCAGGGGCATCGCTTCGGCCGGGTCGTATGCCTCGGGCACGTAAACCGTATAGGGCTGGCGGCGACGGAGCTGGGGGCTGAAGTAACTTCGAAGCAAAATGCCCCGGAGGTCCGTGACCGGGCCGGCCGGGGCGTCAAGCAGACGCTCGAGGTTCATCGGCAGGGGCTCGAACTTGCCGCCCTGGAACCGGTTGGCGTGCGCGATCCAGAGGGCGATCTCGTCGCGGGTCTCGCCCTGCCAGTGGCGCCGGAGGGCCTCGCGGACGACGCGGAACTCGACCGACGCCCAAGGCTCCGCGGAGTCGTCCTCCGCCGGCCGGACCTCGGCGACGTACCGGCCGTCGGGCCAGTCGGCGGCGCCGAGCGAGACGTCGCGCCGGACGTCCTTCGAGCGCGTCGCCGGACCCTCGGGCGGCGGCACGGATGCCTCGGTCACCGTGCGGTCGGCGCCGCGGACAACGAGGACCATCGGCACGCGGGCGGCCTGACTGCTCACTTCAACGGCGAACGCCGCCTCGTCGTCGGCAACGTAGCGCGGGGCGACGAGCCGCAGGTCCCGCGGCGGGGTCGACTCGGCCCGTGGCGGTGCTTCAGCTTCGGTCTGACCCGAGGCTGCTCGACAGGAGAGGCACGCGCACGCCAGGACGGCCAACGCAGCGGTCCTGCCAAGTCTCGGTCGCATCGCCGTCCTCCTGGCCATCGGCCGGCGGCAGCTACTCCTCGCTGAACGTGACCTTCCCGTCGGCGGTTACCGTCTGGGTGAACGCGTGGCCCGCGGTGCGGACGGTCAGCGTGCCGTCCTTCCAGCCCAGCGAGACCGGCCCGTCGGCCCCGACCGGGCGGTAGAGGTCGACCTCTCGGTCCCATTGGCGGGTTCGGCCATCGCGGACCACGTGCGGAAGGTCGTTCTCGCGGTTGTAGGTCATCACGAGCGTGTGCCCGCCGCTGGCCTGGTAGCGGACGGTCCCGTCGGCCAGCTTGGCGAGGTCGAGGCGGGCCCTCGCCTTCACGGCGCGCTCGAAGGCGGCGAGGTCCCCTTCGCCAACCTCCATAGCGAAGCCGACGTACCCGCCGCCTTCGGCCTTCGCGTTCAGAACGGCCTCCTCGGGGTACTGGCCGCCGTACTTGCCGCCGAGCTTCGTCACTCTGTAATCGCCGAGCCGGATGGGATGGATCGCGACGGACGTCTTCTCGAGCCGGACGAACCACGCGCCGCCGTCGGATTCCACCGTCGCCGTCTTCGGGATGAGGACGTTGTACTCCCTGGCGTCGGGCCGGAGGTAGACGACGACGTTCCGGTACTGGGCCATCTGGTCGCGGGCTCGCTTCGTGTTGAACCGGCTGCCGGAGTATGCCACGACGAAATCGCAGCCGCGCTTCGAGTTGTACGCGAGCATTTTGAACGGCCCGACGTCACCGGCCCCGCCCTTCGACGCGACCGTCCCGAGGTAGTAGGTGTCGCCGAAATAGAGCGTCTCCCAGAACTCGGGGCTGTCGCTCCGGCCGGGCAGCCAGTGGGAGTAGGTGGGCTTCGTGTCCCACATCTCGACGGGCCGCCGAAAGTCCTTGGCGGCCAGCTCGACCAGGGCCATCGGCGGGCGGTAGGCGCTCAGGACGGCGTGGACGTCGTCGTAGTGCGGGTCGGGGTCGGGCATCGGCGCCTGGCCGAAGTAGAGGTAGAGCATGTGGCTGACGCCTGCGCCGAAGACCTTGTTGCCGCCGCCGTAGTCGCGCTTTGTCGGGCCACCGAAGCCCCCTCGATAATACTTCAGAGCCCCTGCCATGACGAGCCAGTCGACGGCGGCCTTGCCGAGGAGCTTCACCTCCGGGTCGCGGGCGTAGTCGTAGAGGCCCAACCAGGGGGCGATCGTGTGGGCGTGATAGTTCTCCGAGTCCCATTCGCCCATGCCCACGTGATAGAGGCCCACGACGAACCGCTGGAGCTTCTGCTTGTAGAGGCGGCGGACCTTCTCGTTGCCGGCCTCCTCGGCGAACAGGTAGGCGGCCGTTTCGCGCATCGAGCGGAGGTTGTCGGTGTTGCGGGCGTCGACCCAGCCGCCGCGCGTCTTGGGGTCCCACGTCGCCCCGACCGGCCCCGTGCCGACGCCGTACTCCGGGTGGGGATTGGGGTTGATGACCCGCTCGTACTCCTCGAAGACCTTCCAGTCGCGGTCGGCGAAGGACTTCCACCAGGCCCGCCACTTCTCGACGTCGTCGCCGAAGTCCTCTCGCGCCAGCGGCGTCCGGGCGAACTCCAGGACCGCCTGCCGCGCGTCCTCGTTCGTGCACAGCTCGGCGACCTTCTCCAGGTCCTTGCCCCGCATCTCTTTCAGGAGTCCCAGGGCGTACTCGCGGACCATCGGGTCGGGTCCCTCGAGGGCCAGGACCAGCTCCATCGTCGGCCGGGGGTCGTCGTGGGTCCAGACGGCGGCCGCCCGCCGCATCCGGTCCATGTACGCCGGGTCCAGGTACCCGCCGTGCTCGCCGAAGAAGAAGAACTTCCGAGGCTGGTTCTTGAGGGTGAAGCACCAGTACAGGTCGACGCCGAGGGTGTGGGGGTGCTCGCCGTCGAGGGCCCGGAGGACCTGGAGGCTGCTCTCGCGGTTCCCGGCCAGGAAGTCGAACATCGACCGGGGGTAGGTCCATTTCTCGTGCTCGCCGGTCAGTCCGCCGCCGCCCTTGCCGCGATAGGCGTCGATGGCGTGGTTCGCCCGCTCCCAGAAGGCCTCCTCGAGGGCCTTGGGCCAGGGCTTGCCGCGGAACGCCTCGCCCACGGGCTGCGGCCGCACCTTCACCCGGCCGCCTTCGCTATAGACCGCATCAGCGGCCAAGGCCGAGCCCGCCCCCAGCGCAGCAACACAAAGCGACAGGATCAGGACGCATACATCGGTTCGCATTGGCTGTTCTCCGGCAGGTTCAAGCGGACGGCAAGGAATCGTACAGCCACCGGTGGCGGCAGGCAACCGACTGCGGCCGCCGGGCCGCTCGGCAGACCGCCGCGAAGGCGTCGCCACGGCGACCGGGCGTGGCGCGCCTGGGAGGACTCGAACCTCCAACCTACGGCTTAGAAGGCCGTTGCTCTATCCCGTTGAGCTACAGGCGCGGGCCTCAAACGGCCCCGGCATTCTAGGTCTTCGCCGTGGCGGCGTCCACGGGCAAAGGCCCAAGGCGGCCGCGGATGCGGGCTGCCTCGGAAGCCGGCTCAATTCGCCCCCTCACCCCGGCCCTCTCCCTCCAGGGGAGAGGAAAGCGATGGAGCCAAGCTCTCATCGGGCCTTCATGGCGACGGCCACGGGCGAGGACTGGACCGGCCGGGCCCCCGGCGGCGTGTACCGGGCCACCAGCGTCACCGTCTCGGCCTCCGGCACCTCGGCGCCCCAGCCCAGGGCAAACGCGTAACCCACACCGACGAGGCTCCGCTCGGCATAGCGCGGCAGCCGGTCCGGACCGTAGGTCCACTCGCGGATCGGCTCGGCCGCGGCCAGGTCGTCCCGGCCCGGCGTCCCTTCGTAGAGGAGGAACTCGAGCAGGCCGGCGGCCGGCACGGCCTGGGTCGGCTCGGCCTGGAAAAGGTACACGCGGGCCCGGAGGCCGTCCGGGCCGGGGTTGTCGTCCCAGTTCACGGCGGCGGGAAAGGCTTGGAGGTTGACGGCGTCGACGGTGGAGGTCCGGGCCAACGGCGCGCCCGTGCGGGTGGCGCCGCCGCAGCCGACGGCCATCAGGCCCGCCGTCAAGGCGGCCGCCAGATGTCCCAGGACCGCCGGCCTCATGGCTCGTCCATCTCGCTGCTCGGGGCGGGGATCGGCGCCAGTTCCATCTGGAGGTCGTCGGCCCCCTCGTCGACGCCGGTCGCGCCTTCGTCGTCCCCGTCGGTGTCGGCATCGGCCTCGTCGCCGACGGCTTCGTGTTCGACGAGCAGGCCGCGTTTCAGCATGCGGGCGTCACGGATGGGCGGCCTCGCGTTCCTTCTCAAGGGGGCCGGATACAGGATGTCGCCGGCACGGAACTCGCGGGCCTTGCCCTCTTCCATGGACCGCAGCTCGTTGAGCCGCTCCAGCTCCCGCTCGCTCGTGCGGTCGCTGTCGGCGACGGTACGGATGACGGTAGGAGTCATGATGATGAGCAGTTCTCGGCGCTCCTTGGATTTGCTGGTCCGCTTGAAGAGCGGCCCCAAGACCGGCAGGTCGCCGAAGAACGGGACCTTGCTCTCGGTCGAGGACTCCTGGGTGGTGATCAGGCCGCCGATGACGATCGTGTGCCCGTCCTGCACGGTGATGGTGGTGAACGCCTCGCGGGTGTCGACGATGATGGCGTTGACGCCTTCGCTGATCTCGACAGTGCTCTCGGCGATGGAGCTGATCTGGGGCTGGATCTCCATCCGGACGGTCCCGTCGGGGTTGATCCGCGGCACGACCAGCAGCTCGATGGCCACGTTCTCGTACTGGATGGTGTTGATGGTCGTGCCCTCTTCGGTGACGCGGCTGTTGGTGATGAACGGCACGCGCTGGCCGACCGTGATGCGGCCCTCTTGGTTGTCGGCAGTCAGGATGGAGGGGCGGCTGAGGACCTCCAGGCGCCCTTGAGTCTGGAGGGCCCGGAGGAACACGCCGAAGTCCATCCCCGTCACCGAAACGCTGAAACCCGTCGTGCCGAACAGGGCCTCCGGGCCGAACGTCGTGTCGACAGTGAACGTCTTGTCGTCGTCGGAGCCGAAGTCGCCCGTCAGGTTCCAGTCGACGCCGAGGTCGATGTCGTCGTCGAGGCGCACTTCGGCCAGGAGGACCTGGATGAGGACCTGCGGCGGAGGGGTGTCCAGCTCGCGGATGATGTCGACGACCGTGTTGAAGTAGCGGGGGCTGGCCGAGATGAGCAGGGCGTTGGTGTTCTCCTCGGCGACGACCGCCACCTCGTGCTCCAGGAGCCGCTGGGCGGCGCCGAGCCCTTCCTGGCCAAGCGCCGCTTCGAGGCGGGCCCGCTCCTGGTCGAGGAAGTTCCGCAGCGTCGCCTCGACGCCGGGGGCCTGGGCGTTCCGGAGGCGGTAGATCTGAGTCATCCGCTCCTGGGCCGGGCTGGTGTCCAGCTCCTGGCAAATGTCGAGCACGAGGTCGGCATAGTGCTTCGTGCCGCCAACGAGGAGGCTGTTGGTCCGCACGTCGACGGTGAGGGTGAGGGCGTACTGCTCGGCGCTTCCGAGTGTCGCCCCCATGCCGTCGGCCTCCACCCCCACCAGGCGGTAGTTCACGGCCCGGCCCTCTCCTGCCGCGCCCTCCAGGCGGAAAAGTTGCCCCAGGAGGTCGGCCATCTGCTGGGCGTCGGCGTTCTGGCACGTGTAGACGCGGATCTCGGCGAACCGCGGGCTGACCGAATCGAGCGACGCCACCAGGCTCTCCAGCAGCGGCATGCTCGTCTGGGGCGCCAGGCAGATCAGCGAGTTCGTCCGCCGGTCCGGGGTGATGACGACGCCTTCCTGGAGGGCGCTGGCAACCAGCTCCTCGCCGTCCTCGGTCCGGCCGACGAACTGAAGCACCGTCTGGCGGTTCGCCCCCTGGCCGGTCGGCGATTCCGGCTTGTTCGTCAGCGACGTCGTCAGCAGATCGGCCAGCTCCTCGGCATCGGCGTTCTGGAGCTGGAGGATGCGGATCTCCGTCACCTGCGTCACGGCGTCGGTGTCGAGCCGGCCGACGAGGTCCGAGATGCGCGCCATGTCGGCGGCACCGGCCGAGATGACGACGGCGTTGATCCGCTCGTCGACGCTCACGCCGACGCCCTCGATGCCCTCGGCCTGGAACAGGTTCGTCAGCGTCGTGGCCACCTGGGCCGCATCGGCCTTGTCGAGGACGAAGACCCGTGTGCGGTCGCCGGGCCGCTCGTGCTCGCGGTCGAGGCGGGCGATCATCGACTCGGCCAGGCGCATGTCGTCGGGGCTGGCGCCGAGGATGAGGGCGTTGGCCCGCGGGTCGGCGATGATCGTCACGGGCCGCTCTTCGCCCTCGCGGACCACCCGCTGGGCGAAGAGCTCCTCCAGCACGGGCTGGAGCGCGGCCGCCGTCGCCGACTTCAGCTCGAAGACGCGGAATTCGCTGGCGGCGGTCACGTCGGAGGCGTCGAGCCGCTTCAGCATCTGTTCGACGGCCGCGAAGGCCTCCCGACCCCCGGCGACCAGCAGCGTGTTGGTCCGGGCGTCGGGGATGATGCTGACGGCCAGAAGCCGCCCCACCCCGCCGCCGGTCGCCTCCTCGGCGGCCCGCTTCGCATCGAAGAACTGCTCGAGCGTCGGCGCCAGGCGCGTCGCCTCGGCGTGCTGGAGCGTATACAGGCGGATCGAACCGACCAGCCCGTACGCTTCCTCCGAGTCGACCCGCTTCACGATCGCTTCGATGACGGCGAAGTTTTCCGGGCTCGCCGAGACGATCAGCACGTTCGTGCGGATGTCGACGGCGAAACCCACCTTCTCGCGGGCCTGAAGGAGGGCGTTGTTCTGGGCCGCCAGAAGGCCCGGCTTGTACAGGCCGTCGGCGAGCAGGCCCTGGAGCATCGTCGCGACCCGCTGGGCGTCGGCGAACCGGAGCGGGTACATCCGCACGATGCCCTTTGCCATGGTCGGCTCGACGTCGACCTTCTCCAGGAGGCCCCGCACGAGCCCCAGGTTCTCCTTGCTGGCCGAGACGACCAGGGCGTTCGCCAGAGCGTCGGCGACGACGTCGACCCGGTCCTGAGGCAGGGGCTGGGCGCCCGGTGGCGTCATGGCCTCAAGCCGGGCGGTGAAGATCTCTTCGATCATCGGCCCAACCACGCCCGCATCGTTGTGCAGGAGCGGGACCACCACGAGTTGCACCGCCGGGTCCACCAGCTCGACGTCGAGCTTGGCCAGCAGGCCCTCGATGACCCGCGAGTCGTCGGCCCCGGCCGCGACGAGCAGGCTGTTAGTCCGAAGGTCCGGCAGGATGATCGGACGCTGACGCTGGATCTCCGGCGCCCGGGCCGCCTGGTACCGCTGGTTGAACAGGTTCGTCAGCGTCTGGCTCAGGGTGCCGGCGTTCGTCTTCTCGAGCGGAAAGAGGCGAACCTGGCCCGCCAGGGCCGCCGGGGCGGCATCGAGCTTCTCGGCCAGCGACTTGGCCAGCTCGTACGCCTCGGGCGACCCGCCGACGATCAGGCTGTTCGACCGCGGGTCGGCCAGAATGAAGGCCCGCAGGGCCTCCGCCTCGGCCGCACCCAGGCCTTGCAGCCGCTGGACGCGGGCGTCCATCACCTGCTGAAGCGTGGGGGCGAGGGCCTGGGCGTCGGCGTTCGTGAGCGGCAGGACCTTGATGGCCCGCATCTCGGGCTTCGCGGGGGCGTCCAGCCGCTTCAGCAGCGCGTCGAGGACGCCCAGCGTCGTCTGGCTGCCGGCGATCACCAGGGCGTTCGTCCGGGTGTCGACGAGGACGTTGGGCCGGTCGGCATCGCGTATCAGGGCCGCGTTCGGTCCGGCATAGAGGCCGTCCACGACGCCCTTGATGCGGGTGGCGTCGGCGTTACGAAGCGGGAAGATCTGGACCGAACCGAGTGTCCCGGCCCCGGGAATGTCCATCGTCTTGAGGACGTCCTCGATCAAAGGGATCAAATCGCTCCGGGCCGCCACGATCAGGATATTCGTCGCCGGGTCGGCCTGGATCGTCAGGGCCGGGCGGACCTTCGGGAAGCGGGTCGTGCTGCCGCCGTCCTCATCGCTCGTCCGGAGCCGCGTCACGTGGGTCCGCAGACCCTCCGTGCCGGGTTCGGCCGCGGCCTCGCCGAAGACCGACTGGAGCAGCGGCACCAAGCGCTCGGCGCTGGCGTGCTTGAGCCTGTAGAGGCGGACCTCCGTGACGACCCGCCCCACCGTCCGGTCCAGGTCGTGGACGATCAGCTCGGCCAGCGCCAGCGTCTCCTCGACGCCCGAGAGGAACACCGTGTTGGTCCGCGAGTCGGCCGTCGCGTTCAGGACGTTGACCAGCGCCTTGCCGCTGACGGTCTCGGGCTCGGCCTCACCGGCGACGCTGGAGCCGGGCTTGCCGGCCAGGGCCTTGCCCTGGGTGAAGATGTCGTCGAGGACCTGGACGACGGACTCGGCGTCGGCGCTCTTGAGGTGGATGATGCGGACCTTGGCCCCCTCGGCCAGGGGCACGCGGTCCATGGCCGTGACGACCGCCTCGAGGCCGACGAGGTTGTCGGGGGTGGAGCTCAGGATGAGCGCGTTCATGCCCTGCTGGCCGCTCTGCTCGGGGTCGGACGTGATCTTGATCGGCTTCGTCAGGTCCAGCTCGACGAACTTCTCCTTGTCGTCGGCACTTCGGACCTTGAGGCGCCGGACCTGCTCCTGGAGGGCACGGGCCTCGTCCGTGACCTGCTGGCCGATGTCGGGTCGGAGCATGTCCTGGAGGACCGCCGCCAGCCGTGCCGCGTCGGCCCGCTTGAGCTGGACGACCAGGACGTTCGCCTCGGCGTAGGCGGGCGGCTTGTCGAGGGCCTCGACGATCTTCTCCACCTCGTCGAAGACCGGCCCCCGGGCCGTGATGATGACCGACCGCGTCCGCTCGTCGGCCTGGACGTTGATGGGCTCGCCGGGACGCTGACGTTGGACCTGCTGGAGCATCTGCTGAAGGGCGGGCAGGACCTTCGTCGGCTGGGCGTGCTCCAGCGGGTAGATGCGGAACTCGAGCTGCGGCGAGACCTCCTCGGCGTCGAGCTGCTTGATGAGCGACTCGACCTCGGGCATCTTCTCCTGCGACGCCGCCACCACCACCGCCCGGGTGTTCGCCAAGGCCGTCACGGTGACCTCGTCGGCCGGCACGTCGGGTCGCTGGAGCTGCTGGTAGAGCTGATTGAGGCCCTGGGCGACCTGGGTGTTGAGGGCGTTCTCCAGGGGGAAGACGCGGACCTCGCGCTTGGCCTTCTCGGCCTCGGCCTCCAGCAGGGCGACCAGCCGCATGATCTCCTCGAAGTCCTCCTCGGAGGCCTTGATGAGGATCGACTGCTGGGCCGGGATGACGGTCGTCTCGACCTGGCCCGTGGGGCCGGTGCTGCCGACGCCGCCGGCGGGCCCGGCCGGGCCGGCCGGTCCACGGCGTCCGCGGGGCTGCGTCGACGTGCGGCGGCCGGTCGCTGCGCCGCTGTTGCTCGTGGCCTGGTCGCCGAAGAGCTGGAGGATGGCCTTCTCGACGTTCGTCGGGTCGGCGTACTGGAGGCGGATGACCCGCATCGTCCCCCGCGACGGCGTCATGGTCTCGACCCGGCTGATCCACTCCGAGACCTGCTGGTACATCGACTGGTTCGTGGCGAGGACGACGGCGTTGGCACGCTCATCGGCCGAGACGGCCAGCGGGTCGATCCGCCGCCGCTCGCGCTGGGCCGCCTGCTGCTGCTGGCGGTAGAGGTCCTGGACCATGGCGGCGACGTTGGCGGCCTCCCCGTTTTCGAGGGGGATAATGTAGACGCCGGTGGCGCTGGAGGCGCTGGCCTGGTCGAGGTCACGGGCCATCGCGACGAGCTTGTCGATCTCCTGGGCCGGCCCGCTCATGACCAGGGCGTTGCTGGCGGCATCGGCCGAGACGACGACCCCCTGCCCCGCGGTCGCGCCCCGCCCGCCCCGGGCAGCGGTCGTGCCCGTCGCGACGCGCGACAGGACGTTCGCCAGCTCCGTGGCCTGGGCGTACTGGAGAATGAGGAACTCCGTGCGGGCCCGGCCGGCGTCCTCGGTGTCGAGCGTCGCCAGGAGCGACTTCACCTTCTCCAGGTTCTCCTCGTTCGCCGTCACGATCAGGCTGTTCGAGAACGGCTCGGCGACGACCGAGACGGCGTCCTCGGGCGTCACGCGGGCGCCCCGCGGCGGGGCGAACGCCTCCGCCAGAGACGCCGCGATCGACTGGGCCTGCGCGAACTGAAGCGGCAGGAGCGTCTGCTTCGCCTCGCCGAAGGTGCTCTTCGCGTCGAGGTCCGTCGCCAGCGCCCGGACCTTCTCGAACGTCGGGTCGTCGGCCCGGACCATCAGCGACCGGGAGTCGCGGTTGGCCTCGATGATGACGTCCCCGGTCTGGGCCCCGCCCCGGCCTCGGGCGCCGCCGCTCGTGCCGCCGAAGATCCGGCCGAGCATGGCGGCCAGCTCCTCGACGTTCGCGTTCTCCAGGGCGATCGTCCGGACCGGGTACTTCTCGGCCGGGTTGACGTCGACCTGCTCGAGCAGCGCCGCCACTTGGGCGTGGTCCTCGGCCGTGCCGCGGACGACCACCGTGTTGCTGCTTCGCTCGGCGGTGACGCGGACGCCTTCGCCGGCCCGCGGGTTGCTCTTCAGGGACGCGAGCAGCGCCTGGGCCACCCCCGCCGCGTCGGCCCACTGCACCTTGTAGACCTGGACGGAGATGTGCTCCTGACCGTGGGCGGCGTCGAGCTCCTTGAGGACCGCCTCGATCAGGGCGTGGTCCTCAACGGTGGCCGAGACGATGACCCGCCGGGCCGCCTCGTCGCCCGTGATGATCACGGGCACCTCGGCGGCGGCCGTTCGGGGCCGGCCCCCGCGAGCCGGGGCGAAGAGCTGCTGGACCGCCTGGACGGTGGTTCCCACCTCGGCGTTCTTCAGGGCGTACGTCCGGACCTCGCCGCGCGTGCCGACCGCCTCCCGGTCGAGCGTCTCGGCCAGGTTGCGGATCCGCTCGAAGTCCTCCGGGGCGGCCCGGACGACGAGGGCCCGCTGCTGGGCGAGGACGGCGATCTCGATCTGCGACCCCCCCGCCGTCGACGTTCCCCGCCGCCCGCGCTGCGCCGTGCCCTGGCCCCCCGCGAACGCCGCCCGGATCGCCTGCTCCACCTCCGACGGGTCGGCGTGCTTCAGGGTGATGATCTGGTACTGGCCGCGGCCGACCTTCATCTTCTCGACGCGGCCGACCCACTCGCTGACGCGGTCGTACATCGCCTTGCTGGTCGCCAGGACGATGGCGTTGGCATCGGCGTCGGCCGAGACGGCCAGCGGCTCGATCATCCGCCCGTCGCGCCGCGCGAGCTGCGATTCCTGGTTGTAGAGGTCGCGGACCATGGCGGCGGCTGTGCTCGCGTCGCCCTTCTCAATGGGGATGATGTAGACGCCCGGCAGACCGGCCTGCGAGGCCTGGTCGAGGTCGCGGGCCATCTGGATCAGCCTGTCCAGCTCGCCCGACGGGCCGCTCATCACCAGGGCGTTGCTGGAGGCGTCGGCGGTGATGACGACGGCTTCGGCGGCCGTGGTCCCCCCGCGTCGGCCGCGGGCCGCACCGCCCGTGCCGCCCGCCACGCGCGACAGGACGTTCGCCAGGTCGGGCGCCCGGGCGTGCTGGAGGACCAGGAACTCGGTCCGCGCCCCGGCGGCCACCTGTTCGGTGTCGAGCTTCTCCAGCAGCGACCGGACCTTGGCCAGGTTCTCGGCGTTGGCCGTCACGAGCAGACTGTTGGAGTACGGCTCGGCCACGACCGTGACGCGGTCGTTCGGGTCGGTCGTCCGGCCGCGATCGCTCGCGAACGCCTGGGCGAGCGACGGGGCCACGGCTTCGGCCTTGGCGTATTCCAGGGCGATCAGCGTCTGGGCCAGCTCGCCCGAGAGGGTGTTCGCGTCGATCTGCATCGCCAGGGCCCGGACGGCCTCGAACGTCTCGTCGTCGGCCCGGACCATGACCATGCGGGCCCGCTGGTCGGCCTCGATGACGGCGCTCGACTGTCCGCCGGTGGTCCCGCCGCGAGCGGTGCCGCGGCGGCCACGGGTCGATGCCGCCCCGCCCGACCCGAAGACGCGGTTCAAGATGTCGGCGACGGTCTGCGGGTCGGCGTTCTTGAGCATGATGACCCGGACGGGATAGTCGCCGCCGGGGCGGACGTCCATCTCCTGGATGAGCTGAGCGATCCTGTCGTGGTCCTCGGGGGTGGCCCGGACGAGGAGGTTGCCGGCTGAACGGTCGGCGGTGACCCGCAGGCCCCCCCGTACCGGTGTCCGCCCGCCGGGCCGCCCGCCCTCGATGAGCGTTCCCGAAATCGCCTGGGCCACCTCGCCGGCGTCGGCGTATTCGAGCTTGTAGACGCGGAGCACGAACTCCTTTCCCTGCTCCGCCCGGTCGATTTCGGCGACCACGTCGGCGATTCGCTGCTGGTCGTCGGGCGTGGCCGACACGATGACCTGGCGTCCCGCCTCGTTGCCGGTGATGACGATGGGCGTGTCGCCGGGCGCGGCGGCCTGGCCGGGACGGCGCGTCGTGCCGCCGCCCGGCGCGAAGATCTCGCGGAGCGACGCGACGGTCGGTTCGACCTCGGCGTGGGCCAGCGGGTAGAACCGCACGGCCGTCGTCTGGGAGATCGTCTGGTCGAGCTCCTGGATGAGCGACTCGATCAGGACCATCACGTCGGGCGGGGCCGACACGACGACCGAGTTGGTCGCCTTGTTGGCCGTGATATGGATCGGCGCGGGGCCGCCTACCTGCGTCACGCCCGCGCCGCTCTGGAACTCCATGACCTCCTGGGCGGCGGCCGCCCGGCGGTCCTGCGGCGTGGACTTTCCCCGCGACTGCTGGTTGCCCCGCTGCTGCTGCTGTGGCTGGCTCGGCTGCGCCTGCCTGACGGGCGGCTTGAACAGGTCGTTCAGGTTCGCCGCCACCTCCTCGGCCTCGGTGTTCTTCAGGGGAAAGACGCGGACCTCGCTGGCCGAGCCGGAAGGCTGGTCGAGGACCTTGATGAGCGGCTCGATGATGTCGAAGTCGAGCGGCTTGGCCCGGACGATGAGGCTCCGCGTCCGCTGGTCGGCCGCCACGCTGATGACGGGAGGCGGCTGCGGCGGGGGCTGGGCCTGCTGGCCGCGCTGATTGCCCCGCTGCTGCTGCGTGCGGATCGGCTTCGGGTTGAAGAGGGCGTCGAGCGTCTGGGCGACCGCCAGCGGGTCGGCCTGGTGGATTTGGAAGACGCGGAACTCGGCTTCGTCCGGGCCGATCGTCAGCAGCAGCTCGTCGAGGAGCATCTGGATGTGGTCGAGGTCCTGCCGCGAGCCCGACACGACGAGGGCGTTGGTCCGGGTGTCGACCGAGATCGTGACTTGCTGGGGCTCGGGCCGGGCGGCCCGTGCAGCCGGCTCGGCCGGAGCGGCGTCGGCCGGCTCGTCGGCTTCCGTTTCGGCCAGCTCGTCCGGCTCGGCGGGGGCCTCGTAGATGGTCGGGGGGGCATCGCCCGGGGCACCGCTGCCGGCCGAAGCCTGGGGTTTCTCGTGCCCGGGGGCCTTGCCGGAGGAGGACTTCTCAGGGGCGTCGGACCTTGGCGCGGCCGCGCCGCCGTCCGGCTTCGGCGCCGGTGCCCGCTCGGAGCCGCCGGGGGCCTTCTCGGCCGGGCCGCTCTTCGGCGAGATGCCCTCACCGGGGCGGGGGGGGCCGCCGCCCGGCTCCGGCGGTGCCGACGCGCCGCCGCCGAGGCCACGGCGAGGCGGGCCGGCCTCCTCCACCACGACGACCTCGCTGTCGGTCATCTGCTGGTAGATGCTCTGGAGGACGCGGGCCATCTCGGCCGCCCGCACCCCCGTCAGCGGCATGACGCGGACCTGGAAACTCGACGTCTCGGCCATCTCGTCGAACCGCCCGATCAGCGGCCGGATGTCCTTGATCAGGTCCTCGGCCCGGGCGATCACGGTGACGGCGTTGGCGAACTCGTCCGCCTCGATCACCGGCTTGTCGGGGCCCTTGCGGGACGCGTAGAGCTCGTCGAGGCTCATCGCCACGGTGGACGCATCCGCGTTCTCCAGCCAGAAATACTCCATCTCCATGCCCGGCCGGTCGGGCGCCTGGTCCAGCGTCTTCAGGACCTGCTCGACCACCGAGAAGTGGTTCGGCGTCGTCGAGACGATCAGGCTGTTCGTCCGCTCGTCGGCGGCGATGCTGAACGGCACGGGCGGCACGTCGCGGCGGCTGCCCGACTGCTGTTTTACGATCTCCTGGAACAGGCGGCCGACGGACCTCTCCAGCGAGACGGCGTCGCCGTTCTGGAGGGCGAAGACGCGGACCTGCGTGGTCCGGACGTCCTGGCCGCTCCCGTCGAGGCGCTTCACCATCGCGACGACGCCGGGCACCTCGTCGGCCGGGCCGCGCACCAGGACGCTGTTGGAGTTCACCTCGGGCGTGACGGTCACGCGGGCGGCCGATGCGGCCGGCGTCTTGGACCGCCGGCCGCGGGTGCTCCGCGACGGGGACGCCCCCTCGGCGGCCAAGGCCGCGTTCACCGCCTCGGCCAGCGTGACGGCCTGGGCGTTCTCCAGCTCGACGATCTCGACGACGATCCGTGCCCCGGCCCCGACGTCGGCATCGTCGAAGGTCGCGATCAGCTCGTCGGCCAGGGCGATCTTGTCCGCAGGGGCCTGGACGGTGACCGAGTTGGTCGGCGCCAGGGCCGCCACGCGGACGTCGCCGACCGGCGCCTGCGACCCCCGCCGGCCCGAGCCCGTCGGCTGCGTCTCGGCGAGCATCTGCTCCAGCACGGGCGCGACGATCTCGGCGTCGGCGTACTGAAGCCGGTAGGTCTTCGTCCGCGGCCCGGCCCCCTGGACCACCACGTCCTTGAGCATGACGTCGATCAGCTCGAACTGCTCGGACGTCGCGACGATCATGATCTGGTCGGTCGCCGGGTTGCCCTCGAACCGCGGCTGCGGCTCGTCGGTGTCGGGGGTGCGCCGGCCGCCGCTCTGCTGGGCGAACAGACGGCCCAGGGAGCGGCCCATCTCGACGACGTCGGAGCCGGGCATGCGAATGGTCTTGACGAGCAGCGTGCCGGGCGCCTCGGCCGTGTCGAGCCGCTCGACCAGAGACGCGACCTTCTTCACCTCCTCCCGCACGCCCTCGACCAGGAGGCCCTTGTCGTCGGGCGACGGGACGATGGTGACGCGGTCGGTCACGGTGCTCGCCGGGGGGGTCCGGCCGCGTCCGCGCTGCGACCGGGCCCGCGACGAGGCTGCGGTGGTCGATGGCTGATAGAGCCGGCCGATCGTCTCGGCGACGGCCGCGGCCGAGGCGTTCTCAAGCTTCAGGATCCTGAGCTCGCGGGCCAAGCCGCCGTCCGACTCGAGCGTCTGGATGACGTTCTCGAGCTGCTTCATCTCGGTCGCGGGGGCGCGAATCAGAATGGCGTCGCGGCCCGGGGCGGGTTGGATGAAGACCTTCGGCGCCTGGCCGCGCGGCGTCTCGGGAAGCGTCCCCCGAAGCGTCTCGGCCATCGCCGCCGCGTCCGTACCCTCCCGGAGACTCACGATCCGCGTCGGCAGGACGTCGTCAGGGTCCTGGACGTCGAGCGACCGGATGAGCTTCTGGGCCAGATCGAGTTTCTCGGCGGTCCCCTGGACGACGACGCTCATCGCTTCGTCCATGCCGACGACGCGGGTCTGGCCTTGGGTCACGGATGCGGTCGACCGCCCCCGCCGGCCGCGCGATCGCGACGGCTGGACGCCCTGCTCCGCCAACATCGTCGAGAGGACCTCCGCGATGCGGGTCGGCTGCGCGTACTGGAGCTTGAAGGTCCGGGTCTTGGCGGCCAGCTCGACCTCGGCCTTCAGCTTCTCGACGAGCCCGTCGATGATCTCGAACTGGGCGGCGGTGGCGGCCACGAGGAGCTGGTTGGAGCCGCTGTCGGCCTCGAACCGCGGCTCGGGGCCGCTCCTGGCCTGACCGTCCTGCTGCTCGAAGAGGTCCTCGAGGGCGTCGGCCAGGTCGTCGGCGCTGGAGCTGGTGAGCGTGTAGGTGCGGAACTCGGGCGTCTCGGCCGGGTCGCCTGCATCGAGGCTCGCGACGAGCCGGGCGATCTCTTCGACCGTGGACTTCGGCCCCTCGACGATCAGGGCCCGGTCGTCCGGCGCGGGCGTCAGGATGACGCCCTCGGCAACGAGCGCCGCCGAAGACGGCGTTCGCGACCGCGTCCGCCGCGACCGCGACGAGACGGTCCGGGCCTGCCCGCCGTAAAGCGGCGCAAGCGTCGAGACGAGGGCCCGTGCCGACGCGCTCTTTAAGGGAATGATCCGCATTTCGCGGGCCCCGAGCTGGGCCTGCTCGTCGAGCTGGGCGACCATCCTTTCGAGCATGTCGCGTTCGCTCGCCGGGGCCCGAATGAGGACGGCCCCGCCACCGGGGTCGGCCTGGATAAAGATTTCCCGGGGCCTGCCGCGCTCGGGCGGCGGGACCATCGCCTCGAGCGTCGCCGCGAGGCGCGCCGCGTCCGCCGATTCGACCCGCACCATCCGGATCGGCGACAGGTCCTCCGAAGCCACGTCGAGCGACCGGATCAGCTCTTCGGCGACGAGCAACTGGTCCGGCCGGGCCTTGACGACCACCGTGTTCGTCTCGTCGACGCCCGCGACGCGCGGCCCCGGGCCGACCGAGACCATCGACGCTCCCCCCGACCGGCCGCGGCCCCGCGACGACGCCTGCTGGGCCGCCTGCTCCGAGAGCATCACCTGGAGCACCTCGGCCACACGGCTGGCGGTGGCGTACTTCAGCTTGAACGTCCGGCTCTCGTACGTGACGAGGTCCGCCACGTCGAGCGTCGTGACGAGGTCGGCGATGCGGCCGACTTGGTCGCCCGTCCCCTCGACGAGCAGCCGCTTGTCGTCGGGCGAGGCCGCGATGACGGGCGGCCCGGCCTCGAACGACGGCGTCGCCCCCCGGCCGCGGCGGCTCGGCGAGCGGCTCGAAGCGTCGGGCGCCTGGAAGAGCTGGACGAGCGTCGGCACCAGGTCGCGGGCCGAGGCGTGCTCCAGCGGGATGACGCGAAGCTCGCGGGCCTGGTCCACGGAGGCCTGGTCGAGACCCTTGACGAGGGCCTCGAGTTGCTCCCGCTCGGTCTCCGGGGCCCGCAGCAGGACCGAGTTGCTGGCGGCATCGGCCTCGACGTAGACGGTCTGCGGCTCGCCCCGCCGCGCCGGTGGCAGCATCCCCCGAAGCGTCTCCACCAGGGCCCGCGCATCGGCCGTCTGGAGGCGGACCATCAGGACGCCCGCCGTCTCGTCGCCCGGCACGTCGAGCGACTTCAAGAGCTCCCTGGCCAGGGCGATCTTGTCGGGCGTCCCCTGGACCACCACGGCCTTCGACTCGTCCATTCCGACGACGCGGACGTCGCCGGTCGGCGTCGGGCTCGACCGGCCCCCCCGCCGGCCCCGCGACGACGGCATCGTCGGTGTCTCCAGAAGCATCACCTGGAGCAGCTCGGCAATGCGGCTCGGCTGGACGTAGAGGACGGGCAGCGTCACCGTCTGGCTCTCGAGGTCGGCACCCGTCTTGATCGATTCCTGGATGAGGGCCTCGATGACCGCGAACTGGCGGTCCGTGGCGGCGACGAGAAGCTGGTTGGCGCCGGCGTCGGCCTCGAACTTGGGCGGCGGGTCGGCCGACGGCTCGCCCTGCCGCTCGGCGAACAGGCGGCCGAGGGACCGGGCCAGGTCGACCCCGCTCGTGCCACCCGTCAGGCTGTAGGTGCGGAACTGGATCGGCTGGGCGTCCTCGCCCGTGTCGACGCTGGCGACGAGCTGGGCGATCTCCTCAACCGTCGCCTTGGGACCCTCCACGACAAGGGCCCCGTCATCGGGCGACGGCGTGATGACGACGCCCTGGGCGGCGGCGGCCACCGGCGCCGGTCGGCCTCGGCCCCGGCGCGACCGCGACGACTGGACCTGCTGCCCCGTGTAAAGGGGGGCGAGCATCGAGACCAGGTCCCGGGCGCTGGTGCGCTTCAGCGGAATGACCCGCGTCTCGCGGGCCTCGGCCCGCGACGGGTCGTCGAGCTCGGCGATCAGCTCCTCCAGCACCTGCCGCTCGCTCTGTGACCCGCGAAGCATCAGCGTGTTGGTCGCCGGGTCGGCCTGGATGATGACGGAGGGTCTCTGGCCCCGCTGCGGGGCCGGGAGCATGGCTTCGAGGGTCCGGGCCACCTGGGCCGCATCGGCCGACTTCAGGCTGATGATACGGACGGGCTCGACGGTGTCGCCCGGCGGCACGTCCAAGGCCTTGATGAGCTCGCCGATGGTCGTCATGTCGTCCTCGGACGCCGTCACAAGGAGGGTCCGGCTCGACTCGGCCGGGGCGATGACGACGGGCACCCGCTGGGGCCCCCCGCCGCGCGAACGGCTGGAGCCCCGGCCCCGCCCGCCGCCGAAGACGGCGCTCAGGGCCCGCGACAGCTCGTCGACGGGGGCGTGCTCGACCTTGAACTGGCGGGTGACGGGGGTGGCCTCCTGGGCGACGGCGGCCTGGAGCTTGCCTAAGAGGTCCTGGAGGACGGGCCACTCGCCGGGCGGGGCGGCGATGATGAGGCTGTTCGTGCCCGGGTCGGCCTCGACGCGGACGCTGGAGACGGTGGTCGAGCCCCGGCCGCGGCCGGAGGACACCTGCTGCTCGGCCCAGAGGCGCGGCAGGGAGCGGGCGAGCTCCCGGGCATCGCCCCCCGCCAGGGTGATGACGCGGATCTCGCGGCCGGCGATCTCGGGGGCGATATCGAGTTCGGCGACCAGGCGCTCGGCCAGTTGGATGTCGCTCGCATCCCCGGCGACGATGAGGCTCGCGGTCCGGGGATCGGCGGTCACGCGGGCCCCGCCCGGCCCGGGCCGGCGGGTCCGCGGATCGATGCTTTTGCCCAGGAGCGCCTCGAGCGACGTGGCGAGCTGCTGGGGGTCGGCGCTCTTCAGGCGGAAAATCTTCAGGCCCTCGGCGACCTCGCCGGGCCGGTCCAGCTCGCGGATGAGCCGCTCGACCTTGGCCATGACGTCCCGGTCGGCCGTCACGATGACCCGGTTGGTGGCGGGGTCGGCCACAACGGCGACGCGGTCGGTGGTGGTACTGCCGACGCGGCGGCCCCGGCTGTCGCGGCGCTCGGTCTGCTTGCCGGGGACGGACTCTCGGATCATCTCGGCGACGTCCTCGGCCCGATGGTGCTTCAGGACGAAGATGCGGAAGTCGCTCGTCTCGGCGCCGCTCGGCACGTCGAGCCGGGCGACGAGGTCGCGGGCCAACGAAATCTTGTCGCCGGGCCCGACCACGATGATCGTGTTGGTTCGGACGTCGTGGGCGACGGTGACGCGGGACTCGCCGGCCTCATCCGTGACGCGCACCGGCACGCTTCGTCCCAGCTCGCGGTTGTAGACCATGCGGTAGGTGGGCCGCCCGCTGGCCGACGATTCGATGCCCATGAGGCCGCGGAGGACGTCGGCGGTCTCCTTGGCGGAGGCGTGCTTCAGGACGAACGTCTCGAGCTGCTGCTCGACCATCGTGCCGGTGTCGATCTGGGCGAGGAGCCGGCGGATCCGCTCGATGCTTTCCTGGGTGTCCGTGACGATGACGCTCTTGCCCCTTCCGAGGGCGGCGATGCGGCCGAACCCTTTCGAGACCATCGGTGTGAAGGTCTTGACGACCGTGTCGGCGTCGAGGAACTGAAGGGGCAGCGTAACGGTGACGATCTGGCCGGGGCGGACCGAGGGCGGCGCCTCGCCGTGATAGACGCGTGTCGAGCCCGGGGGCCGGATCACGTCCTCGGACCGGACGAGCACGAGGAACCGGCCCTTCTCCTGGAGGAGGTAGCCCCGCATCCCGAGGATCATGTTGAGGGTATCGAGGGCCTCGCCGTAGGTGTAGGGCTGGCTGTCGACGAAGGTCAGCTCGCCGGTGATGCTGAGGTCGCCGACGAGTGGCTTGCCGGCCTCCTGGGCGAAACGTCGGACGACGGTCAGGTAGGGCGTACCCTCGAACTGGAGCCGGATGGTAGCGGGTTCCTTTGAGTCGTCGGGCGTGTCGGCTTCGGCGCGCGGTTCGGGCGCGGCGGGAGCGGGCGCGGTCGCCGGTTCGGCAGCCGGCGCTTCGGCGGCGGGTGGGGCCGGTTCGGCCGCCGGGGCCTCCTGGCCGACCGGCGGCGCTTCGGCCTGGGTCGAGACCGCCATCAGGCCGATCGCCCCGAGGGCGACGAGCCATCGCAAGCAGCGGGTGCTGACCATCGCTCGATCCTCTCCATGCAGTTCGGGCACGTTCGATCGCGGCCGCGGCGGGCCGCGCTACTCCGGTTCGCCTCCCTCGCCGGCCCCTTGGCCGGCCGAGGCCTGGGCCTCGGCGGTCGCGTCGGACTCGGGCGGGAGTTCGGCTTGCAGCTCCCCCGGAAGCTCCGACCGGGGCAGGATCCGCTTCTCGCCGAGCCTCTGGCCCAGCTCGACGGCCCAATGCTCTTGCCCGATACGGATGATGACGCGGCTCCCCGACAGGATCTCCGGCTTGTCCGGCATAGGCAGGAGGCGGTAGTCGACCATGACGATGACCCCTCCGGCCACGTCGTCGCCGGGGCTGAGCCGGTGGAGCCGGCGGGTGGTCTCATCGTGGAGGATGACGTCCTGTTTCTCGCCCCAGGCCGGCAGGCCCACGACCTTCATCCGGGCCCAAGCGGGGTCACTTCTCGTCGGCGGAGGCGGCGGAGGGGGCGGCTGCCGACCGCCATCGTCGCCTCTCGTGACACTCGGCCGCGAGGGCGGCGGGGCGGGCTTCGGTACGTACGGCCGGAACAGGTCCCGCTGGGCGATCACGTCGTATCGCTGCCGGTCCGGCCCGTCCAGGCGGACCTCGTTCATGGCGTCGGCGACCTGGTTGACCGCGAACTCGATCTCGCGCTGGTCGGGGACCCGCTTCGGCTCGCCGAGGACCAGCGTGCTGTAGCGGACGCGAAGCTCGACCTCGGGGCTCTTTCGGATCGGCGAGATGCTCTGCCACTCCAGCCGGTGCAGGTACGGGTCCTCCGTGGCCAGATAGAGGAAGTTGACCACGTGGTCGAGCTTGCCGCGAAGCCGCACCGACCAGCTCACCGTCTTGTAGATGCCGGCCTCGCGTGACGGGACCATATGGGGGTCGAGGTGGAGCTCGTCGGCCCCGAGTCCGCTGCGGTGGATCAGGCCGACGAGGTGGCCTCGGGCCAGCTCGCCGACGCGGAGCTCGTCGGTGTCGAACGTCCGGGCGGCGAAGCCCTGGAACCGCTCCTTGAACCGGGGCAGCCGGGCGTTCTCGAGCTCGATCTGGCGGATCTCGTCCTCCAGCTTGGCGGCCTGGGCGTCGAGGTCGCGGGCCGGCTTCAGGACCGCCCGGTCGACGATCAGGTAGCCCAGCACGGCCAGCAGGAGCGCGCCGGCGACGATGGCCAGAAGTCGTTCGCTGCTTCGCATGGCCTGCTCCGGATCACTCCTGGATCGTGGCGATCACGTCCTTGAGCCGGCGGTACTCGTCGGGGCCTATTCTCCGGTCGCCATCGGTGTCCCAGGGAGGCGCCGGCCGGCGATAGATTTCTCGCTTGGCGTTGTACGCCTCGCGGTAGCTGAGCTTGCCGTTCTTGTCGCGGTCGAACGCCTCCAGGACGAGGCGGGCCAGATCGCGGCTCTCCGGCTGGCTGGAGACGACGGTCGGCTGGGGTTGGTCGGGCGTCTCGCGGACGACGGTCATCCCCGCCGTCTCCTCCCGCCGCCAGTCCTTGCCGGCGGCGAGCAGCTCCAGCGACACGTCGTCGGGGGGCCGGGGCTCGGGCGAGAGGTCCGTCAGGTCCACCTCCTGGTCGGGTCCGATCAGGACACCGACCTTCGTGCTGATCTGGTACCGCGGGTCGTTCTTGACGGTGTTGATGGGGGCGGGCTTGTAGCTGTATCCGGCCTCGCTCAAGCGCCGCCCCAGGTCGTCGATGACCGCCGTCTCGGTCGCCTGGACGGCGAGCTGGAGCGACCCGTCCGCCGGGACCTCGAGCTTGGTGGTGTAGAGCTCGGTGCACGGGGGGAAGACGGCATGGAGCTTGGCCCAGTGGTCGAGCCAGGGCCGGGCCGCCTCCTGCCACTGCTCGATCTCCAGGACCCGTTTCTCGAGGTCCTTGACCTGCTTGTTGGCGGGCTGGAGTTCCTTGAGGCGGCGGTTCAGCTCGTCCATCCGCTTGCTCTTTCCGTGGAGGTAGACCCCCGCCCCCGCCACGGTGGCCAGGACGACCGCCAGGGCCGCCGCCGCGACGCCCGTGGCGATCTGGCGGGTCCGGTTCCGCCGGACGGGCGGCCGCTTCGGATTGACGAAGTCGTACGGCAGGGAACCGGTCTGCTCGTGGCCGACGGCCAGACCCAGGGCCGAGATGAACGCCCCGGCGTCGCGCCCGCCGCCCTCGGGCAGGCTGAGGGCCCGACCGGGGTCGAAGACGATGCATTCCAGGCCGAGGTGGCGCTCCAGCTCCTCGGCGAGGCGGTCCTCGACACCCGTCCCGCCGGCGACCACGGCGGTCTGGACGGCCTTGGCCGGCTCGACCGACTGGTAGCTCCGGAGGCTGCGGGCCACTTCCATGACGATCTTGTGGACGGGGTCGGCGAGTCGCTCGTCGGGGGCCTCGGCGGCGGCCGTCGCCTCGGCCGACTCCTCGACCAGGAGCTTGATGCCCGCCGACCGGCTGAAGGCCAGCGAGCTGCCGGCCAGGATGTTGATCTCGATCTCGTCGGCCGTCACGTGGAGGACGAAGACCGAGTCGCGGTCGGCCAGCCGGGAGTAGGCCTGGACGGCGCGGACGTCGGCGTAGGGACGGAGGCCGAGCCGGTGGAGCTTGACGCCCGCTGCCGCCGCGATCTGGCGGTAGTGCTCCACCACCTCCCGGCGGACCGCGGCGACGAGGACGTGGACGCTCTGGGCCTCTCCCTCGGGGTGGCTCTCGGCGTCGTAGTGGCGTTCGATGGCGAAATCGACCGCCGACTCGGCGACCGGGAACGGCAGTTCCTTCTCCATCTGGAAAAGGACCATTCCGGCCAGCTCGCCCTCGGAAGGGGCCGGGGGGAGCTGGAGGGGCTTGAGGATGGCTTGGCTCCGCGGCACGTTCATGACGATGCCCGACGTGCCGACGCGGGCCTCCCGCAAAGCCCGGCCGAGGAACGACCCGACCGACTGGGCCTCGCCCGTATCGAGGCTCTCGGGCATGTCGGCGGCGGCGAGCTTCAGGACCCGGATGCCGTCGGCCGTCGCTTCGGCCTGGACGATCCGCAGATGCCAGCTATCGAAGTCGACGGCGACGAACTTCCCTCGCCGCAGGCCTTCGCCGCGATTGCCGTTTCGCTTCCAGAAAGGCGGCATGTTATCCGCTCCGTTGGATTTCCTCGGCGTCGAGGGCGAACGGCAGCCCCAGCCGGGTCAGATCGCGAAGATAGGTCAGCCGGGGCCGCGACCCCGCCAGGTCGATCACCCCCTCGACGATGCGGTACTGCCCGCACACCAGTCCGAACCCGATGCACCGGACCCGGTACTGGTAGCTGCGGGCCGTCAGCCGGGGGGCGGCGGCCCGGAACTCGGCGGCGTCCATCACCCCGGACGTGTAGAGCCAGGCGGTCGTCGAGCGGACCTCGGCGTCGAGGCCCGTCCGAACGTCCGCGATCTGCCGGGCCAGGTTCTCGTCGATGCCCGGCAGGGCCGCCAGCACCGCCACCGGGGCCGTGTTGACGTTCACCAGGCCGGCAACCGTCCGCTGGTTGGGCGCGGTCGTCGTGCGGTCCATCAGGATGACGAGGTCCTCGGGCTGGACCTCGGCGACGAGGACGTCCCCCTGCCTGAGGTCCGGGAACTCCCGGTGCTGCCGCTGGACGCGGTACTCCATCTCCAGGAGGTCGGCCGGGTGCTCCAGGCGGTTGCCCTCGGCCCGGTAGACCCGGAGCAAATCCACCAGGGGCTGCGACAGCCCCTCCTGGGCGAGCTGGTCGGGCGAGCTGTTCAGGTCGATGCGGGCCTCGCCGAACCGGTCGACGTTCGGCTCGACGCTCCAGACGGTCGCCAGGCCGTAGAGGCCCCGGTTCAGGGCCCCGTCACGGTCGTCGGGGGGGAACCGGTCGTCGCCGTCGTCCTCGTTCGGGTCGAGCAGGCCGTTCAGGTTGGCGTCCTCGCCGTAGACCACGGGCCCGTTGAACCCCTTGATGAGGAGGACCTCTTCGAGGGTCCTCAAGGGGCCGTTTTGTACCAGGTAGGGGTGCAGAAGCTGGTCGTAGTAGGTCTGTTCGGCCCCCTGGGGCCGGGCCTGCTCGTCGGAGTCGCGCCAGTCCAGCAGGGCGTCGACGTGCTCGGGCAGAAGCGGCGCGAAGCCGAACAGCGTCTCCTCGTCGGCGGTGTTCAGGTTGAGCTTGGCGGCCTCGTCCTCCAGGCCGTAGCGGACGCTCTCGTCGTCGATGGGGTTCTCGGCGTAGATCGTGAAGTACCACTGGTCGGCACCGTCGTCGAAGACGAGCTGGTTGAGGAAAATCTCGGGATTGTCGTACCACAGCTCGACGTCGCCGGGCCCGCCCGCGACGACGACGGAGGCGAATCGGAAGCCACTCATGGCGGCCCGCCAGGCCTGCTCGCCCCGTGTGTGGGCCAGGGAAGCCCCCGCCTCGGCCCGCATCAGGAACAGGACGCTGACCGCGACGGTGGCCGCCAGGGCTGCCACCACCAGGACCGCTGCCAGGACCATGCCGCGGCGTTTCATCGGCCGAACCTCCCTGGCCCGCCCATGCCGCCGCCCTCCGTGCCACCGCCTTCGAGGCCCCGGACCACCGTCCCCTGCTGGGCCTGGGTCCCCGCGGGGACGTAGACTACCCGCCGATAGACCTCATACGGGTACTCCTCGGGGTCGGTGTCCTCCGGCAAAGGCTCGACGCCGAGGTTGATCTCGACGGCCAGGGGGGCGTCGCCGCCGCCCCAGTTGGGCAGCCACGCCGCCCCGTCCCAATAGCGGAAGTAGAGAAACTTGATCCGGTCCGAGAGGAGGACGACTTCGGCCTGCGCCGTCTCCTCGATCAGGCGGGCCCGGAGGACCTTCCGCAAGACCCGCTCGACGCCCACGACGACGAGGTCGCCGTACTCGTCCTCGACGATGCGGAGGCGGTAGACGACCTCGGCCAGGTCGGACTCGGCCGGCAGCGGCTCTTCGGTGATGGTCGGCTCGGCCCACGCGGCGGGCCCCGGCAGGCGGGCCGTGGTGATCTGGATGGCGTTCTCTCCGCCCCCCACGCCGCCCTCCAGGGGCACGGCGGCCCGGAGCTGGTCGGTCAGGTCTTCCATGACGAGCCGTTTCATCTTGAGGAAATCGACCTCGTCCATGATCGAGGTGCGGATGCCGAGAATGTGGTCGTAGAACGTCAGCATCAGGGCCACCAGCGCCAGGCCCAAGCCCAGCGCCAACGCCGCCTCAAACAGCGTGAAGCCCCTTCTGTGCCGCCCGCAGACCACCCGGCCTCCTCCTCCCGGTCTTAGAACTCGGCCTCGCCGCCCAGGGCGGCGACAGTCGCCTCGTCGGGCATCATGTGCACCAGCCGGTACGTAAACCGGTGCGGTTCGTTAAACAGGACCACCTCGACTCGCAGAAGCGGGACGAGGTCCGGCGCGACGTCGGTCGGCTCGGCCCGCAACTCCCAGGTCCACTCCTCGTTGGGCCCCTCCAGGGGCTCCGGAGGCGTCTCGATCGGCTCCAGGAGGCCCATCTGGACCTCCGACAGGAACGTCACGGCCAGGTCGGCCGCCTCGGCCTCCAGCTTCAGCCGGTTCGCCGTCCGGACGCACGCGTGGAAGCTCAGCAGGACCACCGAGGCGATCCCGACGAAGATCCCCACCGACAGGACGACCTCCAGCAGGGCCACCCCGCGGCCGGCCGACCGCCATGTGCCGCCCCTCTCCATCGGATCTCCTAAGCCTTCCCCGCATCCGGCGGCACAGCCGCCCGCTCGGATGTCGCCCCGGCCGGGCGCCGTGGCGCTAAAACACCTCGGCCTCGCGTTCTGCGTAGAACGCTTCCAGCTCGCTCGGCGTCAGGATGCAGCGGGTCACCTTGCCGGTTGCGCCGTCCAGCTCGACGATGGCCCGGCGCTCGTCCCGGAGGTCGAGGGCGGCCAGCTCGATCAGGCACGAATCGCCCGTCCCGTCGGGCTCAAACATCAGGAGGTCGGCGTCCGGGCCCACGCCGACCAGGTCGAGGGGCCGCTCCGTCAGGCCCAGCGTCCGGTAGGCCGCCGACCCCATCAGGTCGATCCGCGTGACCTCGACGAGGTCCGCGGGGAGGCGCCTCGGCCACGTGCCGCCCCAGTAGCGGACGAACCGCCCCGGCTCGGCGAGGGGCTCGGGCTCCCAGAGGACCTGGAAGGGCTCCTCGCCCTCTCCGCCGCTGGCGATGACCAGGCAGAACCGCCGCCCCGCCCCGGCGGCTTCGGCCCGGGCCAACCGCAGGGCCGCCTCGAACCGAAGCGACCCCTCCTCCAGGTCGCGGACCCGCCCATGCAGGCCGAACGCCACGATCACGACGGTCGCCAGCAGCAGGACCAGCGACGTCGCCAACACCAGCTCCATCAGCGTGAAGCCCGCCCGGACGGACCGTCCGCGCACCGGCCGCGCCGAGTGGCGCGGACCGGCCCGGCCGGTCCCGTCAGATCTCTTCCTTCCAGTTGCGGATGTCATCGTCGGTGCCGTCCTGCATGTCCGGCCCGGTGGACCAGAGCTTGAACGGGGCGCCCATCGACTCGGCCGTCTCCGGGTCGAGCTCCTCGTACATGAACGGCTGGTCCCAGGCGTCGGTGGGGGCCTCTTCGAGGTACGGGCCGCTCCACTTCTCGGCCATCGCGTCGGTCTCGAAGGTGGTGGGCCGCTCCGTGAGGGCCGTGAGGCCGCCCTCCTCGTCCGTCGGGTAATGGCCGACGTGCATCTGGTAGGTTTTGACGGCCTGCCCGATGACGCCCAGCTTGATCTTCGTGGCGTCGATCTTGGCCCGTCTCTGGATGCCCCCGGTCGCCAGGATGGCCACGGTGGCCAGCAGGCCCAGAATCACCAGGACCAGCAGGACCTCCATCAGCGTGAAGCCCGGCCGCCTTTTGCTTCGCCTCTCCATCCGTGTCACTCCTTTCGCCTCGCTCGTGCGTTAGGACGCCTCGCGTACCGGCCCGGCCGATCGCTCGCCGACCGGCGGCCCCTCCCCCTTACTTGAGCGTCGATGCCATCGTAAAGATCGGATAGTACAGCGCCACGACGACGAACCCGATCACCGCCGCCATGATCACCAGAATCAGCGGCTCCAGGAGCCGGACCGTCAGGTCGACCTGCCGGTTGGTCCGCCGCTCGACGGTGTCGGCAATCCGGACGAGCACCGTCTCGAGCTGGTTCGACTCCTCGGCCACGGCGATCATCTCGACGATCTCCAGCGGAAACGCCCCGCTTTCGCGAAGCGGGTCGGCCAGCGGCTCGCCCGCCCGGACGTTCTCCACGGCCCCCCCGATCGTCTCCCCCAGGACCACCGACCCCGTCGCGTCCTTCGAGATGGACAGGGCCTCCAGGATCGGCACGCCGCTCGAGAGCATCGTGCCCAGGACACGGCAGAACCGCGTCAGGCTGACCATCCGAACGGCCTTGCCGAACACCGGCAGGCGGATCCGAAGCTGGTCCCAGGCCCGCCGGCCCGCCGCGCTCCTCAGGAACGCCCACACCAGGAACACCCCGAGGCCGACGAACCCCAGCACCAGGAGCCAATCCCGCCTCAGCACCTCGCTCATCTTGAAAAGGACCACCGTCGGGAGCGGCTTCGGCGCGTCCCGCAGGAACTCCTCGAACTGCGGCACGAAGACCACCAGGGCGATCGTCACCACCACCACCAGAAGCGACACCAGCAGCGCCGGGTACACCATCGCCCCGCGGACCTTGCCCTGGAGCTCGTCCTGCCGCTCGACGAAGTCCGACAGGTTCGTCAGCACGTCCTCCAGAAAGCCGCCCCGTTCGCCCGCCCGGACCATCGCCACGTGCGGGCCGGCGAAAATGTCGAGCCGGTCGGCCAGGGCGTCGGCCAGCGGCCGGCCCTCGGAAACCTCCATCCGGATCCGCCGGACCACCTCCCGCAGGCGGCCCGACCCCAGGGCGGTCATCAGCGTGTCCAGGGCCCGCAGCATCGGCACGCCGGCCCGGAGCAGGTCGGCGAGCTGGCCGTAGAAGATCCCCACGTCCCGGGCCCGGACACGGCCCATGCCGAACGCGCGGACCTGGGCCGCCGGCTGCCGCTCGTCCACCTGGACGGGAAACAGGCTCTTCTCGTCGAGGGCCCGGACGACGGCGGCCGAGCTCTCGGCCTCCAGCACGCCCGCGACCTCCTCGCCGGTCGCCGTCCGGGCCACGTACTGATAGGTCGCCATGGTCGGTCGCCCGTCACCCGTCCTGCTTCGCCCCGGAAAGGCGCCGTCGGCGAGCGCCCCCGGCGCGCCGCCGGCCGCCTGAAGATCTGCTCCCCCCCCGGCTACACCTTGGTGCTGCGGATCACCTCTTCGGGCGTCGTGGTCCCCTGGCGGACCTTCATCCACCCGTCCTCCCGGAGGAACCGGAGGCCCTCGCGCTTGCCCTGATCGATGATCTTGCTGGTCGGGGCCCGGGTCATGATCTTGTCGCGGACCGCGTCGGTCAGGTTCATGAGCTCGAAGATCCCCGTCCGCCCGTGGTAGCCCGTCCCGCGGCACTGCCGGCACCCGGCGCCGCGGTGCAGCTTCTGTCCCGGCTCGAGCTGGAAGTCGGGCGGCAGGCGATCCCGGTCGGGCTCGTACGGCTCGCGACAGTGCGGGCAGATCTTCCGGACGAGCCGCTGGGCCATGGCGGCCATCAGCGTGCTCGTCACGAGATAGGGCTCGACGCCCATGTCGAGGAGCCGCGTCGCCGCCGACGCCGCGTCATTGGTATGCAGAGTCGAGAATACGAGGTGCCCGGTCAGGGCCGCCTGGACCGCCGCCTCGGCCGCCTCCATGTCGCGGATCTCGCCGATCATCACCACGTCCGGGTCGTGCCGCAGGATCGCCCGCAAGCCCCGGGCGAACGTCATGCCGATCTTCGACTGGACCTGGATCTGGTTGACGCCCTCCAGGTGGTACTCCACCGGGTCCTCGATCGTCACGACCTTGATCTCCGGGCCGACGATCTCCTGAAGCGCCGCGTACAGGGTCGTCGTTTTGCCGCTGCCCGTGGGGCCGGTCACCAGGAGGATGCCGTGCGGCCGCTTGATGATGTCGCGAAAGACCTCGAACGTATCGCCGGCCATCCCGAGGTCGGGCAGGTTGAACAGGACCTGCGACCGGTCGAGGATACGCATGACGATGCCTTCGCCGAAGAGCATCGGGATGACGCTGACGCGGACGTCGATCTGGCGGGAGCCGACCTGGAACTTGATCCGCCCGTCCTGGGGCAGGCGCTTCTCGGCAATGTTCAGGTTCGCCAGAATCTTGATGCGGCTGAGGATCGCCGCCTGGAACCGGCGGATCTGCGGCGGCACCGTCGTCTCGTGCAGCACCCCGTCGACGCGGTACCGGACGACCAGCGTGTTCTCATAAGGCTCGATGTGTATATCGCTGGCCCGCTCGTTGAGGGCCTCCAGGAAGATCTCGTTGACCAGCTTGATGACGCTGGCCTCCTGGGCCATCTGGAGGAGGTCGTCGGCGTCGGCGCCGTTCTCGTCGACGACCTGGATGTCCTGGCCGCCGATCATCTCGGTGACCGTGTCGCCGCCCACGCCGTAGTGGGCCTTGATGACCTTGTCGATCTCACCCTGCGTCGCCAGGACCGGCCGCACCTCCAGGCCCGTCATCAGCCGGACCTCGTCGAAGGCGTAGAGGTCGAACGGGTCGCTGGTCGCGACGGTCAGGGCGCCGTTGGACCGGGAGAGCGGCACGAGGTTCTTCCGGTAGACGAGCTTCGGCGGCAGGCTTCGAAGCGTCTCGACGTCGATGGTGATGCTCGCGAGGTCGACGATGGGGATGGCCAGTTCTTCGCTCATGACGCGAAGGAGGGCCTCCTCGTCGATGTAGCCCAGCTCGACCAGGGCCCGGTCGATCCGTCCGCCGTCGGCCTTGCGCAGACGCTCGGCCTCGGCCAGTTGCTCGGCCTTGACGAGCCCCTTTTCAAGGAGGATGTCGGCGATGGTCACGGCCCGGCTCCTCCCAGGCGTTCGTGCACGGCGGGCGCCGGTCGGCGTTCCCCATCATTAGGAACCCCGGCGCCGAAGGAAAGTTACGACCGGATACCCTATTTTAAACGCTCGGAACCCCAACTGCCCTTTCGCAGGTTTTGAGGGTACCGCGGACGGATGGAGGAAGCAAGGAA